>CAKQSF010000013.1 GCA_934272845.1 uncultured Prevotella sp.
TGACTAACTTTCTACGAATGAGTAAGTCAATCTTTAGGTTTTTATGACTAACTTTCTACGAATGAGTAAGTCAATCTTTAGGCTTTATCTCGAGTATCATTACTCTTCTCGGTGCAAGATGAATGGGATTGGCGAGATCTACAGTTCGTTCTGTCAGTATATTCTTTGCTTCCTTTGCTCCGAGTATTACTTCTTCATAACGGTTTGGGGTAAATGTCGCTCTATGGTTGCAACCGTTTACCACTGTCAGTACTGTCGTTTCGCCATACAGTCTCGCCAAGACGTACACGCCATTATAGGGCAAGAACTGCTTGGTAGTACCATGTTTTATCACCTCGTTGCCCTTTCTCCAGTGCATAAGGCGGCGTAACCAGCGGTACATATCGTTCTCTTCGCGCGTTCTTCCCCTTGCGGTGAAGGCGTCATGAGTATCGTTTGGCATACCTCCAGGGAATGGTAGGCGAACAAAACCATCGTTCTTACGTGTCGTTCCTGACATCAATACTTCGGTACCGTAATACAATTGCGGTATTCTCGGCATGGTCATGAGCAGCGCAAGGGCACGTTTTAGGCTCTCCGTCATCTGCTTTTGCTCCTTAAGTGAATAGTTCTCGAAGTCTTCGAGGAAGCGGTTAACATCGTGATTATCAAGGAACGTCATCACCATCAACGGGTCTTTGTACAGATAATCATAACAAAGTGTATTGTAAACACGGTTCATCCCGCTCCACGGTTCGTCTGTTTCCTCACGTTTTGAGTGGTTAAGAGCCTCAAAAAGGGCAAAGTCCATAGGGCTATCGAGTTCTCCTTCCTGCCATTTTGCGGAGAATGCTGTGTCTGATACCCATGTTTCTCCAACGACCTTAAACCACGAATACTCCCTATGCAGGTCTCGAAGCCACTGCTGCATGGCGTCTTTGTCGGTGTAAGGGAAGGTGTCCATGCGTATGGCATCAATGCCTGCAGTCTCTATCCACCACATGGTCATCTGCGTAAGATAACGCAAAAGGTGTGCGTTTCGCAAGTTTAAGTCGGGCATTGTCTTCACAAACCAGCCCTCAACGGTCTGCCGTTTGTCCACCTCTGCGGCGTAAGGGTCTACCGTTGGCGTAAGTCTGTAGTTGGTCTGAAGGTACTTTTCGTTCGTCTCTGGTAAATGTCCGCCCGTCAGATCAGCCCCTTCCACCCACTCACGGTGGTTAAACCAATCGGGCATCGGTGGGTTGCTAAGCCATGGATGCGCTGCACCACAGTGGTTAAAGACCATATCCATCACAACCTTCATGCCTTTTTCGTGGGCACACTTGGTCATGTTCTGATAGTCTTCAAGGGTTCCAAAGCGTGCGTCTATAGCATAGAAGTCGGTTATTGCGTACCCATGATAACTGCTAAGGCGTTGTGTTTCGGGCATATTATTCTGTAAAACGGGTGTGGGCCACAGTGCCGTTACACCGAGGTCTTGCAGATAATCAAGGTGTTCCGTTATGCCTTCGATGTTACCTCCTGCCCTACCCGACGGACTAATGTGCTGCCATTCTCGTTGCTTCACGTCCTTGGGACTATCTGCCAATAGTGCTTTACCACCACGAGCAAACCTGTCTGGCATCAAGAGATAGACCACATCGCCAGCGGAGAGACTTTCTTTCTGCATCGTTCCGTACTTTTTTTCGCTCAGAACGTATGGTATTTCTATCGTCTCTTCACCATTTTTGAGGCGCAAGGGCAGCGTACCTACAGCACAATCACTGAGGTTTAGGTATGCGAAAAGGTATCGTCCGTCTGCTGAACGTATAGTTTTCGTTACCTCCACACGCTTATCTACTGCCAGGAACGAGGCTTCTTGCAGTCCCTCTCCTGTCAGCATTATCTGCAATATGGGGTTTTCCATGCCAGAAAACCATGACGGTGGATCTATCTTCTCTATCTTCATCTGCCGCTTTGTGTTATCATTTCAGCAATATCATCACAGAACCGCTTATCGGCAAGCATCTCGTCTATGTTGAGATGCATACGGTATCGCCAGTAATGATGTGGATTAGCAGGTATGTTTATGCGCTCCGCATTAGCATCAGGGAGGCGTAGTTTCTCGCTGATAGCAAGCCAATCCTGCAATGATAACACGCAGAGCATGGAGGCCGACTGTAGGTTTCGCAACATGATGTCACGTGCCAGCCACGCAGGAAGAGGGTGTGGTGCCTCGTCGCGACGTCCTAGCACAGTAGAATAATACTGCTGTGAGCGTGTAATATCTTCGTCCCACCACATTCGTAGGGTCGGCATATCGTGACTGTCGATAGTGCAGACGCTGCGATAAGGGTAACATTCTGGTCTGCCGAACTGTCTTCCCATCTCCTTTGGCATTGACTGCACCTCGAGAGAGAGTATTCGCAGTTCGTCAAGCACTGTGGGAACGCACTCTGGTATCATGCCAAGGTCTTCGGCACACACTAACATTCGGGTGGCTTCAACGAGTTTTGGCAACTTCTTCATGGCCTCCTTGTACCAGTACTGCGTGTTGCGGCGGTAGAAATAATCATCGTGTATGCGGTTGAAGCAGTTGCGATCGCTCTCTGATAGCAACACCTTATATATATATGTGTGCTGTGCCGCTATGCGCGGATGATATAGTTCAGGGTTCTTATGGTCACGAAGGAAGAGTACATTGCTTATCAATGTGTATAGACCGTCGCGCATATTAGGGTCTGAGACTTTCGCCTCTACCTTGCGTTGCGTGTCATATTCTGCCTTCATCAGGTACAGTCCCTCCTTATAAGGCGTTAGGAACGTATTGCGAACATACTGTGCCTTCTCCTCACCAAAGATGTCTTCAAGTATTTCTTTCGTTATATACGGACGAGTAAAGCGCCCCTTACGTAAGTGTAGTCCGTATGCTTCTATCTCCTCTGCTGTCAATCCGAGGGCTGGTTGGAACTGCCCGAGCAAGCCATGAACGGCATCTGACGGTATCTCCCATATGCGGAAGAAGCCTAAGACATGGTCAATGCGGTAGGCATCGAAGTACTTTTGCATATTCTGAAAGCGTCTTACCCACCACAGACAGTCGTCTTTCAGCATCTCATCCCAGTTATATGTAGGGAAGCCCCAGTTCTGTCCGTTGATAGAGAAGTCGTCTGGTGGTGCTCCTGCCTGCCCGTTCAGGTTGAAATAACGTGGCTCCTGCCATACATCACAGCCTTTTCGGTTTACGCCGATAGGTATATCGCCCTTCAATATTACTCTCTTCTCACGTGCATGGTCATGCGCTGTCTTCATCTGCACGGCAAGAACATACTGCACATAGTAGTAAAACGCAACCTGCTTGTATGCCTTTGTGCGTGGATTAGACAGTGCTTCACGGTCTGACTCCTGCCACTGCGTGTTGCCTTCCCACTGCGTAAAGTCAGCAGTACCATGGCTGTCACGCAGATAAGAGTACTGCGCGTAAGGCACAAGCCAATGCTGTTCCTCCACGAACCACTCTTTGAAGTCGGCAGAAGCCAGTACATTCTTGCCTTCTTGTGCGAACAACAGGCGCAGATATTCCCACTTCGCTGCTGTCATTCGCTCATAGTCTATCTGTGGAAGGGCATTAAGTTCCTTGCGTAAGCATTCCATTGCCTCCGCCTTCTTACTGTCAGCAAGTGGTGGAAGTTGTCGAAAGTCCACATACTGCGGGTGTAAGGCAAAGATACTTATGCATGAATAAGGGTATGAATCGGTCCAAGTATGAGTGATAGTGGTATCGTTTATCGGCAATACCTGCAACAGACGCTGTCCCGTATACGCTACCCAGTCTATCATACGGCATAGGTCTCCGAAGTCGCCTACGCCGAAACTGCCTTGCGTTCGCAGTGAGAATACAGGCACTAGTGTACCCGCCTTGCGCACATTCCATATCTCAAAGAATGCCTGCGACAACTCATACTCAATGATTTCGCCACGTCTCATACGCGGCATCGTAACCTTACGGTTCTCTCCCGTCTCCCACATAGGCTCGTTATTCGGGTCACCATCCTTCACCGCCACGAACTTATACTCTAACTCTTCGCCAGCGGTATACTCTGCATCAATGTCACATATCCACTCGTTTGGTGCCTGTTCCTCGCACGGTATGGCTCTGTCGAGGTGCCATTCCCCCATGACGGGGTGAGCCCCTACAGCCACAAGATGCTCATTTCCGCGCAACTGCGGAGCACGAACTTTTAGGCGCAGCGCCGCAGGGTTACTTCGGCGATACACCTTTCGTGGTTCTCTGCGATTGATACATTGGGTGTATGCGGAGGTATAAAGGTAGGTATCATGGGGTATGTCAATCCAATTATCGTAAGCAGTATATTGCGTCAGTCCTGTTTGTGCTATATCTATGCGGTGCGCTTGGGTACTCCATTCGGTGCGTTGCACCTCGTTTAGTCTTAAAACAGAGTAATAATAGTCAAGCATTTCGACGCCATTAACATCGAAACGCAGTTCATATTGCCAGTTTCCCTCGCACTTCTGCGTCATCTTATAAGCCTCAACACGTCCGTTTGGCATTTTAACATTAACGTAAAGTTCGTCCGCGAAGGAGACAATATAATGTACATTGAATTGGATTAACATGTAAGTATTGTTGTTTAGTAGATTTGTCGTTTGGTTGTTCGGTTACTTTTCGCTCTCAGTAAACGTTTTACAAAGATACACAATTTTAAGACTAAAAACAAGAAAAAAACAAAAAAAAATAGGCGGCAAACCTAATTAAAGGTTCGCCGCCTATGTAGTTTACTCTAAATATTGCTATGCTTTATGCCCGAATATTAACCGAGGTGGATAGCCTCATTAGGACATACATCAGCGCATGTGCCGCACTCTGTGCAAGCATCAGGGTTGATTGAGTAGATCTCGCCCTCAGAGATAGCCTCAGAAGGACACTCAGAAATACATGTTCCACATGCGATACAGTCGTTATTAATTACGTAAGCCATAGTTGTTTTTGTTTTGTTTATAATGTTTTTGTAAAAGCCTTTGTTATTGTTTCGTGATGCAAAGGTATGAATTTATTTTGAAAATACCTACAGTTAGGTACTAAAAAATATGTTAAATAATGTTTTATACCTATTTTTAAAGTATTTCTGTCATGTAAAAGCAATTTATATTCACTTTCTGCGTTTATTTTTACAGTACTATACTCATTATTATGCAAAAACTCTTTATTACACTTATAGGAATAGTCCTTACTCTCTCTACCGCGACAGCGCAAGAGAAGCGCGTACAAAACCGTCCATATACTGACTTGCGTCCGTTTCATCTCGGCATTGTTGTGGGCACGCACATGCAGGATATGGAAATGGATAATGTTGGTCCACAGATTATTACCGCTCCCGACGGCACTGTGATTGATGCCAACATAACCACAGACCAGCATAACTGGGAGCCAGGATTTAACGTTGGTGTGCTCGGAGAACTGCGCCTAAACGAATACTTTGCGTTTCGCTTTGCACCACAATTGTACTTTGGCACACGCAATATTGCTTTCCGTAACCTTAACGCTAATACTGCAAACGGTGAGCAATCACAGATCAGTGAGAGTATGAAAACGGTCTACGTGGGTGCTAATCTCGACATTATTTACGCATCACAGCGTTTTAATAACCACCGTCCATACCTTATGATGGGTATCGCCCCGATGATGAACTTGTCTGCCTCGTCAAGCGAATACATACAACTGAAGAAGTCTGACGTATTCCTTGAGGTCGGTATGGGGTGCGATTTCTACCTTCCTTTCTTCAAACTGCGCCCAGAACTGAAGTTTATGTATGGTCTGAGCAATAATCTTGACACTTCTCACATTCCGAACATGAACAACAATACCATCCTGCCTTACGCAAAATCCATTAACAATGTGCGTAGCAAGATGATTGTTCTATCATTCTATTTTGAATAGGTAATGCTGATATATTGAATAGGTAATGCAAATAAAAATTCTCTCTTCTGACGATTTCAAGAAGATATACCATCCACAGCACGTCTTCAACAGTGTGGCATTTGCCGAACTTAACCGTGACAAGGCAGAACGCTTGCACTTCCTTTCCTTCGAAGACAGCAAGCCACGCCTCGGCATTATACTCGGAGAGCGTGACAACACGCTGCGTTCTCCGTTCTCCGCACCATACGGGGGCTTCATAGAACGCAAGCCAGAGGGACTGGAACGCATGGAGGAAGCAACTCGATTACTATATGAATACGCCCAAGAACGAGGCAAGGCGATTTCTATCACCCTACAACCTACCGTATATAATGATACAGAACTATCCAAATGGATTAATGTCATGGCTCGCCAGTTCAGTATTCGTTGTATAGACCTCAACTACCACTTTGACCTCGCACGCATGACGCATTACGAGGACTTCATAGACCGTAGCGCACGCAAGAACCTTCATCACGCCATGAAGGAACCATTTCGCCTCATTCAACTTGACGCTACGGACCGTTCGCAGGTGGCTCGTGCCTATAACGTGATACGTCGTAACCGTGAGGAACGTGGTTTTCCTTTACGAATGACACTCGAACAGGTGTGGCAAACGGTCAGTCAAGTAGTGAAAGCGGACTTCTTCGTGCTGGAACACAATGGCAACGATGTTGCAGCAGCCCAGGTCTTTCACGTAGCAGAAGGCATAGCGCAGGTAGTTTACTGGGGAGACATACGTGAATACTCCGCCCATCGCCCTATGAACTATCTTACTCACGCCCTGTTTGAACACTACTACGAGGCTGGTCTGCGCATCCTTGACATCGGACCGTCAACAGAAGACGGCATTCCCAATCATGGTTTATGCCAGTTTAAGGAATACATCGGGTGCTCAGTGACGTTAAAATATAGTTTTGAACATAAATAAAGTTTTTATACTCACACCATCATTTACATATAAATAAAAAGAAAGCGACAACAAAGTGCGATATAATCACACTCTGTTGTCGCTTTCTTTTTTATATGATATTACGCTTTACTTTACCATAACAGCCTTGTTGTTCATGATGAACACACCGTTACTTGGCGTCTTCACCGGTTGTCCGAGGAGGTTGTAAATAGTAGAAGAAGCCGCGTTAACGGTATCGTTAGTTACTGTTTCGATGCCAGTAGATACGCTCAGTACGGCTGACATGGCAGAGAGTGCACCGTTTTCGTTTACTGACTGCACCTGTATCTCATCGCCTACCGCAGCAACATAACGTGGTTCGGTGGTGAATGCTACTGGTTTACCATTGACGGTTACTACATAACAGATGGCGTAGTCATCTGCCTGCCATGTTACCTCATTGCCTTCCTGCTTTAATACAGGCACTGCCGTCTTCTCTACTACCTCCATTGGGTTCCATACTCCTGTCTTCGCGCTGCTGCCATCACCTGCCATCACGTTAGCGACGGTGTACTGTGCAGCCTCGTCAGCAGTAAGATAGTTTTTCGCTTTACCCGTTATGGTTTCTCCATTTGATGTGTAATAGTAGTCTTCTATAGACTTTTCTGACAGCGCGTAGCCCTTCTTGTCTACTATGTCATATACAGCCCAGAGTTTTGGCAGACCTCCCATTGTTGGATACCAATAGCCATCGTATGGCTTTACCTCCATCTTTGTGTGAAGGAATACTGTCATTGGCTGCTCATGCCATGGACGTCCGAGGTATATTTGATAGTCTTCAGGGTTGCTTGTATATGTTGTGGTGATTGTAGTGTTATTGAATACATATCCCCAACGTGTGCCCTCTGGGTGGTTAGGCGCCACGATGAAACCTCCGTTCTTACGATTTATGTTAAGGATACAGTTCTCAAACCATACATCGCCAGAACCATATATAAAGTCTACACCGCCTTCTATTGTTGAGTTATAGAAGAACTGACGGTTGTATGTGCCGTTGCTCTTGTATGTATCTTGATAAGAACGCGCGTTGATGTCGTCAAACACGGCACGGTCTGAAGTAATGTTCATACACAGAGCCTGCGGACCTTCCATTCCTTTTATGGTCCAGTTCTCATTGTCGAGGGTCACGCCCTGCATGTAGAAGTCGCTGGCATTATCCTGCACTTCAAGTGTAGCACCTGCATTTACATGATACCATACGCGTGAAGCATCGGTGCACGAACCATCCATACGGTCTGTTGCTATCGTCACTTTGTCTACTGCCTGACCGATAAGGTGAACATTTGGCTTGTTCACATACACCAATCTGCAATCGTCATAATCGTTCTTTCCGCCAGGAATCTTCTCTGTTGGAGCATCTGCACCTGTCTGCGATGTAGTGAAACGAGTACCGTAACTATCGTTAAACGTAGTGTTAGGGTCGTTATAGTAGCCCTCCTTTATATATATAAGGTATGGCGTTGTAGCATTATTTGGTGCATCGTCTATAGCATCCTGTATGTAACGGTACTGCTTTGGCATTGTCTCCGTGGCAGCAATGCTCTCGCCTTGTTTTAGGTCGAGGGTCTTGTCTACTACTGCGTCAAAGATACGTGCCTGTGGTTTCTGCCTGTCCATAACGGTGAACGTCAGTGTCTGTGCAGCAGCAGCGTTGCCTGAGCGATCTGCCACATAACCTGCAGGGAGCACGAAGGCGTATGTCTTGCCATATTCAAGCCCTACATAGTTGAAGGTCACGCTGCGTGTGTTCCATGTTGGTTGCAGTGTCTTGCCGTCAAGTGTTGCGTCCGCGAGGGCTGTTCCTGCCTGTATGCGTTCGTTGTATGATATTGTTATGCTGCCAGAAGCACTTACTCCTGTTGCTCCGTCAGCCGGGAGTGTTGTCGTTACCACTGGTGCTACATCGTCAGCCACGGTCTCCGCAGTGCCGAGCACATAGACATTACCTATGCCAGACTCCGAATGTGCTGTGTATTTCAGTCCATCGAAGGTGTTATCGAAGGTGTATGAAGAGTTTAATATCTCATCACCTGTACCGCAAACTCGTACATATACCAAGTCTTTTCCGTCTGCCTCTGCTGGCAGTGTGAAGGAAATAGGCTTTATTACGTTCGCCGTCATATCCCATTCTGCACCGTCTACGTTAGCAAAGGTGGTTCCGTCGAGTGAATACTGTGCCTTATACGTCTTGGTAGCAGCATTTTTCGCTGCCATATCGCCAACGAACGTAACGTTTGTAAAGCCTTTGGTTGAGAACTGATACTGCCATGCTATGTCGCGTGTGTCATAGCCATTCTGATACAATCCGTTGATGCCTGCCATCACAACGCCCTCACGGTTGCGCACTACTGGTGTGCCCGTGTTCTGCGTATAAACTAGGCTTCCGTCTGACTGACGTACCACCGCAGCCTGTGCGTTACGCTCCGCATCCCATGTTATGTCTGCTTGGAACGGGTACTGTGTCGTTGTCTCGTAAGCGTATGCCTGTGTCTTTGAAGCGTCGAACACCGCAACAAAGTCTTGCACCTCATAGTTGGCGATGAGATTCAGGTCCGAATTTACGGTAATGGTGCGTGTTGCCGTCGTACCAGCGTTCTCACCACCATCTGTCCACTGCATGAACTTCAAGATGCGTGACTCGTTTGCCGTTGCCGTTACTTTTGTTCCTGCCTCATATTTGCCATCATTGTCGTTAGGAGTGAGGGTTACTGAACCTATGGAGAGTTCTGCATCATTTGTGCATGAGGTGCTCACTGTGTATACAGGTATAGCGTCAAAGACCGCTGTAACGTTCTTGTCGGCATCCATTGTCAGTGTGTATGCCTCTGTGGTTGACGCACTCTTGCCGTCAACCTGCCACTCCTTAAACTTATATCCAAAGTTACGCTTGGCTGTAAGTGTTACCTCTGAGCCTTCCTTATATGCTGACATCTGTGGGTCGAGAGCCACGGTGCCTGCCTCTGCTGGGCTTACGCTTGTGGTAAGTGCATACTTCTTGCTCTGTTGTATTGTGCCCTGCATCTTACCCTCGATAACGATATCGTTGATACCAACGTTCTTGCCTTTTCCGAGTCCTACGACAGAGATGGCGAGTTTCAGTGGATTGCTTGCATCAGCAGATACTCCTTCCACGCTCACTTCAAACGTTTTCAGTTCTAATCCCTTGCTTGAGCGGTTCACTCCTGCGTTCTCGCAGATTGTGGCACTGCCTGTTCCGCTTATCACTGCTGTGATGTTACCACCGTCTGTACCGTAGCGTGCAGCCTGGAACTTCACTTTTGTTGGCATGAACACTACGCCTTCCTCTGGGGTCAGAGTAAAGGTCACGGTGTTACCTTCTACTGCTGACGATGGTAATGAACTTGCTGTAGCGTTCGCTATCTTCGTCTGCACCTTTCCGTCGTCTGTACTTCCGCTCCACGTGCAACCACCATTCTTACTAACTGTGAGCAGAGAACCGTAAGAAACAGTCTTGCCTACGAAGCCTACTGTCATTTCTTCTGGTGCGAAGACAGGGTCTGAGTCAACGAGACTATATGATACGGTTCCATTATAGTCCACTGCCTGTCCACCCATTTTGGTGGCAGTGCCGTGTATTGTCATGTTTGAAACACAGAAGTATTTACCGCTTGCCTCAGCAGCCTGACCGTTATACCAAGGGTATAGGCGCACATAGAGTGACTGTCCCTCTTCTATCTTGCTTACAACTGGGCATTCGATGAGCGTCGGAGCGTCCTTCGCCATATTCACTTTCTCGTCTATGAGAACGGGATTAGAGAAATCCTTATTCGTGCTGTAGTACGCATGGTAACTCACTGCTGAGCCACCACGACCTGAGATATAATATGATATTTTGTCAACAGCATACTCATAGTCGGCTGGACAGGTAACCTTAAACTCAGCATAACGTGTTGACACCTCGTCAATCTCGCCTGCTCCCCACTTGCCTGTTGGTGTGGTGAGGAGTTGCATCTTGCGCATTGCGTCACCTGTACCCATATTGGCATAAACCGATGCGTTGAGTTCTGAGAGTGTCTGGTCTGCCACTGTCAATAGTTCGCTTGCCTCTGGTGCGCCTGATGTTGTCAATGTCCACACCGCTGTTGCTTCTTTTCCACCTGATAGGTTTATTGCCTCAGCGGAAAGAGGAAGCGAAGATGTCTGTGCACCTGCCGTAGCGGTAAGAGTTCCTGTTATTGTACCAGAATTATTGAGGTTTGCCTTTACGTATATCGTACTTATGACACTGTTACCACTGCATGGAATGGTAATACTTGTAGCATAATTCTTCTTATCGAGTGAGACGAGGAAACCGCCATCAGCCGTCACGGTCATGTCGTTGCCACTCTCCAGTCCGAAGGCTGAAACGTTGAATTCTTTTACTACAGACTGTCCCTGGTATGCCTTTCCGAGGTCGCCTGATGTTGGGTTGAATGTTATCTCTGACGAAACGATAACGTCCTTTGCCAGTGCTTCGAGTACCGCTTTCTTCTTAGGGTCGGTCTCTGAGGCTGCCTGCGCCTTGAGTTGCTGAGCAAACTCGCGTGCTATCAGCGTTGCACCGAGTGCTCCTGGGTGTGTAGAGTCATCGTTACAGAAGAGGTTGCTGGTGCAATATGCCTCACCGTAACTTACATACATATTGGCGGTAAGTGTTGTTAGGTCTATGAACGGTACATCGTCATACTCGTTTGCAACGTTTCTTGCCTGTGCCACGTAATCGTATGTATCGTCTGACGATGCTACCTTATTACCTGTTGTGAGTGTTTTACCATCACATATAGTAAAACTGTCACCAAGATCGTGCTGGCCGTTGCGGAGTATTGCCGTGCCGCTTGACTCGAAATACTTTCTGCATATAGGACCGACAACGATTGGTGTCACGCCCATTGCCTTCGCTTCGTCAATGTACTTGCGTATATATTCCTTGTAAGTACCGCTTGCCGTAGTGCCACGATAGTCTGTAGAGGCGGCTTTGTCTGCCTGACCTGTGGCGGTATAGTATGCTTTTACTACGTCGCCATCGGCACCACCGTTCTTCTCATCGTTGTGGGCGAACTGTATAAGGAGGTAGTCTCCCTTCTGCATTTCGTCGCTTCCGCCCTTAACGAGCGTTGGCCAGTAGGCTGCTTCCTTATAGAAAGACTTACTTGAGGCACCCGACTTACCACGGTTGTTCACCGTCACGTTGTCAGTATTAAAGAACTGTTGCAGCATCTGCGCCCATCCTCGTTTGTCGGTAGAACCGTCAGTGGAGTAGTTCGCCATGGTGGAGTCACCAATGGTGTGCAACTTCTTCTTTGCCTCTGCCGCCGTCACACCTATAAGAAGTGTCACGAGCAACAACAGCAAATGTTTGAAAAAGTTTTTGTTCATAAAAAGTTATTATTATTTGGTTAGTTATTTAGCGTTGGCAATTATTATTATCTGCATGCAAAGTTAATGCTTTTTATTAATAAAGAAGGTTTAGATTGTTGTCAAATATAGTGTAATATTATCGCACCATGGGTGTAATTTTGCGTCAACACTGATAATTTTCCGCGGTTTTATCGGTGTTTTCGTAAAATACCAGTAAGTAATTATTCAGTTCACCACAGGGGTCTTCCCCTGAGCAAAACGGGAAATAACAACACTAGACAGACTCAATCGCAAGTTCTCTGTAACGCAGGGATGATACATGTTATATAGAAGCGATAATTAAATGGTGAGTACGTGCAAAGTATAGTAATGGTAACTATGTGCTATGGATAGAATCAGCCTGGAAGGCTATACTTTGAGTAACCGTGGGCGAAGCCTACGGACTTGGCATAGGAAGGAAAATACCAGCCTGGAAGGCTGTACATTATCGGTAGTGTACAGCCTTCCAGGCTGAGAATAGGGAGAGTACCTAAAATCCGTGGGCGGTGCCTACGGTTACTCATAGTATTGGCTTCCAGCCAAAGAATTGCTAACGTTGCTTCAAAATATTGGCTTCTTGCTAAGGCAAGCGGCAAAGCCGAGTTCAGCCAAAGAAAGTTTAACTGTGACATTGTGAGAAAGCGCGCACGTAAATAAAGGCTTTGGTTAACGCGACTATCGCTGAATAGTTATACTGGTAAATAAGTGTTCTAAATTATTTTAATATTTAATATGACGACATCCATATACACTTAATCATATGTAATAATAATTTTGAATACTTACTTATGAATATCTTTGTATTATAAGAAGTTCACAGCGAAATAGTGATTTCCCAAATTTACCATTTTCCACCTACACAACACAAGCAACTATAACTAACTACAATACAACATGTTACTTTTCCTCTCAAGTAGAGGGGTGCTTCTATAATGTAATCAGGGCTTAATCGCACTGCAATTAAGCCCTGATTACAAAACAAAAGCGCCCAAATCGCAATGCAATCAGGGCGCTTTTATCGTATTTCCGTAATTTACCATTTTTCATAGGGGAAACACCTACCTATGACTTATGGGTATTTCTGTATTCGCTCGGCGATACTCCTATGGACGTCTTGAAGCATTTTGAGAAATACTTCGGGTCTGAATAGCCACAGGAATATGCTATATCGTTAATACTACGCGTAGTGGTCTGCAACTGCTGGCAGGCTCGCTTGATGCGGGCTTCTTTCAGAAAGTCGGCTGGTGTCACACCGAGCAGTTGCTTGGTCTTGCGGTTTAGGCTGGAACGTGAGGTGGCTGTGGCTAATGCCATCTCATCTATACCCACACTACTGTCGCCAAGATTCTCATCGGCAAAGGCGAGAAGACGACGAATAAAAGCATCATCCTCCTCTGATATATTTACGGCTGCAGGCGTAGGTGATGCTGCCACGGATTGTACTTCTTCCGTTGGCACAGGCTTCTCATCTGGATGCCCTGTATCTACGACACTATTTGAGACTGACGCCTGCGCTGACATCATGGTCTGTCGCTCAAATAGTTGCAGGTAGGCCTTGAGGTTTTCCTCACGCTGACGCTTTAGGGCACGAATATAGGTCACGGTGTATGTTATACCTGAGATAAGAATTATCCCTAAAAGGATATAGAGCACCGTGGCAAGGCGTGTCTCCCAAAACGTTGGTTTGACGTCAAGGTATATAACGCGAGTATTGTCTACCCACAGTCCCTCGGCGTTAGTGGAACGTATCTCTATGCGATACATACCAGGGGCAAGGTCGAAGAGGCTCAACGAACGTGTATCGTGGGGAGTGGTCCATACTGTTTCGTGGCTGCGTCCCCACCAGTCTCTTTCCTGACATATACGTGTGGAATACTTTATGTGGGTGTTGTCTGTAAAGTCGAGGGCAGCATACTGTATGGTGATGTTGCGATCTTTTGAGGAAAGATGTATGGTGTCATGTGCCTCAACAGAAAAGTCCGTTGGCATACCGGGAACTGAGACGGATGTTATGACAATGCGCGGCACGTAAGATCGTTGGTGAAAAGCACTCTCTGCCATGATTATTACGCCCGACTCTGTGGACAATAACCAACGTCCATCTGGCAATAGCAATGGCTCTGCGTCTGAGAAGCGAGAGGCTATGGAGAAGAAAAGGTCATTGAAATTCTCTGCTTCGCCTGTATCAGCGTTAAGGCGTGTCACCTGATTGTTGCACTGTACGAGTATCTCGTCTGCTGCCTCTGCCATGGCGAGCGCTACGTCAGAGCCCATGCCTGTGGTGGTATTGAAATGGCGAAAGGCAAACTGCGGTGCAGTAAGATTTCGGGTGAGCAGCATATTGACACCCCCACTCTCGGTGGTGATGAAGAGCCTGCCTTTGCGGTCGAACATCATATCCATCACAGCACTACTTGAAAGGCTGGCGGCACGGTCTGATTCGCGTTCGTGTACGTTAAAGGTTATGCTGCCATAGGGCTTCTTAAAGTGGGGAATAACTAGAAATCCCTCTGTGGTAGTGGCAAGAAGCAGACTGTCACCGACAATCATTATGCGGCGCATGTAGATATTATTCTTAGGATAACGGCGGAACGTATTGTTCATATTACGAAACAATGGTACTCCACTCGTACGTTCCATCACATTGATGCCTCCACCATGGGTCGCTATCCATAGTCGCCCTTGACGGTCTTCTTTTATATCGTAGACGTTCTCGCAATTTATCGTCGCTCCACTCTTTATCTGCGCAGCATCGCCTTTGGTAAAGTTCTCTATGGCAAACACTCCGTTTTCGGTTTCTTTCAGTCTGTAGAGCCCGTTTGGTTTGCTTCCCAACCAAATGGTGCCATTACGCTGTTGCATCACACAATACACGGGTGCGAAGCGTACGGGCGTGGGATGCAGACGACCGTCTATACCAAGATAGCCTATGAGGTTGGCGTTACTGTCGAGCACTGTGACCACTCCGCTGTTGCGGACCGTTACCCAAATACGCTTTTTGTTATCAACATATATGCTGCGCACTATGTCTTCTGGCACTGCCTCTATGCGCTGCGCAGGCATAGGGGCTGGGGTAACCTTGTAAACGCCATATAAGCCCATCACCCACATATTACGTTGAGTATCGCGAAATACTTGTCTTACCTTTTCAAACTGTCGACCGCATACGTCTGCCTCTTCCTCGGGATGCACCTCGCTGTCTGCTTTTATACGAGTAAGGTAACGTTCACTGGTAGCAGCATCTGGAAGTTCAAACTTATATGTAGAAAGATTGAAACGCCAAATATGGTCGTTGATATTGCAATAGATATTGCCGTCATCTCCCATCTGCATATTGCGGATACGGTCAGAGGTCAACTTGCTATTGTCACCTGGCTGCGACTTGAACACGGTGAAGTCATAACCATCATAACGGTTAAGTCCATTCCACGTTGCGAACCACATGAAGCCGCACTTGTCTTGCAACACTCTGGTGCAGTGCCACTGCGACATACCATTATGATCGTCATAATGTGTGAACCGCCAATTGGTGGCTGCAAGCGAATATTGTACGCAAAAAAGAAACGTAAAAAGTAGATACCTCATAGGTCTTAAAGGCTAAAAAAGTTTAGAACAAAAAAAATATGATTACTAAAACATGATGTCATACAATACGCATGACACCATATTCTAAGTAATCATAATTGCTATCATAATTTTAAATTTTTAATTTTATCTTTTATCTTTAATCTATCATGAAGCCTGTAAAGATTCTTCCACACTTCTCTTCGCCCTTTTGCTCTCGGCGGGCGGAGAAGAAACGGTCGTCGGTAAAGGTATCTATATCGCTGACCATAATGTTTTCTGCCTTTATGCCAGTCATAATCAGTTGCTGACGGTTTACTCCTTTAAGGTCGATATGCCATTTCACTGGTTGTTGCGGTACTTCTCCGTCATGAGCAAAGGCAGGATACTGTCGCGCGAAATCGTCCATTGGGAACTGTGCTTCGACAAAGGCATTGTAGACTTCATCGCCTACTTCAAAACTATCAAGGCTTATTCCTGGACCTATCACTGCCTTGCACTGCGCAGGATCGCTATGATACATCTGCCGCATCTGCTCAATTGTCTTCAGAACGATGCTCTGCACTGTGCCACGCCAACCTGCATGGATGGCGGCAGCGGCATGATGCTCTGGGTCATAGACGATAACAGGGATGCAGTCTGCGGTAGATACACCCAGTACTGCATTGGTAATATTTGTCATTACAGCATCTACTCCCTCCATAAGCATTTGCTGTGTTTGGGGAGAAAGGGCAAAGAACTCTTCCGCAACAGGCATTACGCGGTCTGTATGTGTCTGGTGTGGACGAACAAAGCGTATAGCGTCGGCAGAAATATTACGCATACCTGCCAACGTATTTTTTATAACTTCTGGGTCACGACCAATGGTTCTGTCAGTAGTAAAAGCCGTTATGTCACTGCCAAGATTATATGTTAGCAGTCCCTTCTCTATGTTATCATTTATTGCTTTCATCGTCTGCATATTCAAAGTCATCAAGGTCTTCAAGGTCATCTTCATCAAGATACTCTATGTCATCAGCATCAATTTCTTCTATTATGCCGATTTCTTCATCCGCATTACGGTCTTCTTCCTCTACTTCCGCAGCAAGGTAAGACAGGTCTTTGTCACGGTGAACAAGCGTATCCTCGGCTATTACACCAGCAATCTTGTTTGATTCACTGTTGAGTTCTTCCCACAATACGTCCTTGAGTTCACTAAGTCCCATGCCTGTAACACTTGAGATAAAGACTACGTGACCATTCTCTGTCTTGCCATCAGGGCTTAACAGACCGCTGTTCATGAGGTCTTCTTTGAGCATATTGATAAGTTCTTCGTCAAGCAAATCGCATTTTGTGATGGCTAGAACGCGATGTTTCTGTAGCATTTCTGGGTTGAACTTATGCAGTTCGTTAAGCAATAGTTCATATTCCTTCTTAATATCATCGCTATCTCCTGGCACCATAAAGAGAAGAAGCGAGTTGCGCTCTATGTGACGAAGGAAACGAAGACCGAGTCCTTTGCCCTCTGCCGCTCCTTCTATAATGCCTGGTATGTCTGCCATCACGAATGACTTGTGGTCACGATATTCTACTATTCCGAGCGAAGGTTCGAGAGTTGTAAAAGGATAGTTGGCTATCTTAGGACGTGCAGATGACAGACTTGAGAGCAGAGTTGATTTTCCTGCGTTTGGCAAACCTACGAGACCTACGTCTGCAAGCAACTTCAACTCCATGATAACGGTCATCTCTTGCATCGGTTCTCCTGGCTGCGCATAACGGGGTGCTTGGTTGGTTGCAGTACGAAACTGGAAGTTTCCGAGTCCACCTCGGCCTCCCTTCAGCAATACTACCTCCTGACCGTCTTCCATTACGTCGCAAACAAACTTACCTGTCTCAGCATCATAGACAACAGTTCCGCATGGTACGTCAACGTAAATGTCTTTACCATTCGTTCCATGGCACTTGTCTCTACCACCATTACCGCCATGTTCTGCAAAGATATGACGCTGGTAACGCAGGTGAAGCAGCGTCCAATAGTTATGATTTCCGCGCAATATGATGCTTCCACCGTTACCGCCATCACCGCCATCAGGACCACCATTAGGGTTGTACTTAACGTGACGAAGATGCATACTTCCTCTACCACCTTTGCCAGAACGACACTGTATTTTTACATAATCTACGAAATTACTTTCCATTATTCTTTAAATTAAGAGTTTATAATTAAGAGTTTAAAATCATGATTACATCAGTTTCGGATTATAGACCTACCTGATTATAGGCTGGTTCTATTAGTTCCTGATTATAGACCTACCTAATTATAGGCTAGTTCTATTAGTTCCTGATTATAGACCTACCTGATTATAGGCTAGTTATATTAGTTCCTGATTATAGACCTACCTGATTATAGACTGGTTCTACTAGTTACGGATTATAGACCTACCTGATTATAGGCTGGTTCTATTAATTACCTTTGTTATATTTCGTGGCTATTGTCGAAATCAAAGTGTAAGTAAGAGAAGGTTACTTATAATAACAGCGAAACATGAGTAACAATAATTTTCTTTCCTTAATCATTATTTGTTATTTAATTTACTTTTTTATCTTTGATAACGCATCTTTTGCCGACTGGTTTGTCGGATCATACGTAAGAATTCTATTCCACCATACTCGTGCTTCAGCAAGGTTATTCTTTTGAAAATAACTATCTGACGCCATATACTGACACGCCTCAACGAGCATTGCTTTTTCTTGTGATGTCGGATTTTCTTTCTTTGACAACACATCATAAAGACGATTGTAGTAAGGACGGGCAAGACTCTCTGCGTTTTCTGCATCAAAGAAGGAGTAAGTCCAGCGTGCGTGAGTGTAGAGAACATACGAAATATTCTCCCAATCAGGGTACTTTTCTTCTATCGTCTCATACACTTTGAACATCTTTCGGATTACTTCCTTACGCTGTTCACCGTCAAGTTCCTCTTGCTGACTGCGATAAATCTGCGCCAAATTATAATATTGGTAAGCAGGATTTGTTTCGCTTGGGAATGCAGTTATATAGCGCGAATAGAGGTCGGACGCTGCATTGAAGTCGCCTTTGTCCTTCAATGCCTCCACGTTGCGGTTCACTGCCTTTGCTATTTGTCCTGGCATTTGTGGCGCGAAGTAATCGTCCTTCAGTTCTTTTATATGTTCAAAAGCCTCAAAAGCCTTTGCATATTGTCCCTCGCCAATATATGCTGTGCCCAGAGATAGATAGTCTATGGAATTAATAGAGTCGGCAGGAGCATCCTTTAGCCATATCATTCCGTTCGTGATAGCCTCTCGATTATATCCCTTTCGGGCAGCACTCCATGCGTAAACGCGGTTAAAACCATGGTTACCAGGGAAGCGTTTCATTGCTATTTCTCCGACCTCCATGGCGCGATCGTCATACGTACTCCAGTAACAGTTCTGCATGTACTGTGCCAATTGATTCATGGTCAACGTGTTTATATCCACGTTTTCCAAAGCGGCAGCAGCAGATTTATCATCCCCTTGCTTGCTATACAGGGCGGAGATTTCTACATCTACTGCATAAAGAGGATCCACCTTACGCAGTTCTTCTAACTTAGCCACAGCCTTATTCATATCCTTCCGCGCCATGACGTTGGCATAATGCAGATACCCTTCTGGGTTCTTTGGGTTTGCTTCTATCGCTCGGTCATACCAATAAGCAGCAGAATCGACATTCCATTCACCATACATCTCACCATACATGATATAAGCAGGAGTAAACTTAACGTCTGCTGCCATGGCTCGTTTGAGGTAATAGCGTGTTTTTTGTCGTTCATTATTACGGTAATAGGCTCTTGCTAACGCCATCTGCATGGCTGCACTATTATAGAATTTGGCTGATATTTCCTTCGCAATGGTGTCTGCACTGGTGGAATGTCGCCTTAATAGTTCCGCCATGGCAGGCTGAACTGCATCAGGATCCATCTGTGCCGAGGCATGGAAGGCTGCACCACCAACAAGCGGTAGTAGCAGAAGGAGCATCAATATGAGTTTTATTCTTTTCATATCCACGATTTTGTAGAAACCTTTTTCAAGAATCTTCATTCTTCGTTCTACATTATTTATTAGCATGTCGGGCAGCAACACGGGCTTTTCTTAGTTCTTCCTTTTTCTGTTCCAACTGTTTCTGGCGTGCATTCCAGTCATGATCACGTTGTCTTCTCTGACTACGCACAGTCTCTTGATTGCGTCGTAGTTTTCCAATCTTGTATTGCACACCAAGGTTCAGGGTCTCAAACATACGCATACTGCCACTACCTACTGTTGTTGTTCCTGGTATTGACAGGGCATTACCCATGAAATACAACGTTGGACTGAGGAATAGCGAGAAGCCTTTACCTATCTGCGATGTCAGTTTCAAGCCTGCATCAAAGCCCAGCATCGTCTTCTTCTCATAGTTCCTCATAGGCGTTTGCTGTGCAGAAACTGCCGTATTGGCTGGCGTGTAGGTATCCCCCGTTCTGAAACCGAGTGCTGGTCCACCATATATCTCCAGTTCAAAACGACGGTCATGGAACCTACCACTACACAGATTGGTGAGGTTTGCCTCATAGTTCAGGGCAGTAAGCATCACTCCACTGCGAGCATTCCACAACGTGTTGCCATCGAATATTCTTCCATTTAAATTCAGCCAATCAGCATGCAGACGCACTGCATGGATGTGATTGAAAGCATATTCTAACGCTACCATTCCGTTCCAGTTCAGTCCTCCGCCCGTGTAATAGCCTCCATGACGCTGCAAAAGGGATAGTCCACCTCCTACACTGGCACGCAGACCGCGTATGTTACGGTAAATAAAGTTCTGTGTTTCATCCATTTTCGCCATGTCACCATAGCGTTCTGACGTTATAAGCATAGTGAGACCAGCGTCTATTCCCCAGTTATTATCGCCGTGCATGGAACGTGTTTTGCCCCCGTTTACCGACAATGTATAAACGTTATGGGTGTAACGTGGCTCTACGAATACCTGTAGGTCTTTGGAAAGACGATGCCAGAGGTGTATTCCGAGGTCGTAAGATTCACTCTTTCGGCTTACCTTTCCCTTCGGACTGTACTTTGCCATAGCCCCTACTTCACCGCCAAAGACAAGATATGCTCCCCATGGTGCATCCCATTGGAACGTTTTCAAGAAGCCAAAAGGATTAAATAGCGCCTCAACCCTGCCACTAAGGTAGTGAGAACTATATGCTTTCGTTATGCTTTCCTTGTCTGTTCCTACTTGGTATTGCTCTTCCATCCATCTTGTGGTACGTGAAACGGCAGATACTCTGAATCCCATTACGGGCGACAGCCAACGTCCTACGCTTACAGCAGTTTGGTGTCCGGTAGTATTTCCGAAGTCCATAGTATTAGAGGAACTCCATACTATGCCGTTAGCAAACTCCACGAACCATGGTGTACGCCACTTTTCAAGCGTCTGTGCATCCACCATTCTGTCGTTTGCCAATCGTGAACGCAATAGTTTTAGGCGTGCTTCCTTTGAGAGATTGTCTACGAGATAGAATCCATAGTTTACGTTTATGCCGTAAAAAAGGTCGTATCCATGCCAGTTTCTTGTGCCAGAGACATCTATTTCGTCTGCAGAAAGTCCCACGTATGGCTCTACACTGATGGTTCCGAGAGGTCCAGTGAAACACTTAAACTGCAGTCCTACATGTCCCTCTGGGGCAAACTTAGTAGGTGTATTGTGCATCCAAGAGATGTTAGCACCAAGTCCAGCCATTAAAGAGACCTCTAATCTGCGGGCAGGATTATATCCATTGAAGTGTGTAGAGAGATTAAAAAGATAGTCTAGCCGTGTCTGCACAGCCGTCAACCACAAGTTAACATCACGCTGATATCCCCAGCCCATGCCTGCAGAGAGACGCAAACTGTTCTTTTTATCCAGTTCCTTGCCGATGAAAAGGTTTGCTCTTGACATCGCACGAAACTTGAAATCGTCCACCTGTGGCACGATTTGTTCTACGCCGTATGCCGCACCTACATACAGATGGTCATACCATTTATGGTCAAATGAATGGTCCACTGGGCGGTATCGGTCATCAAGCACATAGTCAAGGGCATTGACCTGCGACTTACCAACGGCAAGATTACGGCGCGTCAGCAGCGTGGTATCACGCATAGCGTGCAAATCTTCCTCGTCAAGAGTGTCGAGTGGGTCTATGTCTTGCATACGAAATCCTTGCGCTGACAGCGCGACAGGCATCAATATGCTTATCATCAGCAATAGAATCTTCATGTCCTTTTTATGTTCTTATTTTACTTTCCGCACTTATTGCGCTGTTTTACTCACCGCTTATCTCTATCATTTCACCGTTATCCACAGTTTGTTCTGCATTGAGCGTAACCTTTTCATTGAACATTTCGCGGTAACGCACTTTGTTTTTCTTACTGTATTTATAACGTTCTCGCAGTTCATCACTTACCTGACCATCGTAGAAATACAACCATTTGTATGACGGTTCCAGTTCAAAACTATGATTAAAGTATGCGAGATACAACGGAATGTATGTTGCGGAGCGTCGTTCTCCTAGTCGTTTCTCTTCTCTATCTGCCTCTATTATTCCTCGCAAATACCACTTTTTAGGGTTATCATCAGCGAGCCCATTGATTAGATTTAACGCTACATTTTCAGGAACATTGAGTATATCACGCGCTTCCGTGTATATCACCGCCTTGTTATCTGGAGCACATGAGATGACATAGTCCATCGCTTCAAGCACTTTCTTCTCCTCATCTGGCGTCAATTGGTGTGTGGCATATTTTATAAATCCCTCTTTAAAAGTGATATATTTGCGCAGTTTTTCCACCTTAGGGTCATTATCTTTGCCAAACCAGTAGTCACAGAAACTGAGTGCGCTGTCTCGTTCCTCCATCTGGAAGTAGGTTATTATTTGGTTTAGCAGCACCTCACGACGGTTCTTTTGCGCTTTTTCACCATATTCCTTCGTTGCGACAGCCCTCAAGCGCTGGTTGATAAACGGAGCCAACACACGTGAGTCTGGCTTTCCTTTACGCTGATTAAGCATAGCCATGCGGTTTGCCACGTACATAGAGAACTTTATCTGTTCATATCCTCCACGCTTTGTAACATGTCGATACGCCAGCATTGTCAGCGTATCCTGCTCTGCGGGGTTTGTAATAGTGTGAAAAAGATTATAGTAGTCACCGTCAGAGAAATCCTTTCCTCTTCCTCTCAGTAGGTCATTTCTACGTTTGTAGTATTCTGCAGTCACCTCATTAGCGTCCATTACGTGCTCTCTCTCATAGCGATACGTTACACGCATGAGGCGAAGGCGCTCTAATATTGGCTTGATATAACTCTCATACCCTTCTAATTTTGCTATTTCCGCATCGCCGCCATAACCGCTTTGTCCCATGGCTTGGCGCACTGCTGTTGCGAGTTCTGCCTTATTGTCAAGTTCTAGTTCTCGCGCTACGTCCTCCCAAGTATATACTTTCGGCTGTGATGTATGAAAAGCAATGTCTACCTTGCCGAGATAATTGCGCACCCTCGCTGCCGCTACCCGCGTACGTTCCGCTGCTAGTCTACGGTTATGCTCCAAGCCTCCGTCTGGAGATGCCGTTGCTTCTACTCGTACCTCCATCAGTTGTTCACCGTATGAGCGCAACTCCTGTATCAAGGAGTTTAACTGTACCATGTTGGTAGAATCCGCTGTCAGTTCTGATTTGCCTACAACGAACTTTAGCCTTAGGTCCTGATTCTTCGTATCATAGTTGCTTTCGGCATCAATACGAAATTCTTCTAAGTCCATATCCGCAGCAGCAACGCCCAAATCAAGGAACTTAAATATATTTTTCGCATTGCATGACCCTGTCGCTGCGCTACGAGTAAAGTATATATGGTTAAGGTCTGCTATCTGAACCGTGTACGGTATCTTGTAACTCTTACGTCGGTCTGGCTTAGTATATACCAATGTTGTATCGATATATACCTTTTCATCGGAATACAACGGTTTGTCAACGTATGCGTATGCCACCTTATCATACTTATTATAATTGAACAGCATACGTTTGTTTTGCAGTTTATGATACTCCGTTCCTTCGTACACCAAGCCACTAATATAGTCTATCGTATCCTCTGTTTGACAGTCTACAGCGCGCGGTTGCACTACGAGTCGGGAGCGCTCACTTGCATAACCTATAGGCAAATCAACGTGAATCTTGAAATACATGCGTTTACCATCATCAATGGCAGGTGCCGCCTTAATACTGATAGTATCGCGATTGGTTCCTAAGACGTCTACATTGGCAATGGTATGTGCGCCTTCGTCCATCTGCATTTTGAAGACATTTACATAGTCTGTCTGCCCTTCACGGATGGTAATAACAGCAAACTGAGCATCTTCTATGGTCAGTTCTTCTTCTGGCAGGTATGATGTTACGAGCACTGCCATATCTGGATAAGCATGCACCTTAAAGTCTCCGTTGCCACGTGAAGTGCGAAACTTCACCTTGTTTGCAGCCACTGCCTTGTCCCATGCGTCCATTTCTATGGTACCTTGGTCTCCTCGCTGCGCACGCACGGCTTCTTCTAACTGCTTCATCACCGTGCGCGCCTTATTCTCTGTCTTAAACAAAGCATAACGCACCGTGCGATACTCCTTCTCACCTGCTGTCTCAAAACTTATTGAGACATTGGCGTCCACAGCGTCATTCTGCGCACGCAGCATCATTCCGCTGCCTCCTAGCAACGGTAACAGCAGCATTATCATTATGGAGAATATCAGTTTCCTTACCATAGTAATTTTGTTCTTACTTTATAATATATGCCACGGAGATACCTATTCTCAAAGGTATCAGCAAACTTCCTGAAGCGTTCGCCACAGGATAACCGCTCAAGTTCTTGTGTTCATTGTCATAATCTTCACCGAGCATATACTCTTTCTGGTGATAATATGCTCCTCCAAGACTTGTATGAAAGTCTATTAACAGCCGTTCCTTTACTGGCAACACATAGCCAAAGGATACGCCCAAGCCGGCAGCGTCACCATCATGGCATTTATTGTCGAAGTTAATTTTATATGAAGCCAGTAGGCCTACCACACCTACATAATGGTGATACATAGGTCTGCCAGATATATACGCTCTCCATTCTGGTTGCAGGGCGGCTATACGCATTTCCTTGCCGAGTATCTTTTCGCCATAGAGGGCATTGATATTCAGCGTTGATTTCTTTGCCAACGTCAGTTCTACGCCCAATGAGGGAGCACAGAATGCATCCATCAACACATCTGTATTAACTGCAATGCGCTGTGCATTTGCTTCCATAGCGCATAACATCAGCAGCAACAGCATAACAGATTTGCCATACCCTAAACTTCCTCGTAGCGCATTGAAAAACCTCTTTATGTTATTTTTTTTACCTTCCATTGCGTTTTAATCCTTTCTTGCGTCAGCCTTCTGCCTTTTACTAACCTTGCCTGCCATTGTTTCTTGTGGCATCACGTCGCGCTGTGGGGCCCTGTTATCTATGGCCTTCTGACGTTCTATGTGCCTTTGGTGTACGCAAGAGTCATACAAAATCTTGAAATCTCTTGACACTACACGATACAGGGAATCCTTAACGAACTGACGCTCACGCCATGCCATCCTGTTGTTGTAGACAGAATCTTTCATCGCGCGGAAGTCCATGTCCACGTCATAGCGCCAACGATACTTCTTCTGTATTGGATATTTACCGAACCTATACACCACCGCCACATGCAGGTCGCGCACAGCAGGATAACGTAACATGTGCCAATCTGAGTGCCCTATACGCGGATAACTGTTTGTTTTATTGTTATGCACATACATATCATGGCGCAAATAAGCCACACCAGCCGAGATACCGAACTCCATATCGAGCGAGTTACCATTCTGAAAAGCGATAAACGGTTTTACGAAGCCCCACGTCAGACCCGCCATAATGGCTTCACCATCACGGCCTTTGTGGTCTCTAAGATAAAAATCATAGTCTGCATACGACAGGTATGCTCCTCGATAGAATATCCATTTAGGATGACTTGGCACCATTGTGCGACAAGAAAAGAGTTTATCCCACCAATGAATGTGCCTACGCAGATATCCACTAGACTCTGCTCGGCGCTCACGCCAATACATTCTGCCCTCCAAAGTGGTCTCAAACAGGTTGAAGACTACTGGGCGCACAAACGTCCCTGAAGTTTTAGGACGATAACGAAAATTAAGATTTACGGCATAACGATTCCAGTTTTCCGGTCTTAAATCATACTCTATGCCTACATTCGGAACCATTAGTGACCAGTCTACGACATTCGTCCGTATAGACATACGTTCCCACATGGACAATTTTTCCACACGACGACTGTTGTCCATGACTTGCGCTGACACAGCGGCAGCACACAAGAAAGATAATATAACGGCAAACATTACCATCGCTGAGCGAAAGTGCCGTTTCATGAATTCATTTATTTCCAACTCAATATTTTTGCGAATAATTGGTACAAAGTTAGTAAATTATTCTTAAAAATACAACCCTTACTTGGTTAACATTTCTTAAACTTCTATTTTTTTAATACCTTTGCAGTCTAAAAAATCAAATCATCCGTTATGATAAAACAGAACAACTCTGTACTTCGTTCCATTGATTACGTCACTATCATACTCTATCTTGCCTTACTGTGTTTTGGTTGGGTAAGTGTTTGTGGCGCCAGTTACACCTTCGGTCAGGCAGATTTATTTTCGCTTGACTCTCGTTCTGGCATGCAGATAGTATGGATTGGTACCAGCATAGCGTTAGGCACCTGCCTTCTTCTTATTGACGACAGACTATACGAGACTTTTGCCTATTTCATCTACGGCTTCATGTTACTGATGCTCTTTGCCACCATCTTTAATCCTCACGAAATCAAGGGTTCACGATCGTGGCTCGTATTGGGACCATTACGACTACAACCTGCGGAGTTCGCTAAGTTTGCCACTGCGCTTGCCATCGCCAGACTCATGTCTACATATAAGTTTACACTTGACAACTGGCACAATCTGGCAAAGGCTATCGCCATGATTGTAACGCCGATGATTCTCATCGTGTTACAGAAAGAGACGGGCTCCGCACTGGTCTATTTCTCTTTCTTCCTTATGTTGTACCGCGAGGGCATGACGGGTAGTTTTCTTTTTACTGCCATAGCCATGGTGGCTTACTTTGTTATCGGCATACGGTATCAAGAAACAATGCTATTCAACACCCCTACCAACGTTGGTTCCTTCGTAGTATTACTCATGATACAGGTCTTCACCGCTGGATTGGTATGGGTGTACTGTAAGGCCCGAGGCGAGGCATTGCTCATTGCAGGCTCATCCGTAGGCATTACCATCCTGGCACTTCTGTTCTCCGAATACGTAATACCTTTCAACATACTGTGGATTCAGATTGTCCTTGTCGTTGCCATGTTGCTATATCTACTATGGGTATGGGCAGGCAAACAGATGAAGGAATACTTGCTGATAATGATATTTGCTATTGGCTCCGTTTTCTTCTTTTTCTCTGCGTCATACGTTCTCAACAACGTCATGGAGCCTCATCAGCGTGTACGTATCAACGTGTTACTCGGACTGGAAGAAGACCTTGCTGGTGCAGGATATAACGTTCACCAGAGTGAGATTGCCATCGGTTCTGGTGGATTGGGCGGAAAGGGCTTCCTTAATGGCACCCAAACCAAGTTAAAGTACGTGCCCGAACAGGATACGGACTTTATCTTCTGCACCGTAGGTGAAGAAGAGGGATTCTTAGGTTCCTCAGCAGTACTGGTATTGTTCCTTTGCCTTATACTGCGCCTTATATATGTGGCCGAGCGTCAACCATTTACCTTCGGGCGAGTCTATGGCTACTGTGTGCTAAGCATATTTCTATTCCATGTCTTCATCAACGTAGGCATGGTGTTAGGACTTACGCCTGTCATAGGCATCCCGTTACCATTCTTCAGTTATGGTGGCTCATCACTATGGGGATTCACGCTGCTTCTGTTCATTTTCCTGCGCATTGACGCCAGCAGAAACATGATAAAGGGGTGATGCCATTTCCGAAATTTACCATTTTCCACCAGTCCAACATCCTTAAGTATAACTTGTTAATGCTCAACAGTTTACACACTCAGTAGTTAAAGACATTGTTTTCCTGACGTAATTAGGCCCTAATTACATTACAATTAAGCCCTTATTACATAACAAAAGCATCCAAATCACGACGCGATTTGGATGCTTTTATCGTATTTCCGAAATTTACCATTTTTCACATGCCCTAGGTTGATACCACAAAATAAGTGAATAATTACAAGTTCTCTTCTTCCTTTGATAAAAATTTTCTAACTTTGCAGCCACAAAAGTACCTACCATTGAAACAACTACAACTTTTTGACAACAACATGACAACATATTCTGATTATAACATCAGACGTATCAGGGAGGAGGACGACGCTTCTATACTCCGCATTGTGCGCAACGCCTTTGAAGAATTAGACGCTCCACGCATAGGATCTGTGTACGACGATCCCAGAACTGAGCATCTTTCTCGTGAGTTCCTGCATAAGGATGCGGAATACTGGGTGATAGAGAAGGACGGAGAAGTGCTGGGCGGTTGCGGTTTTTACCCCACGGAAGGTCTGCCCGACGGCATGGCGGAGATTGTGAAGTTGTATTTCTCGCCAGCATTGCGCGGCAAGGGCATGGGGCGCAAAATGCTTGACTATATTGCAGGGCGTGCTAAGGGGAAGGGGTATAAGAAACTTTACATAGAGTCGTTTCCTCAATTCTGCAACGCCGTGAGGCTATATGAACGCTTCGGATTCAGGCATATTGCTCACGCCTTGGGCAACTCTGGACATCCTGCCGTAACTATATACATGGAGAAAGACATATAAACTCTCCACTGTCTTTATTTAGGATAACACACAAACACACTACAACACATAATGCTGATAACGGATAACATCTTACGAAAGGTATGGATTATTGCGTCCATACTCATGCTATCGTCTACCCTACTCCACGCACAGGAGGAGGATGAACTGCGTCCCCACTACGTAAAAGGTGACACTCTCGCCTTCTATACCGACGCTTTCGTACTGCCAGAGGGGGCTATGCTCGACAGGATGCTTCGCAAACTGCCTGGCGTTACGTACTACAGTAGCGGAAAGGTGGAGATTGACGGTGTGACTGTTAAGGAAATTCAGGTGGACAACAAGACGTTCTTCAAGAACGCTATGGCTTCTATCGTCAGCCGACTGCCTGCTTACGCCATTCTTGTTGTGAAGTTTTACGACTATGACCAAGGCAAACGCATGACCGTTACCTTAAAGAAGGAATTCTCGGGCAAATGGTTTGCGGACTTCTCGGCGGCTGGAGGACCAGACAATCGCTACTCTGACAAAGCGTTTGTTATGCACAAGGACAAGAAACTTCGCCTCACCGCATACGCCAACGTCAACGACATTAACGACTCGCGACAACCTGGACAGGAAACGGAATGGTCGCCAGCGGAGGTCGCGAAGAACCAACGTACCACGCAACTGGCTGGTGTGGACTATCTCTTGAAGAAGAAGAAGTATGACGTCACGGGCTACACCACATTCAACCGCACCGTTACCACGTCGGCAACGGAGACTAATCGTATGGATTTCCTAACTGACGGCATCGTTAGGCAAAACACTTCTGCCAACGGACGTAATGAGAAGATAAAGATTGACACCTATCATGACTTTCACACTATGGCTGGTAAGGTGGACATTCACGTAAAACCTAAGTTTACTTACAACAGCGGTGACAACGAGACTGAGACTCTCGGCAGTCTGCTTCGCAACGATAGTACGCTGATAAACGATAGTCGTAGTACAACGTCCACTACGTCTAACGACTACACTGCTGGGCTGGCAGCAACAGCCAGTATAAAGTTTGACAACAAAAGGAAGCAGATAAAGTTTGAGGCTGGAGCCACAAACAAAGGGAAGACACAGGACAAGAACAGCGTGGACAGGGTGGATTATTACGATGCATCCATTGACTCCGTGTACAACTACCGCCAACGTCTCTACACTACTCCTAACAATCACACGGACTATTACGGCAAGTTAGGGTATATATGGCTCACGAAACACACGCTCGGAACTATACAATATCAATACAAACACTCACACGAACATGAGGCGATGGAGGAGAATGGCGACACCTACGGCAACAGTTTCGACCGCAGGGAAAATGGTACTTACCACGAGTTTCTAATGAAACTACGATGGGGAGTAAACACACGTCACGGTGTGTGGAGTGCCAACGCGTACCTGCCATTAGGTTACAACATTCTCGACAGGCAGTATATGCGTGAGGACTACATGGGGAAACGCACATTACGCTACACCACTTTCAATGTTAAAAACACTTACCTACAATGGCGTAGCAACAACCTTCGTCATAAGGCTACGTTGCTTTTTGAACGCACTACAACCGTGCCCGACTGTGACATGATGACCAACGTTACCATAACGACTGACGTTCAGAAGTATTACAAGGGCAACGAACAGTTGCGTAACGCTACGCTTTACGACTGGAAGTTAAACTACACCTACCTCAGTGCGGACATGCTACATGAGTACGGCATACAGATAGACCGTCAGTTTACGCATAACGCTATTGTAAACAAGTTGTGCTTCGACCGTCCTACGGGCAGAAAACTCTATACTTACGACAACATTAACGGAAACAACGCTACCACCGTGCGACTTACATTGGGTGTACCGCTCAACGCTTCTCACTCACTTCGTCTTCACAATCTGCTCATAACGTCAGTGGAACACAAAGCAAGTTTGGAGGAAACGGCAACCTCCACCGTGGTTAAAGACGCAAAGGTCGTTGGCATTGACAACGACTTCAGATTAAAATATAATTTCGGCAACCAGTACATAACATTTCGCACACGCTTCCGCATGACCGAATCGCGCAGCGGAGGTAAGACGACAAACCCTATGGACTGGGAATACGGGCTACTTGGACAAATGCACCTGCCATGGCAGGTCGGTGTATCAAGCAGCCTGACTATGTACGTGCGCCGCAAGTACTCCAACGAACAACTCAACACGACAAACGTTGTATGGGATATGCGCATAGTACGCCCATTTCTCAACAACAGCCTACTCGTTGTACTGGAGGGCTTCGATCTTCTCCGTCAACTAAAGCACATAGAGACAACTATCGGCGCAAACTATGTCAGCACACAGCGCACCGATGTTACCCCGTCATACGCCATGGCGTGCGTGGTATACCGCCTGAACTACAGTAACAAGAAATACCGCAAGGCTATATGTTGGTAAGATAAGGCTTTAACACACAAAATCTACTTCGATATGTTAGAGTTATTGGGCGTTTTTGACAAATAAATACAACGAAAAGTATTATATTTTTATATTTTTTCTTACCTTTGTAGCCAAATAACCATCAATATGAAGAAGGTATATATCTCTTTCTCACTACGGTTATACTTATATGTACTATTTATTACCGTAGTGATATTCGGCTGTATAGCGGTCGTCTTCTACTCTTATTGTCGACAGCGAGAAGAGAAACAAGCCGTTCTTTATACTTTTGCCCTACAAGGAAACTTGCTTCAAAAACTGAATGATGAACTTGTTAGCATAGAGTCTGCTGTGGATTTAACTGCCAAGCAAATGCAGAATACGCCATACGTAGAACATTCAAAACTGGTAAATTTCATGCAGTTGCTTGTACAAAATAACTCATCTATATTAGGTGTAGGATTTATATCTTACCAAGATGAAGAAAAGCAAGACACGCTTACACCACTTGAATATGTCTACAAGGATAAGCATGGCATTTTGCAACATAGGCATTTACCCAAGACACAGTATAGGTATCAAGGAGAACCATGGTATATAGATGCAGTAAACAATCAGGAAGGACAATGGACCGAACCTTATTTAGACAAGTGGGGAAGCCATGACAGGATGGTGTCTTACGCTATTGCCATAAAAGATAACCACAAGAGACTGAGAGGAGTGGTCGTGGCAGATGTGGCTTTGGAGAATTTAGCGTCAGACGTAGACAAGGTTAAGCCTTTTAAAGATAGTTACTCTTTTATTCTTAGCAAGAAAGGAGTGGTGATTACGCATCCTCATACACGTTTTATCATGCGCAACACAGTCTTTTCTATGGGGCGTATCTTGCAAGATAGCGATTACTATGAAATAGGAAAGAATATGCTGGCAGGCAAAAAGGGCATGTTACACGGCAACCTGCAAGGTACCGATGTGCTGGTTTGTTATGCTCCTCTGCCGCATGTAGGGTGGTCGGTATGCAGCATATGTCACTTCTCTACTATAATGTCTGAATTAGGGTCTGTTACATATACTATTCTGATAATACTTATTCTCGGTTTGTTACTATTGGCTGTATGTGTACATTTCATCGTGGTTCGAACGTCTAAGCCTATACGTCAGATGACGGATGCAGCATACCTTATTGCACAAGGAGACTTTCATGCTGCCTTGCCTGAGGTAAAGACAAAGGACGAGTTACGCAAACTACACGATGCCTTTGCCTTCATGCAACAGTCTATATGTACTTATATCAAAAATTTAGAGCATACTACCCGCGCCAAGGAAAGGATTGAGAGCGAACTGAACGTAGCACATCGCATTCAGATGTCTATTATACCAAACGAAAATGCCTTACGCCAAGCCAATGAGTACATTGACCTAGACGCCATGTTGAAGCCTGCACGCGAAGTGGGTGGAGATTTTTATGACTATCAGATAAAGGATAACCAACTTTATTTTGCTATTGGCGATGTTTCGGGCAAGGGAATAGCAGCCTCTCTTGTTATGTCCATCACATGCACTTTGTTACGTAGCATAACGCAATGGCACAGTTCGCCCAGCGAAATTGTGACCTTACTTAATGAGGCTTTGTCACAGAATAACCAAGCCAATATGTTTGTCACCTTATTCCTTGGACGCTTGGATTTAGCAACAGGCCGACTCGTTTATTGCAATGCAGGGCATAACCCACCATATTTATTCTCTGTCGCTGATGGTTGTAAAAAGTTACCTGTTGTGCCGAACTTATCTTTGGGGATATTTGGAAGTTTTAATTATCAAGAGCAGAGCGTAGTATTGCAGAAACACCAGTCACTACTGCTGTATACCGATGGCCTCACAGAAGCAGAGAACATAACAAAGCAGCAAATGGGAAAACAGAGAGTAGAAAACGTTTTGGCTGACAATGCTGGGAAGTCTGCTCACGAAATTCTTACCATTTTGAAGCAGGAGATGGATAAATTCGTAGATGGAGCGACACAGAGTGATGACTTGACTCTTCTAACCATTGGCTATGGACAGAAAGACTATAATACTTTGGTCCTGCACAATCGCCTTGAAGAGTTGGAGAAGTTGCCTCCATTCGTAGAGAAAATAGGCAAAGACTTATCGTTACCATCATCTTTGACTAATTCGATCAATTTGGCATTGGAGGAAGCGTTAGTCAATGTAGTCTACTATGCATACCCCGAAGGGAAGATGGGAGAAATAATCCTAAAGGAAAGTTTTGATTATAACAAATCCCTACTTCTTTTCGAACTTATTGATAGTGGCAAACCGTTTAATCCTACCACGGTAAAAGAGGCTGACATATCGTTAGGGATAGAAGAAAGACCTGTGGGAGGATTGGGTATTTTCATGATGCGTAAATTGATGGATGAGGTAACTTACAAACGGGAAGAGGGGAAAAACATACTGGTAATGATAAAGAAAATAACAAAATAAATAAATCATATCTTTAACTCATACTATAATTATGAAAATAACAACGAGTAAAATTGAAGATACAGTTAATATCTGTTTAGCCGGACGTATGGATACTATTCGTACCGTAGAGTTTCAAAATATGATCGACGAGTTGTCTGATGAGGATGCTGGTCACGTAGTAGTTAATTGTAAAGACCTTGAGTATATTAGCAGTTCTGGTTTGCGTGCCTTCATCGCTCTGCTGAAGAAAGCGCAGAGAAATGGCGGAAAGGTAGAACTGTTACAACTTAATGACAACGTGAAAGAGGTGTTTGACATGACTGGTGTCTCATCTTTGTTCGGAATTTCTTAAACGTTTGTCATCAGAAAGTGTCTTTCATAAGTTGTTTTATACTTACAAACTAATGCCATTATGACTAAAACTTATCCTTTATGCCAATCTCAACTTGGCGTGTTCATAGAATGTCAAGAAGAACCAGAAACCACACAATATTGTCTTGCGGCTCGCTTATTGTTACCTGCCAACGTAAAAATGGAGCGCATGGAGCAAGCACTTCGTCAGGTGATTGACACCCGTGAGATTCTTCATACCCGTATCATTCTCGATGATAATGGGAATCCTCGTCAGTATATAGATAAGAACATGGTGATACCTGTAGGCAAACACCAGATGAATGACGAAGATGCTGACGCATTTATAGATTCTTATGTTCGCCCTTACGCATTATTAGGCGAAGAGCCTTTGTGTCGCTTTGACTTGGTGGAGACTCCTACACGAAAGATGTTGGTTTACAGTCTGCACCATATTATTGCCGATGGTACCACCTTCTTCGGACTGTTTCCTAAACAAGATTTAGAGAATGCTTATCAAGGCAAGGTACTGGAGCCTGAACAAAAACTTCTCTACGATTTCGCTATAGAAGAGGAGCAACTAACGGAAAAACCTGCCTATGCCGCAGCAGCAGATTACTATTACAAGAAGTTTGAAGGGGTAGAATTTGCCAATTTAGCAGGCAGCAACACCACCCGAATGGGTAATACCATCATCTTATATGACGAATTACAGACATCACCCATCAAGATTTTTTGCGAAAAGGTAAATATAAAAGACAATATATTGTTGCAGTCGGCTTACAGTTTGGTGCTGTCCAGATTGTGTCGCAAACAACAAGTGGCTTATACATCTGTACGTCACGGTCGTTTCGACAAATCGTTATGTCAGTCGTATGGTATGTTTGTCAAGAGCGTACCCGTGCTTATAGACGCCGCACCAAATATGTCGGTGGCTGATTTCGTTGGCAAGATGGCGGAGGAATGGAAATCTACTTATCAGATGGCAGATTATTCATTCTCAGACCTTTGTGCCAATATACACCAGAAACCTACTGTTAGTTTCTCTTACCAAGGCAATAGAATGAGTAAAGATTTTAGCCTGAATGGGGAAAAGGTAGATTTCTTGCAATTACCAAGCAAACTTACGGGTACAGACCTTACGATGCTGGTATACCAGCGTGATAACACCTATGAGATAAGAGTAGTGGCAAGCGATGCCTTGTACGACAGAACCTTCATACAACGATTCGTAAACGCTGTGAAAGTTTGCGCGCAACAACTCATCGACCACTGGACAGATTCGCTGAAAGACATATCCATTGTCTCTGAAAGTGAGAGACAAGAACTGATAAACTTAGGAACTGGCGACATCTTAGAGTATGATAAAAGCAAGACATTAGCGGACTTATTTGTTGACCAAGCAAGACTAACACCAGACGCAGAGGCAGTGGTTTATCAAGACCATCACTACACTTACCGCGAGTTAGACGAACTGACGACTCGTCTTGCCATCTACTTGCGACGTGAACATGGTGTGAAGAAAGAGACTGTTGTCGGCATAATGATAGACCGTAGCGAGTGGATGGCTATATATCCACTGGCTGTTATGAAGGCTGGTGGTGCGTATATGCCGCTCGATTTTAAGTTCCCAGAAGACCGTCTTTCATACATGGTTGAAGACGCACAGGTGAAGTTGATTCTTTCAGAAAAGCAACTTGTCAAGGAATCAATGCCAGGTTTTAATGGGAATGTGCTGAATGTAGAGGATATAGAAGCGAAGTTAGCAGACATTTCTTATCACCAAGAAGACGGAGATGTGGAAATATTACAGGAAGATAAGCCTCAACCATCCAATGCCTTTGTGGTTCTTTATACATCAGGTTCTACGGGACGTCCAAAGGGATGCGTACTGGAGCACCATTGTATTGTAAGTTTCTGCCATTGGTATGATAGCGACCTTCAGATAACTCCTCATGATCGTATGGCGGCATACGCCAACTTTGGCTTTGATGCACACATGAGTGACCTATATCCTTTCTTGGTTGCTGGTGCTTGTGTACATATCTTGCCATCTGACATCCGCATGGACTTGACCAGTGTTCACCAATATATGGAAGACCATGCCATAACTTTTGCTTTCTTTACTACCCAGATAGGAGTACAGATGGCTACGCTCTTCGAGTATAAACACCTGCGAGCAATGATGGTTGGTGGCGAGAAATTGTTGCCTTTCAAGAAGCCTAACTTCCAGTTCTATAATGCATACGGTCCTACAGAATGTACACTTTGCTGCACTGCATATAAGATACGCTATGACAACGAGGACGCACCTATCGGACATGCGCTTGCTAACGTTCGTCTATACGTAGTGGACGAATCGCTCCATTTAGTACCTAAGGGCATAGCAGGCGAACTGTGTATAGCGGGAGAAGGCGTAGGACGTGAGTACCTTCACAATCCTGAGATGACTGCGGCTAAGTTTGTTGAGGTTGACGGTGAACGTATGTATCGCACGGGCGACCTCGTACGCTGGAACGAAAACGGTGAACTCGTCTTTATCGGACGAATTGATAACCAAGTAAAACTGCGTGGCCTGCGAATTGAAATAGGCGAGATTGAGTCTGTGCTTTCTCGTTTCAATTCCATAAAGATGTCAGCAGTTGTTGTAAAAGAGGTTCATGGTGTACAAATGCTATGTGCCTATTACACTTCTGAGCAGGATATTGACACTAACGAGTTACAAGCCTTCTTGCAAAAGAGTTTGACAGACTTCATGGTGCCAGAAATCTATATGCAGTTGAAGGAGATGCCTTTGACGCCTAATGGCAAAGTAAACAGAAAGGCATTGCCTGAACCTGTTGTAGAGAATGGTGAGATTATTGCTCCTGAGACTGATATGGAAAGGAAACTCTTCGATGTGGTAGCAGACCAGTTGAAGACTACAGACTTCGGGGTTACCACCAATCTTATCTCTATGGGACTTACCTCTATTGGTGCCATCAAACTCTCTGTGAACATCCAGAAGCAGATAGGCTGCACCATAAAGACGAAGGACATCATGAAGACTCCTACTATTCGCCAGTGGGCTTCTATGATGGAACACGGTAATCAAGAGGAGGAGACGCTAACAACTTATCCTGTACAAGACTATTATCCGCTTACTCCTAACCAAGTAGGTGTGTACATCGACTGGGAACAGCATCCAGAATCGCTGCAATATAATGTTTCACATATCACACATCTGGACAATGTAGACAACGAATTACTAAAGCAAAGTATAGAAAAGGTACTGGAAGCACACTCATACCTAAAGGTACACTTGGCTCTACATGATGGCGAAGTGATGCAAATGCGTCGTGACGAAGCGAAGATAGACATCAAGGTAATACACTTAGACAACAAACCTGATAGTGATTTCCTACAGAATAGAATCAAACCATTTAATCTCTTAACCGACGACTTGTATCATATAGAACTTTATGTCTATGGAAAAGAAACATGGTTGCTACTTGATTTTCACCACATCGTATTTGATGGAGGTTCTCTAAACGTATTCCTACATGATTTGCAACAGGCATACAAGGGCGAAGGTCTACATGAAGAGACATTCTCTTCTTACGACTATGCCCTATACAACAAGGAGTGGCAGCAATCAGAACATAGCACAAAGGCAGAAAAGTATTTTGAACAAGTGATGGCTGACGCTGAGTCTATGCAATATCCATTATCTACCGAAGGACAGCAGAAGAAATGTTTGCAGTATTGTTCGGTCCTAATGCCACGCACAGGCATCAAGCAATGTGCCCAACAACTGGGAGTAACGGAGAGTAGTTTCTTTATGACCGCCTTGATGCAGGTGCTCCATCGTGTAACTCGTGAGCATCATGTAATGATAACAACCATATCAAATGGTCGTTCTTCTGCGGCAATGGGTAACACGATGGGTATGTTTGTACAAACCTTACCCGTGGTAAGTCATTACGACAAGGGCAGCATTGCCGACACAGTGAAGCAGATGCACCAACAGATGCTTACTACGATAGACAACGACAAATACCCGTTTACCAAAATAGTAGAGAAATATGGCGTGCGCCCACAAATCATGTTGGCGTACCAAGGTGATGTGTTGGATTCACAATTCATGTTGGGTGACAGCGTCGGAGAAAACATAAAGGTGAGTCGTGACATTGTGAAGTTGCCTATTATCATTGACGTTTGGCATCGTAGTGCAGATACTATCGAGATAGAGTTAGAGTATGATAGCAATCTGTATTCAGAGACTGACATGCTAACCTTAGGACAGTGTGTACGCGCTATGGCTGAACGCATGGCAGCATCCGATAATGCTACCGCTATCAACTCATTGCCAATCATCTCCGAAGAGCAACAACAACAACTCGTTCTGTTGGGCGAAGGCAAGCATTTGGATATGGACATTAACACTACCTTTGCCCATCTCTTTGTGGAACAGGCTCTACGAACGCCCGACAATCTTGCCGTGGCTGATGCCGATAGCCAGTTTACGTATCATGATATGGATGCATACTCTAATCTGCTGGCTCATCGTTTCATTGCCTTAGGTATATTACCTGATGACTTAGTATGCGTGATGTTGGAGCGTACCAAACTCTTCCCACTTACCGTGTTGGCCCTTCACAAGAGTGGCGCAGCCTACGTACCACTGGATTTTGAATATCCTAACGCACGTCTCTCCTATATGTTGGAGAACTCTGAGTCAAAACTGCTTATCACTACACATGATGTACTGGAGGCTAAGTTGGCTGAAGGAGACTTTAATTTGTATAATGCGCAGCCCTTCTTTTTGGATGATCTGTTGGCTAAGAAGGACATTGCACAACAAGCCGCGCAGTCGGAGGCAATAGACCTTTCGCGCCCAGATGGTGTGGCTTATATGATTTACACCTCTGGTTCAACAGGTACTCCTAAGGGAGCACGCTTGCATCAGGCAGGTTTGCGTAACTTTATCGCAGCCGTAATTGACATGGAGCACCTTACTTCCGCTGATCGCATCAGCGGTCATCGCTCGTTCTCCTTTGACGCCCACATAGAGGATATGTACCCAGTGCTTACCTTGGGAGGCTCATTCCATATAATGCCGTCTGCCATTCGCAAGGACTTAGGAGAGATTCGCCAGTTCCTTTTCGACCATAACATCACGGGAGGTGGCTATTCTACCGCCGTTACCTGTTTGCTACTAAACACCTTCGATGACCTGCCCATACGCTTCATCACTGGTGGTGGCGAAAAAATGGCGGGAGTATACAGTGATCATATCGACATAATCAATGTATATGGACCAACAGAATGTACTGATGATACCTCTTACTACACTATTCCGGCAGGCACTCGTGTTGAGGAAATACCTATTGGTAAGACTATAGCCAACTGCTGGAACTTTGTTGTTGACGAGGCTGGTCACCTTTTGCCACAAGGTGTAGCAGGTGAACTATGCTTTGCAGGCATACAGGTAGGTCTGGGTTATTGGCACCGTGAGGAACAAACAAGCAAGGTCTATGGCGACTGTCCTTTCGTTGAGAAAGATGCATGGGGACGCAAGGTTCGTATGTATCATACGGGAGACCTCTGTCGTTGGAACTCCGACGGTGAGATAGAGTATATCAGCCGTATCGACACTCAGGTGAAGTTGCGTGGCTTCCGCATTGAGTTAGGTGAGATTGAAAACGCTATATGCAGGTACGAAGGCATCCGTAATGCTGTAGCCGAGGTGAAGGAGATTAACGGTTTGCAACATCTCTGTGCTTACTATACTGCTGATGCTGAGGTGGATTCCACTAAGTTAAAGGCTTTCTTGGCTGAATCACTGACCGATTATATGGTTCCTGATGCTTACTTACAGATGAGCCAGTTACCACTTACTCCTAATGGCAAGGTTAATCGTAAGGCTTTGCCTGTTCCTGCCATTTCTGCTGCTGAGACATCTGCATTTGTGGAGCCAGAAGGACAGTTGGAACAAGACATTGCCGAGGCATTCACTAAGATACTGGGGGCAGAACGTATCAGTGCCAATGATGACTTCTTTACCTTGGGTGGAACTTCTATTTCTGCCATAAAAGTTGTTGCGGCTCTGACTCTGAAGGGGTATCGCTTGTCGTTCAAGGACGTGTTCTCTTGCAAGACACCACGTGTACTGGCAGCTTATCTGCGTGGTAAGGAAGACGGTGCTTCCGTTAGCGAAAGCATCGTGATAGACCACACGCAAGATGAGGAGCAGAAATCGCAGTATGCAGATATACTGGAGGCTAACAGCCTTGCCAAGTTGAGTAATGGCGAGCGACAGGCTTTGGGCGATGTCTTACTAACTGGTGCCACTGGCTTTATGGGTATTCACTTCCTACACGAATTGATAGCGAATGAATCAGGCCGCATCTATTGTCTGCTTCGTCGTAAAGGCAGCGTTGCTCCAGACAGTAGACTACGCTCTTTGCTCTTCTACTATTTTGACAATTCATACGAGGAACTCTTTGGTAATCGCATCCAGATATTGGAAGGTGATACTACTGATAGTTCATTCTTCGACCGTTTGAATGTGAAGGTGGACACTGTCATTAACTGTGCCGCTAATGTTAAACACTTCTCCGCTGGCGACGACATAGAGAAAGTGAACGTAGAGAGCGTACGCAATTTGATAACTTGGTGCTTAAAGAACGGCGCACGCTTGGTTCACACCTCTACAATCAGTGTGGCAGGACAGAGCGTTGACGGTACTCCTTCGCCCTCTACCCTACTTTCTGAACATATGTTTGATTTCGGCCAATCGCTGAATAACCAGTATGCCAAATCGAAGTATGACGCTGAACAACTCATTTTCGAGGCTATTCGCCATAAAGGATTGAGCGCAAAGATTATGCGTGTTGGCACGTTGTCATCTCGTAACGCCGATGGTGAGTTCCAGATTAACTTCCGAACCAATGGCTTTATGGCCCGACTGAAGTCGTATGCACTTTTGGGATACGTGCCATACGATGTGCTCGATGCGCCTTGCGAGTTCTCACCTATTGATGATGTTTGCCATGCTTGCAGGTTGTTAGCAACGACCCCTCGCAACATGGTGGTGTTCCATCCATGCAACAACCACATCTTGCCTTTAGGTGATGTCTTGGCAGGGTTAGAGATTATCGGCATCCATGTAGAACCTGTTGAGCGTGATGAGTTTGAGAAACGCATCCAACAACTGATGGAAGATGACTCTAAGGCGCAGATACTGCAGCCGCTGTTGGCATACAATGAGAATGGAGGTCATGATGTACGCTTCATAGGACACACGAGCAAGTACACCTGTCAGGTTCTTTACCGCTTAGGTTATCGCTGGCCTATCACCTCCTGGGACTACGTAGAACGCTTTATCAAAGCCATTGACGGTTTCAATTTCTTCGATAAATAACCTGAGTTTCCCACCACCACATGCGGTGGTGGGAAACTCTAATGTATTATGTGACGGTAAAAAAAATAACTTGGTACAATTTATTTTTTCACCATCACTATAGAACCCCTTATATCATAATAAGGTAATATAGTTAGAATGGAAAAAAGAAAATCTTATTTGGTCAACAAGGCATTCTACGGCATCTTGTTAGCCTCACTTCTTACCGTGGCAGCCAATCAACTGGGTGCCACGATTGATGGTATGATGTTGAGTTACTTGGTGGATGAGCAAGCCATGAGCAGTGTTAATATTTGTCGTCCTGTCATGCAGTTGCTTTTCTCACTGAGCATGTGGATAGGAGCAGGTTCTTCCATGATGGTGGGTATGTCAATAGGTAACCATCATCGCGACGATGCTAATAGGATATTCACGGTAGTGATGATGACAGTAGTTATCGTTGGTGCCGTGTTCTTGGTATTAGGTCTCAGTTGGCTGCAACCCTTAGTTAACCTGCTTTGTGCTGACGATGGTTTGAAGAATGTGACCACAGAGTTTCTTGATGTTACCCTTTATGGCGCATTGTTTTATATGATGTCGGTAGTCCTTGAGATGTTTGTGGCAGTTGACGGCAATCCTAAACGAGTAACAATGGCTGTCATCTCCTGTGTGATAACAAACCTGACATTAGACTATTTGTTTATCAAGTGCTTCGGTTGGGGCGTGCGCGGTGCTGCAACAGCCACAGTTCTGAGTTATCTTGTGTCAGTCATCGTTCTGTTGCCACATTTCTTTAAGAAAGACACGCTGAGTTTAGTCTCTCACTCTTTTCTCAAATATGCAGGTCAAGTTATATCCTCTGGCTTACCTTTCGGACTGGCCACAATGTTGATGGCAGTTCAGTTTTGGGGCAACAATACCATCGCCATGAGTTATCTTGGCGAAGAAGGCATTCTTGCTCTTTCGGTATGTATATACTTATTGGGCCTGTCAATGATTATCTTGACAGGTACACTTAAGGCGTTTCAGCCAGTGGCATCTATCTTAAAGGGTGCGGATGACGGACAAGGGGTGTTGATGGTGATACGCAAGGCATACCGTTTTATGCTAATTAGTCTTATTGTTTATGTCACCCCCTTAATACTTTTCCCTCACGGTGTGGCTATGCTTTACGGTATATCCTCCCCCGTTTATGTTGAGTACGTAGCAAAAGCAATACCTCCTTTCACACTTAATATCATTTTCCAATGTCTCATATATTTGTTAGTACCAATATATCAACTGTATGAGAATAGGACTATGGCAACGTTTATATCTGTAGGACAGTCACTGGCCCCCATGCTTGGCATGTGGCTGTTGGCAGAAATGTCGCCAGAATACGTATGGTGGGGCTTTGCCTTAGGGCAGATAGTAATAGCATTGCTTTTAGGACTATTCACAACCATGCTTCGTCATCGCAACCATCACCTGCGTCCTGTTATTCTTATTCCTTGCGATAACAACTTAAAGGGGTTTGAAACTTCCGTCAGTGCCAATATACAGGCAATGGGTGAGACCCTGGAACAGGTTGACGACTATCTAAAGGCACACCTTAATGACTCTTCACTTATTTCGCACATAGAGGTAAGTTCCGAAGAGTTGTTGAAGAATATCATTACTCATGGTTTCTCTTCTTCAAGCAGTGATGAGCCGAAAACGAATAAACACTACATAGATTACCGTTTAACAATATTGCCCGGCCATGTGAAGGTTGTGATAAGTGATGATGGTAAAGCCTTTAATCCTGTAGAGTACGATAAGAAAACTGGTTTAGGTTTACTGCTCGTACGAGGTTTTTGTCAGAAAATCAAGTATGATTATTTGTTTCACCAGAACATGACGACTATAACTTACGCCATAAATACTAAAGACGAGAAACGAGCGTAAGATGTTTTTGATATACGAATAAGGGCAGTACTACGACTGCCCTTATTTTAGTAATGTAAAAGAAAATGACTTATTCAATTTTTAGATTGTTAGAGCAATCTTGTTTTACATCATGACTTAATATCCGAATGCTTCTTCAAGGCGTTTACGTTCCTTTGCAGTAATCTGTATTACGCTGCCATGACGTGGTGTAAAATTCCCCTTAGTATCGGTCTTTGTAACGTATGTGAATGTCTTTAGGTCACCCTTACAGAACTGGTAGTAGCCCTTGCTGTAACAGTCATACATCAAGACGTACTCTGTCTTATCCTTCTTATTCTTCTTGATGAGCGGGAACACGCTTGAACCTTCCACTGGATATTGTCCTTCTTTCTGCAGGTGCTTCCACTCTGTGGTGTAAGGCCCTGTAAGGTTCTTGCTCACGGCTCGCATCACTCCGTTACGTGTCGTCCACTTACCATCAGGACCGAGAGGATTATTTACACTGCGTCCCTCATCCTTAAAGAACAATACATACTCCTTCTCTGTCTCATCATAGATAATATCTCCGTCTATGGAAGCCTTACCGAAGTCGTACAACAGTTGTGGTTCTGTAATATCGGTAAAGTCTTCGTTGGCATAAGAATAGAACAGTTTGAAGTACGGCTGATAGAACGTGCTACCGTCTCTGTTCTTGTCGTTGGTTGGATATTCCCAGTCATGTCTGCCAATGGTGTAGTATATCATGTACTTCTTCGCCTTTGCGTCCCATATAGTCTGTGGTGCCCACACGGCATGCAGGTTTTCGCGGTCCAGCCCCTTTATGTTAGGGAAGCGTGTAGGGAAGTCTATTGCCGTATGCTGCCAGTGTATAAGGTCTGTGGACTTCATCAGTATCAGGCCGTCATTTGACTGCCACCCCTCAGAACTGCGCATATCTGTTAGCACCATATAGAAAGTTTTACCATCGTGTCCACGCAAAATGTGTGGGTCACGTATGCTTTTTTTAATGGCGATAGTGTCACTAAGTATTATTGGTTTTCCATCGTTCAGCGAACGATAATTGAAGCCATCATCCGAGATTGCGTAACGTACCTGTTCGCCTTCTGGTGAATTGTTTGAGAAGAAGCAGAACAGATAACTGGTATACCTCTCTGCACTTGCCATTGTGGCGCAAGCCATGAACAGTAATGATAATAGTTTCTTTTTCATTCTTTATATTGTTTATAGTTAGTATTAGGGGGGCGTTGTCTGAAACCCAATTATGAATTATGAATTCAGCATTATGAATTAAACGCATATTCCCCACATATAGACTTCAGGAGCCAATATGTGGGGATTAATTTTATATCTTTTCACACGAATCAAGGCTTTAAGCCTCTTTTTCTTCTTTCTCTTCGTCAAGTACCTCGTAACGTGAGTGCTTGCTGACGTATTCAGGAACGATGGCTTTCATCTTCCTTACAGTCTCCATATCGTCGTACTTAGCAGCGATGTCACGCAGTTCTGTGAGTTGCTGCAGGGCATCCTCGTACTCATAGTTGCGCACCTTCGCAATACGTATTTTCTCGTGGAAGGATGGCATGGTGTTTTCGTTTTCGTTTAACACCTCCTCGTAGAGTTTCTCACCCTCACGCAGTCCGGTGTACTCTATCTTCACATCCTTCGCACCGCTAAGCATTATCATGCGCTTTGCAAGGTCGGCTATGCGCACTGGCTCACCCATATCGAAGACGAATATCTCGCCGCCCTTACCGTGAGTTCCTGCCTCGAGCACCAGTTTACATGCCTCTGGTATGAGCATAAAGAAACGTATGATGTTAGGATGAGTCACCGTCAGCGGTCCTCCCTTAGCCAACTGCTTGCGGAACAACGGAATAACTGAACCGTTTGAGCCAAGCACGTTACCGAAACGTGTTGTAACAAACTGGGTTATACCCTTTATCTTTCCGTCTTTTATAGCCTTGTCAAGACTCTGTACGTATATCTCGCATATACGTTTTGAGCATCCCATAACGTTGGTAGGATTAACAGCCTTGTCCGTTGAAATCATGACAAACTTCTTGACGTTATGCTTCACGCTGAGGTCTGCTATCACCTTGGTACCCCATACATTGTTCTGCACGCTCTCACTCGGATTATCTTCCATCATCGGCACGTGCTTATAGGCTGCTGCATGGAACACGTAGTCTGGCTTGAAGTCGCTGAATATCTCTTCCATGCGATCTTCCTTGCAGATTGATGTTACCACGGTGTGGGCCTTTATTTCTGGGTAATTATTAGCCATCATCAGCCTTATATCGTGCTGTGGCGTCTCCGCTTGGTCTATGAGCATCATCTCGGCAGGCTTATATACGGCTATCTGCCTTACCATCTCCGAGCCTATGGAACCTGCAGAACCTGTGATAAGCACCTTCTTGCCATGTAACAATGCGCCAACGCTGTCCATGTCTACCTGTATCTCATCGCGCGGCAGGAGGTCTTCTATCTTTACTTCACGCAACTGCACCTTTTCCTTTGGGTCCTGGTGCTTGTTCCATTCCTCTGCATTGCTGGCTACATAAATCTTTACACCTGCATTTATGATGGTGTCTTGCAGTTTCTTGTTCTTGGTAAAGGTATCATGCTTCAGCGGACTGACAAGGAGTGCCTTAATGCGTAGCCTATCTATTATCTCTGCAATGTCTTCCTGGGTAGAATATACCCTTTTGCCCATGAGGCGCTCTTCATAGTGTAACTTGCTGTCGCCTAAGTAACCCTTGATAATAAACTTCACGGGCTTGCTGCTACGGGCATCGTTCGTCATGGCGATAGCACCAGCATGGGTACCATATATCAAAGCGTTCTGAGCGGATTTAGCCACAAGCGCATGATCAAACAATTGCTTTATCACTATGCGCGAAGCACACATGAAAGTAATGGTGCTTATGTAAACTATCAGCACCATGCGTGACGTCATGAGATAGAACGTATCTTGAAATCCGCAGTACTCGTTCAGCGTATTAAAACCAAACGCAAGGATAAAGGAAAGACAACCTGCGTACGTTACCTGTACCAAGTCATCTATCTGCGAATAACGTAATATTCCAGAATAAGTATGAAATACTCTGAAACCAATAGCATTACACACTGCAAAAACTAACAACGTGTTCAACAGTTGGGGCCAATCAGCAAGCATAGGGAGACTAGGATGTCTAACCCAAACTACGAACAGAGCACCAAGGAAACAGAGGAGGATGTCAAAGGCTACAATGCACCAGTATGGAAGCGCATTCCTGCCGAAATACCAATTAAACATTTTACTGCTCATATTACTAATTTATGCGCAAAATTACGAAAAATATTCTTTCTTTCCAAATTTTTTTCTAATCATTATGGTTCATATGTCATTTTTCTTGTTTTTAGGGGGGGGGGAATATAACAATTACTAACGCGTTGGCGTTACTAATACAAAGTTTTTAAATGATTTAATGCAACAAATTCTATTTAAAGGAGTTTTTTTTGTAACTTTGCGGAACAAACGAAGTTTTCACCTTATAATATTATAGATGAACAAACAAGAAACACGTAACGAAGCAATAATACAACCAACGGGAAAATATGAGGGAAAGGTGGCACTGATAACAAATATCTCTCAGGTGGGTAGCATTCCGCAAAAACGCTTTCTCATTGAGGGTTTCCTCGTTATAATCACCACAAACGGAACGGCTGAAATTCTTATCGACAATAAGGAATACACCCTAGGGCGGGGCGACATATTCAGTTGTCTGCCACGTAACATACTGGAACACCTTACCGCTTCTGAGGACTTTGAGGCTCGTATCATATACATGTCTCCCACTTTTGCCGAAGATATTGCAAGGAGAGTGCGCCTAGACTGGACCTTCAGTATGATTATGACTAAATATGAGAAGATACATGTGGACGATGCTACGCTCGACGTGCTTTCACAATACTTCAACTTGCTGAAGGAAAAATTAACCTCGCCCGACACTACTTTTAAGGAACATATTATTAATACGCTGTTCGTGGCCACTAGTTACGAACTGTGTGACGCACGTGCACGCTCTGGCCAACAGCATGAGCCCATACAGAGTTCTGCTGCAGAAAACCTGATGCAACGCTTCATGAAGTTGCTATATAATTCCGACCACCGCATGCACAGCGTTCAGGAGTATGCCGACGCCCTGTGTGTCTCTGCAAAGTATTTCTCATCTATATGCAAACAGGTTACGGGAAAGAACGCACGCGACTTGATAAATGAGGATATGGTTCGATACACCCAACTGCTCATTGCCGACAACAGTCTTAGCATTAAGCAAATTGCCGACGTTTGTGGCTTCAAAAACCAGAGTCACTTTGGCACGTTTTTTCGGCGTTACACTGGCATGTCACCACAGCATTATCGCGACAACCTAAGACGCAGAAAATGAAATAGTTATAAAACCTATCTGTAATCAGGTACTGATTACAATGTAAAAAGGCCCAAATCACAATGCAATCAGGTACTGATTACAATGTAATTTGGGCCCTTTTACTGAGTGAACTCATTTGACATATCTTTTTTTGTACGATAAGTATGTATTATTTACTGTACGTATTAGTAGATAGATACTAAACTAACCAAACTGACATTCATTATGAAGAGAACATTACTAACCATGGCAAGCATGCTTGTCATAACATGTTCATGGGGGCAAAAGGTTACTTCATACACCACCACAGAACAGGCTCCTTGGACTCAAGGTAAGAGTGCGCTTGCATCTAAAGCCACTGGCAAGGTGGTAGCGGAGACTGACGAACAGGCGCACGGTACGAAATTCGTTGCCTTTGGCACTACTTTCAACGAACTGGACTGGGATGCTTTCAACATGCTTACTCGCAAAGAGCAGGAGGAGGTGATGTATAACCTTTATTCTCCTGAGGGTGATTTGAAGTTTACTCACGGACGTGTATCAATGAACGCTAACGACTACTCTAGGGCATGGTACAGTTGTGACGACGTGCCTGGCGACTTTGCACTGAAATACTTTAACATTGAGCACGACAAACGAAATATCATTCCTTTGGCTCGTGCAGCCCAAAAGTATCAGCCAAACCTGCAACTGTTCATGAGCCCATGGAGTCCACCTGCATGGATGAAGATTAACAACGATTATCCCGTGTCACCAAACCAATTCAACAAAATGGATCCTCGCCAAGGATACCTATTATATATGGACGACGGAAAGAGTGTGGACGCTGACGAAATGAAACTGCTTGGCGACCGCAACGGGGTTTTCCCACGACGCCTCGCTACGCAGGACTTCTTTATTCAAGACCCTCGATACCTGCAGTGCTATGCCGACATGTTTTGTAAGTTCATCGAACTGTATAAGGAGGAAGGACTGCCTATCACTAAGGTGATGTATCAAAACGAAGCATATTCATACACTCCTTACCCTGGATGCGCTTGGACCGCTGAGGGCACACTGCGTTTTAACAACGACTATCTGGCTCCTACACTTGCCAAGAAGCATCCTGAGGTTGACCTATGGATTGGTACTTTCAACACTAACCGCCTTGACTACGTTGAGAAAATTCTTGACAACAAGGCTCTGCAGGCTAACGTTAAGGGCATCGGCACACAATGGGAATGCCGCAACAACCTGCCTGAGATGCGCAAGCGTTACCCCAACCACCGCTTTATGGTGAGCGAGAGCGAGTGTGGCAATGGTTCCATGGACTGGAGGGCTGGCGAGCATACTTTCTTCCTATTGTCAGACAACCTGGGCAATGGCTGCGATGAGTACTATAACTGGAACTTCATACTGAAGGACAATGGCATCTCTCCATGGGGATGGACGCAGAACGCCTTAATACAGGTGGACAGCAAGACGCGCAAGATGCGTTACACGGCTGAATATTACGCCTACAAGCACTTCAGTCACTTTGTACAGAACGGTACTGAGATGTTAACTTACGCAGGACGTGAGCACAGCAAGACGCCTGTTGTAGTGTTCAAGGACAAGAAAGGTCAGTACATCGTCACCACCGGAAACTTCACTGACAAGGAGGTTTCCATGTCCGTTAAAGTTGGCAAGAAGTATCTAAACATGAAGGTTCTTCCCCACTCTTTCAACACCTACGTGTGGAAATAAATTCTGTTTACGATTACGAAATAAAAATGCTAACAAATACCATTTCGCGCAAAATAATAAATCATTATTTTGCGCGAAATCTTGTTTTTACCCCACTTCGCGCAGAATAACGGTATTTTTTTATGAATATGTCGCACACCTAAAGGCGTGCCTGCCACTCAACTGCCATACCAGCCATTAGCATGGCTGGCTACCATATTATACTCCTAACGGAGTAATATAAAGTTTCCGCATCACCGCAAAACAGTTGCTTGCAGTATGAACAGAATTCATTGTATTCCCTTAAAATAAATAACGTTTTAAAGGTAACTATACCAATTACGCTCATTTGTACACATACTGACAAAAAGAAAGAGGATGCACCAGAACTTATGTTCCGTTGCATCCTCTGCTTTGTTTTACTATCCAAGTATTTATTACTTAGTAATAACACGACGCTCTGCGATACGTGCCTTCTTACCTGTAAGGTTACGGAGGTAGTAAAGTTTAGCGCGACGTACTTTACCGTGCTTGTTAACCTCGATAGAATCGATGTTTGGTGACTCGATTGGGAAGATACGCTCTACACCAACAGTACCTGACATCTTACGTACTGTGAAGCGCTTCTTCTCACCGTGACCAGAGATCTTGATTACTACGCCACGATAGAGCTGGATACGCTCCTTTGAACCCTCGATAATTTTGTAAGCGACTGTTACAGTGTCACCAGCCTTGAAGTCTGGGTGCTGCTTGCCGGTTGCAAATGCTTCTTCAGCAACTTTGATTAAATCCATTTTGTTTATTGAATATTTAAATTGTTGTTATCGTTCGAATGCAACATAGCAAGTGTTCTCTGCTCGTAGTGCATACTTTATTCTATATTAATGCACCACTCTTGCCATCGGTTACATCGGAAAGCGGGTGCAAAGGTACTACTTTTTTCTGAATTACGCAAATATTTTTGGCATTATATTGCTCTTTTACCACTCATTATCAGACATTTCGGTCTTACCAAGCAATATATTTGATAGTTTTTTACATAACAATTCGTAACATGCCTCTGTATTCACTAATGCTTTCGAACACGTTATTCGTGGATATTTCCCTTTTACAAAAGGATAACAGTCTCGTATTGCCCATACCTCATCACTGTGAATTGTTTTACCAACAATATAAAAAGCCCCCAATGCGGTGCCTAGTCCATATACACCATCGGCATATTCCTTATACTTTGATATATCATAAGAATTGAGAATAAAGGAAAATCGTGCTTTCTCATCTTTAAACTCTATCTTTATAATAGGGTTAATACTAACAATGTACATCGATTCTAACGAACTATGCTCAGCAATATTTGTTATCTGTGGACGAAAGACTATTGAATAATCTTTATTATTTATATCGGTAACACAATCACTCATAGCATGAGAGTTCTTCAAGAAAGCAACTAATTTTTCATATAATTGTTGTTTGGTTTGACCTGAGAATTTACCGACATTAGTAAAGTGCAGTTCGCCATACTTATCAAACTCTGCTATATCCTCTGCTATTGATTTGGCCCTATCTGTCCATCTTTCTTTTTCCTTGCCTGTCACAGACGTTATATCTTGAGTGGTCAATATCTGAGAATATGCGCCTCCTGAGTATGTAATAAACAAAATAATGAGAAATATACTTTGAGCAATTCTACCCATAATATCACAAGACTATCTTTTTTCCTTAAAAAACTGTTGCATTATCTCTCTACATTCTTTTTCCATAACACCTGGGGTTACTTCTGTGCGAGGATGTAACACTTTCGGTGCGAAGGCGTGATAACCACGTTTTTCGTCCGTTGCACCATATACCACACGAGAGATTTGTGACCAACCAAGGGCTCCAGCACACATAGGACATGGTTCTACCGTGACGTAAAGCGTGCAGTCATTTAGATATTTGCCACCAAGAGCATTGGCGGCAGCAGTTATTGCTTGCATCTCCGCATGAGCAGTAACGTCGTGAAGGGTCTCTGTAAGGTTATGGGTACGGGCTAGTATGCGTCCACGGCACACGATAACTGCGCCAATAGGTATTTCGCCCTCACGCTCTGCTTGTTCGGCTTCGGCAAGGGCTTTCTTCATATAATTGGCATCCTGTGTCTCGACAATTTGCATGTTTACGCGGACTTCTTATTATGAAGAATGCTTACAAGGACGTAAGCAACGATTATTACGGAAAAGCCGGCATAGCACATATTGTACGTCTCGTTGAGTATGCCATACATAAGGGAGCATACGAGCACCGCTGCACTGAAGGCTATAAAGAGATATTTTATCTCGTTGCCGCTAAAGCCCCACTGCTTAAACTTCAAAGCGAACATTGGTATCTCGGCTACGAGTATCCATGAACTGAGGAATATGCCTATTACTATTAGTGGCATAAACCACATATAATCCTCTAACATAGGACCGAAACCAACAATAAGCGAACCCCAGAAAAGCGCATTGGCTGGCGTAGGAAGGCCTATAAAAGATGTGGTTTGGCGTGTATCAAGATTGAACTTCGCGAGGCGTACTGCGGAAAATGCCGCTACGACATATGCCACGTAAGGAAGAACGGGACGAAGGCACTCAAGAAAAGAAGGGTAGTCTAACACCTGCAACTCATAAAAGATGATGCTTGCTGGGGCAACACCGAATGTTACGTCATCTGCCAAGGAGTCTAGTTCCTTACCTATTTCGCTTGACACATGCAACAGTCGTGCCGACATGCCATCGAAGAAATCGAATACTGCTCCAAGAATAATAAACAGCAATGCCATTGCCAATGAACCGCTTACGGCATAAGTCGTAGCGATACAGCCGCAAACGAGATTGCAGCATGTTATAGTGTTAGGAATATGACGTTTCATTTATAGTTATAATAAATATAGTCAAACAGAAATATTTTTGAGATTGTGAGTCATTGTGCTTCTTTCTATGGTTACAGCATTAATCATCACTTTATCTTACATTAATCGGTCATTATTGCTTTGGGGACTGTACATATCTCGTGTGAGATTGATTTGGGGAAGGACTAATATCAGATTGATAGTGATTAATGTTAAGACTACGAACTGTCATCACTATGATTATTCTCAAACTATTATTGTTTGACCATAACTTTTTCTTTTATTTCAACTTTGCTATAAGTGTCTGGTTGCCTGTTGTGGCCTGTTTCATGTCAACAAGTATCTCTGAGTCCACTGGCAGGAAGAGGTCTACGCGTGAGCCAAATTTTATGAAACCGAGATGCTCATCTATGTAACAGTCTTCACCTTCCTTGGCGTAAGTCTTGATGCGGCGTGCCATTGCGCCTGCAACTTGACGACAAAGCACATCGACACCGTTGGGCGTAGTAATTATTACGTCAGTCATTTCGTTTTCTTCACTTGCCTTTGGCAACCAGGCTTTATGGAAAGCACCGTTTTGGTGCTTTACCATCTTCACCTTTCCGTCAACAGGAAACCAATTGGCGTGAACGTTAAAGAGGCTCATGAAGATGCTGACCATGATACGCTTCTCGTGAAAATACTTGTTTTCTTCTACTTCTTCTATTACTACTACACGTCCGTCAGCAGGTGCAACGACCAATTTATCGGTATCGTCAGTACCGAAAAGGCGTATAGGACAGCGGAAGAAATTAAGCACTATGCACCACACCGTACCAAAGATTGCGGCAAAGACGATAAATGGTGCGTGTGACTCGAAGGAACGCCAAAGGATAACGCCAACGGCAACAAGCACCATGACGCTATATATAAGGGTATCGGTTCCCTCGCGGTGTATTCTTATCTTTTTAAGTTTCTTTATTCTTTTTCCCATCGGTTAGTATAGGTAGTTCTAACAGTATGTGTATATTCTTTGCAAAGTTAAGTTTTTTTCTTTGATTTACCAAATAAAACATCGTTAAACTGTTGTTTTATTGCCTTTTTCATTGTTTTAATACTTTTTTTAAACAAAAAAGATTAACTTCGCAAATTAGTCGGGTTCGTTTTTCTATGCCGCTATCCGCAATAACATATCACTGGAAAATTACAATATTTATGCAGGATTTTATACATCTTCACGTTCATACTTATTTCTCTATTCTTGATGGACAGAGCCCTGTTAAGGCACTCGTTAAGAAGGCTATTGACAACGGCATGCGTGGCATGGCGATTACCGACCATGGCAATATGTTTGGCGTTAAGGAACTGTTTGACGAGGTTAACAAGGTTAATAAAGGTAGGAAGAAGGAAGGTCTAGAACCGTTTAAGCCTATCTTTGGCTGCGAAATGTACGTGGCACACCGCGGAATGAAGATGAAACAGGACGCTAAACAGGACCGTGGCGGTTGGCACCTCATCGTATTGGCGAAAAACTTCAATGGTTACCGTAACCTTATTAAACTGGTAAGTAATTCATGGGTTGACGGCTTCTACGGTCGCCCACGTACTGACCATGAGCAACTGGAGAAATACCGTGAAGACTTGATTGTGTGTTCTGCCTGTATCGGTGGCGAGATTCCTAAGAAAATTCTTGCAGGCGATATAGAGGGGGCACGTAAAGCAGTAGAATGGCACAAGGCTATGTGGGGCGATGACTTCTACCTTGAGTTGCAGAGGCATGAGGTAAAAGACCCGAACATCATGGCGAACCGTGAGACTTTCCCTATGCAACAGCAGGTTAACAGGGTGCTTATTGAGTTTGCTAAGGAGTATAACATCAAGTTGATTTGTACTAATGACTGCCATTTTGTTGACGAGGAGAACGCAGAGGCGCACGACCACCTACTGTGCTTGAGCACGGGCAAGGACCTCGACGACCCTACACGTATGCGATATACGAAGCAGGAGTGGTTCAAGACGCGTGAGGAAATGAACGACATCTTCGCTGACGTGCCAGAGGCACTGTCGAATACGCTTGAGATTTTAGACAAAGTAGAGACGTATAACCTTGAGTCTGACCCTATCATGCCGTTCTTCCCTATACCGGAGGAGTTCGGTACGGAGGACTTGTGGCGCAAAAAGTTTACAGAAGAGGACCTATATAAGGAGTTTACGAGTGACGAGAACGGGGAGAACCAACTGCCGCCTGAGGAAGGTGAGAAAAAGATTAAGAAACTTGGCGGATACGAAAAGATTTATCGAATAAAGTTCGAGGCAGACTATTTACAGAAACTAGCATATGAAGGTGCGGCAGAAAGGTACCCTATGCCACTGTCACAGGAAGTGGATGACCGTATAAGGTTTGAGTTACACATAATGAAGACCATGGGCTTCCCTGGTTACTTCCTTATTGTGCAAGACTTTATCAACTCGGCTCGTAAGGAACTGGGCGTTTGGGTTGGTCCTGGCCGTGGTTCTGCGGCTGGTTCGGTGGTGGCTTACTGCCTGGGAATAACAAAACTGGACCCATTGAAGTATGACCTTCTGTTCGAACGTTTCCTTAACCCTGACCGTATCTCTTTGCCTGATATTGATACCGACTTCGACGACGACGGGCGTGGTAAGGTATTGCAATGGGTGATGAACAAATATGGGCATGAGAACTGTGCACATATCATTACCTATGGCACCATGGCCACGAAGAACTCTATCAAGGACGTGGCGCGTGTGGAGAAACTGCCACTTGACAAGACTAACGCGCTATGCAAGGCTATTCCTGACCGTCTGCCTGATGGCTTAAAAATGAATCTAGGCAATGCTATCAAGTGTACTCCTGAACTGCAACAGGCAGAGGCTTCGCTCGATGAACGTGAGCGTAACACCATAAAATATGCTAAAATGCTGGAGGGCACGGTGCGCAACGTGGGTATTCATGCCTGTGGCTTCATTATCTGTCGTGACCCTATCAGCGACCATGTACCTGTCTCAACGGCAGACGACCCTGACTTTCCTGAGATTAAGACTGCCGTAACACAGTATGACGGTCACGTGATTGAATCTACGGGACTTATCAAGATGGACTTCCTCGGACTGAAAACGCTGTCAGAGCAGAAGGAGGCGTGCAGATTGATAAAACTGACACGTGGCATAGACATTGACCTTGACCACATTCCTATCGACGATGAGAAGACGTATGAACTGTATCAACGCGGACAGACCATCGGCACGTTCCAGTTTGAGTCGGCTGGCATGCAGAAGTATCTTCGTGAACTACATCCTACGGTGTTCGAGGACCTCATTGCGATGAATGCCCTCTACCGTCCAGGACCTATGGATTATATTCCGTCGTTCATCGCACGAAAGAACGGAAAAGAACCTATAACCTACGACATAGACTGCATGGAGAAGTACCTGAAGGATACTTACGGCATTACGGTCTATCAGGAGCAGGTCATGCTGTTGTCACGACAGTTGGCTAACTTCACACGTGGCGAGAGTGATGCTCTGCGTAAGGCGATGGGTAAGAAGAAGAAGGACATCGTTGACGCAATGAAACCAAAGTTCATTGAGGGCGGTAAGAGTAACGGGCACGATCCACAGATATTGGAGAAGATATGGGCGGACTGGGAGAAATTTGCATCCTACGCCTTCAACAAGTCGCATGCTGCGTGCTACTCATGGGTGGCATACCAAACGGCTTACCTTAAGGCTAACTACCCTGCTGAGTTTATGGCAGCACTCTTGACACGCCGACGCACGGACATCAAGGAAATAACAAAACTGATGGACGAATGTAAGGCTCTTAAGATTGCCACACTGGGGCCTGACGTCAACGAGAGTATCGCTAACTTTGGTGTTAACAAGAAGGGCGAGATACGTTTCGGCCTGGCTGCCATAAAGGGCATGAGCGAGGCGGCAACGGAGGCTATTATAAAAGAACGTGATGCTAACGGACCCTACACTTCCATATATGACCTTATGGAACGCGTACCTGCACAGGCAATGAACAAGAAGGCACTGGAGTGCATGGCACTGGCTGGCGCACTGGATTGTTTTGGCATCACACGCGAGCAGTACGTGGAGCAGGGGGAAGGCAAGGAGCCGTTCATTGCAACACTCTCACGCTATGCACAACAGTACCAAACTGCGAAGAACGAGGCTACAAACTCTCTCTTCGGGGGATTTGACTCTATCGACATATCTAAACCTAAACCGCCACAGGTGGAGGAATGGAGCGCGATAGAGAAACTTAACAGAGAGCGTGACCTCGTTGGTATTTATCTCTCTGCACATCCACTGGATGAATATTCTGTCGTAATGGAATGTATGTGTAACACTCTGTGTCAGGAAATAGGGCGTACAGCGGACAAGGAGGAACTGGAGAAACGTGACATTATTACCCTTGGCGGAATAGTAACATCTACCATGCCGCGCTTTACTAAGAACGGTAAGCCTATGGGCATTGTTACCATTGAGGACTTCCACGGACAAGGGGAACTGGCACTCTTTGGCGATGACTGGTCACGATGGCAAGGCATGCTAACAGTGGGATGCACGGTGTTCATTACTATGAAATGTGAAAGAAGGTATGAGAAATCACAGCCCATGCTGAATTTGGTGAGCGTAGAGTTCTTGCAGGATATTGCTGAGAAGGCTATGTCGCAGGTGACTATCCACATTGACCTTGACAAGTTGTACACGAATCCCTCTGAGGATAGTACTGAGAATAATGACGAGATAACCACAACAAACTTTGGAGATTTCTTGAATGACCTCAGCACCATAATAAAAACGTCTCCTGGACCAACACACTTGGCATTCTACATTCGTGACTCATCACTGAGTACACAACCTCTACAACTGGTTTCTAAACTACCAGGAATAAGGATTAATCGTAACCTCGTGGACTTTATACGCTCACACGAAGGAATGTCTATTAGTATATAGTGATAACTTACAATCTGAGAGCAAACTCGTGGACTTTATACGCTCACACGAAGGGATGTCTATTAGTATATAGTGATAACTTACAATCTGAGAGCAAACTCGTGGACTTTATACGCTCACACGAAGGGATGTCTATTAGTATATAGTGATAACTTACAATCTGAGAGCAAACTCGTGGACTTTATACGCTCACACTAAGGGATGTCTATTAGTATATAGTGATAACTTACAATCTGAGAGCAAACTAATTACACGGTAGTCTGGTTGCTTTTACGAATTAGGGCTTGATTACGTTATAATCAGGTCCTAATTATATTATGCACCTATATCTATAAAAAATACAAGAAAAAGAATCGCTTTCCTTATAAATCGTAGGTTTCTGCAACATTTGTTACCACCTTCATACACAATCTCCCAGTAACTTTGCACTATCAAACTAAAGAAGGAGAACAGACGTATGACAAAGAAACATGAAATTTACCGTTGCCCCGTATGTGGCAACATCGTAGAAGTTATGAACCCCGGTGCACTAATGGTATGCTGCGGCAAGCCTATGCTGTTAATGGAGGAGAATACGACCGATGCCTCCGTAGAGAAGCATGTACCTGTAATAACGCCTACAAGCAATGGTTATAGGGTTTCTATCGGCTCCACGCCCCATCCCATGACGCAAGAGCACTACATACAGTGGATTGAGTTGTTAACAGATCACTGCATAATGCGCAAGGAACTGCAACCTGACGAAGCACCAGAGGCAACATTCACAACTTGTGCACACACACCTACTGCACGAGCATTATGTAACATCCACGGACTGTGGAAGAAATGACAAGTCTTATCAGTATAATTAATTCAGTACTATTAATTCTGTACTATTAATTCAGCACTATTAATTCAGCACTATTAATTCAGCACTATTAATTCTGTATTATTAATTTAGCACTATTAATTTAGCACTATTAATTTAGCACTATTAATTCAGCACTATTAATTCAGCACTATTAATTCAGCACTATGAATTCTGTATTATTAATTTAGTACTATTAATTCTGTATTATTAATTCAGCATTATTAATTCAGCATTATAAATTAATCGAGTAGGAGGAAAACGAAGCAGTTTTCTTCCTACTTTCGTTTTCCTACATCTCACACCACCGTACATGCGGTTCCGCATACGGCGGTTCCTATTTTGAATACCATTCGAGATACGCCTCCATTAAAGTAGCATACCCTGCGGAGCGTAGTTTATTGTTAAGTAAGTGTTCAAAAT
>CAKQSF010000014.1 GCA_934272845.1 uncultured Prevotella sp.
GGGCGTTTAGCTCAGCTGGTTCAGAGCATCTGCCTTACAAGCAGAGGGTCGGCGGTTCGAATCCGTCAACGCCCACACAGAAATACATAGACAGAAGGGTAATAACTCACTCGGGCGTTTAGCTCAGCTGGTTCAGAGCATCTGCCTTACAAGCAGAGGGTCGGCGGTTCGAATCCGTCAACGCCCACTTCTCTCTCTCTAACTCTTTTTAATCCCGTGGCTAATATTTTTAGTTGCGGGATTATACTTTTTAGTACCTAATTACTAATTTAGTACCTAGATATATAATAAAGGTGTAGTTGGGGAGTATTATTAACAGTAAACCTAAGCAAATAACAATGAAAAGAAACCTAGAGACTATCTGCATCCATGGAGGATGGAAGCCAACAAAAGGAGAACCACAACAGTTGCCTATCTATCAGAGCACAACTTTCAAGTATGACACGAGTGAACAAATGGCTCGACTCTTTGATCTGAAAGACGCAGGATATTTCTATACACGACTGGCAAACCCTACCAATGATGCCGTGGCAAAGAAGATTGCTGCACTGGAAGGCGGAGTAGGAGCGGTGCTGACAAGTAGCGGTCAAGCAGCGAACTTCTATGCCGTATTTAATATCTGTGAGGCAGGAGACCACTTTATCACCAGCAATACCATTTATGGAGGTACATTCAATCTCTTCGGGGTGACGATGAAGAAACTCGGCATAGAGTGTACCTTCGTTGACCCTGACTGGGATGACGAACGTATAGAAAAAGAGTTTCGACCAAACACCAAATGTTTCTTTGGTGAGACAATATCAAACCCCGGTGGTAATATCTTTGATATAGAACGTTTTGCAAATATGGCGCATAAGCACGGTGTGCCACTTATTGTTGATAACACATTTGCTACGCCAATCAACTGCCGCCCGTTTGAATGGGGATGCGACATTGTAACGCACTCAACGACAAAGTATATGGACGGTCACGCCACACAAGTAGGCGGTGCTGTAGTAGATAGCGGCAACTTTGACTGGGAGAAATATGGCGAAAAGTTTCATGGGTTGACCACTCCAGATGAGTCTTATCACGGCCTGACATATACCAAGGCGTTTGGAAAAATGGCATACAGCACGAAACTCGTAAGCCAGTTGATGCGTGACCTCGGTAGCATTCCTGCTCCGCAAAACTCATTCTTGCTTAACCTTGGACTGGAGACGCTTCACCTTCGTATGCGTCAGCATTGCGAAAATGCTCAGAAGGTAGCGGAATGGCTGGAGAAGAACGAGAAAGTGGCGTGGGTGAACTATGCAGGACTGCCGTCAAACAAGTATCATGCTTTGGCACAGAAGTATATGCCAACCGGAACTTGTGGTGTTATAGCCTTCGGACTGAAGGGCGACCGTGAAGACGCCATACGTTTCATGGATAACCTTGACTTCATATCTATCGTTACCCATGTGGCTGACGCACGCACTTGTGTGTTGCATCCAGCGAGTCATACCCATCGTCAGATGTCAGACGAGCAGTTGCGTGAGGCAGGTGTTGCGCCAGACCTTATACGCCTTTCCGTTGGCATAGAGAATGCAGAAGATATCATTGCTGACCTGCAGCAGGCTATGGACAAAATGTAGATAAACAATACGTCCTGTAAACGCGAAAGTAATATAATTGCTTTTGTGTTTACAGGACGTATCTTTTTTATGGGACGGTAAGGATGATTTACAACCTTTGCGTTATCTCATCGTAGGTAATGACAGTAGCGACAGGCTTGCCGTCAGCAGTATATTTAGGTGTTTTGCAGTTGAATAACTGTTGTAACATGGTCGTCATGTCCTCGTCAGAAAGAATTTCTCCGTATGGAGTGGCAGCCTTTCGAGCCAGTGCAGCAGCAATGATGTTGTGCAGTTGTTCAGTGGCAGTAGTCTCAGTGTCCATCGCCTCGTCTACAAGTTCTGTTACAAGTTTTACAGTATCAAGTCCTGCAATGCCTGCAGGAGTGCCAGCAATGGAGTAACTGCCACCGCCAAGGTCGGTAATCTCAAAGCCAATGGCGCGTAGTTCGTTGAGAATACTGTCAATGGATGCAGTGTATGATGGTGGAAATTGCACCACTTCAGGGAAGAGGATACGCTGTGTGTGAGGTGTATGGTCTCTAAGCGTCTGCATGTATTGCTCGAAAAGGATGCGTTGGCTAGCGCGGTTCTGGTCTACAATCATAAGTCCGTTTTGCACTTGCGTAACGATGTAACTGCCGCGCAGTTGGTAGGCTGTGGCACCTTCAACGAGTGTTGGCTCCTCTGTCGGAGTGTTAGGTATGCTCTTTTGTGTATTGGCTATAGTGTCGTCAGTGTCGCCCCATGACAGGCCAGAGTGGAAAAGCGTAGGAGACTGCTGTTCCCTATTGCTGAAAGTGTCGTTATTTCCCGATGTACTGCCGAACAGTTCCTCCCATCCCTTAGCAGAACGTTGCTGAGGAGTATGGGGAGCAGAGTGTTGTTGTGGTACTGACGGTTGTGGGATAGCGGGGTCAGAACTATCGTCAAAAGGATTATATTGTGGATTAAAGTCAATGTGTGGGGCTTCAATAGTTCCACCAGTGGGATTGAAGACAGGAATGTCTGGTTTACCAACCGTGTCAAAATCAAGTTCTGTGATGTCAGAAAACTTGCCAACCGTGTCGCGAACGGCAGCCATAAGAATCTGCCAGATATCGCGTTCGTTGTTGAATTTTATCTCGGTCTTGACAGGATGTATGTTAACATCTATATCCTGTGGGTCTACTGTGAGGTATATAAAGTAAGGTATTTGTTCCCCTTCAGGAAGCAAACGGTCGTAAGCAGAGAGCACTGCCTTATGAAAATAAGGGTGCTTCATGTATCTGCCGTTAACGAAGAAGAACTGTTGTACGCCCTTCTTCTTGGCAGATTCAGGTTTGCCGACGAACCCCTTGATGTTACATAGTGTCGTTTCAGTGTTGACAGGCAACAGTTGTTGGTTGATACGCTTGCCGAAGATGTCAACGATACGCTGGTGGGTATTGCTTTTGCGTAGCCTTTTCAGTTCGGTACCGTTGCTATATAGTGTAAAACTTATTTCGGGATAGACAAGGACTATGCGTTCAAATGCCTGCATAATGTTGTTCATCTCCGTAGCGTTTGACTTCAGAAACTTACGTCTTGCAGGAATGTTGAAGAAAAGGTTCTCAATAAGGAAGTTGGCTCCAACAGGGCAGTTGACAGGTTCTTGCTCCTCAACCTTTGATGCAGAGACAACGATGCGCGTGCCAATCTCGTCGGCTTCAGTGCGTGTTTGGAGCGTGACCTGCGCTACAGCGGCAATGGAAGCGAGCGCTTCGCCACGAAATCCCATCGTGTGTAGTGTGAAGAGGTCTTCTGCCTGGCGTATCTTTGATGTGGCGTGGCGTTCAAACGATAGTCGTGCATCGGTGTCAGACATGCCTTTACCGTTGTCTATGACCTGTATTGAAGCCTTGCCAGCATCGTTAACAAGGATGCTTATTTCTGTAGCACCAGCGTCAATAGCGTTTTCCACCAACTCTTTAATAACAGAGGCAGGGCGTTGTATAACCTCGCCAGCGGCAATCTGGTTGGCTACGGAGTCGGGAAGTAATTGTATAACGTCCATGATTATTGGTCGTTTGGTCGTTTGTTTGTTTGGTAGTTTAGTCTTTTGACTGTTCAACTTGTTGTTTTGGAGGATTGTCTGTAGGCACGTTTAACTTCTTTCGTGGTGCCTCACGACGTTTTTGTGCCTTTAACTCAGTACCTTTTTTCTTAGGTTTCCATACGAAGATATCGTCTTTAGACACAGGTCGCATGTAGTCGAACCACACAAAGTTAGGCAGATGGTGCTTGTCTGGCGGTGTTTGCGTTAGCGGATACAGCGTGCCCGTGTTGGCACACATCCATATACGCTCCAGTGTTTGGTCTGGTTTAACGTACATCTTCATTGTGTCTGTCTCTGTGTAGTTAAGCCCAATGATGGTAGAGTCAGAGTCATCAATAGGGTAATACACTACCTGAACGTTGGAGACAGCCCAGTTTTCACGTATCTGCCCGTCCTTGAAGAAAGCCATCATATCACGTGAGGCAACCTGATTGTAGTGCGTAGAATCGTCCATCATCTGTACCGAGAGAGCCTGTGACAATACTTCAGCGTAACGAATGGTAGAGTCGTTGAGGTACACCTTAATCTTTTCACCGAGCAGTTGACTGCCCATGTTCCATACAACAGGGTCTTTGTACATTGTCATGCAGGAGTCCTGAGTATGGTAAACCAGTGAGTCGCATACCGCTTGAAGGTCGTTACGGTAAGCGCGCACATGGTTGTAGCAGTATAGTTCGCGCTGCACGCTGTCAGTATTGATGTTCAGAGTATGAATTTTAATGGTATCACCGTGCATCCATAGTGTGTCTTTCTGAGAGTAATCCACAGCCACGGCACGCTTGGTAGCGTAGCCATCGCCTTTCATATCGTTATAAAACACGTAGTTGCCGAGTAGTTGGTTTTTGTTGAGCGTGTCGGTATAAATGACGTTTCCGAACCCTTCGTTGATGCCCGTCTTGTCGTTATGGTACAGACTGTCGGCAGTAATAGTCTTCGCACCGTTATAGATGGTGGAGCGACTGAAAAGTTGTGAGAAGTCTGTTGATGTGTTATAGAATGCGTCAGTGGTCTTCACAGTGCTTCCTTTCTGCTTGATTGTAGAAGGCCCCGTTACGTGTGCAGTAGAATTTTTGTCGTAATAGAACAGCGTGTCGGTGTCAATACGTAACCCTTTGTCGTTGGTCAGTACAACGTCGAAGTAGAATTCAGAGTGGCGTGTGTCCATGTAGTGACGTCCCCAGTCTGCGGTCAGCACATCCTTGTTGCTAGTCAACTTGATGCCTTTGGCACCATAGGCATCGGCAAAGGAGTATATGCGGTCGTAGTCAAGCGTATCGCAGTACAGTTTCGACCTGCGATGGGTCAGAATGACGTTCTCCCACGCATGTGCTATCTCCGTGTTGCCATCATAAAAACCTTTGTCGCTGACGAGGGTCAAGGTGTCCCCCTGCCACATTTTTACGTGGCCGAGGGCGCGGAATGAGTTAGTGCTCTCGTAGAAATAAGCGCTATCACATGTTAGGTGCATCCCTTTGTGTAGGAATTTAACGTTTCCGCGCAGAAATTGTGCATCGGGATATGCTCCGTATATGTCGTAAGACAGTGTGTCGGCGTGCTGCAGATACACCTTAGTGTCAACCTTATTCTCTCTCCTTGCCCTTGTGTTGCGTTTACCTTTTGGCCTTACAGAGTAAACCGCTGTAAACGCAAAAAGACACAGAACCATTATAGTCATGATTCTGTGCCAGTTGTATTGTGTATGAAGACGTTTCCTATTCACGTTCGTATTATTGATGTTTGTACATTCGTAATTGGTGAATCCCTTTATTATAGATGATTATCTAATCCACCCTTTGTATTCGAAGTCGCAGTCTTTATAGTCATCGTTCATGCGTACATAGGTGTCTTTAATCTTCTGTTGTACCCAGTCACGCACCTTTTCGTTGCGTCTTTTCTCAAGAACAATGTCGCTCATCACCTGGAAATCCTCAGTGATAGTAGCCTTATGACCAGGTATTCTGTTCTTTAATTTAACAATAGCGCACACCGTTTTGCCGCGATTGTTAATCATAGAGAACGACTTTGATACCTCTCCCACTTTCAGAGTGTCTACCACACGTGCTATTTCAGTAGGTAGATCCTTCATTTCGAAGCGTGTTGTCATACTCTGACCATCCGCTGTTCTGTGTGACATCATACCGCGATTGTAACGTGTTTCCTTGTCGTCAGAGATGTATGTAGCACCATCTTCAAATGTAAACACATTCTTACGCAACTCATCACCAATGGAGTCCATGCGCAGTAACGTAGCATCTATGGAAGATTGTGGTACGCGTGGCTTCTTTAAGATGTGGCGACAGTTAATCTTGTTGCCGCGTTTGTCTATTAATTGTATGATGTGGAAGCCAAATTCAGACTCTACTATCTTTGAAATCTTCTTAGGATCGCTAAGATTGAACGCCACTTGTGCAAAGGCGGGGTCAAGGTTTGCGCGTGCAATAAAACCTAATTCGCCACCCTGTCGCGCTGATCCCTCGTCCTCAGAGTAGAGTCGTGCTAGTGTGGCAAAGGAGGTTGAGCCAGACTGTACGCGTTTAGTAAAGTCGCGGAGTTCGTCCTTTATCTTGTTGATTTCTTCTATAGGGATACGTGGTTGGTTGATGATAAGTTGCACTTCCACTTGTTCTTTTACGAAAGGAATACTATCTTCAGGCATATTCTTGAAGTATTCACGTACTTCTGCAGGTGTGACCTTTACCGAAGACATAATCTTGCTCCTTACCTTCTGTGCCAGTTCTTGGTTCTTGAACTCATCGTGCATGCTCTCTTTGATTTGCGTAATGCTCATCTTTCTGTACTCTTCCAGTTTCTCTTGAGAGCCAATCATCTGTATCCAGTAGTTAACCTGCTGGTCTACCTTTTCAGATATCTCAGATTCTGTTACCTCGATACTATCCAGAGCCGCCTGGTTTACAAACAGTTTCTGTACGGCGATCTGCTCAGGTATGCGGCAATCAGGGTTACCTTCCCATGTAATGCCCTCCTGGTCAGCCTGCAATCGCAGCATCTCTATGTCAGAACGCAGTATTGGTTCGTCACCCACAACCCATACTACTTCGTCAATGTAGTGTGGATTAGCAATACCATCGTTTTTGTTTGCTGCGCTATCCAGTGCTGTTGTGGCGCTATCATGTTCTAGTGCTGTCGTTACCACTGCGTCATTATGATCCAAGGAGGTGGTGACCACCTGTGCCTCAGTACTGTTATCATCGCTATGGCGTGTTAATGAGCGTGTGGCGGTAGCGGAAATAGATAGCAACATCATTGCTGCCATTCCGCAGAGCAGTGTATATTTCTTTCCTGTCATATATGGATTGTAATCGTTTTCGTATTGGCTAGAGGCTTATTCCTCGCGTGGCTTAACGGTTTTTAGGACCTCCTCATTGATAACGGCTGGGTATTTCTTCTCAAGAACCTTCAGCCATTCCTCTTCCATGGCGTTCTGATAGTCGGCAATGACGAGTGATTTCACGTCTTCCATTTCCTTAGGTGCCTTCAGAGTCTTACCGAAAGTCGCGGTGTTAGGAAAATCTTTAACCTCTTTTATCTTGGCATCCGTAATGCCAAATACATCTCGGTCAACGATACCATTGTCGCCTTTCTTGAATATGCCTTTTTCTACTCGTATGCGTAGGGTAGAGTCATTATTGAACGTGGTACGCAGTATCTGTGCCCAGTCCGAGAATTTCTTTCCCTTAACACTTTTCTTTACTGCATCAATGTCAGCATTATCGCGTGTGTAATAGGCTATACCCTTGAAGCGTGGCTCGTCCCACGTGTATTTCTTTCTATTCTTCTTAAAGAACTTTAGTAATCCTGCCTCGTCCTTTGAAGCCTTCTCCCATACCTCGCGGTTACTTGCTTCGAACAACAATAGGCCGTCGTGGTACTCTTGGATGAGGTATTTTGTGTCTTTGTCAATAGCGGAAATAGAGTCGGCACGGTTGTCCATAATCTTTTCTTCTGTCATTCCCGTGCTGGCAGCAATGGCCTTCAGTCTGTTTTGTGCCATTGCTTCGCGTATGTGACGCTTCTCTATGAAATTGTAAATATCATTACGTAGCGAGTCGTATGGCTCTAATTGTTTGCGACCACTGAGTTTTATTATGTGGTATCCCACCTCACTCAGTACCGGTTTCGAAACCTCTCCGTCTTTTAATGCGAATGCTGTCTCATCAAACTTAGGCAGAGTCTGCCCATGTTGTATCCATCCTATAACGCCACCGCGTTGTGCACTGCCATAGTCTTGACTGTATTGTTTAGCCATATCTTCGAACTTAGCGCCCTTCATTATGGCATTGTATATAGAGTCAGCACGTTGTTCTGCGGCGTTTTTAACCTGCTCGCTATCGTTCTGCCCTACGCGTATAAGAATGTGCATAGGGTTCACAAGGCCGTCAGGACCTATTCTGTCCTTTGTGTCGTAGTAAATCTTCTGTGCCTCTTCCTCAACATCAGCATCATTAATGAGTGTTGGTGCCACCTGTTGGTCGCGATACTGTCGGAATTCCTTGCGGTAACTTGTCAACGTATCGTATTTTGCATCAAGTGCCGCCTCCACCTTTCTTTTATAATTTACGAACAGAGGCACGTATTCCTCCACACTTTTGTGGTCTATAACCTCTTTGCCATTGTTCTTGTTGTATGAATATTCAAATTCAGAACGCAGTATAGGTTTGCCGTTAATAGTCATCACCACAGGATCATCGTCAGCCATTGCGGTAATGGTAGCAGAGAAACAAGCCAGTGAGATAGCGGCTATAAGAAACGTCTTTTTGTTCATAATTTATTTTAAGGTGGTTCTATTAATTACCACCGTTATTTGAAACTTCATTAAAATGATGGCGTACTCTCCCATTATCAGAGGGACGCAACTTCTCTTACTTACACTTTGATCACGATGATAGTCTCGAAATATAACAAAGGTATTTAATAGAAGCCCCCTTAAAAGATGAATAGGATTAGTGCATCATTACTATAATGTGAATAGAAAATGTATATCTCGTCGATGCTGATGCTATTATTAACGCAGTTTAGTTGCTTGGCTGTTTGCTTTGGATAATAATGGGCATGATAAGCCTTATTCCTCAATCAGCCAAGCAACTAATCCATATGTTGCGAATATTACTGTGGTCTGCTATAGTTAGGAGCCTCACTGGTAATGATAACCTCGTGTGGGTGGCTCTCCAACATACCTGCGTTAGTGATGCGAGTGAACTTAGCCTCGTGCAGAACGTTGATGTCCTTTGCACCGCAATAGCCCATGCCAGAGCGCAGACCACCTACGAGTTGGTATATAACCTCCTGAACAGTTCCTTTGTAAGGCACACGACCTGCGATGCCTTCTGGTACGAGTTTCTTCGTTTCCTTTACGCCACCCTGGAAGTAACGGTCAGCAGAACCCTTCTCCATAGCCTCCAGTGAGCCCATGCCACGGTATGACTTAAACTTACGACCGTTGTAAAGGATAGTCTCGCCAGGAGCCTCTTCGGTACCAGCAACGAGAGAACCAATCATTACAGAGTAGCCACCAGCAGCCAATGCCTTCACTACGTCGCCAGAGTAACGCAAGCCACCGTCAGCGATGAGAGGTACACCAGTACCTTGCAGTGCGCAAGCCACGTCGTAAACGGCAGACAACTGAGGCACACCTACACCAGCAACGACACGTGTTGTACAGATAGAACCAGGACCGATACCTACCTTTACGGCATCAGCACCAGCCTCCACAAGAGCCTTAGCAGCCTCGCCAGTAGCGATATTACCTACCACGATGTCTACATTAGGGAAAGCAGCCTTTGCCTCACGCACTTTATCAATAACGCCCTTAGAATGACCGTGCGCTGTATCAATGATGATAGCGTCAACGCCAGCCTTTACAAGAGCCTCCATACGCTGGAAAGTATCGGCTGTAACGCCAACGCCAGCGGCTACACGCAGACGACCTTTAGCGTCCTTACAAGCCATAGGCTTATCCTTTGCCTTGGTGATATCCTTATATGTAATAAGTCCGAGCAGATGATTATCTTCGTCTACTACAGGCAGTTTCTCAATCTTATGTTCGAGCAAGATGCTGCTTGCGCTCTCAAGGTCAGTCTGCTGATGGGTCACTATAAGGTTCTCGCTTGTCATTACCTCATCAATAAGACGTGCGCCATTGGTCTGGAAACGCAGGTCACGGTTAGTCACGATACCTACGAGTTTATTGTCATCATCAACGACAGGTATACCGCCAATGTGGTATTCCGCCATAATGTCGAGAGCGTCTTTTACCGTTTTGCCGCGCTTTATCGTTATGGGGTCATATATCATACCATTCTCAGCACGCTTAACGATAGCCACCTGTCGTGCTTGTTCTTCGATAGACATGTTCTTATGGATAACGCCGATACCTCCCTCACGTGCGATAGCGATAGCCATAGGAGCCTCTGTTACAGTGTCCATAGCCGCTGTTACGAACGGAATTTTCAAGTCTATGTTACGAGAGAATTTGGTGTTAAGGGATACCTCACGCGGAAGAACCTCTGAGTATGCTGGGATAAGGAGCACATCGTCAAAGGTAATACCTTCCATTACAACCTTGTCTGTGATAAATGAAGCCATAAAAATTTTATTGTGTTTAAAAGAATTGTTGACTGCAAAGGTAATATTTTTTTTTGAATTCTTGATGCTGTAAATCCTATTTTATACGCATGTTAATGCAATTTAACCATAAACGGAGCCTACCATATTGTGAGTGTGAAAATTAATTAGTAATTTTGCAGTTGGTTTGTGTGTAAATAATAATATATGTTCCCATTCAAGCAACTACATACCTTAGGCTCGTACCTCATACTCATGGGGCGTAGCATTGCTATTCCTGACCGTTGGAGAATGTTCTGGAAGCAGTATGTCAAGGAAATGTCGCAGTTAGGCGTAGATTCCATTGGCATAGTTCTGCTCATATCTTTCTTTATCGGTGCGGTGATATGCATACAGATAAAACTCAATATTCAATCACCATGGATGCCACGTTGGGTGTCTGGTTACACTACGCGAGAGATTATGTTGCTTGAGTTCTCCTCCAGTATCATGTGTCTTATACTCGCTGGTAAGGTGGGCAGTAATATCGCTTCAGAACTTGGCACCATGCGAGTGACGCAGCAGATAGACGCCCTCGACATTATGGGCGTAAACTCAGCCAACTACCTTATTGCGCCAAAGATACTCGGACTAATGACACTAATGCCCTTCCTCGTGGTCTTTTCTGACGTCATGGGCATAGTGGGAGCGTACGCCACAGCGTATATAGGGCATATATTAACGCCCGATGACCTGACAATGGGCTTGCAACATTCGTTCAACTCGTGGTTCGTCTGGATGTCAATAATCAAGAGTGTAGTCTTCGCTTTCATCATAGCCAGCGTATCGTCATACTGCGGTTATAGCGTAGAGGGCGGTTCAGTAGAGGTAGGTAAGGCAAGCACCGCTGCCGTTGTCAACAGTAGCATAATAATATTGTTCACCGATGTGTTCCTAACCCAGTTGCTGTCATGATAGAAGTAAAGAACCTTTATAAGTCCTTTGACGGCAGAGAGGTGCTGAAGGACATTAACGCTACATTTAAGGACGGACAGACTAACCTTATTATAGGTCAGTCAGGTTCGGGTAAGACCGTCTTGATGAAGAACCTTGTAGGACTCTTTGTGCCTACGAGCGGACAGATACTGTATGACGGTCGCGACTTCGTCAGCATGTCAAAGCACGAGAAGATAGCCATGCGCCGAGAGATGGGCATGATATTTCAGTCTGCTGCATTGTTCGACTCGCTCTCCGTACTGGAGAATGTGATGTTCCCCCTTGATATGTTTTCTAACATGACCCTGCGCGAACGCCAGCACCGTGCGCAGGAATGTCTTGACCGTGTGAACCTAACCGACGCGGGAAACAAGTTCCCAGGCGAAATATCTGGAGGTATGCAGAAGCGCGTAGCGATAGCGAGAGCAATAGCCCTGAACCCTAAATACCTCTTCTGTGATGAGCCAAACTCAGGTCTTGACCCAAAGACGAGTCTTGTGATAGACGAGTTGTTGCACGGCATAACCGAGGAGTTCGGTATGACAACAATCATCAACACCCACGATATGAACTCCGTGATGGGCATAGGCGACAGTATTATATTTATATGTAAAGGACGTAAGGAATGGGAAGGCGACAAAACCATGGTGATGTCAGCCACCAACGAAGACCTCAACGACCTTGTCTTTGCCTCGGAACTATTTAAAAAGGTAAAAGAAGTAGAGATGCGGAAGAGTTCATAAATTCCCGATTATAATGCATAATTGTAATTTGTGCTCCCTTCCAGTTTAGCCAAATGAGCAGAACCAAACATGTATGAATTTTGCCATAGCGAGAAAAGGAACATGAATATGTGGGAAAAAATATAACGTAATATTTGGTAGTACCGAAAAAAAATAGTAACTTTGTTGCACGAAAGAAGAACGATAAAGATCGTCTCACAACTTTCAATATGCAATTTATTCACTAAACTAAACAAATACCAAGTAACATGGAGAACAACGAACAGCCACAGGGACAGCAACTTCAGATTGATTTGAAGCCAGAAATCGCACAGGGCGTTTACAGCAATTTCGCTATTATCTCACACTCGCACGCTGAATTTATCGTAGACCTTGCTTCTACACTGCCAGGTTCACCAAAGGCACAGGTAGTAAGCCGCGTAATCCTTGCGCCAGAGCACGCAAAGCGTCTCGCTCTCGCCCTTCAGGATAACGTAATGCGTTACGAGCAGGAGTTCGGTCAGATTGACCTCGACGTACAGCCAAAGCAGGCTGCTGCACCAAAGTCACGTGTTGCTGACCCATTCGGTGAAGCATAAAGAATAAACAAACCACGACAGCAAGGATATAGTAAGACAATACTATGTCCTTGCTGTTTTTTGGGGGTATAACCATACTATATAATCAGCACCCTTTATATTTATCCTTTAAACAATTATGAAACGTTTCGCATTTAAAATGTATCTCAAGCCAGGCTGTGAGGAAGAATACCAGAAGCGTCATGCAGCCATCTGGCCCGAACTCGTAAAGATGATAAAAGACTCAGGTGTTAGCAACTACAGCATCTACTGGGATAAAGACACCAACATACTCTTTGGCTATCAGGAGTGTAGCAGCGACACTAATAGTCAAGACACCACCAACGGTGTAGACGCTATAACCCAGAAGTGGTGGGACATGATGGTAGACATCATGGAGGTAAATCCAGATAACTCGCCTGTAACGATACCTATAAAGGAAGTGTTCCATCTTGATTAGTAGATTAGTGGTTTAGTCATTTGGTGGTTTAGTGGTTTGGTGGTTTGGTAGATAGGGAAATTAGTCGTTTAGTAGATTAGTCTCTCAAACCACCAAACCACTAAACCGCCAAACCACTAAACCACTAAACCACCAAACCACCAAACAACAAAAGTGATTTACATTCGCAATATGCGCCTCCACGCCTTCCACGGCGTATTACCCCAAGAGCGTGAGGTAGGCAACGACTACGTGATAAACCTCAGTGTGGACTATCCCATAGCCAAGGCAGCCGACAGCGACAATGTTGCCGACACCATGAGTTATGCCGATGCCGCTGACATCATACACCGTGAGATGGCTATCCAGAGCAATCTGCTTGAAAACGTAGCCATGCGCATAGCCCGTGCCATACTCAACGCCTATGCTGAGGTAACAGAGGTGACAGTAGACATTATGAAAGTGGCACCGCCAATGACCGCTGACTGCGATGGGGCAGGGGTGGCGGTAAAACTAAGGCGTTGAACTTATTGTTATTATAATATACTATGAGGGTATATCAGAGAAATTCTATCTTTGATATACCCTCGTCATTATTGTGCCTTCGCCTTATGTTGTTTATAGCAATGGTGTCATATATATGGGCGTTAATAATACATTTCCATCTATATGAAGGTCCTTCGTGTAAAGCAGATAGGGCTGGCTTATTCTGTTAAATCCCTGTTACCAAAGTCTTTTTACTCAATTTGTTCCCTGTTACCAAAATCTTTTTTACTAATTTATGCCCTGATACCCAGATGTTATAAGTTGGGCTATCCTAATATGGAGGTTAAGATAGGCATGTTGAGAAGTCTGTCGCCTAATTACCTGTCGCCTGTGTCCCTCAATAACAACGGTTTGGTGTCCGACTTCGTGGAGATGCTTTACGATGGCGACTTAGAGGGAGCGATGGTGCGATTGAAGGCTTATCTATCAAGTATCTCTAATCGTCTATCAAATAAGAATGAACGTGACTTCCAGACGGTGTTTTATCTAATATTCAATCTGATGGGGGCTTTTGTCCTTGTAGAGGAGAATAGTGCTATAGGCAGAGCCGATGCCGTGGTGCATATGCCCGACGCCATTTATGTCTTTGAACTGAAGTATGACGGTTCGGCGGAAGAGGCTATAAAACAGATAGACGACAAGGGATACCTGATACCATATACCGCTGATGGCAAGCGATTGTTTAAGATTGGCGTCAATTATGACAGCAACCAACGCACCATCAATGATTGGATTATCAAGGAAGCGTAACAACCATAAGTGCTCTACATATTTATTCAAACACATTTATTGTGATAGAAATGAAAAGTTACAATCTGTAAGTAAAACTACCTATTTTGCTTACGAATTTTATTGCTATACACGCACGATGTAATTAAGGCCTGATTACAGTGTAATTAAGCCCTAATTACACTGTAAAAGCAATGTGATTGCGAGGTAAAAAGGTTGCTTTCAGATTGTAACATATACGGGGTTGTTGGTCGGCTCCATAATAAATGCACAGAAAGTATATTATTTTTAGGAAAAGTGTAGTTTTAATAGCCTGTATTTGTAGGAAAAGTGTATATTTCGTTTGGCTATTTCGTAGGAAAAGTGTATATTTGCAGCAGCAAAAATATAGGAAAAGTGTAATTATGCTGTATAGAAAGATAGAAAAATATATTGTAAACCATTTACAGTCAGGGTCTAACAAGATTTTGATAATCGATGGTGCAAGGCAGATAGGAAAGTCATATATCATCAGAGAAGTAGGGAAGAGACTTTATACGAACTTCATAGAAATCAATATGGAGGAGGATAAGGTAGGAAATGGTAATTTTGCAAATGCCAAGACGCTGGATGATTTTTATCTTGCCTTGAGTGTCGTGGCAGGTGATAAGATGAAGGACAAGGAGAATACGTTGGTATTCATAGACGAGATACAGGCTTATGACCATTTGTTAACCCTGCTGAAGTTTCTGCGTGAAGATAACAAGTTTACCTATATTTGCAGCGGTTCACTTTTGGGTGTAACGTTAAAGGCTACCTCTTCTATACCATTAGGAAGTATAGAGATAAAGCATATGTATCCGTTGGATTTTGAGGAGTTCCTCATTGCCAATGGGGTTGGTGACTTAGTGTTGAACACTATACGAAAGAAGTTCAAGGTGAGAGAGGCTATGCCTGATGCTATTCACAATAGGTTACTCGACCTTTTCAAGAAATACCTGTTGGTGGGTGGGCTGCCTGACGCTGTAAACGAATTTATCGCAACCCGAAATATCACAACGATTCGCACTATTCAAAATGAAATAAGACATCTATATGGAGTAGATGCTGCACGTTATGAGGAGTCTCATAATCGTCTTAAGATACAGCGCATCTATGGTATGATACCTTCTACTCTTGAGAACAAGAAAAAGAGAATTGTTGCAAAAGATATAGAGGACAAGAAGGGAAAGCGGATGAGCGACTATATAGAAGAGTTTGACTATCTGATATCTTCCAGAATAGCACTTGAAGTGAAAGCCATTAGCAAACCGAGTTTCCCATTGATAGAGAATAGTGGGAAGAACTTACTAAAACTCTATATGAATGATGTAGGAATATTGACCAGCATATTCTTTGGAACAAGCATAAGAGCGGTGATGGACGATGTAGCGACTGTTAACCTTGGTTCTGTATATGAAACGGTGGTGGCACAGGAATTGAGAGCGCATGGATTTGATTTGTATTATTACGACAACAAGAAAATGGGTGAGGTGGATTATATTATTGATGATATGGACAATCTCTCCGTGTTACCTCTTGAAATAAAGTCGGGCAAGGATTATAGGGTGCATAGTGCCTTATACAAATTCTTGCAAGTAAAGGAGTATAACATACGGCAAGCCTTTGTTCTTTCAAACGCTCAGAAGGTGGAAGTAAAGAACGGCGTAACATATCTGCCGATATATTATATTATGTGCATTGAACCTGAAGAAGCCAAAGACAATCTGTTGGTGTGATAATCTGACATCAATCCTAAAGTATCTTAAGGGAAATGGCGAAGTAATATTACAAAGTTCACAAGTTTGTGGACCACAAACTTGTGAACTTTGTTTTTTTTGCTTATCTTTGCAGACAAATTCAAGGAAGAATAGCAATGGAAAAGGCATTCGTATACGGAATGTCGGTAGCAGGCAACAACTTTACCGACAGAATAGAAGAAACCAAGCGTATCAAGGCTGATTTCGAGCATGGCATTAATGTTATACTCATTTCACCTCGACGAATGGGGAAAACTTCGCTTATCAAGAAAGTGATTTCGGAGATAGACAATCCTATGATTAAGGTTGTTTACATGGATGTATATGACTGCCGAAGCGAGTACGACTTTTATAATCGTTTCGCAGAGGCCATAATGCGCTCGATAAGCAATAAGTTGGAGCAAGTTATGGAAAACATCAAGCAGTTTCTCGTAAGAGTATCTCCTAAGATATCTTTCAGCCCTGAGCCAACTTCAGAGTTTTCTCTTTCTCTTGGAATCACTCCAAAAGATTATTCCCCAGAGGAAATCCTAAACCTACCAGAGCGAATAGCCAAGGAGAAAGGAATCCATATTGTAGTTTGTATTGATGAGTTTCAACAAATAGGTGAGTTTCCCGAATCCTTGATTGTGCAGAAACGTTTACGTGGAGTTTGGCAACATCATCAAAATGTATCTTATTGTTTCTTGGGAAGCAAACGCCATCTGATGGAAAACATTTTCCAAAATCGTCGCATGCCTTTTTACATGTTTGGTGAGATGTTACATTTAGACTGCATCCCTACAGAGTATTGGGTACCTTTCATTTGTTCGCGTTTCGAGAAATATGGAAAGTACATATCGCCAGAATATGCTACTACGATATGTGAAACGGTGAAGAACTACTCTTCCTACGTGCAGCAATTAGCATGGAATGTGATGGCAGAGACTGAGGAAAAGGTGGATGACGAGAGTATGCAAAATGGTATTAATGCCTTGCTCCAACAGTGCAATAGTTTGTTTGTACAACAAACGGAGAATCTCACTACTTATCAACTTAATTTTATCCGTTTGGTATGTAGAGGTATTCATTCAGGTTTTACTGCCCAGAGCATTGCTGATACCTATCCTTTAGGTAGCAAGTCAAACATCGACCGTATCAAGAAGGCTCTTGAGGACAAGGAAATCATCACCATCAAGAAAGAGGGAGTTTTTCTTTCCGACTGTGTGTTTGAACTATGGTTTAAGAGGAATATGATGGGGTAGGAGAAAAGGGGCGTAGACTTCATCGAGCGATGAAGTCTACGCCCCTTTTGTCTTTATTCGTCACCAGCCATACGGAACTCTAATTCGTAGTTCTTGATGAAGTCGCGTTCCTCGTCAGTCAGACCATATAGAGGGCAGATGTAGTCGTCTATACGGTCTATTAAGGGTTTAGACTTTACTATTTTGTATTCCTTGTATTTAGAAACGGTATATGCAGACTTACCACTTGAATGTCGAACATTTGCATTTCGTTCAATGTCCTGTAGATATTCCGTATAAAGTTTATTTAAGTAAGCAAGTTGTTCATCTTGTAATTCGGGAATAGGAACAGAGTTTATTTCTGAGTTTTTCCAATTCAAATTGTCAGAATATATCTGATAATACCAAAAAGAAAAATTACTACTCAATATACAGCCAATGGCATCGGCATATTTATTATCTAATAAAAGTGCCCTTTCTGATGATGTGCCAGTAAGATAGTTTGTTACAATTTTAAAATAGCGTCCTCCTGCAAATCTATATACTATGGGCTTTCCTTCTTCTGTAACAATATAATCGGATATTGTCTTATATGATTTGAGTTTCCCCAGAATCTTCTTCTCGATAGGCAATGATATCTTTGGTATTCTTCCAAACTTCAACAGGTCCAGCACGTCAGTAAACTGCAGATGGTCTAACAGATACTGTAAGTCGAAGTTCTTGCCCCTTCTGTACATCTTTGTTGATAACAGTTGTTCGCAACGTGTGCCTGTCTTCTGGAACATAAGGATAGAGTTGTTCACTACAGCGTTCTTAAACACAGGTTTAGGGCGAACAGCATAAGAGGAAATCTTTATTCCTCGGCAGTGTTCTATCAATAGATTGTGCACCCCAGAGAGTGAGTCGCTGGATGTAAGAGACAACGGTACGATATATGCAAGAAAGCCGTTCCTGCGTACCAGCCAATAGCCTAACTCTATAAACAAGGTGAAGGTGTCCAATGATCCTTTCTGTATCCCCTCAATCTTTTGCGTAGTTTTATAGAACCTCTTGACAATCTGTTTCGCCTCATTGTTTAGTGTTGCTCCGTAAGGAGGATTACCTATCACAATGTCGAAGCCAGAAGGAGCCTGTTCGAAGATGTCAGAGAATATCACTTTATAGTCAAAGAACGGTAGAGATAGTTTGGCACGTTCTTCCACGCTTAGTGACTCATCGTGTAGTTTAGTCCTCATCTCCTTGCCTGCTTCAAGGAAATTCCGTATTTTCTCTTTCTGTTCTTGCTGGCTGTCTTGTGATTTCTTTTTAGACGATATACTCTCAGCAAAGAGTTCTGTCTGTTGAGAGTTCTTGCCAGCATCAATGTCCGCAAGGAGTTGATGGGCAACAATGTTCAGTATTGCGTCCTTAATGTCAATAGAGCATTGACACTTTGCTTCACCTGACAGGTTGAAGTATTCCTTCTGCAAGGCATACAACTTCATCTTCTCCTCGTGTATCTTTTCTACTCTGCTGTGTACTTGACTGTCGCTGATATTTATGTATTTACCACTGAACGTGGTATACATAGAATTTCCTTGTACAATCTTGTAATCAAGATTAGGCAACAGTTCTGGAGTTGTTTCGTCAACAACCAGTGACAGCCAGAAGCGGAGTCGCGCAATGTCCACCGCACCCTTTTCAAGGTCAACGCCATAGATATTGTTCTGTATGATGTGACGCTTTATTTCAACCGAGTTACCAAAGTTCTCTATTGCCCCACGGCAGTAGAACAGTTCTTTCAGTAGCCCCATAGGAAATGCGCCAGAACCTATTGCCGGGTCACAAATACGTATGTTTATCAGTTTCTTGTCAATATCGTCTACGATGCCTTTGGGCAGACAGTCCACATTGTATGAAGTAACAAACTGACGAATATGCTCACGATATTCACGTGGAAAATCATTCTGAAGATAAGACGTTAGCGACTCTTTACACATATAGCGCACTATCTCCTTCGGGGTGTAGTAAGCCCCCTTGTCCTTGTTGTCTTCAAGAAGATTCTCGAAAATCTGTCCCAGCATCTCAGGGTCAATACCTACTTCCGCGTCCGTAGGGTCGTTCTCGTCAATCGTGAAATTGTATTGATGGAACATAGCGAGTAGAGACTGGAAGTATTCTGCTGGAAATACCGTGGTAATATCATCGTCAGAATCTCTGCCAAACAGTCCACCGTTGAGGTACGGAAATCTCAGTACACCATTGTTGGGTAGCCCTGTTACGTGAGTGTCAAACAAATCATTGTCAGCACGGCGGTCTTTGTCAAAGGCATCGCTAAAGAGTGGTTCAAGCACACAGTCAAGGAAATTAGCCTGTTGTTCAGGCGTAGAGGCATTGAAGAGGTTTAGCATGAAGTCTTTGTTACCTTCATTCCATTCTTTCCCAGGCTCTACGCCTAGCCAACCTTTCTTCTGTAGGAAGTGAAGGAACACGATACGTCCAAGCAATTTCTTCACATAGTCTCGCACACGCTTATCGTCGTTCCCGAAGTCTTTGTACATCTGTGGGTGCGGTTCATGAAAAACATTCTCTTTCCATTCACCACCTTTCTTCACGAATTTCTTACCAGTGATGAACATAACGAACTTCTCATATTGCTCTTTATATTTCGAGAAGAACTCATCAGACAGGGCTTCAACGTCAAAGGCTCCCACAATGTCTTCCAGTTCTATGTTCCCCTTCTTCTGTGCCAGTTTCATGAAGTTGTCTGCCGCAGTGCGACACGACTGGTTAGGACCGAGAAGAAACGTGTAACGCTTTGAGTCCGTTGCGTCATTGTTATCTCTCTGTTTGCTGCAGAAAGTGAAACGCCAGTCCCACTTGTCGTCATCATCATAGTGGAAGAGCATGAATGCACTGCTGTATGTAGACATGATGCGCCGTATGAGTTGTTGTACCCCAACGCGATTACGTTTCATCAGTACGTGGTCAGAGACCGTAATATCGAAGATGTCGGTAGGATTCATTGGAACGTCAATAGTGCCAAGACGCAACAAACGGGCAACACCAATGGAGCGTGCCATGGTGACGAGTTCAGGATTGTTTTCCAACACGTTCTCTTCGTACGCATCTTCATATTTGTCTTCACCGAAGATTGGCAGAATGACATTCTCAATGAAGTCTTCGCCTCCTTGGTATTTATTATGGAAATAAGATTTAAGATTCATCATGATAGGTAGTTACTTAGATAGTCCAATGAAAATTTCAGCCTTGCCATAACGCCTCTGTATGTTCTTGACGATGTTGCTGATTTCGCTCTTTATAATGTCGTCAAAGTCCTGCTGGGTCGGTTTGCCAAAAATATTCCTTTGCGGATCGTTTATAGAATCATTAAAGGCGAGCACCTTGCGTATGATGTCGGGATTACCCTTGTTGACATACGTGAAAGCATCAGAGAGGATGTTCTTCGATTCTTGCGACATAGATATATTCTCCCTCATGTGTCTCAGAATTTCCTTTGCCTTGGTAGCCTTAACGCTGTTGCCCATCTTTACATTCATTTTGTGTAGGTGTTGGTTTACAGTCTTTTCAGCATTCTTCCTTGTCTCCTCCCATGTAGGGGGTAGAGGAAGGGCAGGGGCATCCTCTGTTGTGCGGAACCGCTCATACATTTCAGCGGCAGAAATGATTTTACCTTTATGCTCTGTGGGGCTTACTTTGACGAAGAAGCCCGCCATATTAGGTATGCGTACGAGGAAATAGGCGTAGCCATCAGTTGCCGTCGTGGCACATTCAAGGTTCTGTTCTCGTTGAAGTAAGTACTCATATTTTTCAGGATAGTTCACCTCGTATTGTTTCAACTCATAGATGTATTTCTCCATTGGCGACTCTTCACCGTTAACCGACCTGTTGAGGTCGTAATGACTAATCTCTTCTTCTGCAGTATATACCTTGCTGTCTTCACCGAAAAGAGTGTGGAAAGACTGTAACTTGGTGTAAGCCTTGTGAACTAATTTTATCTCCGCATCGCCTTCTGCGCTTGGTTTAAAGTTGTAAACATATACTTTGTCCTGTGTAGAACCAATGCGGTTGACACGTCCTATGCGCTGCATAAGTCGGGTAGAGTTCCACGGTGTGTCATAGTTAAGTATAGTGTTGGCACGATGCAGGTTAATGCCTTCAGCGAGCACCTCGGTAGTAACGATAATGTCATAGTCGTTCTTCTGCACTTCGCCAGGTCTCTTTCCGTAGTTAGCGTCGAAGTTTTCGCGTATCTCAGTTTCCTTTTCGTCGCGGTTCGCGGCAGTAATCTTCAGCACACGGTATCCCTTTGCTTCGGCAATGCGTTTTATGGTATCAACAGTGTCGATGGCTTCAGAGAAGACAACAAGTTTCTGTGGTTTATTCTTTTCGCTGTCGAAGAGTACATGTCGGAGTTCTTCCTTGAATACATCCAGTTTTGGGTCTTCAGTGTTCTTTGCCCAACGGTCGCAGAGTTCGGATATCAGTTCATGGTCGGCACGAAGCAGTTGTTCGTATTTCTCGTCCATATTGCTGCGCACGTATTCCATGTTGCTACCGTTTTCGTTCTTGCCATCTTTTGTCAACCGATTGATTTTACTGCGTATGTCCTCCAAACAATCAGCGTAAGTCACCACGTGTTTGCGCTTCTTCTCTTTGGTTTTGCGGTCGAGTTCAGCGTTGACATTAATGGATGGACAGATGAAAATGGTGTTAGACTCCCACATGTCAATCATGTTCTGCGTATATCTACGTAGATTAAGCAACGACTGGTAGAAGGCAGAGAAACTGCTTTCCAATCGTTTAACAAGATTAGTCTGCATGATTTTCGCTAATTGGTCAGCGAGTTTGTCAGCGTCACGTGAACCACGAGCGTTATACTTCTTTTTCAAGTCTTCATTAAGAAACTGTATGGCGCGGTAGCGGTAGAAGCCCAGATAACGGTTGCTATGCATCTTGTATTCGTTGGATGGATCGATGATGTCCATTGTCTCAGCAAAGAGACGAGACAACTGTGAGTCCATTTTGTATTTCAGTTCGATAGGCCCCACGATGTCAGGAAACTTTATTCCTTGACGTTTCATGTCCTCAGAATAGTATTTCTTCACGTCAGTTCGGGTGCGACGCACCATCACATCGGCAAGCACACAGTCACGTATGCGGTGTGACAAAGCCTTTAAGCGTTCCTCACGTTCTTTAGGAGTAGTAGGATCGTCAGTCTTCGGATTTATTAAGTTGTGGTACTCAGTGTTAGCCTCGGAGAAAAATTTCTCTAAATTGCCACTGTAAGCCTTTGTCAATGTAGAGTCGGCATGATTGCGCTCGAAGAGATATAGTTGGTTCTTGAGGTCATCAGGGCGGTTGTTTTGAGGAGTGGCACTTAATAGACCTATGTATGGATAAGCACCAGTATTGGCACCTATTTGTGCTATCAGGCTGTCAAGAGCCATATACATGTTCGTTCCACTATTACGGAACTTATGGCTTTCGTCTATGATGATAAGTCCATAGTCTTTGTATTGTAATTCGCTATCGAAACAATCTGCGGAGAGTTCTTCGTTATCAAAGGCGCAATCGTCAGCAGTCAATTTACCTATGCTGCCAGTAGTGATATAGTCTATACAATCGCTTATTTGGTCGTTGGAGTATTTGTCGAATGTGGTTATGGTGTCCATCCATGCAGAGCGGATGGCAGGAGGTGTTACAATAAGAACTCTACGCTCTCTCCCGTCATCGTCAGGAAATCGTAGGAAGTGTTTGATTACCAGTGTGCCGATGATGGTCTTGCCCAGTCCCACGACGTCAGCAAGAAGGAAACCACCATGTTCCTTCATTGTAGAGAAACATTGTTTTACGGCATCAATCTGATAATTGTACCGGTCGTATTGCTGAGGCAGATAACCTTCGATAATCTCGCTGAGGTTCTTGTCAACAATATTCCCGAATTTTGTTTGCAATAGTTTGATGTAAAGTTCGTATGGAGTAATGCTATCATCATAAGGATTTTCTTTGGGGCGTGGTAGCATAACAGGTGCTTGGCTGAGAATTCGCGTGAACTCCCCATTCCATTCTACACTCTCAGCCCATTTCTCTTCGTACCACACAATGTGGCTTTTTGAATTGCTGTATTCAGTGAGTGGGGCTGTGATGATACTATTCTGTGTCTCCAGATAGTTGAGTTCTGCGTTGTCTTCAAGTCCTTTCTTGGTGAAGTTACTGCTGCCAATGATAGCGTCCGCTTCGCCATGACCAAGAAAGATGTAGCACTTAGCGTGAAGAAACTGCTTATGCATAGTGTCTTTCTGACCGTAAACCCTTATCTGAATCTGTGCATCGGTAGTGTGTGTGTTTGAAGAATCGGGCTGAAGAGCATTGCAATACTGCATGATAAGATTGGCAACAGAATGGTATTCGTCAGACAGTTGGTTTATGTCACGTTGAATATAAAAGTCAGGAAACTTCTGCTCGTTAGGTTTCGTATCCTCTGTCTGATAAGAACGTAACTGAGGTTCTTGACCTATCATTATGTCCAAGCGTCCGCCGCGGCCAAGAAAGACTTTCAGTTCATCATAGAGAAGAAGCATACCAGGAAGGTCCCAATATCCTGTGGCTATGCGGATATGGTTGTATTTGCCACTGCCAATAAATTGGCGCAGCACGTCTCTCATAAGAAACTGTTTGCTATTGTCAAGGAGTGTGTTGTTCATTGCCCACGTGGTCAATTCTTCTGCAGACTCCTTTAGCAGAAATATGTTTTAGGTTAATGATGATATTGCTATCAAATCGCGAATAAAAGAAAAGCGTAGGAATCTAATTGCTACTTGTCCTTGCCTTTCGAGGTTCTGGTAAAACCTTTGACACTTAGGAAAAAGAAGCAACAGATGCCTACGCCAATTATGTATATATGTATGGAAGCACAGAGTGTACCCTCTTTTAACAAAAGGGCACACCTATGCCATACGCATATATATACGATGGGGTAGACGCCCACCGCTGCTTTCCTCTGAGTGTCTTATTGTGAATTTACCAGATTCCGAAAGGTCAGAAGAAAACGTAAAGCAAACGTCTTTCTAAATATGATAGATCAAAACATGCAGGTATGTATGTTGGCATCTCTTTGCCAACTACTTGCAGAATGACGGTACAAAAGTAATGAATTTATGTGAGAGTAGCAAGAAATTAAAGGTTAAATTGTAATTCTCGCGCTTACTTTTATTGCTTTCTTTGAGATTATAGTATTGTTATTACTTGTTTATTATTCTCTCAATATCTTGCAGTGTGTTTGCCACCTCTATATAGTCGTGCCAATCACCGCGAATCATGCCCTTGACGTTCATGTCGTTGAGCAGGGAGACGAGAGAGTTCCAAAAGCCTTTCATGTTGTAAAGAATGACCTTCTTGTGGGTGTAGCCTATGCAGTGTGAGGCCGCTACGCTGAATATCTCGTCGAGGGTGCCGATGCCTCCTGGCAGGGCAATTATGATGTCGCCTTGCGCCACCATAATGTCTTTGCGGTCGCTGAGGCTGTCGGTGGGTATATCTACGTCGAGGAATTGTGACGTCTTGCCGCCTTTCTCAACAAGCGTGGGTACTACGCCCGTTACCATACCACCGTTCTCCTTCACTGCTTTGGCTACGCATTGCATCAGTCCCTGATTAGTACCGCCAAAGACAAGGCCGTGACTGTTGTGTGCCATCCATGCGCCTAACTCTTCTGTAAGACGAAAGAAGTCTGGGTCAAGGTTCTCGTTAGCAGAGCAAAATATTGTTATCTTCATAGTTCTTTTATTGTTTAGTGTAAATGCAAAGATACTTCTTTCTTGTGGATTACGCAAGATAAATATAATAAAAAATCCCGAAGCATACATCATTGTAGATTGTATGTTTCGGGATTGTCCTGTTATTTATGGGCTTATGCGGTCACAGTGGGGGCTGTAATGTGTTTTGTCTGTCTTGATAGTACTTTATTTCTTTCTTGCGATAATCAGTGTAACGCCGGCAAGGATTGTAATGATGCCTATGCCAAGTTGTAGTGTGAATGTTTCGCCGAAGATGAATACACCGATTACTACGGCTGTCAGTGGCTCAAGGGCTCCCATGATGGAGGCTGGTGTGCTGCCTATGAGGTTAATGGAGATGTTCATGAGGAACATGGATAATACAGTGGGCAGCAGGGCTAACTGTATTGCGCTCAGCCACTGTTGAGGCGTGTGCAATATTTGGAGACTCTCTCCTGAGATTAGAGAGAAGACTAACATGGTGAGCATTCCGAATAGCAATATATAAAATGTGAACTTGATGTTAGACATGGTCATGTTGCTCCACTGATTGACGGAGATGATATAGAGGGCGTAGAGCAGTGAGGAACATATAACAAGGGAAAAGCCTGTAGTGCTTAATTTGGCGTTGCCGTCACCTTGATAGAGAAGTCCTACGCCTATTACCGCCAGCAGAATGGCGGTAGCGGTGGTCCACGTTATCTTTTCATGAAAGAATACTGTCATGAGTATCGCTGTTATGATAGGGTAGACGAACAGTATGGTACTGGCGATACCAGCCGCCATGTAGCGAAAACTGAGGAAGAGAGTACAGGAGGAGAGAGAGAACATTGCTCCTAATACTGATAACCTGATGGCGTGACCCCACTTAATCTTGAAATTTTCCCTCTTCCATAGCATCACAATGGCGAACATAATGACGGCAAGGAGGTAGCGGTAGATTAGAACCGAACCGGAACTGAAGCCATCGCTATATAGTGTTAATGCGCCTAATGGGTTAGTACCATAGCATATTGCTGCGACAATTCCTGCCGCAAAGCCTTTTACTTTATTACTCGTTGTCATTGTTATTCTAATGTTATAACCTCAACTTTGTCGTTTTCCTTTTGCGCTTTCTTCATAGTTTTAGCATGTCTAATCCGCTCAAGGATTTCTTCCGTTGTGCCTTCTGTGCTAATACCAAGCCGTTTGGCTTTCTTTACTGCCTTCAGGTATTTCTTGTCAGACTGCATTTGTACTTCAGCCATGGCTTTTTCCATTTTTTCGTGAGTCATTACGGAGGCATCACCGTCGTGGGTTGCAGGTGGTGTCTCTTGTGGAAGGCTTTCTTTCTGAGGTACGACAATCTGGTTCTCGCTTGCTTTTACAATGGGTTCTATTTGCTCTTCCGTTTTGTGTGAGGTTATCTTCTTTCGTGTCCTTTTGCGCTTCTTAGTAACGCTCTTCTTGGAAGTCATAGGAATCTCTTCCTTTTTTTCATCGTTATTCACTTTGGTGGGCGTAATATGCGCTTTCCATACGAGGAGAAGTATAATACAGATAGAAAGTAAGAGAAGTAAATGTTTTCTTTTGAACTTTACATAAAATGTTACAAGACGGTTGAGGCGTGATTGTATTTTGTGACAGAGGGTCTGATTCTCTTCTGTGTCATCAAAGGGATTTATACCGTGTCTTCGGGCATGACATTCCCTGCACAGTACTACAAGTTCATCTGGACGATATGACCATGGATTAACGTTGCGGTAAACGAGGTGGTGTACCTGAAGTTTATTTCTCTCATTATAGAAGGTTCTGCCACAGTCTTCACAGGTGAAGTTTCTTTCCTTAATGATGGAATAGGAGAAGCCTCGCCAGTAGTCGGTGTTTAATAGTTTGTGGTATTCTTCTCTCGTCATTGTAATTAGGGAGTATGATAATGTTGTTACTGCTGAATACTCTGTATGTATTCCCACAACTCGCGGTAAAAGGGATGGCGCGTCATAGTGTCCTTGTTGCCAAGGATTATTAGTTTCATTCTAGCGCGAGTCATCGCTACGTTCATTCGGCGTAGGTCACTGAGGAAGCCTATCTGCCCATTGTCGTTGGAGCGGACGAGGGAGATGAGTATGACGTCACGCTCTTGTCCCTGAAAGCCATCAACGGTGTTGACGCTGATGAGATGGCGATAGGGCTTGAAGAACTCATATTTCTTTATCAATCGTTTAAGATATTGCACCTGAGCACGATATGGGGAGATAATGCCAATGTCGATATTCTCGTCGAGTATGCGCTGTTTGCTAATCTTCGTGAGGTATTCGGCAAGGGTAAGAAGGGTGAGTTTGGCCTCCGCTTTGTTTATGCGTCCAAAACTATCGCCAACGAATTGTTCTTTGAAGTCGCTGACATTACCTTCTTCCGCAGTGTCTGAGATTTTCTCTGCGGTGTCTATCCACGTTATGGCATGGTCGTAGTCGAGTATACCGCGGTACTTAATCTGTGGTGCACTCTCTACCTGCCCTTCGTAGAACCAGTTGCTGGAGAAGCGCATTATGTCTTCATTCATGCGGTATTGCACCTTTAAGAGTGTTACCGTTTCTGGTTTGTTCTCTGCTATGCGCTCCATGAGTGTCTTACCTAATCCTGCCTTTAATGCAGCGAAACTCTTTATGGTAGGTGGCAACTGGCAGTGGTCACCAGCAAGGACAATACGTGATGCTCTGCGTATCGGAATCCAACAGGCGGCTTCTAAGGCTTGCGCTGCTTCGTCAATGAATAGTGTTCCGAACTTCATTCCTTCCAACAAACGGTTGGCAGAGCCTGTAAGTGTGCAGGCTATGACACGTGCTTCGCTGAACAGTTCAGCATTGATGCGTATCTCTATCTCCGCAGCACGGCTCTTGAGGTGTTCTAATCGCTGGTGGTATTCATAACTTTTCTTCTTGCTTTTGCGCAAATCTCTTATCGCCTTGCGTATAGCCCACAGTTGGGTGTAGTCGGGATGGCTCTCGAAACGTCGCTCGTAGGTAAAGCCTAACATCTTGTCGTTGACACGTGTGGGATTGCCTATGCGCAGAACACTGATGCCTCGGTCAACGAGTTTCTCTGATATCCAGTCCACAGCCATATTGCTTTGTGCGCACACCAACACTTGGTTCTCACGCATCAAGGTCTCGTTGATAGCCTCTACGAGGGTTGTTGTCTTGCCAGTACCTGGAGGGCCGTGTACTATTGCTACGTCTTTGGCACGTAACACCTCGTTGACAGCGTGCTCCTGAGTAGAGTTTAACCAAGGAAAACGCATAGGACTGAAGGTGAACTGTTCTGCTTGGCGATGTGAATAGAATAGGTCGCGTAGATATGCAAGGCGGTTGCCCTTTGCATTCTTTACGCGATCTAAGGCATCGAACATCAATCGGTAACTGCTTTCGTCGAAGGATAACTGAACTCCTATGGGAAGAGCAGATTGCTGAAGGTCAAGCAACGGAGCGGAATCAGGAACACTTACTAACATGCGGTCACCGTCAACATAATTGACTGTACCTGTAAAGCCAAAGTATTTGATAGTTTTTCCGTGGCCTTCCGCATCACTTTCCTGAGAGTTCGTATTCTTTTGAGTAAAGAACATGACGGGACGTCCGAACTCAAAGTTATGGTCTATCTCTTCGTCTGATGTGCGGAAAACTTCTACAACCATCTGGTTTAACGAGTTATAGAAGTTTCTTCCTATGCGCAACGGAAACCAAGCGTCACCGCGCTTGACCTTCCGCTGTATGCCCGTCTGTTCGGTTTGCTTGCGGAATGTCTCCTTTTCGGCATAGTACTCCAACTGTAGCAGTGCTCGTTGGCGTTCTATCTCTTGTATGGGTGAGGTTTGCTCCATTATCTATGATATTATGTTCAGTGTCTTCAATGCTTTGGCTATGCCATCGTGTTCATTGTCATCGGTAACGTAATCGGCAACGGCTTTTACTGCATCTTCTGCATTACCCATAGCGATGCCAATGCCAGCGGTTTGTAACATGGATATGTCGTTGAAACTATCTCCGAATGCCATGAGGTTGTTTGTCGTCAATCCCATGTTGGAAAGCATCTGTTTTAGGGCGGAGCCTTTGTCAATGCCTAATGGCAACAGTTCTATAAAGTATGGCGTAGAGCGACAGATGTGCATCTTGCCTTTAGTCTCTTCCTGCATTATGGCTTCCCATCTGGGTGCTACTTTCGGCGGACCAACCATGAGACATTTGTTCAGTGGTCGTGGCGTGTCATTGATGAAGTTCTGCACACCGACAATCTCCATCTTGTTGTTGCGCGAGGATTGGTGTACGTAAGGGTCATCGGGATGTTCAGTGTATATGTGGTCCTCATAGTATGTCATCAGTGTCATACCTGAACGTTCTTGACATTCGTGTAGATATGGCAATAGAGTGGGAGAGAGGGCCTGCTCTACCAATACCTTACTAGTACCACATTCTTCTATGTGTCCACCGTTGTAGCACAACAACATTCCTCCGTACTGCTCCATTTGTAGTTGTTTTGCAAGTGGGCGCATACCATAAGGAGGTCGTCCAGAAGAAAGACAAAGCCTCACACCTTGTCGCTGTGCTTGCATAAGTGCAGCGATGGTGTGAGGCGTTATTTCCTTGACCTCGTTGGTAAGAGTACCGTCAAGGTCAAGGGCTATTATTCGTATTTCGTTCATTCTATTACTTCAGACTGAGAATAGCCTTAGCATTGGCACTCTCAGGATTCAGTTTGATAAGTTTCTCAGCATATTCCTTTGCCTTGTCCATGTCGTTAAGGTTGTGGACATAGTTTGTACAGATAGCCTCGTATGCATTGATAAGCATCTTTGTCTCGCCAGCACTACGGTTCTCGTCTTTCTCAATGATGTCAGCAAGAGTCTGGAAATGAGGAGCAGCCATCTTCAGTTTCTCAAGGTCGCTGATGTTAGGAAGGGCGAATGGGAAACGACTACGTTTGCTTGCTACATATGCAGCATTAGTAGGATATTTCTCTGCCAGTGCAGCATAGAGTTCGTCCGCTTTCTTGAATGCTTCCTGCTTTCTCTCTGCTGTGCTCTTCTCGTCCATCAGTTCATCAGCATAGAGAGAAGCGAGAGACTCCTCAAGGCTGAATGACTTGCCAGTCTGTGCCTGAAGATATTTGTCAAGGTATTCGCCAGCCTTAGCGTAGTTGCTGAGTTTCTTGTAGCAGTCAGAGATGTCCTTATTCTTTTCTGTTACGGTGCCAGCATCGATGCCGTCAAGTTTCTGAATCTTCTCGTAGCAAGCGATAGCCTCTTCATACTTCTTTGCACCTTTGAGTGAGGTAGCATAATAGTTGTAGTCGAAGGCAGAAATCTTAGCAGAGTCAGAAGCATTAAACAGGTTATTACCAGCCTCTATAGCCGCTTCGTACTCCTTCTTGTCAGTAAGGCTGAACATGATAAGGCGGTTCATGGAAGCGTTACGAGGCCACTTAGCGTGTCCCCAGTTAGCAACCTCAAGAGCCTTGTCATAGTCCTTTGAAAGGAAAAGGTTGGTAGCATAGTCAGAAACCTGATAGTCCTTCATGTCGTCCAACTTAACCTTGCCGTAGTACTCGATAGCCTGCTTCAGTTTACCGCTACTTGAATATATCTCGGCAGCGATGAGGTCTACAGGGTAGTCAGGGCGTTGCGCACGCAAATCCTCCAGTGTCTGTACAGCACCAGCAGGGTCCGTCTTACTCATTATCTGTGCATAGCGACGATAACCGTCTGGGCTTTTAGGGCTGAAATATATAGCCTGCTGGAAGCACTCTGCCGCTTTACCACCGTCATCCTTTGATACTGCGATATTTCCAAGCAGCACGAAGATTTCGCCTTTCTCTTCGTTAGTGCCCTTTTTGCTTATTATCTCGTATGCTTTGTTTGCATATTCCTCTGCTTTATTTGCGTCCTTGGCAGCAAGATATGCCTTTGCAATACTTGCGAGAGCATTGGCATTCTTTTTATTTTCTTTTGCTATAGCCTCAATCTGACTTGCGCCATCAGCAGCGTTTGCTTTAAGTATTGCTGAAACCTGTGTCATGATAGCGTCAGGCTGAGACTGAGCCATTGCAGGAGCACTCATTAGTACCATAAGGGCTCCAACCAGTATGTTCTTTGTTCTCATTTTATTTTGTTCTTTTTTTTGCTTGTTTGTATTTCTATCTTATTCCTATGCTATTGCAATATAACCATGAATAGTTATTCCTTATTTACAATTTAATTGTCAACGTGAACTTCATTTAGTTGTTATCGTGAACTTTCTTATTAAGAATTTAGTCGTTTACGTGAACATTATTTAGTAGTATCGTGAACTTCATTTAGTTGTTATCGTGAACTTTATTTAGTCGTTAACATGAACTTCATTTAGTCGTTAACGTGAACTTTATTTAGTCGTTTACATGAACTTCACGGATAGTGAGTCTACCATAAGCAGGCAATAATCCCGCTTTGAGTATTACTATTTGACCGCGGTCTTGTGATATGATGAAGTTCTTGAAGCCAGTAGGCAGTCCCATGTGAGGATCGTTTAGAAGTATATAGATGGTGCGAACCAATGGGTAGTTGCCGTTAAGGAAATAGTACTGGTAAGGCTTCCATGAGTTCGCTACGGTAGCCACATCCATCTTTGTTACTGCCATTGGGCGAACTTCTTTACGGAATGTAAGGTTCGTAGTATCACGTTGGTCGTTTAGCCAGTTGCTGCCAATAATACCAATGGCTCCTTTGTTTTTTTCTACATACTTGACAACCTCTTCTGTTTTATTAACAGCGAAAGCGTTAGGTGCCTTGATAGCCTTACTACCAAGTATGCTATCCTCAACATAGTGCACGGTAGAAGAAGTCTTATTGTCGAATACTACGCTGATTTCTCCTTTATTAGAACCAGGGTATATTTGATCCCATCGAGTAACTTCACCGTTGAATATTCTTCTTATATCTTTCACACTGATACAAGAGTCAGTGTTAGCCGTATTCTGAATCAATGCCAATCCATCGTATGCTATTTTGATGGAAAGGGGGAATTGCTTGCGTGCCTTTAGGCTTTCAAGTTCCGCAGGCTTATAGTCGCGTGCAGTTATCGCCATGCATACCTTGCCTTGCAGCAACATATTGATGGCTTCAGACTCACTTGTGTATATAGGAGTGAGTTTAGCGAGAGGGTAAAGCGATTCAAAAAGTGAGCGCTCCTCTTCAATAATGGGACTAAAACTTTCGTCAGAGGCGAAAGATATCGCCCCTGACGAATAAGTATCAGTGCGACCATCTTTGTTCTTGCGTCCTCCGCAAGAACAAAGATTGGCCATAAGTATTAATCCTACGAATATGTAAGATAACGTTTTAATCATATTTATGTAATGCTTGTAATATGATATTACTGTAGACGGAATGTTACAGGGAGTGTGTACTTCACACGTACTGCAGAACCATTCTGCTTACCAGGAATCCAGTGTGGCATAGACTTGATGACACGCTGTGCCTCCTTGTCAAGAGAAGGGTCAACAGACTTTGCAACCTTTACGTCGGTGATAGAACCATCACGTTCTACGACGAAAGTACAAATTACACGACCCTGAATACCATTCTCTTCAGCAATTACAGGATACTTGATGTGAGAACTGAGGTATTGCATGAGTGCACCCATACCGCCAGGGTAAGAAGGCATCTGTTCAACAACGTCGAACACCTTGTTTTCTTCTTCCTTTGGTTTAACAGGTTCCTGTGCGATGACTTCCTTAGCCTTCAATACTTCGCCGCCTTCGTCGTTACCAACAACGTCGAATGCACCGACAGCGGCACCACTCTTCATGATGTCCTCCTGGCTCTTCATTTCATCTTCAGGCTTTACCTCATCATCCTTCTTAATGACAGGAGCGGTGAATTTGACAGAACTCTTAACCTTTTCTACCACTTTCTTTACCTCTTCCTGCTTAACAAGTTGCTTACGCTCTACTTTCGCTTCCTTTTTCTTCTGCTGCTGTAGGGCAGTAAGTTCTGTAACCTGATTCATAGCTGCTTTTCTTGCTGCTGCCTCGTCCGCAATATTTTTGAGGGTGAGACCAACCTGACATGCGATAGCGAGCAAGATAACAGCCAGAATAGCAATCACATTACGCTTACCTGTGTTCTTACGCAGAGCATAGGCACCATACGCCTGGTTGCGGTCCGCAAAAACAATGTCGGTCCACTCACCAGATATGAGATCTATTTTTGACATTTTGTAATCTTTTAAATTGTTAATACTTGTACTTGTTTAAGTCAACGTTTCCTTACTTGACACCCTTCTCATCAAGAAGTTTCTTGTCCTGGTCGTTGATTTTGTCAAGCACGTACTTACCAATGCTGCATATCTGCATCTCGTCAAGAGCGTCCACAACGTTTTTGTATGTAGCGGAATCCGTAGCCTTGATGATGACGGTCATAGTTTGAATTTTCTGTCCGTCAATCTCACCAGCCTTAATCTTAGACAATGCTGCGTTGTATTCTGCCTCCGTCATGTCGTCTTTCTTTTGATCGAGCATGGCTTTAGCCTTCATTACCTGCAGAACAGGCTGCGTATTATCCTCTGTTACGTGTGTCTGTAGCACCTTTCTGATACCATTTTTACCCCATGTAGTAGGTTTGAGGCATGAAGGGTCATCATACTTAGGCATACCTTCAACATAGAAAATCTTGTTGTTGCCTGTAGCATAGATAGTGATTGTATACGAAGCCTTTGTTACTGACTTATCCTGATCTTCAAGGTTCTTATCATTAGCCGGCATACTCAGTTCCATAGACTGAGGTTTAGCCAGAGAGGTACAGAGCATGAAGAAAGTGATAAGAAGCATCATCATATCAACCATCGGCGTGAAGTCCACGCGGACGTTCATTTTCTTTTGCTTTTCTTGTTTCTTTGCCATTTATTAATCCTCCCCGGTCTTTAGCGATGTGATAAGGTAGTAACGGTTCTGATCCATATCCTGAAGTTCAGACATTACCTTCTTGATGTTAGCGTACGGAGTATCAGAGTCTGCCTTAATAGCAATCTTGATGTCTTCCGTATTCTCTACAACAGAAGTAACCCACTCCTGGAACTCACTTTTGCCATTATTGATAGAGTCAAGAGGGATACCGGCTTCCTTGCCAGTCATAGCCTCTGTCATCTTCTCAGTAGGCAGGTTGAGATAAGTTTTCAGCAGGTTCAGGCTCATACCCCACATAGGGTCAGTCTGGAACTTCTTCATTTGTGTGGCATTCAGTTGAAGGTCGAATTTGTTGTCCATGTCTTGGATAACGGTCAACACATCATTCTGATTGTCCAAACTCATAAATACCTTGCCGGTCTTGTCGACAACGATATTGAGGACGTTCTTCTCTGGAATCTTAATCTCCGATACAGACATAGGCTGGTTTACCTTTACTGGCTCGTTCTTAACGAATGTTGAAGTCAACATAAAGAACGTCAGCAAAAGCACCATCACGTCTGACATAGGAGTCATGTCAATCCAGACGTCGCTTTTCTTAATTTTTAACTTACCCATAACTGAATAAAATTTAAAGGGTTAGTAAAAATTAAGCTTCTGGGTGCTTGTCTTCGTATGTATGAGCGATTGTGTAACCAATCTCGTCCATTGCAAATGTAAGCTTGTCGATCTTGTTAGTGAAGTAGTTGTAAGAAACTACAGATACCCAAGAGGTAGCGATACCAGAAGCGGTGTTTACGAGGGCCTCAGAAATACCAGTAGAAAGAGCCATAGAGTCAGCACCACCACCAGCAGCGAGGGCTGCGAAAGAACGAATCATACCAAGCACAGTACCGAACAGAGCGGTAAGAGTACCGAGGGTAACGATTGTTGCGATGATAGGGAGGTTCATTGTCATTGTAGGCATCTCGAGTGCGCTTGCCTCTTCGTGAGCGTTCTGGATGGCTGCAACCTTCTCCTTCAACTTGATTGGAGCAGACTCCATTTCCTTGTAAGCCTTGAGGTCAGCGAGAACCACGTTAGCAACAGAACCCTTCTGCTTGTTGCAGAGTTCCTCAGCCTTAGCGATGTCACCATCCTTGAGAGCCTTCTTAATGTTTGTTGTGAACTTTGTTACATTACCCTTACCTGCGCAAGCAGAGATAGCGAAGATACGCTCTACTGACATAGCGATAACGGTGCAGAGAAGTCCGAGGATGATAGGAACGACCCAACCACCTTTATACACTGTACCGAGCATGTTCAGAGGATGTCCTTCTGGATCGCCATTAGCGAAGTTGCTTGGGTTACCCAAGAAGAAGAGGTAGAAGCATACACCTACTGCGAATGCGAAGATGATGATAATGATTGCGTGTCTTACACCCTGGAAGCCTGCTGACTTCTTAGGCGCGGCTGTTGTTTTTGTAGCTGCCATAATTGTCTGATTAGTTTTTTAAATTATTAATGAATTAGTTGATAATCAATTTGTATGTATTGTTAGTACGGTTTTGCGTGAGATTGTGAACGTTTTTTTATTTTCTTTCCAAACACAAAGTTAGCAAATAAAGTGGAACTACGATACTGTTTAAGAACTTTTAACAGTAAAAAAATGTCAACAAGGTAATTTAGGGCACAAAAGGAGACTTTTTTGAGTCTCCTTTTGATGTTCCCTTTATTGTGAATTGGTACTATTCTTATTGCTCGTTCATAAAGTTCTAGTTCGTAGCGTGTGCTTTACTTGAGTTTAGCAAGGCACTCCTTGATGCGCTTGATAGCCTCGCGGATGTTGTCGTCGCTTGTTGCGTAACTCATACGGAAGCACTCAGGGTCACCGAAAGCGTCACCGCCTACAGTTGCTACGTGACCAACTTCGAGGAGGTACATAGCGAAGTCGTTGGTATCTTTGATGACTCTCTCGCCGTCGGTTTTTCCGAGATAACTCTTACACTTAGGGAATACGTAGAATGCTCCATCAGGAACATTTACTTCGAGTCCTGGTATTTCTTTAACGAGGCTAACGATGAGGTCTCTTCTACGCTCAAAAGCCTGGCGCATATCCTCTACGCACTGTTGGTCAGCGATATATGCTGCTTCTGCGGTCTTTTGGCTTACAGAGCATGGACCTGACGTGTACTGTCCCTGAAGTTTGTTTACTCCCTTTACGATCCATTCAGGTGCAGCCATGTAACCTATGCGCCAACCAGTCATAGCGTAAGCCTTGCTGACACCGTTGATGATGATAGCCTGCTCCTTCATGCCAGGGAACTGTGCGATGCTCTCATGTTTTCCTACGTAGTTGATGTGCTCGTAAATTTCGTCAGCGAGTACATACATTTCAGGATGCTTCTTAATAACGTTAGCGAGTCCTTCCAGTTCAGCCTTAGTATAAACAGAACCTGTAGGGTTGCTTGGCGAACAGAGAATGAGCATGCGTGTCTTAGGTGTGATAGCAGCCTCTAACTGTTCAGGGGTAATTTTGAAGTTCTGGTCGAATCCAGCAGGTATGTGTACAGGAGTGCCACCTGCGAGGAGTACCATCTGTGGATAACTTACCCAGTAAGGTGCAGGTATGATGACCTCTTCGCCATCGTCTACGAGAGCCATTATAGCGTTACATACAGCCTGCTTTGCTCCGTTGCTTACAGAAATCTCGCTTGCCTTATAGTCAAGTCCGTTTTCTTTCTTAAGTTTTGCTACGATAGCCTCTCTGAGGTCAGCGTAACCTGCAACAGGAGAGTATCTTGACCAGTTGTCGTCTACAGCCTTCTTTGCTGCGGTCTTAATGTGGTCAGGAGTATTAAAGTCAGGTTCTCCTACGCTGAGGTTAATCACGTCAATGCCCTGTGCCTTCATCTCGTTGCTCTTTTGAGACATAGCGAGTGTTGCTGAAGGTGCCAATCTGTTTAATCTACTGGATAAACGTCCCATGATATAGTTGTTTGGTTGTTTTGTTTGTTTTTTCTTTGGTAGCGTACTGATTGTGTACTTGCATTTTTTTTCGCAAGTTGTGCTAGTGTACAGTAATTGCGAGTGCAAAGTTAATATATTTCTTTTGAAAATCGAAACTTTTGTCTTTGTTTTTGTCGGTTTGCTTACTTTTTGTCGTAAATGCGAGCGATAATCAGTTCGTTAAGGCGGTGTACTGCTTTAAGGTCGCGGTAAAGTCGCAGTCTGAAACGACACATTCTTATATAGAGTATAATGCCCATAGGCACTATCACAGCGGCCGTGATATTCATCCATTTATGATTGAACGGTCTTGTGTGAGCCTTTTCTGATATTATCGGGTATTGTGATATGTATGACATTATGTACCTGTCGCGTGTATTGCTAAGGTCTTCTATCACCCCTTCTATTTGTTTTGTCACGGTCTCAATCTCGTGATCAGGCTGATATGCGAAGAATACCTTAATGGGGTTAGGCAGTCGCATAAGGTTGTGTGCTGTAGCGTACTGTTTTATTTGCTCGCTGATAGTCTGCAGACGCTGTGCATCTGCTGCATAGTCGGGGTCATTGATAATAACTTCCTTGTATGCGATTATACGTTTCTGTCTCATTCCCAGTAGGTTCATGAAGAAGAGACGGTAAGCGTCCATGTTGAATACGATGGAATCCTTATTTGCTTTGCGAGTGATGAATGCTGCCAATGGTATCAATACAGCCGGAGCCAGTCCCTTTCCTAGCCATATAGCCCATGTGCCCTGTCTCGCCATGCGGAATCCTGTATTATCAAGTGTGTAGAACAGTATGAAGACAAGTACAGAGACTATCACAGGTACACCCAATCCACCTTTCCTTATGATAGCGCCCAATGATGCTCCAATGAAGAAGAATATTATGCACGTCAGTGAGAGAGTGAACTTGTTGATCATCTCTATTTTATATTCGCGCTCCTTCTGGTTGTAGTCGTCAGCCGACCATGCTCTAAATTCTAGGTCGTAGCCCATTGCTTTTACCCCACTGCTCATTGACATGAGTATGTCCTTTTGGCTCTCAGGTGTGAGGTGTGCATAGATAGAATCGAAGTTAAGTGTGCCTTTCTCTACTTTCGCCATTGCTTTTATCGAGTCTTTCTTGTCTACTCCTGCAGTAGGGAACATTCTCGCCTTGATGTCGCTCGCTACCACTTTACCGATGCTGTCGCCAGTCGTTCTTACGGAGTCTATCCTTACCATGAGTTCTGGTAGGCTCTGTGATGCTGCTTGTTGTGACAGTCCAGAGGCTTCTGCCATATTAAAACCATTGTCAAAGTCGAGCAGTATTACCTTATTTATAAAAGACTCCCTACGATATGGCACGTTAGCACTGTTCGTAACCTCCTGTGAGCGCATATTCTCAAACCATTCGCCGTTGTAAAGTGTCAGTAATAAGTGTTTTTTCTCTGCTGTGGATTGTAGTTTACCAGAGTCTGCAAGTATAATCGCGGCGTCCTCGAAACTCTCTGTCATACGGTATATCATGACGCCATAGAGCATGCCCGTCTCCATGTCCTTGTGTTGCACATAGAGGTTACAGTTAGGTATGCCGCCATAGAATATTCCTTCAGGTATTTCTAGTTCAGGGCTCTTCTGCTTCATTGACAGGAGCAATTGTCGCAACTGCAGGTTAGCCTTTGGTCCAATATTATTTTGGAACACAAAAGAGCATGCAGTTACCAACAGAGATGCGAAGAATAAAGAGCGCAAGGCCTTTACCAGTGATATGCCAGCCGCCTTAATGGCAGTCAGTTCGCTACTCTCGCCGAGGTTACCCATTGTGATGAGTGACGACAGCAGTATGGCAAGCGGAAACGCTTGTGGCACGAGCATCAACCCCATGTACCAGAAGAACTGTCCCAAGACTTCCAAGGATAGTCCCTTACCTATGAGGTCGTCAACATATCTCCACAGAAATTGCATCATCAGCACAAAGAGGCAGATGAAGAATGTTCCTGCGAAGAGCAGCATGAACTGCTTCAGCATGAATATGTCGAGTTTCTTTATTCTTGGTCGCATGATGATTGTTGTTTGGCGTAATGGTGTATATGATGGCGTAGAAACACCATCACACGAGGACTCTTTGGCTTTTTATATGGTGCAACAGTGTAGCGGTGCTTACTTCTTGTGCCTGTTGGCTCTTTGTTCACGGTATTTTGCTTTCTGCATAGCAGAGCCGGAGCCGTGTGCTCCTGTTATGTACTTTTTCTTCCTGGCTTTGGTCTTCACCTTGCCATCATCTTTCTTGCGTTCTCCGCCGCGGCCAAAGTTAATGCCGTTCTGTAAAATTAAATCAAAATCATCCATAATGGTGGTATTGTGAAAAGAGTGTTTTTTTCTTTATTTGTAGTTAGGCCGAAATCACATTGTAATTAGCCCCAAATCATATTGTAATTAGGCCGAAATCACATTGTAATTAAGCCCAAATTACAACGCCATTGTTTTAGGTTTAGCGTTGTGATTTGGGCGTCAAAGAGTTACGGTCGTTTTAAGATCGTCTTGCTATGCTTTTTTGTAAAGTAACAAATCTTGTATGGTGACGTAAGTGAGCAGGATCAATGGTGGAACAGACGTACGCCAGTAAACGCCATAGTTATGCCGTACTTATCGCATGTCTCTATAACATTATCGTCGCGAACAGAGCCGCCAGCCTGTGCTATGTACTCCACGCCACTCTTGTGAGCACGCTCAATGTTGTCACCGAATGGGAAGAACGCGTCAGAACCCAGTGCCACCTTAGTGTTCTGTGCTATCCACGCCTTCTTTTCTTCGCGTGTGAGAGGTTCCGGCTTCTCAGTAAAGAAGTTCTGCCATACTCCCTCCGCCAAAACATCTTCATAGTCGTCAGAGATGTAAACATCGATAGTATTGTCGCGATCAGCGCGGCGTATACCCTCCTTAAACGGCAGAGCCATCACCTTAGGGCACTGGCGCAACCACCAGATGTCAGCCTTGTTGCCAGCCAAGCGTGTGCAGTGAATACGGCTTTGTTGTCCTGCCCCGATGCCTATAGCCTGACCATCCTTCACGTAGCAAACAGAGTTAGACTGCGTATACTTCAGTGTGATGAGTGCAATCATAAGGTCTCGTTTAGCCTCCTCAGTGAAATTCTTTGCCTGTGTAGGGATATTCTCGAAGAGTGCAGGGTCATTCAGTTTAATATTGTTACGTCCCTGTTCGAATGTAACGCCAAAGCACTGCTTCGTCTCGATAGGTGCAGGAACATAGTTAGGGTCAATCTTAATAACGTTGTATGTGCCCTTACGTTTAGCCTTGAGTATTTCTATAGCCTCGTCAGTATAGTCTGGTGCTATTACGCCATCGCTAACCTCACGCTTAATGAGTGTTGCGGTAGCCGCGTCGCAAGTATCAGAGAGCGCAATAAAGTCGCCGTAACTAGACATGCGGTCAGCACCTCTAGCGCGAGCATAAGCGCAAGCGATAGGAGAGAGAGGCAGTTTAACATCGTCCACGAAGTAAATCTTCTTCAATGTGTCAGACAGTGGCAGTCCGACAGCAGCGCCAGCAGGGCTTACATGTTTAAAACTTGCTGCAGAAGGCAGTCCTGTAGCCTCTTTCAGTTCCTTCACTAACTGCCATGAGTTCAGTGCGTCGAGGAAATTAATATAGCCAGGGCGGCCGTTGATAACCTCGACAGGCAGTTCTCCTTCTGTCATGTAGATACGTGATGGCTTCTGGTTAGGATTGCAGCCATACTTCAATGCAAGTTCTTTCATTGTGGTTTTGTTGTGTTATTTCGTGCTTGTTAACCGTAGCGGTATAGGTTTTTACCTATAATCCGCTGCAAAGTTATACATTTTTTTTGAAAGTACCAAGAAAACGTTTGGCAGTTTCAGAAATATTACTTATCTTTGCAAGATAATAATAATGTAAATAACGTATAGAAAACAGTATTTCATAACCATGCGAGCACTTATCCCACTAATATTTTTCATTGTTGTCTACTTAGGTGTTTCCATCGTGGCTGGCGACTTTTACAAAGTTCCCATAACTGTAGCCTTCATGCTTACCTCCATTGTGGCAGTAGCGTCGTCGCGTGGTAAACTGAAGAAACGTGTCAAGGTGTTCACTCGTGGCACGGCAGATCACAACCTGCTACTGATGATATGGATATTCATCCTTGCAGGAGCGTTTGCCAATTCTGCTAAGGAGATGGATAGCATCACGGACGTTGTCAACCTAACATTAAGCATAGTGCCGTCAAATGCGTTACTTGCAGGTCTTTTCATTGCCTCCGCCCTTATTTCCATAAGTATAGGAACGAGTGTGGGCACCATTGTAGCCCTTACTCCAATTGCTGTTGGTATGGCCAATTCACTTGACTTTTCCGTGCCAATGATGACGGCAATAGTAGTAGGCGGCTCTTTCTTCGGTGACAATCTGTCTTTTATTTCAGATACTACGGTAGTGGCAACACAGTCCCAGGGCGTGAAGATGAGCGACAAGTTCCGTACAAACATACGTATAGCGCTCCCTGCGGCATTATTGATGGTAGCGCTTTATGCCTATATTGGCAGCGATTTAGTGCTCCTTTCAGAGTTACCTCCAGTAAATGCTCTGAAGGTAATGCCATACCTTGTAGTTCTCATAGCGGCAGCATTTGGGTTAAACGTGCTCCTTGTGTTATGTCTTGGTATAGCCTTGACAGGTGGAGTAGGATTATACTGTGGTGACTATGACCTTTATTCTTGGTTCTCGGCAATGGGAAAAGGAATATCAGGCATGAGTGATCTCATCATTATCACGATGCTTGCAGGTGGCGTACTCGAGGTGATACGTGCCAACGGTGGCATACGCTATATCATGAGGGGCATATTAAAACATGTAAAGTCACAGCGCAGTGCGGAGTTAGGCATAGCCGTTCTTGTCTGCCTGGTCGACATGTGTACCGCCAACAATACCGTGGCTATAATAACAGTGTCTGGCATAGCGAAGGATATATCAACCAAGTTCCATTTGGACCCTAAGCGTGTAGCGAGTATCTTGGATACCTTCTCCTGCATGATGCAAGGCATAATACCGTATGGTGCGCAACTATTGATGGCAGCAGGTTTAGCGGCATGTAACCCTGTCGACATTATGCCATATCTCTATTACCCTCTGACGTTGGGCGTGTGTGCAATTATTTCTATTATTATTAATGGCATGCACCACCACTCTGACCTCGAGACAGCGTTGGATGAGAAGAAACATTTGGAGGCAGAATATTAGAAAATGTAGTGAAATAAGATGTAGAATAAAAACTATGGATACAAAAGAGAAAGAACTTCGAAGACCCGTAGAATTAGAATGTGACGTTGTCCGCTTTCAGAATGCAAAGGATAAGTGGGTAGCGTTCGTAGGACTTCTTGACGGAAGACCTTACGAAATCTTCACAGGCTTGCAGGATGATGAAGAAGGAATATTGCTACCCAAGGCGGTGAACAGTGGAAAGATAATAAAGACAGTATTGCCTGACGGTACAAAACGCTATGATTTTCAGTTTGAAAACCGTAGAGGATATAAGACTACAGTGGAGGGATTGTCAGAGAAATTTAATCCCATATACTGGAATTACGCTAAACTAATCTCAGGAGTGCTGCGTTACGGCATGCCGATAGACAATGTAATAAAACTCATTTCCTCCCTCGACATGGACGGAGGACTTAACACGTGGACTAACGGAGTGGTGCGTGCGCTAAAGAAGTATGCCACTGAATAGTCTGCTTTTTGCTGCGCTGTCACTGCTGTCGCCTTCACCTAATAATGCGGAAGAGGATGAAACACAGTTGCTTCCGCTTTATGAGGGGACGGAAGAGGATGCTATGTCGCTTAACGAGGCAAGCGACCGTGTGGCGCAACTGCGCGAACAGCCACTTAATATAAATAAAGTAACGGCAGACGAACTACTTTCTATACCGGGAATAGACCTTGCAACAGCCAACAGCATCATTCGCTTTCGCAGAAAGTATGGCGATTTTCGCAGTGTGCAGGAACTGGACATGATAGAGGATGTCGATGAAAAAGTAAGTCGTTATTTGTCAACGATGCTATACGTTGAAACCTCTGATACTATACCTTGGTACAACGCCAAACGTCTTCGTAAAGCCTTTGAGCGGGCAGAACATACCGTTATGTTCACAATGACGGTGCCAACGTATTACCGTCTGGGCGATAAAGGCTCCGTCTCAGCGTCTGTAACAAACAGTAAACAGGCAGGAGTGTATTTAGGCGACCCTTTGAAGCACTCACTACGCTATACCATGAAGGTAGGAAACAATCTGCAATTAAACTTCGCCGGAGGTAAGGCAGCGGGCGAACCATTCTTCTCTTCGGGTAACAATATGGGTTATGACCGATATTCTTATAGTCTGATGGCAAAGAATATCGGCATTGCTAATTACGCAATATTAGGCCAATTCCGCGGACAGTTCGGCATGGGACTGGTATTTAACAACAGTCTTTCTTTTGGAAAACAATCTATGTTGACTTCTATAGGACGTCGCACCACATACTTTGTACCACATACCAGTACGTCAGACTCACGTCACATGCAAGGGGCTGCCGTAACGTTCGATGTGCTGGGAGGAACACTATCAGCATTATTCTCATATAGATACGTAGACGCTACGCTAAACAGTGACAGCCTTACCGTGCAGACCGTGCTGACGAGTGCCACGCATCGCACCGCTAAAGATATGGCGAAAAAGAACAACACCACCCAGATGGCAGCAGGACTGCGTATGGAGTATGGCGGAATGTTGCATAACGAGTGGGAGTGGAGCCTTGGTGCATCCTTCCTTTATACAGGTTTTAACCGTGAACTAAACCCCATTTACAGCAAGGCTGACACTATAAGCCGTAGTAAAATGTATCGACTTTATTATCCTCAGGGACGTCGTTTCTGGAACGGAGGCATAGACTATAAACTGCAAGCGGGTGCGCTGACCATCGTGGGCGAGACCGCAATAAGCGAAAATGGCAGTGTTGCCACGCTTGATAATATTATATATAATGCGTCCCGCCGATTGTCCTTAACGGCTGTAGGGCGCATATACCCTTACCGTTATCATGCCCTTTATGGTTCAGCCTTTGGTGATAGTCGCAATGTAAGTAATGAACGGGGAGTACTTCTAGGGGCACACATTACGCCAAATAAGCGAATAACAATAGACGCTTACAGTGACCTTGTGCGTTTCCCAGGGCTGCGTTACCGTGTGTATGCGCCCTCCAGTGCGTGGGACAATGCCATAGCCATGACGATGCGTCACAGACGCTGGACATACAGCGCACGTTATAGGCTGAAACAGCAGTGGCAGGACGAAGACGTAACAACGCACCGCCTGCGCCTTAACGCTCAGTACACAGGGCGCAAACTAAGCACACGCACCGCCTGCGAAGCCATTCTTACTGCTGGCAACAGCAACGGATACGTAGTAAACCAATCGCTCTCATGGCAGTTGCACCGTCGTTATAGCGTCTATGGCATGGTGTCATACTTCGATACCGACGACTATGCCTCTCGCATTTACGTCTATGAGCGTGGCATGCTTTACAGCATGAACAGTGCTTCTTACTATGGTAACGGCGTGCGTTGTGCCCTCCATGTGCGCGGTGAGTTTACTCCGTGGCTGTTGTCGCAACTAAAGGTAGGCTGCACAAAATACTTTGACCGTTCAGTTATAGGTACAGCCGACCGTCGCATCTTCTCTTCATCGCAGACAGATATAGACCTGCAGGTGCAAGTAAAGTTCTGATACAGTACATTCTTAGTCCTTGTTATCCCATAACGACATCCAGTACCATCATCAGTACGAAACCGATGGCGAAGCCTATAGTGCTGAGATTGCTGTGTTGGCCGCTAGATGCTTCAGGGATAAGTTCTTCCACAACGACGTAAACCATGGCTCCAGCCGCAAAAGCAAGCATGTAGGGCAGGGCTGGCGTGAGAAGTGTTGCAAGTAGCAAGACGGCTATGGCACCTATAGGTTCAACTACTCCACTTATCGCTCCTAACAAAAACGATTTCCATCGGCTATTGCCTGCCGCTCGCATGGGCATAGAGATGATGGCACCCTCAGGAATGTTCTGAATGGCAATGCCCAATGATACCGAAACAGCGCTGGCAAGAGAGATGAGAGTAGCATTGTTTTCGGCTCCGGCAAACACCACACCAACTGCCATACCCTCGGGCAGGTTATGTATGGTAACTGCAAGGGATAGCATTGCGGTCTTTGACAGATGAGACTTGATGCCCTCTGGTTTGTCCGTGCCGATATGTAGGTGAGGAGTCAGTCCATCAATAAGTAGCAGAAAGCCAATGCCTATAAGAAATCCCACTGCTGCGGGCATTACTGACCATTTGCCGCTGTCTGCTTCCATGTCTATTGCAGGAATGAGCAATGACCATACTGAGGCGGCAACCATTACGCCAGAGGCAAAGCCCAATAATGATTTCTGTACTCGTGCGGACATTTCTTCTTTCATCAGAAAAACGAAGGCAGAACCAAGTGTTGTACCTAATAGTGGGATAAGAAGTCCTAAAATCAGTGTTGTTGTCATTTTTTATATTATTATCGTTTTTATAATGGTGGTTCTATAAATAGTTACTAAACGAAACCAGCCTTAACATAATCATTTGTGTTGCAAAGGTACTACTAAATATAGAGAATTGCAATACCTAATAATGATTCAAAAACATTTACATAGTGACGGCGAAGAAATAAATTGTACCAAGTTATTTTTTTACCGTCACTTATGTCTTGAACTGCATAATATTTGTGCCGAACAATACAAATGGTAATAAAAAAAGGAAAAATGGTATAGTATAGTTTTTGGAAAAGAAGTAACTTTGCAGCAGTAATATTACGACTATGAAGAAATTTACTATCATTGCAATGCTGATGCTGTTGGCGTCAGTAGGGACCATGGCACAGGTGTCAAAGGTCTATTTTACTAAAGAGATTACGCCAGAGGCGTTAGTGAAAATCTATGAGGCAGTGGGCAGAAAGGCAGAAGGACGCGTTGCCGTGAAAATCTCAACAGGAGAGAATGGCGGTCACAACTACTTGAAGCCAACACTAATTCGCGACCTCGTAGAGAAGGTAAACGGCACCATCGTGGAGTGTAACACAGCCTATCCTGGCAACCGTAACACTACGGCAGCACACTGGGAGACTATACACGCTCACGGATTTGACAGCATTTTCGCCGTGGACATCATGGATGAGTATGGTTCTATACGTATTCCTGTGAAGGATAAGACGCATATCAAGTATGACATCGTGGGTAACCACCTCGCTAACTACGATTTTATGATAAACCTCGCTCACTTCAAAGGTCACCAGATGGGAGGCTTCGGAGGCGTGCTGAAGAACGCTTCCATAGGTGTAGCATCGTCATCTGGTAAAGCATACATACACTCTGCTGGCATCACTACCGACGTAAAGGATATGTGGAACCATATAAAAGACCAAGACGGTTTCCTCGAATCAATGGCGGCAGCGGCACAAGGCGTGCATAACTACTTTGGTAACGGAGAGAAGATACTTTACATCAACGTAATGAACAATATGTCAATAGACTGCGACTGTAACTCACACCCTGCGCCACCAGAGTTGAAGGACATGGGAATATTGGCGTCTACCGACCCCGTAGCGTTAGATCAGGCGTGCCTTGACCTCGTGTTCAACCACGATAGCAAGCCAGGCGACACCGCTAAGCCATTGACTGCACGCATACAGCAGATGCACGGCACGCACACAGTGGACTATGCTGAGAAGATAGGTTTGGGCACAAAGAAGTACAAAATAATCAATATAGATAAATAATGACAATTGCCAACAACAGTTACGACAATTGTCAACAATAGTTACGACAATTGTCAACAAATAGTGTGACAACTGTCAAACGAGTATTTTTAAACAAAAAAAAGTATAAGAGCACAGACGTTATAAAATAATGCAAAAAGGATTAATACTTGCGTTGGCATGCGCCGTGACAGCATCGGCACAGGCACAGCACGATACCACAGCCACCTTGCGTGACGTAGTGGTTACAGGAACACGTAATGCTACTGACGTTCGCCACCTCCCAATGACGGTATCAGTCATCGGTCATGAGCAGTTGACGGAGCAACATCAGACTTCCGCCCTGCCGACAGTGATGCAGCAGGTGCCCTCTTTCTTCGTAACTGGACGTTCTATGATGGGTTATGGCGTATCAACAGGAGCGGCAGGAGGCATCAATCTGCGTGGCATATCGGGTGGAGCAGGGCAGATGCTCGTGCTTATCGATGGTCATCCGCAGTATAACGGTGTGTATGGTCACCCCATAAGCGACAGTTATCAGACTATGATGATGGAGCGTGTGGAGGTGTTGCGTGGTCCTGCCTCGGTGCTGTATGGCAGTAACGCCATGGGCGGTGTAATGAATATCGTAACGAGAGGCATGGCGAAAGACGGTTCAGAGACTAACGTTAGCCTTGGGGCTGGCAGTTACGGAACGCTGAAAGCGGAAGTATCTAACCAGCAGAAGCTTGGAAAGTTTAGTAGCACCGTGGCGGCACAGTATGGCAGAACGGACAACCACAGACCCAATATGGGCTTCGAGCAGTATGGTGGTTACGTAAAATTGAACTATGACATTAACGAACATTGGAACGCATACCTCAATGCTGACGTGACGCACTTTAACTCTTCATACCCAGGAGCCGTTGACAGTCCTATCTATGGAGCAAATCAGTGGATAACGCGTGGCGTGGCTTCTGTTGCTGTAGAGAACCGCTACGACCGTACCAGCGGTGCTTTCAGCGTTTATTCTAACTTCGGCAGACATAAGATTGACGATGGAAGCAGTGACGCTAGCAATCCAACGAAAAGGTATTTCCGTTCAAAGGACGCGTTGACAGGTGTATCATGGTATCAGAGTGCGCAACTCTTTACAGGCAACAGACTCACTGTTGGCGTTGACTATCAACACATATATGGCAATGCATACTATACCTCAAAGGCTACAGGCGAGGTGCTTGATACGCCAAATAAGCAGAGCGGCAAGTCGTATCGCAACGAGATAGCAGGCTATGTAGATTTCCGTCAGGACTTGCTCTCATGCCTTACTTTCGATGCAGGCATACGCTTAGACCATCATAACGTGACGGGGTCGGAGTGGATACCACAGGTTGGCGTGGTATACAGACCGATATCTACGGGCGAGGTGAAGTTGATGGCAAGCAAAGGATTTCGTAATCCGACTATGAGAGAGATGTATCTCTATCCGCCTTCAAATGAAGACTTGGAGCCAGAACGCCTCTGGAACTACGAACTCTCGTGGCGTCAGCGACTGAAGAACTTTAAGTATGGTGCAAATATATATTATATAAAAGGTGACAACATGATTCAGACGGTGAACCGTCGCAATGTGAACACTGGTGAAATAGAAAACTGGGGTGCGGAAGTAGAGGTGTCATACCGTATCGATGACCATTGGAACGTGTCTACCAATCACTCATTCCTGCACATGGAACATCCCGTTGTTGCCGCACCTGAGTATAAAGGCTATCTCGGAGGTAATTATAAGAGTGGCAGATGGGGAGTCATTGCAGGTCTACAGTATATCTCTGGACTTTATACAGAGGTTGGAAAAAATGAGCAGAAGGAGAATTTCTGTCTGCTCGACGTGACGGTAAATTACCGTCTTCTCAACCAGTGTACGCTGTGGATAAGCGGTGAGAACCTCCTTGCGCAGCGTTACGAGATAAACAAAGGCTATCCTATGCCGAGGGCAACGGTGATGGCTGGCGTTGATATTAAGTTCTAAAAATACATAAAAACGCCCTGCTTGCGTAGCATCACTAATGTGTTGCCATTGCAAGCAGGGCGTTTTCTTATTGTCAAAAAGAAGTTTAGAGGTTAGCCTCAAACTTTTCTTTCAGTTTTGCTTTGTTTGCCGCACCGACAAACTTATCCACGATCTGACCGTTCTTGAAGAACAGAAGGGTAGGGATGTTGCGTATGCCGAACTCTGCGGCAATCTCTTCACAGTCCTCTACGTTACACTTTCCAACGATTATCCTACCGTCAAAGTCCTCTGCAAGTTCTGAGATGATAGGCGAAATCATCTTACATGGTCCGCACCATTCTGCCCAAAAGTCTACTACCAATGGCAGAGCACCGTTCTTTAGTGACTCGAAGTTCTCACTGTTTATTACTACTTCCATTGTTTCTTGTTTTTAAATAGTTAATGTTTAGTAATGTTAAAAAAATAACTTAATCAATTTTAATATTGTTAGAGTAATGTTGTTTTACGCACTTTTTATCTCATCTTGCTGGCTATTTTGTGGCTATTCATCAGTCACGATGCTCGCATCGCTCTATCTTCATATCCCCAAAATATCTCAGCAATATGAGGTAAAAACTGCGTAAGTTATTTTTTCAACATTACTTATTATCAAAATCCGTCGAGTTCGTAGTATTCATCTTCTAACTCTTCGGTAGATTTCTTGTTGTTGTCTTCTATTATTATCTCTTCATCAGAACCGTTGTCCTGCTGTTTGTCAGTACCATCGTCTATAACTATGGTGTCCTGTTGTTGAGCATTGTTGTCTGGTTCGTTATTGTCTGGCAATGTTATACCATCATCAGCAGGCTCAGTTTGTGCTGGTTCTGCGTCAGGAACAGTGATGACATCGTTGCCTTCTTCCCTTGCATCGTTGCTTTCCTCCTTTGCGTTCTGTTCAGGAAGCGCAATCTCCGTGTTCTCTTCGGAAGTTGTCTGTTGCTCAGGTATGTCAATCTCTTGCTCTGAGGTGGTGCTCTCCTTGCCTTCTTGGGTGGTAGTCTGCAGTTCAGGAACAGCAATTTCCGTGCCACTATTTGTGTTGACAGTGTCTTGTGGGGTGGTGATGTCAATGCTTTCCTCTGGAGTTACAATCTCTGTATCGGTAGGCAGTGGCATCAGATCCTCATCATTCAGAGAGTCTTTCTGCTCAGGGGTGATAGGCTTAACTCCACCAGGAGCCACATCCTCTGTTGGGAGAATAGGTTTAACCTCCTCTTCTTCGCGTGCTTTATCCTCAGCACTGTGCACTGGTTCGTACAGTTGTGTGGTGTTTCTGAGAGGTAGTGGGGCGAAGTTCTTCACGTAGAAGGCGTCGTAGTCGTTATAACTGTAACGATTGCCCAGCAGTTCCAGGTTCTCCTTACTTATAATAATAGGTCGGCTATTGCCCATGTTACTCTTAATACCTTCCTGTTGCAGTAACATGTTAGCGTACTGTCGAGCCTCGTTGAAGTTGCGGAACCCACTCACTGTGAGGTGGTGCATGCCGTAAACATCCTCAATTGTGAGGTCGAAGTTCCTGACAAGGAAGTTCGTGAAGTTGAAGCGCGCCATCTGGAAGAGCAGTTTGTTCTCGTTGATAGAGTCAGGGGCATACGCCATTATGAACATGAAGTCAGTGTTACGCTCTGTAGAGAACTTCTTATTAGCAATGCTGTCGGTGCCGTCCATCGTCACGTTACGCCTGTTCCATACGTCGGAGAGGTCAAACTTTGCGCCGTGCAGACGTCTTCCCTCTTTCACACCGTTGATTATCATGCCAGCCATCTCAGCCACCTTGCTCGTAGGATAATCTTTTACCACAGTCTGCATAGCCTTCATACACTCGCTAACGTTGCCGTCGTTGAGGTGTGTAAGGCCAGAGATAAAGATAAATCTGTCACGGTTGTCGCCAAGTGGGAAACGCTTCTCAGATACGGAGTTGTTGGCATACACCTCTGTGAAGCGGTCGGCCTTGAAGGCATCATATGTTGCACCGTAGAGAGAATCCTCCATTTCCTTGCCGAAACGTGCGTTTTCTGCGAAATAAGGATCCGTCACAACCGTAGTCCATTTAGAGTCAGGACATTCCTTTTTAAGTTTCTCCACGTATTCGTCTGCAGTATTCTTTTCGTCAAGGCGTGAGTAAAGCAGGAACATGTGGTAATAAACCTCATCCTTAGGGGTAAAGTCTGGATAGTCGTTAATAAGCCTCAAGAATGCCTTTTTGCTCAAAGGTAGATTGTCCAGTTTATCTTTGAAGATGATAGCAGAGTGTAACAATCCGTCTTTTATTATATTGTTACTCTCTGCCAACGCCTCCTCAGAGAAAGGAATCTGTGCCATGTAGTATTCTCTCTTGTGGGGATCGTTAACGGCAGAGTCCATTTTCTCCTCCTCTTGGCGCTGCTTTTCCTCTGCAAGATTTATGGAGTCACGCTGTTCCTGGGTCAGCATGGTGGTGTCAACTTCCTCTGTTTCAAAACCACCGACAACGGTTTTGTTGTATCGTTGCCAGTTATCCGTGTTCTCACGTTTGCCCCATTTCTGCGCAAACGCTTGCTTACCCTGCTGCACCAGTTGTGGATTGTAGAAGTACCATGCCTTGTTCTGATTCTGCGTGGTAGGACGTTGCTGCATATTGTTTGTGGCGTTGCTACCCAGTTTTGCACCGTACTTCTGTTGTCTCTGTTGTGCTTCCACTTCTGCCTTTGCCGCTTCCTCCTCTTTTTCCTTCTTCTTCAGAGCGTCGATAACGCGGTCTATCGCCTCGTTACGCTGCTTTTCGTCCATCTTTGCAAGCGATTGCAGAGAGTCTTGCAGTTGTATGGCATCGGTGTATGGCACCAGTTCGTCCAGCACCTTTGAGCGTTCGGAGAGAATTTTATAGTCGGGCCTATCCTTATCAAGCAGTCCAATGGCCTCTGCATAGCAGCGTTGAGCATCGCTATATTTCTCCATCTGCCAGTAAAGGTCGCCGAGATGTAACAGCAGTACGCCTTTTTCTATGCCAGAGCGAGTGGCCTTTTTGTTTCCAGTCTCGTATGCAGCGATAGCGTGGGCTGTGTCTTTCTCAGCCAAATAGATATTACCTATGGCGTAATATACCTGATCAAGGTACTCCTTGTTATTGTCGTTGCGCGCCATTCTGCGCAGCCTTTTTATCATCTTCTTAGCCTGTCCCTTAGCCGAAACTTCCGTAAGAGATATGCGGGCGTTAAACTCCAACTCATAAGGAGGGTTCATTCGTATAACCTTTTTAAACGCTTTGTATGCCTCTTTCTTATTATTCATGGCGGCCTCTATCTGTCCTAACAAGAAATACTCGCGTGCCCTCTGCTTTGAACGCATCTCATGCTTGATGACCTTAACAAGATATTCCTTAGCCTTCGGCAAGTCTTCGCGGTGCAGGTAGTAGTCGCACAGAGTGTAGTCCCATTCTTTTTGTGCGCGCCAGTCGATGCTGTCACGCTGCATATTGCGGATTACGTCCTCTGCATCATACAGCCAGTCACTCTCAACATAGCATTTCGCAAGCCATGCGCGAGCCTTACCGTATATGGCAGGTTGTCCCTTATAAAGTCGTGACATATAAGAGAAGGTGGCTGCAGCCTCGTCAAAGTTACCTTGATAGAACTGTGAGCGCCCCATAAGCATCCAGGCCTTCCATAGGAAAGGGTTGTATTCACGACGTGAAAGCCATTCTATGTCCTTTTCTGTCTTGCGTCGATTCTTTGTCCATTCAGGTTTGGTCTTAATGCTATGAAGTTGTATCGCTTTCTTACTCTTGGTAATGGCGATTTCATAGTTAGACTTACCAAGGTCGCGACTCGCTTTGTTTCCCACCGTGTATAGTGGCAAACGCTCAGTATAGTTGTCCTTATTACCGTTTTCCTTTTCCAGCGAAGCATCTATATAGGCTTGTGCGCCGTTGTAGTATATGTTATATTTTGCAGTAAACCCATGCCAAAAACGTGTCATACTCGTATTCTTCTTGGTAGAACACGAGGCAATGAGTAGCATGGTGACAAGCAGTAATGTATGGTATAATAAGCGTCGCAAGATGTGTGTCTAAGTGATTAAATGTTCCAGAAGATGATGTAATACGGGCAAAGCGTTATGCGTTGACAGTCTCAATGGACCATCCTGCCTTCTTCAGGTCATCCCAATAATGTGGATAACTCTTTGATACAACCTCAGGATTGTTAATTCTCAGTCCGGGGAACTTGATGGACGCTGGTGCGAACGCCATTGCCATACGGTGATCTTCATACGTATCAATGGCGGGGTCAACCATAGGTTCGCATCGAGTACCGTCCCATGAGAGCACACCCTCCACAGAGTCATCGAGCACATAGCCTAATTTTGCCATCTCAACCTTTAGTGCCGCTATGCGGTCTGTCTCCTTAATACGCAGCGTCTGCAGTCCACTGAAGCGGAAAGGAATGTCGCAGAGAGCCGTAGCCACTACCACCGTTTGTGCCAAGTCGGGCTGGTTCACAAAGTCAAAATCAAAACGTGGCAGTGCGATAGGCAGTGCCTGCAGTGATACTGTGGTAGGTTTTAATTGACATTTCTCGGCATAGCGTGTCTTAACGCCCAGCATCATGAAGATGTAACGAATGGCAGAATCGCCTTGACGGCTACCGTCCATCAGTCCTGGCAGGCGCACTTCGCTGTCGGCGTCACCCAAGAGTGTTAATATTTCGTACCAATATGACGATGCGCTCCAGTCATTCTCAATGAAGAAAGGTACCGACTCGTAAGGTTGAGGCTTTACCTTTACTGTGGCGTTGTCCTCCCATTCCACGTTAGCCCCGAACTCCTGCATGGTGCATATCGTAAGGTCTATGTACGGACGTGATATGATGTCGCCTGTCAAGTGAAGCGTCAAGCCGTTTTTCATCATAGGTCCTATCATCAGTAGTGCAGAGATATACTGTGATGAAACATTGCCAGCGATGTCAAGGTTACCACCGTCAAGTTGCTTTCCTCGTATGCGCAGAGGTGGGAAACCTTCTTCCTCCACGTACTCAATGTCGGCCCCCAGTCGGCGCAGTGCGTCAACCAATACCGTTATCGGACGGTGTTTCATGCGTTCTGTGCCTGTAATCACGTGCTCACCATTGCCTACAGCAAGCAGTGCTGTAGTGAAACGCATGGCAGTACCCGCTGCCTTGATATTTATTTCGTAGGGCATATCGCGCAGAGCCGCTACCATAACGTCGGTATCATCGCAGTGGCTGAGGTTATCGGGATGTTCAGTGTTGCCTGCCAGTGCATTGATAACGAGTGCGCGGTTGCTAATACTCTTAGAGGCTGGCAGTGTTATTTCGCAGTTTATGTTGCTTGGTGCGGTGAGAATATATTGCATTTTTTTGTTTATTTATTGGTAGTGCTACCCTTGGGGGCAGTCCTTATAGCAAAGTTACTATAAGTTTCTTAGACAGGCAAACATTGTTATATAAATTGTTTCTATTTCACATTTTTTCAGTAAAAAGCCCATAAAAGATTTGTATGCACCAATCTTTTTATGTAACTTTGCAGTCGCAAAATCAATATACGCTAAGTGTATAGTTGGTTATGCAGCGAAATCGGGATGTGGCGCAGTTGGTTAGCGTACGCGTCTGGGGGGCGTGTGGTCGCCAGTTCGAGTCTGGTCATCCCGACAATTACGTAAACAGTTAATAATAAAAGGTTTGCAAAGTTTTAGAAAACTTGCAAACCTTTTCTTTTTTAATGTGAAATTGATGCAAAAATAAGGTGAATGTGTTGCAAAATGTTGCTTATTTTTGCAGAAAGTTGCAAAATCGGTACAAATTCAGTGCAACCTGAAACTATCACGGCAAATCTAAACTATCACAGCAAACCTAAACTATCCCAATTATGGCAAACGCAAAATATATCTTGATGCAAGGAAATTAAGGAAAGACGAGACGGTACTGCGGATAGTCAAGATTCTGTTAACGCATCAATAATACAAAATACATTCATTCATGCAAACAGGCATCGTCTCAACCATCTGGCGTAACGCCTTCATGTCTTCGGACTCTTGCGGCTTGCTTGGATCGTTAGGTTTAGGCGGCTCTGGCTTCTGTATCGCCTTGCCATCCTTCAGACCGTACTGCTTCTCGTAGTTCTTTACTGCTGACGCTTGCGCCTCGTTCGCTCTTGCGTCTCCATAAGACTCCATTAACTGTTGCACAGTCACCCCATCAACAGCGGTTTGCACTGCGTCCTCAGTCGTGACAGTTTTGCTGAGTTTATCAGCAACCCTCTCAAGTGTCTTCGCATCAACCCCAGCATATTTGGTTTTGAGTGCGTTTAGGATTTTCTCTCTCATCGTGTTTCCTTAACTTGTAAACTGTAATAATATTGTTTATAAACAGTTGCAAATATAGTAAAATTTATAAGACTTTGTAATACTGTATCGTGTTTTTAACTATAATTTAACACCAAACGTTAATTGAAAGTACTATCTTTGCAGCAAAAATATACAGTATGGAAAGGGCTCACCCGTAAAACCCTGTGTCTACCCAAAGATCATAGACAATCTATAGAGAAAGAAGTCAAGATCTACAACCCC
>CAKQSF010000015.1 GCA_934272845.1 uncultured Prevotella sp.
TCTGATAGCCGGTCACATCTGATTTGATTGTCTGCTACATCTAATCTGATAGCCGGTCACATCTGATTTGATTGTCTGCTACATCTAATCTGATAGCCGGTCACATCTGATTTGATTGTCTATCACATCTGATTTGATTGTCTGCTACATCTCGTTGACTTGTAAAACGCTTTGGTATTACATCAAAATTATATTACAATCACGCCCAAATTACACGGTAATACAACTTATTACAATGTAATTTGGGCGTGATTATATACTACTTCCCCTACTCTACGTGTTTGAATCACCCTCCACATAGTTCTCCATAAAGATGTGTTCACCATCAAACACGGCATAAGTGAACTGCCATATCCAGTCACCCAATATCATTAGGCGAGTCTGATGACTGAGCATAAGGTCAAGTTCTATATGGCGATGACCGAAAAGGAAGAAGTCTATATTATCGTGAGTACGCATGTATTTCTTAGCGAACAGAACGAGATGCTCTTTATTCTCACCCATATATGGTGGTTCCTTACCGTCCACACGCTTCATGCGCGAGTGCTTAGCCCAGTTCAAGCCTAACGCCATTCCCCAACGTGGATGTAGGAAATTAAGCAGACGCTGACAACAACGATTGGTAAAACACCACTTCAGCAACTTAAACTTCGGGTCTGGATCGCCCAGCCCATCACCATGAGCAAGAAAGAACGTCTTACCGTGCAGTTCTATGGTGGATGGCTTACGGTGCAGGATTACACCGCATTCTTCTTCTAAATAACCATAGGTCCAGAGGTCATGATTGCCCACGAAGTAATGTACCTCGACACCCATATCAGTAAGTTCTGACAGTTTGCCAAGGAAACGGGTAAAGCCTTTGGGTACCACATAACGATACTCATTCCAGAAGTCGAACATATCACCAAGGAGATACACCGCCTCTGCCTTATTCTTTATCTCATCAAGGAAGCGCACAAGGCGTCGTTCCTGGGTACGACGGTGCTCTATAGCAAGCGAACCAAGGTGCGCATCGCACAGAAAATAGATATTCTTCGCCATACTTTAATTGTTTTATGGGGGTTATTCAAAACCTAGTTCCACACGCGCTTCTTCTGTCATCATGGACTTGTCCCACTCTGGTTCAAATACCATATTAACATTGGCGGTGGTCACTCCCTCTACTGCGGCAACCTTGCTGCGCACGTCTTCGATAATAAAGTCTGCCGCAGGACATGATGGTGCTGTAAAGGTCATATCAATATCGAGTTTTCCTTCCATGTCGAGGTCTATCTTATATATAAGACCGAGGTCATAGATATTAACGGGAATCTCTGGGTCATAAACAGTTTTCAGCACTTCAATAATGCGCTGTTCTGCCATATTGTGTTCTTCTTGTGTCATTATATATATTTATTTGAATGATTATCTCGTTCTTTATAACTGGAAGTCTACAAAGACAACCATCATTATAACTTTCCATTGTCGCGATAGGAGTAATAGTCTCCATCTGTCAGCACTATGTGGTCAAGGAAGTATATGCGCATCATGCTACAGGCATCTGCAAGCATTTTTGTCACTCTGTCGTCACCCTTACTCGGCTTTACATTGCCACTTGGATGGTTATGCGCCAGCGCAATAACTGTAGCATTGGCAAACAACGCTTCTTTCATTGCCACACGCACGTCTACAGCAGTCTCTGTCAGCCCGCCACGCGACAGTCTTACGGTGCGAATATGCTTAAACGACTGGTTCATCAGTACCACAAACGCCTCCTCTACATCAAGGTCTCTGATACGAAGACGAAGATGTTCATAGAGAGCCTTAGAGTCTGAAAGGGTCGTTCGAACAGGTTTCTCCTCACACTCACGACGTTTTCCCAGTTCACAGGCTGCAAGTAACGTCACTGCTTTGGCTTCGCCAATACCGTTATAGATTTGTAGTTCCTCAAGACTCATGCGGCTCATCGTGGCTATCCTGTTATCGCAGTCAGCGAGGATGCGCTTCATAAGGTCGACTGCAGATTCTTTCTTACTGCCCGTTCCTATCAGTATAGCCATCAACTCGGCAGTAGACAGAGCCCCAGCGCCATGCTCCATGAGTTTCTCTCGTGGTTTGTCGTCCTCCGCCCATTGCGTAATCGGGTTAGACTTGACTCCTGCCTGTGACGTTGGAGGATTGTCCTCCATAGACCGTGGCTCATATATCTCACACACTTTCCACTCTGCCATAGTGTTATTACCCCTACTCCTTATTTATAAAATGTCTTATCAAAGGCGTGGAACTCATCCTTGCCCAATACGCAACGCTTCCACCATGCTTCAAGGAAGCCACAACCGTAGCCCATCAATTGAACAAATGCTGCGGCTACACTTATCATTCCTATCTTTAAGGAACGGTTCTGCACTGAGGAATCTACACATACCAATGCTGAATATGCAAGTATTGGCAACCAAGGAGCGGCACAAAGCCAGTACCAACGATGCACATCGTCATACTCCATAAGCACTCTTCCAACAGCAGAGATTAACACAAGGGCCACCACTCCAACAGTGAATACCATAGGAAGAAGGTGAACTAACTTCATGGTTCCTGGGTGACGCTTCTCTAGGTTTATGCGTGCTATGCCACTATTGTAAACCTGGCGAAAGAATTTCCGCAGGTCCGTACGACGCTTATGCCACACCCATGCCTTAGGAAAAAGTCGTGTTTTACAACCAGACTCTACTATACGATAGGAGAAATCAATATCCTCGCCGAAGCGCATGCGACTAAAACCGCCCAATTTTAAGTACACTTCGCGACGTATTCCCATATTGTACGAGCGAGGATAGAACTTGTCTAACTTTCGTTTTCCACCACGAATGCCGCCCGTTGTAAAGAAACTTGTCATTGAATAACTAATGGCTTTCTGCACGGGAGTAAAACTTGGATGTGACGCATCAGCACCTCCAAAGGCATCACAAGGACGCTCACGCAACTCATCGTCTACCGCCTGCAGATACCCTTCGGGCAATACCACGTCGCTATCGAGCACTATCAGATAGTCGCCCTTAGCCCTTTCTGCACCATAGTTTCGACTCTGACCAGGACCAGAATTAGGCTTTTCATAATAAGCAAGAGTGAGTTTATCCTCATACTTATGACAGATATCACGACAGGTAACAGTGGAACCATCTTCCACTATCACCACTTCAAAGTCCCTATACGTTTGATGCGTAAGGCTATCAAGTAACTCCCCTACCTCGTCCGGTCTGTTAAAAACCGGTACTATAATGCTATATTTCATAGATTCTTGTCCTTAACGAAACATGAACAAATGCTGCTTATAAAATATTACTATATCAATAAACACGCACAACGTTCACATTCCTACGCTCATACTTACCTGATATATTTTCGATTCGTGCAGTTTTCCACAATGCGGTACATCCTAATAAGTAAGTATTCATAATTATTTTTACTAATGAACAGTGTATCTTAGTATATTACTGTTAATATTTAATACAAGATAAAAACCTTAAACAATACTAACGAAGTGTATCTTAGTATATTACTGTTGATCTTTAATACAGTATCTTATGTGCACCTGCTTTCCCAGTTTTAGGTCATAATGTTCACTTTGTTCCCTCAAACAGGGAAACCCTCTGCTACATAATTGCCTATACTAAATATTTAAATAACTTAGAACACTTACTTAACAAAAAAAGTGAAGAACTTGCGCCCTTCACTTTTCTTATATTTGGAATTGAATTATTCCTTCATGCGCTGCAGGTAACTACCATCACGTGTATCAACCTGTACGAGATCGCCCTCGTTTATGAAGAGAGGCACACGGATTTCTACACCTGTCTCAAGAGTCGCTGGCTTCAGAGTGTTAGTTGCAGTATCACCCTTTACGCCCGGCTCAGAATGAGTTACGCGAAGAACTGTCTTCACTGGCATTTCTGCATAGAGCACGGTCTCAGTATCGGCATCACTTACAACCTCCACGATATCAGACTCCTTCATGTAGTCAACGCCTGTAACAAGGTCAGCAGCGATAGGAGCCTGATCGAAAGTCTCCTGATTCATGAAGATATAGTCATCTCCTTCCTTGTAGAGATACTGGTAAGGACGACGCTCAAGACGTACGTCTTCGAGTTTCTCACCAATGTTGAAACGACGCTCAAGTACACGACCATCGCTGACGTTCTTCAACTTTATGTTCATAATAGTGTTACCCTTACCTGGCTTGCGATGCTGAAAATCGATGCAAACCCAAATACCACCGTCCATGCGAACGGCTACACCCTTCTTAATGTCCTGTGAATTAATCATTGTTTATTGTAAATTTAATTATATGCGCAGTTAACAATGCAAAATTAATAAAAATTCTTTAATAAAACGGTCAAGTCACCTTATTTTAATAGTTTTATATACTTATTTCGCTTATTTTCTTGCGTAATTAAAAAGAAATGAGTAACTTTGCAACCTGAATTGTGCGAACAACTTCAGTAAACGCATTGAGATTAACGTACAAACAAAAAGGGCAATCATAATAAAAAAATAAGATATCTTAAAGAAAAATGAAAAGAACATTTCAACCACACAACCGCCGTCGCGTAAACAAGCACGGCTTCCGCGAGCGTATGTCAACTAAGAATGGTCGTCGTGTACTTGCATCTCGTCGTGCACATGGCCGCAAGAAGCTCACAGTTAGTGACGAGCATCACGGAAAGTAAGTCATGATTAAGGCCGTGAGGCCTGAATGACACGGCGGAAAACCGCTATAAAGCAGTCTGCTTATCTCAAAATAGAAGGCAGACTGCTTTTTTGTGGTAGCAACAGAAAGATTCTATCACTACAAAGAAACAATTTTATCGCAGCAGAAAGATTGCAAACAACAGATTGCAAAATAAGGCGAATAACTCAGGATAATAATAATTTTGCCGTAAAATGGAACTTTTCTTCTGTCGCAAACTTGCATAAATGGGAAAAATTGTTTAACTTTGCAGCGATATTTAATTAACTCAAGGAACACACACTTATGAACAGTGTAATAATCGAAAACGATTTAAGCAACTTACAGAACAAAGAGTATGCAGGGTATCAGGCTTACATTTACTGCACTAACGGGACATGCACCCTTACATATCATGAAGGTACTCATGACGTATGCAAGGATTGTTGTGCAATAATCCTTAACAGTAAATTCCTGAAAGAGTATTCAGTATCAGCGGATTTTGAGTGCAGCGTAATCTATATTGAGGAGACTTTCCTGCGCCAGAGCGAGCCACGCAATCCATACATTGTACAGGGTATGCTCGCACTTTTCACACAACCGGTGATGAAACTCAACGAAGAGGAAGCAGAACTATGCAAGGCTCTCTTCAAGAACTTCAGACTTCGTTTGATAAATACAGATCACAAGTTCTACGATGACATCCTACGCACATCAGCACACATGCTGCTTCTTGATCTTTATGACTTCCACGCACGCTACAATAACAGCGAGAACACCTCTCTGAGTGCGGCAAGCATCATGGCAAAATTCATCGAAATGCTCGAAGCAAAGATGTATCGCGAGAACAGAGAGGTTGCATTCTATGCCGAGAAGTTGTGCGTAGTGCCTAAATATCTCTCTGAGGTGTCAAACAAAGTAAGCGGATATTCTGCCTCATATTGGATCAACCGCTACGCTTCTCAGGACATAAACGAAATACTGAGAAAGAACGATCGCAGCATCGCTGAAATCGCACGAATGTTCCATTTCACATCTTCTTCTTACTTCAATCGCTACGTTAAGCGCAACCTCGGGTCTTACCCATCTGAATTAAGAGGACAATAAAGACAACAAACGCATCGTCCACACAACGTATTAACTGGGCAAACGCACTAAAAACGCATCTGCCCCACGATACAAACACGGACGAGGCTGACAGAAATAAAGGTTAAGCAAGGCTATGGGCACTGCACATTAACTACAGTTAACAACGCTTTTACTTGCCTATATCACAATAAATTATTAACTTTGCACTTGGAAGTTGCAGTCAGGAAGCCACTATCGGCACTGACGTAACTTCCAAGTGTTTTTTTATGTACGTAATACTCACAACGCAATAATATGACAACCGTTAAGATAATCAATAAAGGCAAGCAGCCAATGCCTGCATACGCAACAGCGCAAAGCGCAGGTATGGACATTAGAGCGAACATCGAAGAACCTTTCACATTGAAGCCATTGCAGCGCAAACTGGTGCCTACAGGACTGTACATTGCACTGCCTGATGGCTACGAAGCACAAATAAGACCGCGCAGCGGACTTGCGCTGAAACATGGCATTACAGTTCTTAACACCCCGGGCACTATAGATGCTGACTATCGTGGGGAAATAGGTATAGTACTGGTAAATCTTTCCGACACCGACTTCACTGTGAACCCAGGCGAGCGTATAGCGCAAATGGTAATAGCAAAGTACGAGCAAGTAACTCTTGAAGAGGTGCAACAACTTGACGAAACGGAGCGTGGCGCAGGTGGATACGGCCACACCGGAGTAAAATAAGGAAACGAACATGCGCATATTACTATTTTTCTTAACGCTGCTCATGGCGACTTCACAGTGCGCCAAGGCTGACAATAGCGCAAAATATCGCTATCTCTACATTGAGGCGGCACGCCAAATGGACATGAACCACGTGCCACAGGCATTCGAACTGTTCAAACAATGTCAGGCGATTGACCCCGATGCGCCAGAGACTTGCTTCGCCCTCGGACGACTATACGCCGTGGCTAAACAGGACTCTTTGAGTTTCGTATTGCTCAAACGTGCCACTTCTCTCGCACCCGATAATACGGAATTTGCCGAAAGACTTGCCAACGGATACCTGTACTGCAACCTCATTGACTCGGCAACGGTGGTTTACGAACACTTGGCGAAGACTCACCCTGAGCGCACTGAATATCTGTCGCTACTGATGCGCATATACGAACACAACCACCAATACGATAAATTGCTCTCTGCCCTCAACCGATACGAAATGCAAGAGGGGCAATCGGAAGACATCACACTATCGAAAATGCAAGTGTATGCCAACTTAGGCGACATGCAGGGTGCTTACAAAGAGATTAAGGGACTGGTTGACGCACACCCCTATGACATGAACCTCAAGGTAATGATGGGCAACTGGCTACTTAGCAACGGGCGCAAGAAGGAGGCTCTCCAAACGTTCCTCAGCGTGCTAAAAGAGGAGCCTGACAATGCGCAAGGGCAGATGTCGCTCATGGACTACTATCGTGCTGAGGGACAGACGGCGGCTGCTGATAGCATGCTTTACCACATGCTCATCAATCCTCGCACTGAACCTGCAACACGCGTTACCATGGTGCGCGACTGGGTTAAGGACAGCGAAGAGCACGGAGGCGACTCTACGAGGGTCATGCAGATGTTTGACCGCGTGCTGAAGTTACCACAGACAACGGCTGAAGTTGCCACTATGAAGGTCGCATACCTCATGCTTAAGGGCGCTCCCAAGGACTCTATACGCAACGGTTGGGAGGATGTTCTGCGCATTGCCCCCGAAAACGTAGAGGCAAGAGTAAACCTTATCTCCATACTTTGGCAGGACTCCATAGACGAAAACGTCATACGAGAATGTAAGAAAGCAATTGAATACATACCTGACGAACCGTTATTGTACTACCACCTCGGCGTAGCGCAGTACATTAACAAGCATAACGACGATGCTATAGCGACATTAAGACGCGGCACCAGTGTGCTGACAAAGGAAACTAAGCCTAAAGTTGCGGGCGACATCTTCGCCATTCTCGGCGACGTCCTGCAGAAACAAGGACGCACAAACGAGGCGTATGCAGCATACGACAGTTGCCTTATCCATGACCCCGACAACGTAATGTGCCTCAACAACTACGCTTATTTCCTATCGCTAGAACAGAAGGACTTGAAAAAAGCGGAGAAAATGAGTTACCGCGCCATTACGGCAGAGGCTAATAACGGAACATACATTGACACCTACGCATGGATTCTCTATCAGCAACAGCGCTACGAGGAGGCGCGAATATACATAGAGCAGGCCATTAAATGCGAAGAGAAGGAATTACAGGACAGCACCACGACAGCGGACTCTACGGACATTGCAGGTGACATACTAGAACACGCTGGCGACATTTACATTAAGTTGAACCGCAAGAGCGACGCGCTCCGTATGTGGAACAGGGCGCTAAAAACTGGTGTTGACGACGAGGCAACACTGAGAAAGAAGATTAAGAAACACCAAAAATAACATGGATTACAATTTAGGCATGAAACATTTATTCCTTACTATCATAACTGTCCTGCTGCTCACTGCATGTGGTAGCAGCAAGAGCGTAATGGGAACTGGCAAAAACAACGTCACCACCAGCGAGGAAAAGACCAAGAACAACAGTAGCGTGGATTACCTTCGCACCATCACCGATGGCGCTGTGTACAGCAAAAACATAGTGTCACCAATAGATTTCTCTCTCAATGCCATGGGAAAGGACATCAGCGTCAGCGGTAAACTACAAATGCGTCGCGATGAAGTAATACGCATCACGCTGACACCATTCGGCATTATGGAGGCTGGCAGACTGGAATTCACGCCTGACTACGTGCTGATTGTTGACAGAATAAATAAGCAATACATTAAAGCCTCATACGGCGAAGTATCTTTCCTCAAGAGCAACGGCATGAGTTTCTATACTCTTCAGTCTCTGTTCTGGAACGAACTCTTCACACCTGGAAAGAAATCACTATCTGACTCGGACCTTTCCGCCTTCAACGTGGACATGGCTACCATCGCCACTCGTCCTGTAGAACTGCGCAATGGCGAACTGCTCTTCCGCTGGACTACTGACATAGCACAGAAGAACATCCTCGCCTCTGACATAACCTACCGCAAAGGCACCGCACAGGAGTCTACTATGTCGTTCAAATATGACAACTTCACCACCATTGGCAGCAAGAAGTTCCCAGCGCACGAGGTATTAACATTCAACTCTAATGCCACAAAGACTGGCAAAATGGTACTCGACATTAAGATGAACAAAATCTCGAACGACGACAAATGGGATGCACATACAACCGTGTCTGACCGTTACACTAAGGTTAGCGCAGAGGAAGTGCTTGGTAAACTCATTGGGAAATAATATACCTCGGATAAATTACGATGAACAAACTGATTATCATCATGACCGCTCTTCTGCTGTGTCTCACCACTACTGAGGCACAACAGAAGCGTAATACTGCCCGAAAAGCCACAGCAACACGCTCCGTAACAGCAAAGAAGAACGTGGTACGCAAGGGAAAGACCTACCAAAGACCAACTGTAAGGAAAACTACGCCTAAGAACAGAAAGCCCGAGGTGACCAACTCCTCTATCAAAGGACTACGCAACGAGCAGGCACGCATAAAGCAAAACATACGCAAACAAGAACAGGCTCTGCGGGCCAACAAGGCACAGGTAAAGCAGAAACTGCAAAATCTGCTGCAAATAAGCAGCGACATCCAGCGCCGCCAACAGTCTATTGACTCTATAAACCGTGATATACACCACATTGACAATAACATTGGCTTGCTGTCATCACAACTCAACAACCTGCAGAACCAACTGGAGGAACGACGCAAGAGTTATATTAAGTCTATGCGATACATGGCTAAACGCAGCAACATACAGAGCCAACTGATGTTTATCTTCTCCGCAAAGAGCCTTACCGAGACACTGCGTCGACTGCGCTTCATGCGACAGTATGCCGCTTATCAACGTGCACAAGGCAAGGCTGTACAGGAGAAACAGAAACAGATGACGGAGAAACGCATGCAACTCCACGCTACAAGGGGCGAGAAGACCAATATGCTTTCTCGTGGAAACCGCGAGCGTGCAGCCTTGGCTCAGCAAAAAGACGAGGAACAGAAACTCGTAACATCGCTGAAAAACGAACAGAAAAACATCGCTGCGATAATAGACGAACAGAAGAAGAAGGACGCGGCTCTTAACGCTCAGATAGACCGTCTCATCGCACAAGAGGTGGAGAAAGCACGTCTGCGCGCCATTGCAGAGGCTAAACGCAAAGCAGAGGCTGCTGCAGCGGCTAAGAAAAAGGCGGAGGAACTGGCACGAAAGAAGGCGGAAGCAGAAGCAAGAGCAAGGGAGAACGCACGTCGCATAGCCGAGGCAAAGGCGGCCGAAGAGCGTGCGAAGGCGGCCGCAAGGGCGGAAGCACGCAACGCGGAAGCGAAGGCAAGGGCTGAACAGAAGGCACGCGAGGCGGAAGCAGCACGTCAGGCTGCTGAGAGAAAGGCTGCTGTCGACAAGCAAAGGGCTGAAAAGGAGGTGGCACAGGCTAAAACTGAATCGGAGACTGCGGCAAAAGTGTCAAGCGTAGACCGTTCGCTCAACAACAACTTTGAGAGTAACAGAGGTCGTTTCCCATTCCCTGTATCGGGGGGACGTATCATAGGTCACTATGGCCTCCATTCTGTTGAGGGAGCATCAGGCGTAACTCTTGCCAACCATGGCATAAAGATTAGGTGCGCAGCGGGGGCTGTTGCCCACTCTATATTCGATGGGGAGGTCAGCGCCATATTCAATCTCAACGGCAGTATGGGCGTTATCGTGCGCCACGGACTGTACATGTCGGTTTACTGTAACCTCGCATCGGTCAGCGTAAGAAGCGGACAGCACGTCTCTTCACGCCAGGCTATCGGCACCGTGGACCACAACAACATCCTTGAATTTCAGTTACGCAAAGGCACTGCGAAACTCAATCCTGAGGCTTGGTTGGCTCGATAACAAAAATGGTAAATTTCGGAAATATAGTAAAAGGGGCTTAATTGCAATGCAATTAAGCCCCTTTTACTGTGTAATCAGGCCCTGATTACATCGTAATTAGGGCCTGATTACAACGTGAAAGTATACATCTCGCCTCACGAAACATTAAACATCAGACAGTCAACCTGTTACACCATCGCTACTCTCTTACTCTAAAAATGGTAAATTTGGGAAACAAGCATTTTTCAATTACTCCTTGCTTGCTACTATTCAAACACCACGTATTTCGCTATTCTCTCTACCTCTCCACGATGGAAGGAGGTCAGCATGCGCAGTTCGTCAATGGACTTTATGCGTCCCGAACTACGTCGATATGCCATAACTTCATTAGCCTGGGAACGAGTTAACAACGGATGAGCCTGCAACTCTGACAGAGTCATTGCATTGATACGCAGAGACGTGAATGTGCGCGATACCTTCATATATGCTAACGAGATTTCGGGGAAATTACGTATGGTAAGCAATTCCTCTACCGCTACGAACATCTTACGCTGCTTGCGCAGTTCTACTATCTTATGAGCGAAAAACGTCCCTATGCCGGGAATACGCTTCAGCAGGGTGGTGTCTGCCTTATTAATGTCTACCTTGGGGTCGGATGTTGTGAGTTTCCCTGTAATTTGTCCTTGTGACGGTGCAACAACCCCTTTACTTCCAACCGCCGTACTTGCATATCGTGCTGCCTTTGCTTCCCTATCCTGCCCTACCACATCGGCAGCCATTACTTCCGGCTTGATGCATATATATGGTTTTAGCCTTTGATATTGGGCAAGAGTTAGTCCGTAAAGGCGTGCAAAATCTTCTACCTTACGGTATCTACCACCATGGGCACGATACTTATATATGCTGCGCACCTGCCAAGGACGTAAGCCCAGACGCAGAAATGTAGTGCTATCGGCTGTATTAGGGTCGAAAGGGAAAAGGCGTTTACTGAGACCATCTGTCTCTATAGCCACGGAACCGTCTCCATAGCCCACGTTATTTTGGGCGTACGTATATGTAGATGAACCGTGCTTGTAGCGTGAGTGGGCATACGATGTCTCTACAGCATACGCACCGCCTTTTCCATTATGAGCATTCGAATGATGGACGTAAAATAAAAGTCCTATGGAGGTACTTATCAATACAAAAAAAGCCAACACGAACTGTCGGCGTGCTCGTGTCGGCATTAATCTCTTAAGCATGCGGTTTTAGTTGCTAGTTAAGTAAGTGTTCAAAATTATTTTAATATTTAATATAGGCTATTGAGGAGCAGACGATTTCACTGTTTGAGTGAGCAATGTGAACATTGTTACCGAAAACGGGGAAAGCATCTGCCCGAAAGAGACTGTATAAAATATTCTATATAACAACATTGATATACACTTACTTATATGTAAAAATAATTTTGAATACTTACTTATGTAACATATTCTTACACAATTGGCAGCGATGTGCCGTTCAACTTCTGATAAAAATCGAGAGCGAAAACATCGGTCATACCTGATATAAAGTCTACTATCGCCATGATGCGCGTCTCTACATCTGGCGCGTTTATCTCATACTGACTGCTGACTCGCCTCAGGAGTTGTTGTGAATAGAATCGCTGAGGGTTTACAGCAGCGTCAATCATCTGCTCCATCAGTGTTGTCATGACACGGTAACCTGCTAGTTCCACATCCAGTACAGGCTTTGAGCGGTATATTCTCTCGAACGCTATCTCAGAACAGCGTTTGTATGCCGCACGCTGACGCTCGTTAATGGACTTTATAAGCGTACTGTTAAAGTTACCATTCATTATCTCCGCCTCATTCGCAAGGAACGCCGCAGTGCATTCGTTCTCCAGTTTTCCTATGACACTGGCACGCATATAGACTACTTGTTCGTTACGGTCGGTGATGTTCTCGGTCTCTATACGGTCAAGGATGCGTTGCTTCGTAGCATCATCAAAGAAACCTAAGAGCAGATCTCGGGTCTCTTCAAAGGACAAAAGTTTAAGTTTATGGGCATCCTCTATGTCCATTATCTCATAACATATATCGTCTGCTGCCTCTACAAGGTACACTAATGGGTGGCGAGCATAACGCAACGGCTCTCCGTCTGCAGACAAACGTAGCATACCAAGCGCATCTGCTACACTGCGGAAGGTCTCCGCTTCACTATGGAAGAAACCAAACTTGCCGTGATCTCCGGCATAGGCTGATGCGTAAGGGTACTTTACTATCGAAGCAAGCATGGAGTATGTCATTACGAAACCGCCCGTACGACGCCCTGCATAACGGTGTGTAAGCAGTCGGAAAGCATTGGCATTGCCCTCAAAATGCGTCAGGTCAGTCCACAACTCGGGGGAGACAAAGCCACGAACACTCTCGCCTGCATTCTCGGTAAAGAAGGTTTGTATCGCCTTCTCGCCTGAATGACCAAACGGTGGGTTACCGAGGTCGTGGGCAAGGCACGCCGTTGACACTATTGTGCCGAGTTCCTCTATGCGTGTTCCTGCCAAATCGGGATGGCGACGAATAACATCACGAGCCACATCATTACCCAATGACATGCCGACACTTGCCACTTCGAGAGAATGGGTAAGGCGGTTATGTACGAAGATGCTACCAGGGAGCGGAAACACCTGAGTCTTGTTCTGAAGACGACGGAATGGCGCTGAGAATATCAGGCGGTCATAGTCTCGCTTGAACTCTGAGCGATCATCATGCCGCTCGGGATGGTGCAGACCTGAGGAAGAGGTCGCTGCAGACTGCCCTAGGCGTTGATTGGATATCAATGTGTGCCAATTCATCATGGTTGTTATATTGTTTTTTTCGACATTAAGTAAGCATTTAGGCTATTTCGGAGCAGATGTTTTCACAGTATGAGGGGGTGGCAATGTGAACATGATACACTTACTCATTTGTAAAAATAATCTTGAATATTTACCTATGATATTACTTAGTGACGGAAAAGATGTCGCATTATAAAACAAAAAAAGGTTTTGGACAATAGACATAAGCACACTGCCATGAGCAACATACCTTGCCTGTTATCCAAAACCTTTATTATATAAATATTATCCGAAACTGATTACTCCGCCATTGTCAGCCTCTTGCTTTTCAGAAGTAGGACGTTCTTCCTCCATTCTGCCGTAACTTGGTCTGAGACGAGCAAAATCTTCTAACTTCTGACGGGTACGTCCATGCGTAGGACTGTTCTCAACAGCAATGATAAGGTCTTCGTTGTCGAGGTCTTCCGGTAAGAAGAGAAACGCATTTGCACGACGTTTCTGTGGCTTAGAGTTACCTGGATCATCGTAATAATGGTCATAACGGTTTCTCTCCCTCTCCTTACGCTCTGCCTCTTCAGCATCTTTTCTGATGTCCTCTGGGCTACGTTTCGCCACGCGATTAGCAAATTCGCTGTCTGCTTCAGCCAAACCAAAGCCTGTAGCAAGAATTGTTACCTTTACCTTATCGCCAAGAGATGGATCGTTTGCCAATCCCCATTTAAGTTCAAAGTCCGTTCCAAACTTCTCCATGAACTCATTAACGTCGTTCATTTCGTCCATCATCAAGCCCTTATGCTGACCATCGTCGCTGTGGAAAGAGATGGAAAGAAGTATCTTCTTTGAATGGAACACATCGTTATCATTAAGCAATGGTGAGTTGAGAGCATCGTCAATAGCCTTCTTTACACGCCCATCTCCTTCGCCATAACCTGTTGACATGATTGCTACACCGCCATCATGGAGCACTGTCTTCACATCGTTGAAGTCAAGGTTGATAAGTCCATGAACGGTGATAATCTCTGCTATACTCTTTGCTGCCACACTAAGTGTGTCATCTGCCTTGGCAAAAGCCTCGTTCATTGAGAGTTCACCGTATATCTGGCGAAGACGTTCGTTGTTGATTACGAGCAACGCATCCACGTTCTCTGCCATCTTTTCAACGCCGTCAAGAGCCTGATTTATCTTCTTCCTTCCCTCAAAACGGAACGGTATCGTTACAATACCTACGGTCAATATGCCCATTTTCTTTGACTCACGGGCTATTACCGGCGCTGCGCCTGTACCTGTACCACCGCCCATTCCGGCTGTGATGAACGCCATTTTTGTACCATCATCGAGCATGCGACGAACGTCTTCTATGCTCTCTTCGGCTGCAGCACGAGCACGCTCTGGCTTGTTTCCCGCACCAAGGCCCTCGGCTCCCAGTTGCAAATGGATAGGTACAGGAGAGTCTTCTAAGGCTTGTCTATCAGTATTGCACAGTACGAAGGACACATCATGTATGCCTTCACGGAACATGTGATTCACGGCATTGCCACCGCCACCACCTACTCCGATTACTTTTATTATGCTTTTCTCTTTCTCGGCCGCACCAAACACGTCGAGTATCGTATTATTATTTTCCATCATTATGTCTCATTTATGTTGGATATATCTTCTTTTTACCGTTCTATTTGTTACTCATCTGGTGCCGTAAATGATGAAAGCCACTTCATAAATTTCGCTCCTATGCCTGGTTTCTGGGCTTTGCGACGTGCTTCTTCTTCGGCTTTGCGGCGTGCTTCTTCCTCTTCTGCCTTGCGTTGTGCCTCTTCCTCGGCCTTACGCAGGGCGGCTTTCTTCTCAGCCTCGCTCTGTACTACGCCTGAAGGCAGTGAGTGGGGGTCACGAGGCTGTACCTCTTGCGTGCCTCCTTCTGCTCTATTGCTATCTGCTTGGGTGTCAAACATGTCGGTAGGCTTTGGCTCTTCTGGCGCAAGATAGCAGTTTTGGTCACCCTTTGCGAGCAATGCAAGGAGGGTATTCATGGTACCGTCGTGAGCATTTATCTCGGCATTGGTAGAGTTTATGGTATAAGTTACGAAATTAGCAATTCGAACCTTGTCTATATTCGTGTACTTACGGAAGGCTACATCCATGTTTCTCATGTTAGAAGCACCACCTGTCAGAACTATGCCACCAAGTATCTTATCCTGAAAATCAGCAGGAATTTGGTTATAGACATTGGCTATTATCTCCTGAACACGTGCTTCCACGATGTCGATAAAGTGCGTGCAGTTCTCCTTTCGGTCAGTGTCTATGTCGTAAGTCAATGAACTGTCGATATCCTCTGGTGCTGTGTAGGCTGAAGCATAGCGCAGTTTTAGTTTCTCTGCCTCGTTTTCTTCTACACGAAGTGAACACAAATCCTTTGTGATATTGCTGCCTCCAAGAGGTATAACGGCTATGTGGCGGACAATATTCTTATAATATACCATTACGGTTGTGGTGTCTGCACCCATGTCTACGAGCACACAACCACTGCGTTTCTCTACCGGTGTCAATACTGCATCGGCAAGAGCAAACGGTGCAAGGTATATCTCTGCGAGTTTAACACCTGCCATTTCAAAGCAACTATTGAGTTTCTGGTAGTGTCGTTTGCTCTGAAGTATGTTGAGGAAGTTACCTTCCAAGCGTGAACATTGTATGCCAACAGGTTCCGTTTCCAATGAGGCATCAGCACGATATTCCTGTACTTCCACGTCAAGGATTTCCATATCAGGATAGTCCATGGCACGGTTCTGATCCATCATCTCAACAATTAATTGCTGAGTCACGGGCACCGCACTGTGTATTTCCTTTACGATGATGTTGCGTTCTGAGTGTATTGACTGTCCACTCACACCCACATAGACATGCTTAATGCCTGCCTTCAACTGTGACTTAAGTCTCTGGACTATGCTTGTTATGCACTGTACGGTCTTGTCTATGTTATAAACAACACCGTTTCTTATGCACTGTCTTGCGTCCTCGCTAACAACTGCGAGCACGGCAATGCTGCCGTCAGACCGTTTCTGACCTGCAATACCTCTGATTTTGGTTGAGCCTAACTCTATGGCTACGACGAAATTCTTTGCTGGCATATTATCTTTTACTTTATCTTTATTTCTTTATTCTGTTTTTATTTATTCGTTTTTACGGTGGCACCTACGAGTTTTCGCGGCGTCATTTCTTCGTTTTAACACTAATGACCACGAGTTTTCGCGGCGTCATTTCTTCGTTTTAACACTAATGACCACGAGTTTTCGCGGCGTCACTTCTTCGTTTTTACGCTAATGACTACGAGTTTTCGCGGCGTCATTTCTTTGTTTTAACACTAATGACTACGAGTTTTCGCGGCGTCATTTCTTTGTTTTAACGCTAATGACTACGAGTTTTCGTGGCGTCATTTCTTTGTTTTAACACTAATGACTACGAGTTTTCGCGGCGTCGACATACAATCTGGTTGCTGTATTCGAGGTTTATATAGTCATATTTTTCCCATCCCGCATACTTTAATCCCTCCTTATAGAAGAGTTCAAGACGGTGCAACTGTTTAGTTACGAAGTCGTCAACCGCCTCTCGATGAGCCGTTGTATTCGAGCCTGGGGGCAGTTGTCCTATGTTGATTACATGGTTTCCTACCCGTGGAACGAGTTCTATAGTCTTGTCAGGCAGCACATTTATCTGCTCTATTTGGTTGCGCCACAGTTCGTCTGACATTAACTTTTGGGCGAGAAGATATACATAACGGCACGCATAATACTTCGAAATATTTCCTGTTGCAATAATCATGTCGCTGGTATATTGTGAGTTTGGCATCACCCCCCCGTTGTCATCAATGTAGTAATCCTCCCCCGTCATGCTCTTAACACGTATTATCGGTGTGCGTTGCGTGATGGTAATGCACACGTGATCATCCTCCGTGGCATAACACTGCGCTGTCTTCACGAATGGCATTCCACGCAAAGCCTGCTCTATTTGGCGTGGGTTTATGTCTTGCATGCTCTGTGACAGTGGATATAGGCCTGCGCGTTCAAGCAGTGTTTTCACCTCTGCCGAGTTGAGAAAGCCATTCACATTTTCGTCCGCCACATTGATTACGACCTTTGTACACACTTCACCTTCCCTCGAAGGAGTATTCCATGAGGTCACAGCCATGACGAGATATACTGCGATAAGCACGTCAAACGTTACGAGGAGAGTTTTCTTCCAGTTAATGTTCAGTTTCAACTGTATTGCTATTTTGCTTCTGTTTGTTTTATAATCAGATACGGACAGTCATCTCTTTACACTCACTTGAATGACAAATCGGATCCATCTGAGTAGACTATCGGATCCATCTAAATGGGTTATCGACTCCATCTGAGTAGACTATCGGCCACATCTAAATGGGTTATCGGCTCCGTCTAAATGGGTTATCGGATCCATTAGAGTGATTGAGCGGCTCCGTCTGAGTAGACTATCGGATCCATTAGAGTGATTTATCGCCTTCCGTTTCTCTGTTATTCATCTTATGTTTTACTTTTCCTTTGCCTGTATTATCTTTGCGATTTCAGGCACATAGTTATCTAAATCGCCTGCTCCGAGGATGATAAGTACATCAAAGTCGCGACTTTTCACAAGGTCAAGCACGTCTTCTTTGTGTATCATGCTTTTCTCTACGCCTGGCTTCAGACGATCATAGATTAACTCTGACGTTACGCCTGGTATCGGTTTCTCTCGTGCTGGGTATATGTCGCAGAGTATAACCTCATCAAGTTGTGAGAGTGCCTCAGCAAAGTCAGCATAGAAATCACGTGTTCTGGTATAGAGATGTGGCTGGAATATCGCTGTAATATGGCGGTCATGGTACACCTCTCGCATGCTCTTTGCGCTCTGATATATTTCTTTCGGATGGTGAGCATAATCTGATAGTACCACGTGTTTGTCGTTGCGCAGCGCGAAGTCAAAGCGACGATCCACTCCTTTGTATGTCTTCATGCCATAACGCAGTTCTTCTGCCGTACAACCATTCAGTTGTGCCATTGCCATTGCAGCCACTCCGTTCTCTATGTTGATAGGAACTGGCTGTCCGAGCGTTATGTTCTTGACGTTTTCAACCGGTGATACGAAGTCGAACGTTATCTCTCCTCGCTCTATCTTGATGTTTTCAGCGTGAAAGTCACCATCGTTCATGCTGTAAGTATATGTTCTCACGCCTTCAGGTACGTCTGCCTTCATCTCTAATCCTGTGTGGATTATGAGTGCGCCACCTGGCTGTATGAGTGTTGTATAATGGCGGAAAGACTCCAGATAAGCCTCTTTCGTGCCGTATATATCAAGATGATCAGGGTCCGTTGAGGTAATAACGGTCATCCAAGGGCGTAGCCAATGGAAAGAACGGTCAAACTCGTCTGCCTCTATCACAACGTAATCAGACTTGTCGGAGAGTATATAGTTGGTGCCATAGTTCTTTGATATGCCTCCTAGGAAGGCGTTGCAGTCTGCTGTAGACTGGTGCATGATGTGCGCACACATCGTTGACGTGGTGGTTTTTCCATGTGTTCCTGCTACGCAGAGGCCCTTATGTGACTGTGTAAGCATTCCGAGTACCTGCGCGCGCTTCTTTATTTCGAAGCCGCCATTGCGGAAAAACTGCAGTTCTTTGTGCTCCTGAGGTATGGCTGGGGTATATACCACGAGGCATTCCTTTGCATCGCGGCAGGCTACTGGTATGAGTTCTACGTTCTCTTCATAGTGTATGAGCATACCTTCCTTTTCCAGTTGCTGCGTCAGTTTTGATGGAGTTTTGTCATATCCTGCCACTACCAGTCCTTGACGTATGAAATAACGTGCAATGGCACTCATGCCAATGCCTCCTGCACCAACGAAATATACTGCTTTCATCTTTCTTCTTTATTTATTAATGTGGTTGTCTTTTCGCTACCACAACTATGTTTTCGTTCCTTGTTTTTTGTTGTTGTTCGTGACGCTTTATGATAACTTACTTGTTATATCCTGCCAGTTTCAGCACTTCATTGGCTATGATATCGGCAGAATTGTGGAGTGCCAACTTGCTCACTTCGAGTTCTAAGGATGTTATTGCTGATGGGTCTGCCACGAGAGCGATAGCCTCTTCCACGAGTGTCTTTCCTGCAGCGGCATCTGGTACGAATACGGCAGCGTTGCGATCAGATAGTGCTCGTGCGTTCTTTGTTTGATGATCTTCCGCTACATTAGGTGAAGGTACGAGGATAGCGGCTTTTCCCAATAGGCAAAGTTCGCTGATACTGGAGGCTCCTGCGCGACTTATTACTACGTCGGCAGCCTTGTATGCCGTTGCCATGTCAGAGATAAACGCCTGTGGACGCACCAACTTTGCTCCGGCTTCTTTGGCTTTTCGCTGGCATTCCTCAGCGTAATACTTACCTGTCTGCCATATTACCTGAATGTTTTTTTCCTCGAATCTCTTTATGCCGTTGGCTATAGCATCATTGATTGTGCGTGCACCGAGCGAACCACCTATAACCAGTATTGTTGGTAGGTCTTTGCTAATACCAAGTGCTTCGCATGCGGTAGCCTTCGTACACGTATTGTCTAGCAATGCCTGTCTTACAGGGTTACCGGTCTTCATTATGCGTTCGGCAGGGAAGAACCGTTCCATACCATCGTAAGCGACGCATATTTTGGCTGCTTTTTTTGCGAGCGAGCGATTTGTTACGCCTGCATACGAGTTTTGTTCCTGTATTAGGCATGGTATTCCGAGTGATGCTGCAGCATTCAATGTTGGTGCGGATGCATATCCTCCTACGCCTACTGCCACCTGTGGCCGGAACTCCTTGATGATGCTTTTCACCATTCTTTTGCTCTTAAGGAAGTCTATCATCACGCCGATATTCTTCAGGCTCCACAGTGGGCGAATGAGTCCGCGCACGGGGAGTCCCTTTATTTCGTATCCAGCCTCAGGCACTCTGGTCATCTCCATTCTGCCCTGTGCTCCAACAAAGAGTATCTTAGCCTCTGGATGTTTGGCCTTTATAGCGTTGGCGATGCTCACTGCAGGGAATATATGTCCTCCCGTACCACCGCCACTGATGATTACTCGTGGTTCTTCCATATCGTATATGTTTTTCTTTTTTTAGTATAGTTTATTGTAACAAGATTCTCTGGCAGGCGTGTGTTACGCATGTGCCTCTTTCTTTTTCTTCGCTGTTCTGCTGATACTGAGTATCACTCCTATGTATATGCAGTTGATGATGCTTGACGTGCCGCCCTTACTTATCAATGGCAATGGTTGTCCTGTGACTGGTGCCAGTCCTACTGCTACCATCATGTTGAACAAAGCCTGTATCACTATCATCAACGCCAATCCCATAGCGAGGTATGCTGGGAATGCGTTCTCACACTGTCGGGCTATGTAGCCTGTGCGGAAGAGCAATGATATGTAAAGCAATGCCACGAATGCTGCGCCTACCCAACCGAATTCCTCGAATATGATTGCATAGATAAAGTCTGAGAATGCAAGTGGCAGGAAGTCTCTCTGCACGGAGTTTCCTGGTCCTACCCCGAGGAAGTTGCATGATGCTATGGCAATATTAGCATGTCCTACCTGTCCGTTTTTGTCAAGGTCATACTTCTCTGGTGGTACATCTTCCTTGTTGAAGTGGTCTTCCACGCGCGCTTTCCACAGATCCATACGGTGGAGCAGTCCGCCTCTCTTCACCTCTTGGTCAGCGTTTTGGTCCTTTGAACCGGCCACCACTTCGGTGTACTGACGGTTATGTGCTGCTGCCTCAGCGTTCAACTGCTCTTTCGATTTACCCATGGTGAACACCAGTGTTACCGCCAATGCTCCTACTACTGCTACTGCGCTGCACAGGTAACCTATTTGCCTCATTGGCACACGTCCTATTATCATCATCGCTACTACTACCACTCCCATGAGCGCTGCAGTAGAGAAGTTCTCTGGGAAGACCAGCATTATGAGTATGCCCGATGTTATACAGACATACTTGAACGCCTTAGGGTGGGCACCGTTTGGTGTCTGTAACTGACTAAGTATATGTGCCGTGGCGAGTACCATGGTGCCTTTGGCTATCTCTGATGGTTGCAGCGGTATGCCACACACACTGAGCCAGCGGGCTGCATCGTTTGCCTTCGTACCTACGAAATATACAAGTATCAGCATTATCACAGAGAAAGGCACTAGCATTGGGGTCGCTATTTTGAAGTAACGGCATGGTACGTTGAGCACACACACCATTGCTACAAGTCCCACTCCTAGCAAAACCGTATGGTAAGCAGCGGCATACCAGTAATTGCCCGACTTGTAACCAAGGATTGATGAGGATGAATACACCTCCGTGATGCTTATTATGCAGAGCAGGAAGAATATCATCCAGATGGTAGTATCGCCCTTGAAGAGATTTTGAAGTTGTTTGAATTTGTCCATTATTGTTACTCTTTTTCCTGGTGTGATGTCTGTCAGAAATACTGTAGCGTGTCGTTTCCTGCGACATTACCAGTAACCTCACGGACAGTTATTTTTCGTTTTTTGCTAACGCTTTGAATTGTTCACCGCGGTCTTCCATGTTCTTAAACAGGTCGAAGGAAGCGCAACACGGTGATAAGAGTACCACGTCGCCTGGTTTAGCCAATGAGCGGCATGCCTCTACGCACTCCTTCATGCTGTGGGTATCGGCTATTTCCAGTCCCATATCATCGAAGGCTACATGCAGTTTTGTGTTGTCGGCACCAAGATATACCACGGCATGACATTTTTCTTTTACCAATGGCTTGATATCATTATAGTCATTGCCTTTGTCCTTGCCTCCCACTATGAGTACTACGGGGCGACTCATTGCCTCGAGTGCTACGTGGCATGCGTCAACGTTGGTTGCTTTTGAGTCGTTTATCCACAACACTCCGTTGGTTTCTACTACCTTCTCAAGGCGGTGTTCCACGCCTGGGAAGTCACGAAGACACTTTGCGAGTATCTCCTCATACTTGAATTGTTGTCCGGCAGTGAGGTTCATCTTTGCCATTGCGGCACGCACTGCTCCTGTTGCTGCCATCATATTGCGCTGGTTGTGCTTGCCTGGTAGTGGGAAATCACTATTAGGGTCAATCTCGCTGTCAGCGAAAGGCGCCAGTGTAGGGTTTCCTGTCACGGCAGGACGTGATGACGGTGTAGGCTTAGGTCGATAGCCGTCAAGACGCTTGCGCAGTTCGTTATTAATGTATTCGTCATCATTCCAGTAAACGAAAGTATCTTTCGGTGTCTGGTTCTGTATGATACGCATCTTCGAGTCTACATAGTTCTGCATTTCGAAGTTGTAGCGGTCTAGGTGGTCTGGGGTAATGTTCATCAACACGGAGACATCTGCATGAAAGTCATACATATTGTCAAGTTGGAAGGAACTTATCTCCAGCACGTACCATTCGTGGTCTTCCGTAGCCACCTGCAGGGCGTAAGAGCGTCCGATATTGCCAGCCAGTCCTACGTCAACACCCCATTTCTTCATTATATAATATATAAGAGAGGTGGTGGTTGTTTTTCCGTTTGAACCGGTGATGCATATTGTCTTGCCCTTGCTGTAGCGCTTAGCGAACTCTAATTCGGCGAGTATCGGTGTACCCTTCTTTATCAGTGCCTGTATCATTGGCGCAGTATCGGGTATGCCTGGACTTTTAACGACCTCTGTTGCACTGAGAATTTCTTCCTCTGTATGGTGTCCTTCTTCCCAGCGTATGCCGTTCTCGTCAAGTTTTTTCTTATACTTCGGCTTGATGGTGCCCATGTCTGAGACAAAAACTTCGTATCCTTGCTTCTTCGCAAGAATCGCTGTTCCAACGCCGCTTTCGCCGGCTCCGAGTATCACTAACTTATCCATAAACTGTATCTTTTTTATGTTGCTTTTGCAATATGTACCAACTTACAATCTGAAAGCACCCTTTTTACGTTGTAATTAAGCCCTGATTACAAGGTAATCTCTATGTGATTACAGTGTTAAAGAGTACTTATTGGGAGTTTTTCTTTTGCTGACAAAAACTGTAAGCATTTACACTCCTTTTCCTTTCAATCTGTAAGTTTTATATGTATAGCCTCTGTTTTTGCCTGATATGGTTTTTATCGTATTTTCAACGTTACTATGGCGAGTGCCGCGAGTAACACGGTGATAATCCAGAAACGTGTCGTTATCTTCGACTCTAGCCAGCATCCGCGAGGCCAGTTGAGCAGTATCTTGACGTCGTCGGCTATCTGTCCTGGCTTTATGCGGAAGGCATCGTGGATTGGAGCACGCTTGAAGAATCGAAGTTTTTTGCCTTTGCGATTGCCATACTTTGCTACTTGTACCTGTAACATTACTGAGATACTCTCCATGAAGAAGACAAAGCAGAGCAGCGGAATGAGCAGTTCCTTGTGGATTATGAGGGCGGTGACGGCTATTATGCCACCGATGGCGAGCGAACCTGTATCGCCCATGAATATCTGTGCTGGGTAAGCGTTGTACCACAAGAAGCCTATCAGCGCTCCGGCAAAGGCACAGAGGAATATTACTAGTTCCTCGGACTGCGGTATATACATTATGTTGAAGTACGCCGCATAGCCTATATGGCTGGAGACGTACGCTAAGATGCCTAACGCCACACATATTATGGCGGAGTTGCCGGCACACATACCGTCCATACCATCGTTGAGATTTGAGCCGTTGCTTACTGCCATTACTACGAATGTAACGAGCACTACGAAGAATATCCAGCCTGCTGCGCTGCGGTGTTCACCCATCCAACCAAAGAAGGTGTCTGTATAATTGAGGTTATTGTTCTTTACGAACGGTATGGTTGTGGTGGTAGACTTGACTGGTGCACTCTTGTGCATCACTAGTTCTTGACCTTGTTGTTTTACAGACACGTTCTCGCGTATCACTACATCTGGACTAAGCCAAAGCGTTAGACCTACTACTAAGCCGAGCACTGCTTGGCCTATCAGTTTGTAGAGGGGCTTCAGACCGTCCTTGGTAACCTTCATCTTGATATAGTCGTCAGCAAAACCAATGAGTCCCAGCCATACGGTTGTGCCTATCATGAGCAACATATAAATGTTGCGGAGCCTTCCGAAAAGCAGGCAGGGAACTAAGGTGGCTACGATAATGATAACACCTCCCATCGTTGGCACACCTCTTTTCTCTACTCCGTAAGGGTCTATGCTGCGGTCGCGCTGTGCTTCCAGTCCGCCATGACGTCTCATCCACTTGATGAAGAACTCACCAAACCATACTGATATTACCAATGACAGGATGAGCGCAAGCAGGGAACGGAAGGAGATATAACTCCACATGCCCGATCCTGGGATGTCCCATTGCTCTAAAAATCTGAAAAGATAGTATAACATCTGTTTCTTTTTTTATCGTTGTTTTGTTTGCTTTCCTTTATTTGCATTACTTTGGCCTTACGCTATGCCGAACGCCTTGCGCAGTTCTTCCTTGTCATCAAAGTGGTGCTTTACGCCTTTCACGTCTTGATAATCCTCATGTCCCTTGCCGGCAACGAGGATTACGTCACCCTTCTGAGCCATCATGCAGGCGGTCTTTATTGCCTCACGGCGGTCTACTATGCTGATTACCTTCTTCATCTGCTGCTGATTGAGCCCTGCAAGCATATCGTTGATAATGTCTTGGGGTTCCTCAAAGCGCGGATTGTCACTGGTAATGATAACCTTATCGCTCTGTTTTACGGCTTCTTGCGCCATAAGTGGACGTTTGCCCTTGTCGCGATTGCCACCGGCTCCACATACGGTTATCACCTGTCCCTTACCGTTCAGCACCTCATGGATGGCTGACAAGACATTCTCAAGGGCGTCTGGCGTATGTGCGTAGTCTACAATTGCGGTATAACCATCGGGGGAATGTACTGGTTCTAAGCGTCCAGAGACGCTGTGAAGGGTACTCATTACTACGAGTATGTCATCGGCACTCTTGCCTAACATACGTGCAGCACCATACACTGCGAGCAGGTTGCTGACATTAAACTTGCCTATGAACTGTACGCCTACCTCATGATTGTCTATATCAAGATACATGCCTTCGAAGTGACACTCTATAATATGCGCCACGAAGTCGGCCATTGAGCGCGTTGAGTAGGTCTTAACCGTTGCCTTAGTGTTCTGCACCATGACCATGCCGTTTTTGTCATCTGCATTGGTTATGGCAAAGGCAGTCTTGGGAAGTGAGTCGAAGAATGCCTTCTTGGCATCACGATAGTTCTCGAAGGTCTTGTGGTAATCAAGGTGGTCACGGGTAAGATTGGTAAAGATACCACCCACAAAGTTGAGTCCACCGATGCGCTTCTGCGCGATGGCATGGCTTGAGCATTCCATGAAAGCGTATTCGCAGCCGTGTTCTACCATTCTCGCCAGAAGTTCGTTCAACTCTATTGGGTCTGGAGTGGTGTGGGTTGCTGGCACTGCTTCGTCCTCTATGTAGTTGCAGACGGTAGAGAGCAGTCCACACTTATGCCCCATCTTGCGAAACATATTATATAACAATGTGGCGATAGTGGTCTTACCATTAGTGCCTGTAACGCCTACGAGTTTCAGTTTCGACGTAGGATTGCCATAGAAAGTGGTGGCTACTGGACCTACACATTCCTCACAGTCGGCTACCTTTACATAGGTTACGCCTTCTTTTACATCATCAGGTATCTCTTCACACAATACTGCCACGGCACCGAGTTCTATGGCTTTTGGTATGAACTGGTGACCATCGACCTGTGTTCCACGCATTGCTACGAAGAGGTTTCCGGCCTCTACCTTACGTGAATCGATATTTATGCCTGTTATGTCAACATCAAGCGTACCAGCAATCTGTACTGGTTTGATGACTGAAATGATTTCTGAGAGTTTCATTGTTATATCTGTTTTTATGTTGTTCTCTTCATATACCACGCAATGGAAGCACTAACGTCACATCAACTCGAGCGTTACCTTCTCGCCTTTATGCATCGCTGAGCCCGCTGGTTTGCTTTGGTGCTTTACCTTTCCACGACCTTTTAGGATGACTTTCGCACCACAGTTCTCTATCAGGAACACTGCATCGCGCGCTCCCATGCCTGTTACGTCAGGCATTATGCGAGTTGACATTACGCCTTTACGGTGTATTACCGAAACGTTTCCGCCACGTTCAACGGTGCCCCAGACAGGTTTTCCGTCACCAATGGCGCCTTTCCAACCTCCTTGACAGAGGAAACCGAGTCGTGACATGACATAGTCTGCAGCAAGAACGTTACCGGCTTTCACGTCAGGTAGCGCCACATAGAGCGAGTCTTTGGCATCTTTAACATCATACTTGATATTCTTTGCCATGATACCCTCGGCTATATCATGGAACACCTGACCACTCATCAGACCTCCAGAGGCTGGCAATCCTGCCTTGTGTATGCAGACAATACAGGTGTAACGCGGTGCTTCTGACGGGAAATATCCACAGAAGGAGAGCAGATAGTTGACTGTTCCGTTTTTATATCCACCGCCATGCGCCTTCTGGGCTGTACCTGTTTTACCCGATACGTCAAAGGCTTTAGAGCCTGCAGTCTTACCTAGTCCGATGCTGACAACCTGACGCAGTATCGTCTGTATCTTGCCAAGAGTCTCCTTTTTGCAGATTTGTCTCTTGATAACGTCTACAGGAAACTCCTTGATTATTTCGCCATCCTTCTCTATTCGCTTAACGAATCGTGGACGAACCATCACGCCACCGTTGGCAATAGCGTTATAGAACGTTACAACTGATATCGGAGGAACATTGGTTTCGTATCCAATACTCATCCAAGGGAGCGCAGTATTGCTCCATCTTCCTTTCTGTTCACGCCCATTTTTGTCTATCCAAACGGTGGTTTCGTACTTTCCGCGGCTATTTTTCTGCGGAAGTCGTATTCTTGGAGCACTGTACTCAGGGAACGGCAGGTGTAGATTTTCACCAATACCAACTCTGTAAAGACCACGAACGAACTTGTCTGGACAGTTGTGATAATGCTTATCTATCAGATAACTAACACCAATATTGGAACTCACCTGTAGCACTCGCGGCACACTCAGCACGCCATAACCTCCGTGATGCCAGTTATGGTCACGCATCTTGGCTCCATACATTGTCATAATACCACAGCCTGTATCGACTGAGGTGGTGGTATCTATAACGCCATCGTCCAAAGCAACCATAAAACTGGCGGTCTTGAACACGGAACCAGGTTCGAGGAAGTCGGCTATTGCATGGTTTCTTCCCTCTCGGTACACACCTGTAGAGTCGAGGTCTACGTTTACCATCGCCTTAATGTCGCCCGTCGCAACCTCCATTACTATAGCGACACCGGTATAACCATTCACTGCTCTAAGTTCTTTTATCAACGAACGTTCAGCAAGATCCTGTATGCCTACGTCTATAGTTGTTACTATATCACTGCCATTCGTGGCAGCGGAGTCAAGCATATCCACCCATCCATTCAATACTTTTCGACGGTGTTTAAAGCCTGGACGACCTCTTAATATAGAGTCATAAGCCAGTTCCAAACCTGAATATGCTATGCCTTTCTCCTTATATGTATCACCTACTATGCTGGAAGCAAGTGAGCCATAAGGCCTGTTGCGCACCATAAACTTCTGCGCTGTGAAGCCTCCAACACCTGGTTTTAACCTAAATATCGGCAGTGACTTTACTTTTTGGTACACGGTATACGACACACGCTTGTTGTAAACAGGCCAATATCTACTATGTTTTGCATAACCTTCCTTCATGTGAGCAAGGAATTCCTCTGCGCTACGCTGAGGAAATATCTTGTGAAGGCTATCACACAATGCGTGTAACACCTTGGTATCATGTCCCAAACTGTCATGCCACAACGTGTCAGCCTTACTCTCTTGCAACGCCACGAAATCCATATACATACGATACTCTGGCAGATTACATGCCAACTGCTGCATGTTGTCGCTGAGGATATTGCCTCTTATCGGATCAACAGTAATACTGTCGAGTTTCATTTGCGCACCTACCCTCTGCCAGTAGTCACGCTCTATGGTCATTGTATATAGTCCTTTACCAAGCACACACACCGCAATGACCGTGAGGAGGCCTGCAAAAACGGTGTAGCGTAACATGGATTTATTATTGTCGAATCTGCTCATTGATGTGTCCCAATCCTTTTCTCTTCCTGGTTTCTCTTTTGTTTTGTCCCAGACTTTCACTATCTGGTAGGTTATTGAAATATTTTCACTCTCCCACTCTCATTTATTAACTCTTCTATCTCTATGGTTTCCGCAGCCAAAACTATTGACTTACTCTTCTACCATTATTGGTTTCCGCAGCCAAAACTATTGACTTACTCTTCTACCATTACTGGTTTCCGCAGCCAAAACTATTGACTTACTCTTCTACCATTTTGGTTTCCGCAGCCAAAACTATTGACTTACTCTTCTACCATTATTGGTTTCCGCAGCCAAAACTATTGACTTTCTCTTCTACTATTATTGGTTTCCGCAGCCAAATCTATTGACTTACTCTTCTACCATTTTGGTTTCCGCAGCCAAAACTATTGACTTACTCTTCTACCCTTATTAGGTATGGAGGTTCATTTGGGATGGTCAGCGTGGAATCTCCATACGACCCAAGCAAACGCATAATGTTACTCTCGCGGCTTTTCTCCGTTAATATACTAGTACAGACGGTTGCTTTGTACCGCGCATCGACCATTTTACGCTCCATTTTGTCAATCTCGACCATTCTTTTCTGGCAGACATAGCGATTATTTATATATATTATAAAGAACGCGCACACGAGACATACCAACCCCATTTGCTTCTGGAATGCTCGTGCTATCATCACGCCACCAAGCGTTCTGGGTAATGAGAACGGCGACGACGTGTCCTGTTCTTCCTTCGCCTCATTTTTAATTACATCTTCTATGGTCTTGTTTCCAAGCACACTGCTTGAAGATTCTACCGCCTTCTTGCCTTCCTTAGGACCCGATTCGTTCTTTTTCGTACAGTTGTCCTTCTTACTGGTGCTGTCATCTGGAGTTTTTCCCTCCGCAAGAACGGCATCCGATGCAGCGTCAACAGCCGAGTTAACATCGTTACCGACATCCACTTGCTGTGCATTCTTCCCCTCCGTATCTTTTTCTTTATCGTCCATCTTACGTCTTTATTGCTACATTCGGTTTGTTATTCTTTTTTACTCGGATAGTCCTCCGACCTCGTTATGCTGCTATTTAGTTTTCATTCAGCAATTTTCTCCGCCACTCTGAGTTTCGCACTGCGTGACCTTGGGTTACGCGACTGCTCCTCTGCAGATGGGACTATAACTTTATTGTTTACCAGTTTAAACGGGGTCTGCACCTTACCAAAGAAGTCTGTCTCGCGTTTTCCTTCTGCATTGCCCGTCTTCATAACGTTCTTCACAATGCGATCCTCCAAACTGTGGTAGGTAATAACGCTGAGCCTGCCTCCTTCGCCCAACACTTCCTTGGCTGCGTAAAGCATTTCTTTTAAGGCATCCATTTCGTGATTAACCTCTATTCTTAACGCTTGAAAGAGTTTTGCCATATCTTTCTTCTCACGTTCGCGTTTAAAGAACGGCTCAACCACTTTCAGGAAGTCCTGCGTTGTCTTTATTTCTGTTTCTTGTCGTGCCTTGACTATCGCAGCTGCAATCTTCCTCGACGTTTTTAACTCGCCATATAGATAGAACACATCTGCAAGCCTTGCCTCGTCATAAGTATTCACCACATCTGCTGCCGTTGCCCCAGCCCGAGTGTTCATGCGCATATCTAGTGGAGATTCAAAACGGAATGAGAATCCACGTGTTTCGTCATCAAAGTGGTGACTGGACACTCCCAGGTCGGCAAGTATGCCATCTACATGATCTACCCCATAGTAACGCATCCAGTTTTTGAGATAACGGAAGTTGCTTCTTACGAACGTAAACGTGCCGTTCTCTTGTGCATTTTTCAGCACTGTCGACTTCATTACGTTCTCTTCAGCGTCTGCATCTTGATCGAAAGAGTAGAGATGGCCATCGCCATTTATGCGTTTTGCGATCTCACTGCTATGGCCTCCACCGCCAAAGGTTACGTCAACATAGACGCCGCCTGGCTTAATGTCCATGCCATTAACGCTTTCGTTGAGCAATACTGGTATGTGATATATCTGTTCTTCCATCATCTTAATTCATGTCGTTCATCAAATCTTCAAGGGCATTACCGAATGTTTCTGCGTCAACGAACGGTTCTTCGGTATTCTTTACTGCCCATATCTCTATCGTATCGCCCACTCCTATGAAGCGAACTGCCTGTTCTATACCAACCATTTCCTGCAAACGGCGCGGTATAAGAAATCTTCCATTGCCGTCTAAACACACCAATTCCACATCGCTCACGAACTGACGGAATATCTGTTGCTGCTGACGGTTCCAACGATTAAGCCTCGCACGCATGCCGTCCATTAAGTCATTCCACACGTCTTCTGGATAAAGCACAAGGCAATCTTCATGCACATCCTTGCGCATCACTAACTGCTCCACGCCTCCCGACTGCAACACTTTACGAAATGTCGCAGGAAGGAAAACACGCCCTTTAGCGTCTGCCTTTGCTTCTATGTTGCCCAAGAATCTCACGTGCGTACTTATTAACGGTTATCTTTTTGCAGGCAAAGTTACAAAAAAATCCCCACTTTTCCCCACTTTACTCCACTTTTTTATATGAAAACATGTATTTATTATTATTTAACAATTCTTATATCCCTATATCATGGTATTGATGTAACTTTGCAGTCGGAAAGAGAAGGACATTTTGGAGATGCTTTAGTAAGATGCGAAGAAAGCCTTCATTATGCAATTTTATCCTTTTCATTGGCTAAAACTGACCAATACTTAAGTAAAGACAGGTCAACACATTGGCTAAAACTGACCAATTCTTAAGTAAAGACAGGTCAATACATTGACAAGGACTGGACTATACATTGACAAGGACTGGACTATATAATGACAAAAGCAGTCCAACATCAGGATAAAGGAATCCAATTATCAAAGTCAGGAAAACTATTCAACACAACGAAACAATATGGCAAAAAAAGCTCTTTTGATGATTCTCGACGGTTGGGGAATCGGCAAGCATGGTGCAGGTGACGTTATTTACAACACTCCTACACCTTACCTGGACTACCTCCAGGCTGTAAGCAGTGTATCACAACTTCAGGCTTCAGGCGAAGACGTTGGTCTTCCTGACGGTCAGATGGGTAACTCTGAGGTAGGTCACCTCAACATCGGTGCTGGTCGCATTGTTTATCAGGACCTCGTCAAGATTAATCGTGCATGTGCTGACGGCTCTATCGTTGAGAACGCCCAGGTAAAAGAGGCTTATGAATATGCTAAGGCTAACGGCAAGAAACTCCACCTTATGGGCTTAACGTCTAACGGTGGTGTGCACTCTTCACTTGACCACCTCTTCAAACTCATTGAGGTTGGCAAGCACTATGGTCTCTCACAGCAGGTTTTCGTACACTGCTTCATGGACGGTCGTGACACTGACCCTAAGTCAGGTAAGGGCTTCATTGAGCAGGTTGATGCTAAGTGTAAGGAGAATGACGCTAACATCGCAAGCATCATAGGTCGTTTCTATGCAATGGACCGTGACAAGCGTTGGAACCGTGTGAAAGAGGCTTACGACCTGATGGTTAGTGGTACTGGCAAGCAGGCTACCGACATGGTGCAGGCTATGCAGGAGAGTTACGACGAAGGTGTTACCGATGAGTTCGTTAAGGCTATCAATAACGCTTCTGTTAATGGCAAGATTGAGGAGGGTGATGCTGTCATCTTCATCAACTTCCGTAACGACCGTGCCAAGGAGTTGACTCAGGTGCTCACTCAGCAGGATATGCCTGAGGAGGGAATGAAGACTATCCCTGGACTGAAATATTACTGCATGACTCCATACGATGCTTCATTCAAGGGCGTTGGCATTCTCTTCCCTAAGGAGAATGTACAGAACACTCTCGGTGAATACCTCTCACAGCAGGGCAAGAAGCAGTTGCACACTGCTGAGACTGAGAAGTATGCTCACGTTACCTTCTTCTTCAACGGTGGTCGTGAGGCTCCATACGAAGGCGAGGATCGTATTCTTGTTGCTTCACCTAAGGTTGCTACATACGACCTTAAGCCAGAGATGTCGGCTTATGAAGTAAAGGACAAACTGGTAGAGGCTATTAAGAAAGACGAGTATGATTTCATCGTTGTAAACTTCGCTAACGGTGATATGGTTGGTCATACCGGCGTATATAACGCTATTGCAAAGGCTGTAGTAGCCGTAGACAACTGCGTTCGCGACGTGATTGAGGCTGCTAAGGCTACTGGTTATGAGGCTATCATCATTGCCGACCACGGCAATGCTGACAACGCCATTAACCCTGACGGTACTCCTAACACTGCTCACTCTCTAAACCCTGTTCCTTTCATATATGTAACAGACAATAATTCTGCAAAGGTTAAGGACGGTCGTCTGGCTGACGTGGCTCCTTCTATTCTCCACATCATGGGCTTAGAGAAGCCTGCTGATATGACTGGCGAGAACCTTATAATTGACTAATATCGCACAACATTAACTTATACTCTGAGGGCGCATACCATTCCTATGGCTATGCGCTCTTTTTTTATTACATAATTCATAAACTATAATAAAACATTACGATATGACGACTGGGAAAAGATGCAGGCTGGCATAGTATATAACGATTTCGCTGAAGACCTGTTCAACAGAAGATTCGTAGCAAAAAGACTCTTCAACGAATTTAACCACACCACAGACGAGGAGATAGAGAGAAGTCAAGACATAATGCGCAGACTGCTAAAGAGCATCGGTGAGCGTTATGGATAGAGCCAGACTTCTGCTGTGAGGTTGGTAAAAACATCGCCATAGGCAATGATGTCTACATAAACTTCGATGCGATACTCCTTGACTGCGGCCAGATCAGGATAGGCAACAACACGCTTCTTGGTTCTCACGTTAGCATTTACTCTGCCAATCATTCGCTCGATGCAGAGGAACGCATCACTGGTGGACTGATACCTAAGGATATTCACATAGGCAATAGCGTGTGGATTGGTGGCAACAGTATAATACTTGGGGGCGTCTCCATTGGCGATGAGACCGTGATCGGGGCTGGCAGCGTGTTACTCACGACATACCTGCGGGCGTTGTAGCGGCAGGAAAACCATGTCACGTAATAAGAAAGATAACAGAAGCAGACAAGAGTGGCTATAAATTAGGAAAAAGATAAGCAACGATTCTTACCACATACAGAAAACCGCCGTCCCTAGCGACATCACATCGTGGGGACGGCGGCATTGGGAAACCGATGCTTCCCGATTACTTAACCTACATCATTATTAAATAACTAACTATTAATCTTTCTTTATATACTTATGTGCATTGACCACATAGATGCCTGCTGGCAGTTTATCGAAGTCCGTAGCAGGGCATACATAGACTCCCATTACGGTATAAATATGGTCTGTTACGGCAAGTTGCTTTGAGTTCTTTACATGCTCTACAGGTGTTGAACCGTCTGAAAGGTACGTTTCCTTAGCCACACCAGTCATTGCGTTGAGTGTCTTTGTCAGTCGTATATCCTCACTGCTGGCAGCCAGTTCGAGCGTTACAGCACCACCGGCTACCTTATAATTATGTGCCATTTCATCGAAGTAAGCCAACTGTTCGTAGTCTACAGGAATTTCAAAAGTTGCGGTTTCACCGGCTTTTACATCCACACGAGCGAAGCCTACCAACTTGTGACGCATATTACCGTTTTTGCCGTAATGGCTATCACCGTTGAAGTTAGCATACAACTGCACCACTTCGGCTCCGTCACGCTCACCTGTATTCTTTACGCTTGCCTTAACTATTACCTTTCCGTCCTTCTCTATAGTACTCTTGCTAAGGCTCATGTCTGCATATTCAAAAGTGGTATATGAGAGTCCGTAGCCAAATGGGAACTGCGGTTTCTGTGCCTGGCATGGGTTTTTCGTACCACGACCATAATACATATAGGTATAGCCCCAGTCGTCAATGTTATATTCCATCATGCCCTTACGTCCGAAGGTGGAGTAATTCTTAGCACTGGCAGTCTCAGAAGGTAGTTCGTCTATACTATTATACCATGTGGAAGTAAGTTTACCTGATGGGTTTATATCTCCATAAATAGCGTCACAGATGGCCTGGCCCTGTGCCTGACCGCCATACCATGCCTCCATGATTGCAGGTACATTCTCCTTTGCCCATGTCACGTCGAGTGAAGATCCACTCTCAAGTACTAGTACTACGTTCTTGTTTACTTCATGTATTGCCTTCAGCACGTCCTCTTGATTGCCAGGCAAAGTGATGCTCCAGCGGTCGTGGCTCTCCGTGCCCGTAGCGTGGTCAGCAGGCTTACTATAGTCGGTTCCACCGAGGAAAACGACTACATCCGCACGTTTTGCTACCTCCACGGCACGTGTTATCATGGCGTCTGTGGCTTTCTCGTTTACAGATGGTGACGTGGTGCAAACGTAAAGCGGTCCTTGCGTCTCTTCTGCTGGTATCTGGGGGCTGTCTGGGTTGGTAAAGTTAAAGTACTGATAGTTGCCCACGTAACTATTGCTACCGCCAAATTTCACGTAGAGGTCGTGCGTTCCCTTTACTACTGTTGGGTCAACGTCTGCCGTTACCGTCTGCCATTTTGTCCATGAACCTGTATTAAGGTTGCTTACTGTTAGGAAAGGTGCATTATCCTTGTTATCAAGTATGAAACTTACTGTGCCTACTCCCGTTGCTTTCGCACCGCATGACATGGTGAACTTAGTACACCCAGCCTCTCCGAAGTTTACTTTTTCATAAAGGAAGATATCGCCAGGAGCGGTGTTTTCGAGGTTTCCTGCTCCTTTATTGTTCTGTCCTTCGCCACGCTTTGAGACTACGGCCTTATCAAATGGCACGGCTGCTATCTCTCCGTTGCGCGAGTTCTTTAACTGGAAGTTAAGTTTCTTTGAAAAGGCTTGATATGGAGTGGTGGTATAAGTTGGCGTTCCACTGTAGTCGCCAAGCATAATCGCATTAGCATATGGACCTATAAGAGCCACCTTTTTATCCGTAGACAGCGGTAAAATCGGCATTTTTCCTCCTTCTGGCGTATCATTCTTCAGCAATGTCATGCTCTGCTGTGCCGCTTGGAGCGCCAGTTTCTGATTGGCTTCACTCTCTAAAGTATTATTGACAGGATACTCAAAATTATCGAATTCACCGAGGGCAAAGCGGGTGGCGAGCACTCTTACCACGGCAGTATCTATGTCTGCTTCGGTCAAATCGATATATCTTCTACCGTTAGGTGCCGGTTTTTCCTTTGCCTGAAAGTCCGAATTCACCGCATTCATCGCTGCACGTTGTATGACAGACGACTGGTTCATGAACTCGCAGTTGGTCTCACAGCCTGCTTTTATAGCCAAAGTAGCGGAGCGGGCTTCCATTATCTGCTCTTCCTCTGTTGAGGATGCATAGGGCGAATGGATAGAGTTAAAGTCCTTACCTGTATTCACTGTGCCCGCAGTGTAGGGACCGAAGTAAAGGTGTTTTGAAGCGCGATGTATGCAACTGAGTCCAGCACAGTCTGACGTTACATAACCATCGAAGCCCCAGTCACGACGCAATATGTCGGTAAGCAACATTCTGTTGCCTGCACATGGCAGTCCTCCGTGTGCCTTCCCCATACCAAGATTGTTGGCATCGGTCTCCGTTGGGTCGATGGAAAGGGCATTATATGCCGCCATGATGCTCTTTACGCCTGCTTGGCGCACGCACATCTCGAAGGCAGGAAGGTAATACTCCCTCATGTTCTTCTCGCTTACGAAGGAGGTTGTTGACTGGCGTCCCTGCTCATAGTTATTTGCAGCAAAATGTTTGGCGCAGGCTATGAGTTTGTAATAAGGTGTGCTCTGGGTTATTTCGCCTTGAAATCCTTTTACGAACTGCACGGCGAGGGTACCTGCGAGGAAGGGGTCTTCACCGTAGTTTTCTTCCTCTCTGCCCCAGCGTGGGTCACGTGACATATTGATTGTGGGCGACCAATAGTTCAGACCCTTGCCTGTCTGTACGTGGTAGATGCGTGCTTCATCGGATATTGCGTTAGCACACTCAAAGACTAGTTGCGGATTCCACGTGGCTGACATTCCTTTTGACTCTGGGAAACTGGTGGCTGCGCCAGAGCGTGCCACACCATGAAGTGCCTCGTTCCAGTATTGATATGAGGGCAATATGGTAACACCGTCTCGCTGTATGGGTTCGCTGACATTGTTGCCGAGTTGATCTATCTTTTCGCGCAAGGTAAGAGCATTACATAAAAGACGTGCTCTTTCATAGAAACTCTTGCTTGTATCTAGCCACGGATACTTGTTCAGGTCTTGGGCGAACGCTGAGATAGAGGTAACAGACAGCACCGCCAGTAACATGCTTTTAATCATAATCTATTATATTTTGCAGTTAGTAAGTTAGTATTTTAGTTATTCAACTCTTTAATGGAAATCTTTCTGGTTGCAAAATTACTTAGTTTTTGCAACATGCAGTACGTAAAATTGTGGCAAAAAGGTAGTATTAAAAGGTCATATAAACAAAAATCTCCGGAAATGTGATGCTCTCCTCCCGGAGAGACAGAACACTTCTCGGAGTAAATAGTAAAAAATTACTACCAACTATACTACGTACTAACTAACTACTTGTTAATTTAAGAATGTACAACAATGTACTTCTTATTTCTGATGCAAAGGTAACTATTTCCTTATGAACATGGCATAAAGTTCTAAAGTTTTGTGTGATTTGTGCGTTTTTTTTGCTATATATCAATAGTTTTAACTCGTTATGGGGTAATTTTCTGCGGAAATAGTGTAACTTTGCATCTGATTTGTGACGGCGAGAGAATAAATTGAAATAATTTATGTCTTCAAAATATCCCCAAAAGATATGACAAGGCAACATTATCATATGTTACATATATTCCGTAAAATTGTATCAAGTTATTTTTTTACTGTCACTTAGCATAACAAGTAACTGTAAAAACACACTTCATAAATACAACATGGTCAAGATAGAAACAACATGGCGCGAGGCGTTGAGCCTGGAATTCGATAAGGATTACTTTAAGCAACTCATCGCTTTTGTACACGAGGAGTACGCAAACAACGTTTGTTACCCTCCTGGGAAGGAGATTTTCAACGCCTTCAACCTATGTCCGTTACCCAACGTGAAGGTGGTGATACTGGGGCAAGACCCATATCATGGTCCTGGGCAGGCTGAAGGATTGTGTTTCTCGGTAAAGACGGGGGTGCCATTACCACCGTCTCTCGTTAATATATTCAAGGAGATAAAGGACGACATGGGGACTGTGCCCGAGGTGATAACGGGCGTCGATGGAAGGAAAATGTACGACGGAAGCCTAAGAAGGTGGGCACGACAAGGAGTGTTCCTGCTCAACGCAACCTTGACTGTGCGTGAACACCAAGCGGCTTCGCACCAAAGGCATGGGTGGGAGACTTTTACTGATGCGGTGATAAAGACTATTTCTGACCAGTGTCCGCACGTGGTATTCCTGTTGTGGGGCGGTCCCGCACGCTCAAAGAAGAGGCTTATTGACACTAATAAACATCTGGTGCTGGAGTCGGTACACCCTTCACCACTATCCGCCAACCGCGGAGGATGGTTTGGTAACCACCAGTTCTCGTTATGCAACAAATGGCTTAAGGAACACGGCATGACGGAAATAGAATGGTAAATGCATCTACTTACAATCTGAAAGTGCCCAAAGCACCTTGTAAAAGCATTGCTTTTGCAGGGTGATTTGGGCTTAATTACAGTGTAATCAGGTACTAATTACACTGCACGCACATACGAAATAAATCTGTAAGAAAAAACATATCTTTTCCTTACAGATTGTTATAATTACGTGTATAGACAGGGGTTGCTACCTAAGCACGAAAAAACGGACAGTCATACAGCATAACACTGCACGGCTGTCCGTTTCATTTATTTATAAGTTGGAGATATATGGTTTTAAAATTACATCTCCACACCAGCAAGATTGTACATCTTGCCGTTCTTCTCTATTACCACTTTACCGTCAATAACATATTTCTTTACTACTGAGGCATTCTGAGTCTCTGCTGCATCTGCCACTCCATGTACGGCTGTCACTAAGGAACCTGCCTCAAGTTTTATGCAATCGTACATAAAGCCACCGTTCTTGCCGTTGCCCGACATGGTGAGTGTTATGGTATTTGTACCTTTACGCAACGAAGTGGCTGGGAATGTGCATGACATAAGAGCGTGACGACCACTCTGAATAGCACTGCGGTAGGTTGCAGCATCATTATAGCCAGTCTTCCATGTGGCTCTCTGCACTCCGTTAACCTTTACGGCTACGGTGGAACCTGCGTTTGTAGTGCCTGCAAGTGACGCTGTAAGGCATGCCGTTCCGCTATACGTCTTGTCGTTAGTAAAACTGATGGTCCATGTTCCCGCCTTTGTCTGAGCGTAGTACCAGTCGGTCTTCGGATTGCTCTGACCTATCTTGTATGTCAGTGAGGCTGGTGACTTCTCCCACTCACCGTACTGACGCATATCGTCGCTGCAATTAAACTCGCTTGAACGGCGATTGTTTTCGCCTATCATCCATACAAGGTTATCATAGCAGGTTGGTGTCCAGTCAATAGTGCCAAGGTTCTGTTCGCCTTCCACCACGTTGATTTCATCGGTCTCAAGCATATCTGTTACATCGCCTTTCAGTGCATAGGCATACATATAATACTTGCCCGGGCGTACGTTTTTCACGATGAAATCGCCATTTTTATCCGTAATTGCCCAGAACTGATAGCCTCTTGTCTGTGCTATTGGTTCTACTCCTTTCTCTTGCGCCAGCACTATACGCACGCTGTCGTTATGCTGTCCGGTCGTTACGTTAAGGTGTCCTTTAACGGTTCCGCGCACCTTTGGATAGAGGGCGTTGTCAAACCACTGGTATGGCCACTCTTCTTGCTCTGCCAGAGACCTTTTTCTCGCATTGATAATAGGACCTGTTATGGCAGGGCTATTATAATTTGTGTAGATAAGGAAAGGACCGTAGAGTTTCTTCTCGCCATCGTTAAGCACCATGGCTGCACCTCCAAGGTGTTCTCCTTGCAACATCTGTATGGTGATAGGCGATTTGCTTGTGGCGTGTACCATGAGTTCTTGACGGTCTACTCCACCGTTAAGCCATTCGTAAGATACTGGCACATTCCATAGACCATATAACTTGTTGGACAGTCCGTGGATAGTGTCACGCTCTATATAGTTTGCCCAGTTGTACTTGGTATAGATGCTTCCATCGGCTAACTTATATGTAGCGTCCTGTACGGTGTTCTCTTCTTTCTCGGCTATCTCCATAGCCGAATTGCTTGGTATCACACCATTCATGCGCCAATCGACATAACCTTGAAGCATATCAGGGGCAAGACGTGAGCATACTCGGGCTTCTTTTATCGGTTCATCACCAGAAGTTGCTGTACCTGTAGCAATGACATAAACGTAAAGTCCTGTTACATCTTTGCGCATAATGTAGCCTATCTCGAAGATGGTGTTGCCTGAAGTTGAACTATAAAGGACTTCACACATCTCTGTAGATTTCTTCACTACGGTGAGTTTTGGGGAAGTAAGTCCTTTATTTCCCTTAGCAGTGGTGTAGTCGAAATATATTCCACTTGAAGCAAGCAGTTCGTGCGACTGATTGAACTTCATACTACTTACCTTACCGTCAGAACCTATCACTACAGATAGTTTGCCATTTTGCATCGTTACCTTCGAACCGTTGACTGTCATCGACACGTCGGTGAAAGATGTGGCAGCGAATGTTACGACACTTGATAAGAGTAAAACAATTGTAAATAAAAAATTCCTTTTCATACGTACAAAATCGCCCCGTAAGAGAAGTCCTACGGGGCGAGATTTCTATTTCTTTAAATACTACTTATTACTTGATTTTTGCACCAGCAGGAGTGTAGTCACCGTTAGCAGTTACAACAACAATGTTGCCGTTCTTTACTACTACCTTAGCACCATTATCAGCCTTTGCATTCTCGCTTACACCAGCGATTGCGTCTGGCTCCTCTGGTTCTGGAGCATCATCAGAAGGATAAACAACAAGAACGTCAAGACCTGCCTTGTCAGAACCACCTGCTGTCCAGATAAGTTCGGTAGCCTCGCTTACCTCGATAAGGTCTGACTCTACCTCACTAAAGTTAACAGCACTTGCGTAAAGTTCTACGGTCTTAGCATCTGCAGCGGTGCCCAGTTTGAAGTTTGCAACGTATGATGGAGTACCATTAGCGTCAAAGAGAACTGCAGCAATCTTGTAAGAACCTGGCTGGAGTGTTGCTATAGTGATGTCCTGATCGTTGTATGCTGCCTTACAGTTAGAAGAACGTATGGCCATATTAATGTGAGAACAAAGTGTTGTACCCTCAATATCCTCAGCCTCTACGCATACTACAGAGTTCTTCATCTCCGTTGCCTTATACACTACATTAAATGTTGGCTCGCTAGCAATAGTGAAAGACTCTACGAACGTAGTACCCTTTACACCCTTTGTGAACACATTACCGTTAGCATCTGCAACCCAATAAGAATAAGGTACCTCTATCTTGTCATTTGTCAATGCAGTACCAGTAGCAAGAGTCTTGAGCACGTTACCGTCAGGATCTACTGCATTTACGGTATAATTAACCTCCTCCTTCTTGATAGAAGCAGGGAATACGCTGATTGCCTTGTAGATGGTATTTGCACTCTTAAGTTGAAGGTCACCATTAGATGTAACCTTTATCTTGTAGTCTGCTGCAGAACCTGTAAGTGTAATTTCGTTTGTGCCATCCTCGGCTGTTCCGTTGGTAATAGTAATCTTACCCTTGTTTTTAGTTGCCCAGAGTGCCTTTACTGTAACCTCATCACCCTCAGAACATGTAGGAATAGTAATTACTGGCGAACCACCACCTAACTGGAGATTACCATTATATTTACTTTCACCAGTTGTTCCTATAAGGATATCATTGTCATTGGTCATGCTGAACAACAGACCATCTGTTACTTCCAATGGCTTATCCTCTGCTACGAGCAATGTCTTATTTCCATCAGCAAACATCTTTGTTGATACTGAATAACGACCTTTTGATGATGCATTCCATTTATTGAATCCACCTTCAACAGAATTCTTAAGTTCATCTGTTTGCTCTTGATTAAGGCTAAAACTGCTCCACTCACGTGGCTCTGCTATACCAGGACCAGTGGTTTCAAACTCTATCTCATAAAGAGGCTCACCCTCAACAGCCTCTCTGGTAAGTTCTGGATAACCAGCAACTGATATCTTTGTTATATTAAACTTATATGCTGTATTCTCAAGCAAAGACTCAATATAGTCCGTGAAAGTGAAGGATATACCGTCATAAACAGTACCTGTTGCTTCATCAAACATACCTTCTTCTGGATCTGCTGCTTCCTTTGGTCCACAATATCCGTTAACAGATACCACTGCATCAGGGTCAAGATTAGCAGCCTTAGGGAACTTGATAGTGAAGCCCGTTGAGGTAGTACTTATCTTATCACCATCCTTGATAGAGAATTTCAGTTCGCCAAGTGCTGGGTTCTTGTCTACAACTGCCTCGTCCTTAACCTCTGCCTCTATATAATAAAGGTGGCATCCCTTTGTCGCTGTCAACGTAACATCTACATACTCGTCTGCACTTTCAGGAATAGCATACTCAAATTCCTGATAATCTGTAGCCTTCTGTGTTGCACCAACTTCTACTCCGTTAACCTTAACGACAAAGCCACGAGCCTCTGATGTACCACCAGGAATGAGTTTGTGGGTCTCAACACCAAGTTTAAGAGTTGAACCAGACTTAACGTTTGGCACAGTAATAGTAGAGTTTGCTGTCGTTACCCAAAGGTAAGAACCGCCATTGTATGTACCCCAATTATTACCGTCAAGTGTATTCTGATAATTGAATGCTATGCCATAACCATACTCTCCAAGTCCACCATGACGCAGACCCTTCATTTCACTAATAGCAGAACCGCCTGCTACGAGGTCCTCATTTGCATCGAACGCAGGGTTAAGAGCCCAACGAATCTCCTCACCTGTTATGTAGTTCTTGCCTGCAGACTCGGCTGTTGTCCAGTCTTCAGCACCAAGAATCTGCGCTTTTGTGGCGTCAGACCAATTAGAGAAGTCCCATTTCTTGATATTTTTGTCACCCTCGTCAATGATTATTGAACGAATTTCAATACCTGCTGATGGTGCTCCTGTTGTTCCTGTAGAGAACTTTACAACACCATTTGCCTGTACTGTCAGTACAGTTGTTACAATTCCATCTGGTCCTGGGATAACAATACTGTTATTACCCTCGGCATCAGTAGCATTTTCTGCAAGGAAACCGCGATCTGTTGCTGTTGCATTTGCAGACTGTGAAGTTACTGTTATCTTCTGACCTGCTGTCAAAACAGGAAGTGTTACAGAACATGCTTTCTGCAAACGTACACATGTGCCCTTATACATCACGGCATTATCTGCTGTAAAATCACCCCAAGTAAGACCTGAGAATTCTGCAACTACCGCATTGCCAGCATAGAATTCGCCAGACACCTTTTTCGCAGTAGTCCATGCTGTTGAAACGCCTTCTCCATCAATGGTCTTTGACCAATTGGCATCATCGGCATCAAGCGCAGCCCGTGTGGCTTCACTCACGCCCTTGGTAAAATCCCATGTCTTACGAGTTTGTGCACTTGCACTAAGCCCAAACATAAGCATTACCAACGAAAGAAGAGTAAAAATTTTCTTCATAGATTGATAGTTTATTAGTTATACATTTAATAAATAATATTGTTCTCGTCTATAAATTGATGTTTGTATACGTCTCTATACGTCATATTCTTTTAATATACGATCTTCATATTCTTCTCGTATGCGCTCTTCACACCATCAGTATATGTATCAACTACATCACGATATGTGTATCAACACCATCAGTATATGTTCAACATCATCACGATATGTATCAACTACATCACAATATGTGTATCAACACCATCAGTACATGTATCAACATCATCACGATATGTATCAACTACATCACAATATGTGTATCAACACCATAACGATATACATCATATATATGTTAAAACGTGTAGTATTTCTATGTAATAGACATAGTAAAAGCCGCGTAACTATATATTATTGTAATTAGTTTTCGTAGGAAATAAGATATATTTACAGTGCAAAGGTATAAAAAAAAGAATTAACTGCAAAACATTTTTACAGTTAATTCTTTTTTTTCTGTTTTATGACACCAACTCTCCCTTTACACATGACTGGTGTTTTTATTATTTTATCACGATGGAAACGTTATTATTTTATTATCATTCTGTTATCTTGCCACTATGGACAGAAGGGCTACTGTTACCTAATATGTGCCTCGTATTTATGGTATATCTCTGATGAACCTACTAGAAATTCATCTTCTTCACCTCCTCTGCCGCCTCACATAGGTATTGATACCATTGTTCTCCAAAGCGTCTTACGAGTGGTTCACGCAGGAATTTGTATATCGGGAGTTTGAGTTCTTGGCCTTTTTTCACTGCATCTTGACACACATCCCAGCGGTTATACGTCAGGGCTACCATGCCATTCTTAAGCGTCTTTTCTCTTATCGGGTATAAAGCACATGATATTGGCTTGCACCATTTTATCTTTCCCGCTCTGAATGCTCTCTCATAAGCGCACAAACAGCAGTTTTTTACGGTTCCATCGGGCAATTCAAGGTCTTGATAGCAGGTAAAAACACAGTCTTTACCGTTTACTATGGAGGTTACGAGGTCTCCTTCTTCATCGGTATATGCTACGCCTTGCTTGTCGATTACACTCTGCGCGGATGCTGAAAGGTCATTCCACACAGCGTCAAGGTTATCTTCTATTTCCGCCATTTCATCGAGAGTAACAGGTGCTCCTGCATCACCTTCTATGCAACATTGTCCTTTACACTTGGTTAAGTCGCAACAGAAGCACTCCGTAAAGATTTCCATGGAAACGAGTTTATTCTCTATCTCTATAATCATTGTTGGATAATTAAGGGTTGTTATTATTATTAATGATTGATGGACACCGTAGAAATGGTGCCACACAAGGAACATATTGATAATTTACTGTTATTTGCAAGACATGGCACAAGAAACAGATTGATAAATGCTAGTTACTTGCAAGACATGGCACAAGAGACTGATCGATAAATCCTAGTTACTTACAAGGCATGGCACAAGAAACTGATTGATAAATCCTAGTTACTTACAAGGCACGGCACAAGAAACTGATTGATAAATCCTAGTTGCTTACAAGGCACGGCACAAGAAACTGATTGATAAATCCTAGTTGCTTACAAGACATGGCACAAGAAACTGATCGATAAATCCTAGTTACTTACAAGGCACGGCACAAGAAACTGATTGATAAATCCTAGTTGCTTACAAGGCACGGCACA
>CAKQSF010000016.1 GCA_934272845.1 uncultured Prevotella sp.
AAACAAGTTTGGTTCTGCTCATTTGGCTTAACGAAAACGTTGGACTTCATCCTTCGTTTTCTCGCCATGGCAGAACTCAAACAAGTTTGGTTCTGCTCATCTGGCTTATCGAAAACGTTCATATACAGCAAGCCTTATGCAAAGTTAAGTATTTTTCTTGATTTATGTTAGTAGCAAAGGTGCATTTGTGCTAACATAATACAGTCTTAACAATATTTAGCAGAGAACGAAGCGTTTTATTCTAAACTTTTGCTTAATTTTGCCGTAATAATGCGTTAGAACGATAATAAATAATTTAAAAATATAACACAAAGAATGGACAAAGTAAGTTATGCCCTTGGTTTGGGTATCGGAACCCAGTTGAAGAGCATGGGTGCAGAGAAGTTGAACATTGATGATTTCGCACAGGCTATTAAGGACTCAATTGCTGGCAAACAGCAGATGACCGCTGCCGAAGCGCAGAAGATTGCCACAGAGTTCTTTAAGGAACAAGAGGAAGTGCAGCGTGCAAAGGCTGCTGAGAACGGCAAGAAGGCCAAGGAAGAAGGTGAGAAATATCTTGCAGAAAACGCTAAGAAAGAAGGCGTGAAGACTACAGAGTCTGGTCTGCAGTATATGGTATTAAAAGAAGGTAACGGTAAGCAGCCTAAGGCTACTGATAGCGTAAAGTGCCACTATGAAGGCTTCTTGACCGACGGTACATTGTTTGATTCAAGCGTTCAGCGCGGTGAGCCTGCTACATTCCCTCTCGGTGGTGTTATTGCAGGATGGACAGAAGGTCTGCAACTTATGAAGGAAGGTGCAAAGTATCGTTTCTTCATACCTTATAACCTCGCTTATGGCGAGGCTGGTGCAGCAGGTGCTATCCCACCATTCGCTACTCTTATCTTCGACGTAGAGTTGATAGAGGTAAAGTAAAAAATAAAAAGGAATAACAAAAATAAACAAAACAAAACACAAAGATGAAGAAATTCACGTTAGCAGCAATCGTTGCAGTGGCAATGGCTGCACTTACATCATGTGGCAATAGCACTCCAAAGGCAAGCCTTAATGATGACATCGACACACTTAGTTACGCTCTCGGTATGACACAGTCAGACGGTTTCAAAATGTATTTGTCAGAGCGTATGGGCGTAGACACTGCATATATCGACGACTTCCTTAAAGGTGTAACAGATGGTGCTACGGCAGGCGATGACAAGAAAAAGGCTGCTTACTATGCAGGATTGCAGATAGGTCAGCAGTTTGGTACACAGATGCTGAAGGGCGCTAATCAGGAGATTTTTGGTAATGACTCAACAAAGACAATATCACTGAAGAACGTTATCGCAGGTTTCAGTGCAGGTGTTAAGGAGAAAGGTCAACTCATGACCATGGATGAGGCTCGCAGGGCGTTCGAGGCTAAGATGAATGCCATAAAGGAAGAGAGCATGTCTAAGCAGTTCGGTGCTTATAAAAAGCAGAATGAGGCTTATCTTGCAGCAAATGCCAAGAAGGAAGGTGTGAAGGTTCTTCCAAGCGGTGTACAGTATAAGGTAATCACCATGGGTACTGGTGCTGTAGCAACTGATACTACAGTGGTAAAGGTAAACTACGAGGGTAAGACTATTGACGGAAGAGTATTCGACTCAAGTTATCAGCGTGGCGAGCCTGTGCAGATGCGTGCCAACCAGGTAATCCCAGGATGGAGAGAAGTACTCAAGATTATGCCAGCAGGTTCTAAGTGGGAGGTTACAATCCCTGCTGACCTCGCTTATGGTCCTAATGGTCAGGGACAGGTTATCAAGCCATTCTCTACCCTTATCTTCACTATCGAGGTGCTCGCAAAGTAAAGGGTAAGGTGGACTATGGTGAATTGTCCACATAGAAACACAGAAATAATTATCTAAAGAAATAAAGTTAAGACTCCACTTCCTGACTCCGAAAGGGGTGGAGGTAGAGTCTTTTTTTATAAACGAACATGAAAAAGACATTATTGGTAGTATTTGCCGTAGCGTGTGCAATGACCGTTACAATGGCGAAGAAAAAAACGCCTAAGCAGCCACAACAGGCTGCCGTAGAGTTGAAGAATAGCAGTGACTCTGTTAGTTATGCGGCAGGTTATGCTAATACACAGGGACTTGTGCCGTTCATACAGCAGCAGCACAATGTAGATACCGCTTATATGGCAGATTTTATACAGGGCTTTAACGATGCAAAGGATAAGTTTAATGACCCTAAGTTCGTGGCTTACATGGCTGGTCAAAACATTGCGCAGATGGTTGAAGCACGTATGATAAAAGGCATGGGAGATGACCTTAAGGATTCACCTGACTCTCTTGTACGTAACATATTCTATCAAGGTTTCGTTGCAGCCCTGCAGAACGATACCACAAAGTTTGATATGGCAGGTGCCAGCAAGTATTTCCAGACACGCATGGAGGCTGACCATAATGCGAAGATAGAGAAACTCTATGGTGAGAACAGAATGGCAGGTGATGCGTTCCTCGCTGAGAATAAAACGAAGTTTGGTGTGAAGACCACTGCTAGCGGATTGCAGTATAAGGTGCTTACCGAAGGTTTCGGACCAAAGCCTGTAGCCAGTCAGGAGGTAAGTGTTAAGTATGAGGGAAAATTCGTCGACGGCACAGTGTTCGACTCAAGTTACACTCGTGCTGACTCTATCACCAAGTTTAAGTGTAATCAGGTTATAAAGGGTTGGACAGAGGCACTCACCATGATGCCTATTGGTTCAAAGTGGGAACTCTATATACCTTACAACCTTGCATACGGTGAACGTGAAACAGGTAAGATTAAGCCGTTCTCAGCCCTTATCTTCACTGTGGAGTTGGTTGGAATTAAGGGAGTAGAATACCCTGCAAAGCCTAAGGAAGAGATTCCTGCTGCCACATTAACTCCTGCCAAGAAAGCAACTAAGGCTAAGACCACTAAGACAAAGAGTAAGTCTTTCGTAAAATAAGACAGAACATAATACAGAACAAACGAGACGGTGGAGATTTAAAACATCCAGTACGTGATGTGAAGTCTCTGCCGTCTCGTTCGTTTTTTTACTAACTAATGAACATCGTTTCTACCAACTAACTAAAAATATGAGACTTATACTACTGCTTCTGGCTTTTATTGCCAGCAACGTCATGGCGCAACCTAAGACGTGGAAGAAAATATTAAGGACAGAAGACGAAACGTTCTTTAAAACAGACGAGGCACGAAGGATAGGAGACCAAGTGTTGTTATATCAGCGCATGACGGGTGGTTGGGCAAAGAATATAGATATAGTAAAACCCCTGACATATGAAGAACGTCAGCAGGTAATGGCAGACAAGACTCGGCGTGACGACTCAACGACAGATAACGATGCAACAAACATACAGATGGTCTATCTCGCCCGACTGTATGAGGCTACTAAGGAAGACAAATACCGTGAGGCGTTTCGTAAGGGGGTGGAGTATCTTCTTAGTGGGCAATACGCTAATGGGGGATGGCCGCAGTTTTGGCCAGAGCAGCGTGACTATCAGATACATATAACTTATAATGACGATGCTATGGTGAACACTATGCAACTGTTGTGGGCTATTATGAACAATAAAAAGCCTTATGACAGTAACATAGTGGACAAGGCAATGAAAGCGAGAATAAAGAAAGCGTTCTATAAGGGCGTAGACTGTATTCTTGCTACGCAAATACGCGTAGATAGTAAAGGCAAGGTGACAAGAAACCCTAACAGTACGCTAACGGTATGGTGTCAGCAACACGACCGCGAGACACTGCTCCCAGCACCAGCACGTGCATACGAACTACCTTCTTATTGTTCGCAGGAGAGTGCTTCTATTGTGGCCCTGCTCATGCAGTTACCTAATCCCTCGGCAAAGGTAAAGGCTTCAGTGCATGCTGCCATGGCATGGTTTGACAAATATAAGATAACGGGCTACCGTGTTGTGACAACTCGTGATGCGAACATCAGTGACCGCAAACTCGTAAAGTCGGTTGACGCTACCCCTATATGGGCACGTTTCTATGACCTTGACCACTGTGAGCCATACGTCTGCGACCGTGACGGACTGCCACGCCGCAGTCTTGACCGTATAGGCATAGAGAGACGTATGGGGTATGGATGGTATGGCGACCGCCCATCAACACTCTATGGTGAGTACAAGGCTTGGGCAAAGAAGTATGATCCCAAACATATGGTCAACATAAGCCTAACGACCAAGGGTGGCAATGAAACAGGACTTATCCACATGTTTAATGCACCGAAGATAGACATCAGTTGCTTTGATGCTGTGGTGAAGCGTGGTGAAAGTATACAGAAGGCTATTGACGCTGCCCCAGAGGCACCAGAGAAACCTTATCTTATATACGTTAAAAAGGGAATATACAACGAAAAGGTCGTTATCGACCGTCCTAATATAGTGCTTGTGGGTGAGAATCGAGACAGTTGTATCATTGTTGGAGCGGAGACGTCAAACCATCATATGCGGACGGAATACAAAGGCGAGAAAGTGCATGATGGCATACTCGTGCTAACCGAGAAAGCCAATGACTGTATATTGGCATCCCTCACTGTTATTAATAACTATGGAACAACCGTCAATCCTACAACAACACATCAATTTGCCGTGTTCGGTTACGCCACGCGTACCATCATTCTTAATAGCAACATTATCTCAGATGGTAACGATGCTCTGTCGCTGTGGGCGAAAAAAGATGGCATGTATTATCATGCAGACCTTTACCTGCGTTGTCCTGGGGTGGACTTTATCTGTCCGCGTGGCAACTGTTACGCCACGCGTTGTCGTTTCTATGGTGATACACGTGCTATACTGTGGCACGATGGTCGTGGAGACAAAGACGCAAAGTTTGTGGTAACCAACTCTTTCTTCGATGGTAAGCAGCCAACAGTGCTTGGACGTTATCACCACGATTCGCAGTTCTATATAGTCAATTGTCACATGACACGCAACATTATTGACGAGAACATAGACCATGCCTATGCCAAGACACGCGAACAGCGTCTGCGTGAAGGCAAGGATGTAGACCCTTGCCCATGGGGAAAACGTGTGTACTATTATGGTTGCACACGTGAAGGAGGACATGGTTCATGGCTCAATGACAATCTAAGCGAAGCCCCCGGCAGTCCAGCCTTTCATGCTATCACCGCTCGGTGGACCTTTAATGATAAATGGGACCCAGAGGCTTACATTCGCCAGTTGTGGGGCGTGCTAGAGTATTGATACTTACTTATAGGCAAGGTTTAGTGAATAAACCTTGCCTATATTATACACACTCAATTCGGATGGTTGTTATTACAAGTACCGAAGCAGTAAACTATAGACACGCTTTATTACTTTGACTTCCAGTACTTGCACCAAGTACCGCAGTAATCTCTACCAAGTACTGCAGTAATCTCTACCAAGTACTGAGGTAAAACGACCGTATTGTTATTATGAAACAACTTGCATAGTTCAATTTAGAGGTTATTTTCCCCGTCAAAGTGTAAGTGAGATACGGTAGCCAACTATACTAATGGCTGTTAGGATAAAAATACTAAAATTATCTAATTTGTAGATGTGTGGTTATTGTTATTGGGAGTAATTATGATGTGTGGTCATCGTTCGCAATCACTTTAGCCTGTTCTTTCATATATTTTGTTGCCTCTGATTCAATTTTAACATTAAAATTTAAGACTTTTAATGCCATTTGCTTTGTTTTATGTATTTGTCCAGAAGTCTTGTATAAGAGCATTAATTTATATAGTGGGTATATACGGTTGGGCATTATGAGAATGGTGCCCAACATAAATAAAATACCTACCATTCCTTGTTCAACGCCAATATTGTTATGCCACACGCTTTGTTAATGGTGAATGGGTCGAAGTCGGGAGTGGCTCTGTGAGTTGTAGTGGAACAGAAGAATGTCATTCTGGAGATGGTTGGGTAGAATGTGACGGAAATAATTCTTTATGTAATTAATATGTAGAGTTATTTCTAGTAAGTAAGTGTTCAAAATTATTTTTATATTTAAGATAGGCTATTTGGATGCAGATGTTTTCTCTGTTTGAGGGAACAATGTAATCATTGTGACTGAAAACAGAGGAAGCAGATGCGCCAAAGAGACTGTATTAAATATAATTTCAGAAATAAAAATGTTCAATTACTGATATATTATATAAATAATTTTGAATACTTACTTATTCAAAAGATTACAAATGTTTATCGACTTTAGACCTAAGAACTATTGAAGAAATAGCGAATACATTTGAAAAAGAGAAGTCAGAAGACCCAAATAGTTATTTTGTAATAGTAAGTGATGCATACGCAAGTGACGAATATTTATATCTCCTTGTATCATCGAAGAATAAAGGAAAATTCAAGTCTAATGTCATACTAACTCTACGTGTAAGTAATGGAGCAGTAGTATTAAGCACGGCATATAAACTTAAAGGGAATAGGTATTCTACTATTTGTGTGAATGATAAAGAACAATTAGTTGTGGTTAACCAGAAAACTGCTGGGATAGAAATATATGAATTGGATAAATGATTTTAAGGAAAAACGTGATATTATAAAATATTTCTTCATATTTATCGTTATTTGTATTTTAGGCACTTCCTGTAATAGAATAAAGATTGAGCGTGATATAGCGAACATGATGGGGACGAAAATAAGTGTTCCGTATGATAGTCTGTATGCTTTGCATGAAATAAATAAAAAACAGATAAAACTGGCAGACTACGTTTATGTTGTCTATTATGATAGTACAGTGTGTTCTGTATGCACGCTGAAAAATGGGTATTATTGGGAGACATTACGAGATTCATTACTACAAGTGGAAAAAAACGTAGAGTTAGTCTTTATATATGCCCCTCCAAAGGAAGAAACGCCTAAATTTATAAATGAGTTGAAATATGTCAAAAATACTTTTGTAACTCTTGTAGATACGGCAGATGTGTTTGGCAGAAACAATAAACATATATCATCCAATTGTAAATGTATTTCTTCCAACAAGTATAGGTTCCATACAGGAATGCTACTGTTTCGGTACGGTTCTGCATTTCTCTCCGCTTGGTTCATTTATTAAAAGTTCTATTCTGATGATTTTATCTTTAATACAAATAATTATGACAAAACTTAAGTCTACAATCAAGTCTCCTCGATTTCTGAGTATGATAATCTTCTTCGTATGTTTGTGCGTAGGTTGTCCTGTTAATGCACAGACCGCAGCACAGCGTAAGGGAAAAGGCGAAGTACGTGTTGGAGGAAATGTGGAAGACTCCTTTACGAAGGTAGGCTTACCTGCGTTTGTTACTTTGCTTGATAAGGATTCTACAGTTGTGGATACCGCTACATGTAAGGTGTATAGAGGAAATTCGTGGTTTATAATGTACATGCCGAAGGTTTCTGGAGAATATATGCTGCATGTGAAGTGCGAAGGGTATAATGATGCAGTAATGAAACAGACGTTCGATTTCTCCGTGCCGCAAAAAGGTTATGGCTTTCCTGATGTTAAATTGAAGCGATTGCCTACCGCCGAGGACAGTCTGCGCTCAGTGGGGCTGGAGGAAGTGGTCGTTAGAGGCACACGCCTTCAAGTGGCATACCGTGGCGACACGATAGTGTATGACGCAAGTGCGTTTAATATACCAGAAGGAGCAATGCTCGATGCATTGGTAAGGCAACTGCCGGGAGCGGAACTGAAGAGTAATGGCGATGTGTATGTCAATGGTAAGAAACTGGATTATATCACACTTAATGGCAACGATTTCTTTAAGGGAAACAATAAGGTGATATTGGATAACCTGCCATATTTTGTGGTAAAAGAACTGAAGGTGTATCATAAAGACCCACCTATGGCGTTGACAAAACCAACGACGGAGGAGGAGAAGGACTTTGTGCTCGACGTGGTGATGAAGCGAGAGTATGCCGTTGGTACCATCGCAAATATGGAGGCTGGTATAGGAACCGACAACAGATGGAAAGCAAAGGCTTTCGCGTTGCGTTATGATGAGAAGTCAAGACTGTCTGTCTTCGGAAATATAAACAATACAAACGAAGACCGCACGCCAGGAACTGATGGCGACTGGTCACCGAAGAAACAGACACGTGGACTGTTGACAACAAAGCAGGCGGGAATGAACCTGAACTATAATAATAGGAACAAGACGTTCCTGTTAGACAATACCGCGTTGCTTGAATGGTCTGACCACGATGTAACGTCACGACAACGCAGCGAGACGTTCGCTACGGGTGGAAATATCATGGGAGGCATGAATTCATTTAACAATGACAAAAGTTTCACGCTCAAGGAAAATATTAGTATTAATACTAAAGTAAAGAAGTCAAGATTAACCTTCTATAATTATCTGACATACACAAACTCTGATGCTGTAACGGAATCATTGGATTCTACCTATCGTGTAGGGTTGATAAATACGGATAGTTACCGTATGCAGGGAAACAGACGTCAGTTGTATGGCAATGGTAACATAGGCTGGAGTTTGCCTTCGCTTTCAACTGCATATAGTGCTTCTTTTTATGTTAACTACAGTTTCGCTAACGTAAGTCGTGACAAGGCGCATACGCTACGTAATACACATTATTATAATATAGGGAGTGTGGATGGACGTAATGACTATCGTGATAACACCTTAAGTAGTTATTCGTATGATGCAACGATGAACAATACGTTCAGGCTCTCGCAAAAGGTTAGACTGACTTATGTCTTAGGTTATGGACAAAAAGGTGACGGACAGGGACGAAACTATTATCGTTTGTATGATTATTACGGAATAGACAATGATGATATGCGTTTGCCATCCACACGAGATTCTCTGCAAGCGGCTATGGACTATGGGAATAGTTATGACTATTTTACCATAGGAAGAGCGGTGGAAAACAAACTGGTAGTGAACTATAGTTGGAAGAACATAAGTTGCCTCCTTTCTCTTGATTATAAGTACAGCCGTGAGCGTATACATTATATATATAGTGCACTTGACACCGTGGCAAAACGTAACTATGGTAGTTGGATCCCTAATGTGAACTTTCAGTATAAATGGAAAAAGAATATAGTAAAAGTAAAGTATGTAGGCATAAACACACAACCTAAGTTTAATGTCCTTATGCCACTTTATAATGATGCCAATGCGCTGAACATACGTCTTAACAATCCAAACCTAAAATCACAGTGGTCAAATATCGTAGAAGCGAGACTGGATGTTAAGCAGACAGGCATGAAGCCAACGTGGTGGGTGCAGTATGACCTCACAACCACAAAGAACGCTTGGGGAAACAAAGTGAGTTACGATACCAATACAGGTGCGTACACAACAATAGCCGATAATGTAAATGGTAACTGGAACACCGCATTGAAGTCAGGAGTGAATGGACCAATAGACCAGCAGAAGCGTTTTAGGTATGACATATCGGCAAGCATGAAATACACTCATAGCGTAGACTTCTATACCGCCTATGATGATATGGGTAGTGACCTGAGCAAGGTGAATACATTTAATCCGAGCACCACGCTAAAGTTGACGTACCGTAAGGACGTATTCTCAGCGGGATTCGTAGCGAAGTACACGGGAAATATAAGCCATGAAGAGAACTACGGACAGCGAGACCTTAATGTGCATGAATATAACGTGGGCGTAAACGCACAGTACACGGTGCCAGTACTGAAACTGACGATAGGTAGCGACATTAACCTATATTCGCAGAATGGATACGAAGCGGAGTATATGAACACCAATGACTGGGTGTGGAACGCCTCAGTCTCACGACCACTGTTTAAGGGAATGGTAGTAGCGAAGGTGGAGATGTTTGATATATTGCATCAACTGTCAACACGTCGTTACAGCATAAACGCACAGAGTAGGGTAGAGACCTTCTATAATAGTATACCGCATTACGCCATGTTCTCATTAAGTTATAAATTCGCAAAAACACCGAAGAAATAAAGAAAAAAGTGCCTTGCCATAAGCGGTAAGGCACTTTTTACAGTAATATGATAACGAAAAAGCAGTTCTTTACGGTTATCAAACAATAAATTAGGAAAATCACCTATAAAAAGACAAAATCATCATGTAATCACTATGTATTGTCCAGCGAGAAGGTAGTTATAACACAGTAAAGTAAAAAAAATAGTGATTACATAGTATCAGGACAGATATAGCAAGACTATGCCGTAACTACTTGAAATAACGTTATATATAACTTATGCACAATCTGTAGATATAAAAAGGAAATAGGGGGGGATGTAGTGCGGAAATTGTAGATGGACGGTTAATTACAGAAAAGTCCAAAACGGTCGTGAGGATTAATGCCAAGAAAGCCAAGCAAAAGTAAACGCTTAGCAGTAATAGCAGTGCAGATGTCGGTAAGGATAGTTATTTGAAAATTATGCACTTAGAAATAAAAAAGTATGTAAAAAACTTGCAGGAACCAGAAAAAAGTAGTAACTTTGCACTCGAAATCAGGGGGATTGCGCTGGAGATGTCTATCAACTCGCTGAATCATAACGCCTTAGACTCCGAGGAAAAGGATGCCTGAAGTGCGCTATTTTTGCGTGTGTATGCGCGTAAGTTAATAATGAAGTAAAGAAAATATAATATATTTATTAGTTAATTTCAAAGAAATGCCAGGATTAATTGGAAGAAAAATCGGAATGACATCCGTTTTCAGTGCCGACGGTAAGAATATACCGTGCACTGTTATCGAAGCTGGTCCTTGTGTCGTAACTCAAGTGAAGACCGTCGAGAAGGACGGCTACGCTGCAATTCAGCTCGGCTTTGGTGAGGCAAAAGAGTCTCGTACAACAAAGCCTATGATGGGTGCCTTTAAGAAGGCCGGCACAACACCAAAGCAACACTTGGCCGAGTTCAAGTTTGATGAGGAACATAACCTCGGTGACACCATTACTGTTGATCTCTTTGGAGAGGAAGACTTTGTAGATGTAGTAGGTACATCAAAGGGTAAAGGTTTCCAGGGTGTTGTAAAGCGTCATGGATTTGGTGGTGTAGGTCAGTCTACTCACGGTCAGGATGACCGCGCACGTAAGCCAGGTTCAATTGGTGCCTGCTCTTATCCTGCGAAGGTATTTAAGGGTATGCGCATGGGTGGCCACATGGGTAACGAGCGCGTTACAACTCAAAACCTCAAAGTTATTAAGGTTATCCCAGAGAGCAATCTTATTATCGTTAAGGGCTCTGTTGCAGGATACAATGGTTCAACCGTTTTAATCAAGAAGTAATGGAAGTAAGTGTATTGAATATACAAGGTCAGGATACCGGACGCAAGGTTGTTCTTAATGACGCTATCTATGGTATCGAGCCAAACGACCATGTTCTTTACCTTGATGTTAAGCAGTATCTCGCTAATCAGCGCCAGGGTACAGCAAAGGCTAAGGAACGTAGTGAGATGTCTGGTTCTACACGTAAACTTGGTCGCCAGAAGGGCGGCGGCGGTGCACGTCGTGGTGATATTAATTCTCCTGTTCTCGTAGGTGGTGGTCGAGTATTCGGTCCTAAGCCACGTGATTATCGTTTCAAACTTAACCTTAAGACTAAGGTGCTCGCACGTAAGAGCGCTCTTGCTTATAAGGCTCAGGAGAATGCAATCGTTGTAGTAGAGGACTTTACTTTTGAGGCTCCAAAGACAAAGGAAATCCTGAACGTCGCTAAGAACCTTAATGTAGAAGGTAAGAAGGTTCTCTTCGTAATGCCACAGGAAGATAAGAATGTTTATCTCTCTGCACGCAACATTAAGAAGGCAGAAGTAATGGCAGCAGCATCAATCAATGCCTACAAGGTGATGAACGCTGATGTCCTCGTAGTATGCGAAAAGTCACTTCAGACTATCGACGAGAATTTAACCAAGTAAAACTTAAAAAGGAGAAAGAAAAATGGCATTCATAATCAAGCCAGTAGTCACTGAGAAGATGACTAAGATTACAGAAAAGCAGCCTAACCGCTACGGTTTTATCGTAAGCCCTGAGGCTAACAAGCTCCAGATTAAGAAAGAGGTTGAGGCTCGCTATAACGTAACAGTGGAAGACGTTAATACCCTTAACTATGCAGGTAAGCGTTCATCACGCTATACTAAGGCAGGTCTTATCAAGGGTCAGAAGAACGCCTTCAAAAAAGCAATCGTCACTCTTAAGGATGGCGAGGAAATAGATTTTTACAGCAATATTTAAATAACAAATGGCAGTACGTAAATTAAAACCAGTTACACCTGGTCAAAGACACAAGGTTATTGGCACGTTCGAGGATATTACTGCATCCGTGCCAGAGAAGTCTCTCGTTTACGGTAAACGTTCTACCGGCGGTCGAAACAACACCGGTAAGATGACCGTACGCTACATCGGTGGCGGTCACAAGAAGAAGTATCGTCTGATCGACTTCAAACGAGAGAAAGATGGTGTTCCAGCTGTTGTAAAGTCAATAGAGTACGATCCAAACCGCTCTGCGCGCATCGCTCTGTTGTACTATGTTGATGGTGAAAAGCGTTACATCGTTGCTCCAAACGGTCTGCAGGTAGGTGCCACAGTAATGTCTGGCGCTGACGCTGTACCTGAGGTAGGTAATGCTCTCCCACTTGCTAACATTCCTGTTGGTACCGTTATCCACAACATCGAGCTCCGTCCTGGACAGGGCGCTCTCCTTGTTCGTTCGGCTGGTAATTTCGCTCAGTTGACTTCTCGTGAAGGCAGTTACTGTGTAATAAAGCTCCCTTCAGGTGAGACACGTAAGGTGCTCTCTGCTTGTAAGGCTACCGTAGGTGCTGTAGGCAACTCAGACCACGCACTCGAACAGTCTGGTAAGGCTGGTCGCTCACGTTGGCTCGGACGTCGTCCACACAACCGTGGTGTTGTTATGAACCCTGTTGATCACCCAATGGGTGGTGGTGAAGGACGTCAGTCTGGTGGACACCCACGTTCACGTAAGGGTCTCTACGCTAAGGGTCTTAAGACACGCGCACCTAAGAAACTCTCTAACAAGTATATCATAGAAAGAGCTAATCACAAGTAACACTCTATAAAATAAAGCGAAAATATGAGTCGTTCATTGAAAAAAGGTCCATATATCAACGTTTCTCTTGAGAAGAAAATTCTCGCTATGAACGAGAGCGGTAAGAAGACTGTCGTTAAGACATGGGCCAGAGCTTCTGTAATCTCACCTGATTTCGTGGGACACACAGTAGCTGTACACAACGGTAACAAATTCATACCTGTTTATGTAACTGAAAACATGGTAGGACACAAACTCGGTGAGTTCTCTCCTACACGTCGCTTCGGTGGACACGCTGGTAACAAGCGCTAAAACAGGCTATAACCATTAATCCAAACAAAGTAAAATGGGAGCAAGAAAACATAATGCGGCTGAAAAAATAAAAGAAGCCAAAAAAACTCAATACTTTGCCAAACTCGTTGGTGTTCCTTCTTCACCACGTAAAATGCGCTACGTTGTAGACATGATTCGTGGTATGGAAGTAAACCGCGCGCTAGGCGTGCTCAGATTCTCAAAGAAGCAGGCTTCTGCTGACGTTGAGAAGTTGCTGCGCTCTGCTATCGCAAACTGGGAGGTAAAGAACGACCGTAAGGCAGAAGACGGTGAACTCTACATCTCTAAGGTCTTCGTGGATGAAGGCGTTACTCTTAAGCGTATGCGTCCTGCACCACAGGGTCGTGGATACCGCATCCGTAAGCGTAGCAACCACGTTACACTGTTCGTTGATACCAAAACTAATGAAGATAAATAAGGAATAGAATGGGACAGAAAGTTAATCCAATAGCAAACCGACTCGGAATCGTCCGCGGTTGGGATTCAAACTGGTTCGGTGGAAAGAACTTCGGAGATAACCTCGTGGAGGATCAGAAAATCCGTAAGTACCTGAACGAGCGTCTCGCTAAGGCAAGCGTTTCACGTATCGTCATCGAGCGCACTTTGAAGCGTGTCACCATCACTATTTGTACTGCCCGTCCGGGTATCGTCATTGGTAAGGGTGGACAGGATGTAGACAAGCTGAAGGAAGAGTTGAAGAAACTCTATAAGAAAGATATTCAGATAAACATCTTCGAAATAAAGAAACCAGACCTCGATGCTAACATCGTAGCTAATTCTATTGCTCGCCAGGTAGAAGGCAAGATCGCTTATCGCCGCGCCATTAAAATGGCTATCCAAAACACAATGCGCGCTGGTGCTGAGGGTATCAAGGTACAGATATCAGGTCGTCTCAATGGTGCTGAAATCGCACGTACTGAGATGTTGAAGGAAGGACGTACTCCACTTCATACTTTCCGCGCTGATATCGATTACTGCAAAACTGAGGCTCTCACTAAGGTCGGTATCCTTGGTATCAAGGTATGGATCTGCCGCGGTGAAGTGTACGGCAAGCGTGACCTCGCACCTAACTTCACACAGGAAAAGAGCAACGGTGGCCGTGCTGCAGGCAATGGACGCGGAAATAACCGCGGTGGTAACCGTAAGAGAAACAATAACCGTTAAAAACTAAGAAGCTACTATGTTACAGCCAAAAAGAGTAAAATATAGAAGACCGCAGGATGGTCGTGGCAATAAGGGCAACGCACATCGCGGTACACAGTTGGCTTTCGGTTCTTTCGGTATCAAGACTCTTGAGCCAAAGTGGATTGACAGCAGACAGATTGAGGCTGCCCGTGTTGCAATCAACCGTTATATGAACCGTGAGGGTCAGGTATGGATTCGTATCTTCCCTGACAAACCAATCACTCGTAAGCCAGCAGACGTACGTATGGGTAAAGGTAAGGGTGACCCTGCAGGATGGGTGGCTCCTGTTACTCCAGGACGTATCCTCTTCGAGATTGAGGGCGTTTCATTCGACATCGCTAAGGAGGCTCTCCGACTCGGTGCACAGAAACTCCCAGTTAAAACTAAGTTTGTAGTACGTCGTGATTACGATAAAAACGCTTAAACTATGAAGATGAAAGAAGTAAAAGAACTTGAAACCAAGGACTTGGTTGAAAAGTTGGAGAATGCAAAGGCTGCTCTCGATACTATGAAGCTTAACCATAACATCTCTCCCCTTGAGAATCCGTCACAGATTAAGGCTGCTCGTCGTGATATCGCACGTATGATGACAGAACTCAACTCACGTAATAAATAATAATGGTCCATATGGAAATGCGTAATTTAAGAAAGACAAGACAGGGTGTCGTTACAAGCAACAAGATGGATAAAACCATTGTTATTGCGTCTAAGTTCAAAGAGAAGCACCCAATCTACGGTAAATTTGTGCAGAAAACTAAAAAGTATCATGCACATGATGAAAAGAATGAGGCTAACGTAGGTGATACTGTCCTCATCATGGAGACACGTCCACTCTCTAAAACTAAGAGATGGAGATTAGTTTCAATAATAGAAAAAGCTAAGTAAATATGATACAGGCTGAATCAAGACTCACAGTATGTGATAACAGCGGTGCACGCGAGGCTCTCTGCATCCGTGTCCTCGGTGGTACTGGCCGCCGTTACGCAAGTGTTGGTGACGTTATCGTCGTTGCTGTCAAGAACGTCATCGCTTCAAGTGATTTGAAAAAAGGTGCAGTATCTAAGGCTCTCATCGTTCGTACTAAAAAGGAAATTCGTCGTCAGGACGGTTCTTATATCCGTTTCGATGATAATGCTTGTGTACTCCTTAATAACGCTGGTGAACTACGCGGTAGCCGTATCTTCGGCCCTGTTGCCCGTGAGCTCCGTGCCGTTAATATGAAGGTCGTTTCTCTTGCACCTGAGGTACTTTAGTTTTTCACACTTAAAGAGTAAAATAGTAATGAGTAAGTTACATATAAGAAAAGACGATACCGTTATTGTTCTCGCTGGTCGTGACAAAGGTAAGACTGGTAAGGTGCTCAAGGTCCTCGTTGAGGAACAGCGCGCTATCGTTGAAGGTATTAATATGGTATCTAAGAGTGCCAAGCCTTCAGCAAAGAACCCTCAGGGGGGTATCGTAAAGCAGGAGGCTCCTATCCACATCTCTAACTTGAGCCTCATTGATCCAAAGAGCGGAAAGGCTACTCGTGTTTCTATTAAGCACGAAGGAAAAAATGTAGTTCGTATCGCTAAAAAGTCAGGGGAGGAAATCAAGTAATGGATACAGCACAGTTAAAGAAAGTATATAAGGAGACTATCGCTCCTGAGTTGCAGAAGCAGTTCAACTACTCTTCTGCTATGCAGATTCCAGTCTTGAAGAAGATCGTTGTTAACATGGGTCTCGGTGACGCTACCCAGGACAAGAAGATCATTGATGTCGCTATCAACGAGATTACTGCAATCACAGGTCAGAAGGCCGTTGCTACGTACTCTAAGAAGGATATCGCTAACTTCAAGCTCCGTAAAAAAATGCCTATCGGTGTCATGGTAACATTGCGTCGTGAGCGCATGTATGAGTTCCTTGAGAAACTCGTTCGTATCGCTCTCCCACGTATCCGTGACTTCAAGGGTATACAGTCAAAACTCGATGGCCGTGGTAACTATACACTCGGCATCCAGGAGCAGATTATCTTCCCTGAGATTAATATCGATTCTATCGACCGCATCCAGGGTATGAATATCACCTTCGTAACAACAGCCAAGACTGATGAAGAGGGCTTCGCACTCCTCAAGGCATTTGGCCTTCCATTCAAAAACGCTTAAGTAAAGAATAACTATGGCAAAAGAATCAATGAAGGCTCGCGAGGTAAAGCGTGCCAAGCTCGTTGCTCGCTACGCTGAAAAGCGTGCGGCTCTGAAGAAGATCATCGCTACCTCAGAAGATGCTGCTGAGCGTTATGAGGCAGCTCGCGCTCTTCAGGCTATACCAAAGAACGCCAACCCAATCCGCCTGCACAACCGTTGTAAGGTGACTGGACGTCCAAAGGGTTATATCCGTCAGTTCGGTATCTCTCGTATTCAGTTCCGTGAGATGGCATCTGCTGGTCTTATCCCAGGCGTTAAGAAGGCTAGCTGGTAATAACAGAGCATTCGAGTAATTAAGGTTTTAAGGTGTAAGGCTATTCGATAAAGAATGCCTTACAACCTCATTACCTGACAAAGAAAAATAATTTCTATTTAATTAATATTGTCGGGGGAGACCCGATTAATTAACTAATTTTTTTTTATGACAGATCCAATAGCAGATTATCTGACAAGACTCAGAAACGCAATCATGGCTCATCACCGTGTTGTTGAGGTTCCTGCGTCTAATCTGAAGAAAGAGATTACTAAGATTCTCTTCGAGAAGGGTTACATCCTGAACTATAAGTTCATTGAGGATGGTCCTCAGGGAGCTATAAAGGTGGCTCTCAAGTATGATCCAGTTACTAAGAAGAACGCGATTAAGTGCCTGAAGCGTGTTTCTACGCCAGGTCTTCGTCAGTACACTGGTTACAAGGACATGCCACGTGTTATTAACGGATTGGGCATCGCTATACTGTCCACATCCAAGGGTGTAATGACTGACAAAGAGGCTTCTGACCTTAAGATAGGTGGTGAGGTGCTTTGCTATGTATATTAATTGGAGGATTGAATATGTCAAGAATAGGTAAATTGCCAATTAGTATCCCTGCTGGTGTAACAGTTGCTAATAATGCAGGCGTTATTACAGTAAAGGGTCCAAAGGGTGAACTCTCACAGAAGGTTGACTCTTCTATTATCGTTAAGATTGAGGATAATCAAGTTACATTTGAGATTGACGAGAACAGTCCTGTTAACTACAAGCAGAAGCAGGCTTTCCACGGACTTTATCGCGCACTTGTTAACAACATGGTTGTTGGCGTAAGCGAGGGTTATAAGAAAGTGCTCGAACTTGTAGGTGTAGGTTATCGTGTTTCTAACAAGGGTAATCTCCTTGAACTTTCTCTCGGTTATACTCACCCAATTTATATCGAACTTGCTAAGGAAGTTAAGGTAGAGACTAAGTCTGAGCGTAACCAGAATCCTCTCATTATACTCGAGTCTGCTGACAAGCAGTTGCTTGGACTCATTTGTGCCAAGATTCGTTCTTTCCGTAAGCCAGAGCCTTATAAGGGTAAGGGTATCCTGTTCCAGGGCGAGGTTATCCGTAGAAAGTCTGGTAAGTCAGCTTCAGCTAAGTAATTTTAAAACATTACGACTATGACAACAAAGAAAGTAGAAAGACGAATTAAGATCAAATATAGAGTTCGTAAGAACGTAAACGGTACTGCTGAACGTCCACGTCTTAACGTGTTCCGCAGTAACAAGCAGATCTACGCTCAGGTAATTAATGATGTTACTGGCCAGACTCTGGCTTCTGCATCTTCACTCGGTCTCGAGGCTATGCCAAAGATTGAGCAGGCTCAGAAGGTAGGAGCTCTCGTTGCTGAGAAGGCAAAGGCTGCTGGTATCACATCTGTAGTATTCGACCGTAATGGCTACCTCTATCATGGACGTGTAAAGGCTCTCGCTGATGCAGCTCGTGAAGGTGGTCTTAACTTCTAAACGATTTATATAGCAATGGATAAAGTAAAAGTAAATAGTGACGTTGAATTAAAAGACAAGCTGGTTGCTATTAACCGCGTTACTAAGGTAACGAAAGGTGGTCGCACCTTCACATTCGCTGCTATTGTCGTTGTAGGTGACGGTAATGGTACTATCGGATGGGGTCTTGGTAAGGCTGGCGAAGTGCAGCAGGCTATCGCAAAGGGTACTGATGCTGCAAAGAAAAATCTTGTTAAGGTGCCTGTAATCAAAGGTACTATTCCACATGAAGTAGAGGTTTCTTTTGGCGGTGCTAAGGTATTCCTGAAGCCTGCTGCCCTCGGTACTGGAATGGTTTGCGGTGGTGCTATGCGTGCCGTACTTGAGAGTGTAGGCGTAAATGATGTTCTTGCTAAGTCTAAGGGCTCTTCTAACCCTCACAACCTTGTGAAGGCTACTATCAAGGCTCTTGCTAGCATGCGTGACGCATATACTGTTGCTCACGACCGTGGCATCAGCATGAACAAGGTATTTAATGGTTAATTAAAAGGAGGTTATACAAATGGCAACAATAAAGATTAAGCAGATTAAGAGCCGCATCGGTGCTTCTGCAGACCAGAAGCGTACCCTTCTTTCATTAGGTCTTCACAAGATCTCACAGGTCGTAGAGAAGGAAGATACACCATCAACACGCGGTATGATCCGTAAGGTTCATCATCTGGTGACTATCGTAGAGTAATAACAAATCATTAAACTGAACGATTATGAAATTGAATAATTTGAAACCAGCTGCTGGTTCAACCCATTCACGTCGTCGTATCGGTCGCGGTCCTGGTTCAGGACTGGGTGGTACATCTACTCGTGGTCACAAGGGTGCTAAGGCACGTTCTGGTTATAAGAGAAAGATTGGTTTCGAAGGTGGTCAGATGCCACTGCAGCGTCGTCTGCCTAAGTTCGGATTCAAGAACATCAACCATAAGGAGTATTTCGCTGTTAACCTCTCTACTCTCCAGAAGATGGCTGAGCGTGAAAATCTTGAGAAGATTGGCGTTGCAGAACTTCAGAAGGCTGGTCTTACTAATGGTAAGGAACTCGTAAAGGTTCTTGCTAATGGTGAGTTGAAGGCTAAGTTGACAGTAGAGGCTAACGCTTTCTCTAAGGCTGCACAGGCTGCTATTGAGGCTGTTGGCGGTACTGCTGTGGTGCTCTAAGCATCTATTTGTTTTACCTCTGAGTAAAATCTAATCTAATGAAGAAATTTATAGAGACACTGAAGAACTGTTGGAAGGTAGAAGATCTGCGTATGCGTCTTCTCATCACAATACTCTTTGTCGCTATCTATCGTTTTGGTTCTTTCGTGGTTTTGCCGGGTGTTAACCCTGCAAACCTCGAAAAACTGCAGCAACAGACAGCGGGAGGCTTGATGTCTCTTCTTGACATGTTCTCTGGTGGCGCATTCTCTAATGCATCAATTTTTGCACTGGGTATCATGCCTTACATCTCTGCATCTATCGTGATGCAACTTGTGGCTATAGCGGTACCTTCTTTCCAAAAGATGCAGCGTGAGGGCGAGAGTGGACGTAAGAAGATAATGCAGTATACGCGTTACCTGACAATAGCAATATTGTTGTTCCAAGCTCCTTCATACCTCATGAATCTTAAGATCCAGTCTCCTGGAGCTTTAGCATCTGGATTGTCTTGGACAGAGTTTATGGTTCCAGCAACAATTATTCTTGCTGCAGGCTCTATGTTTATACTCTGGCTTGGTGAACGAATCACTGACAAGGGAGTAGGTAATGGTATTTCGCTTATCATTATGATAGGTATCATTGCACGTCTTCCACAGGCTTTCATTCAGGAAGTAGGTAGTCGTTTTACTGCTATTACTGGTGGTGGTCTTGTGATGTTCATCGTTGAGGTGCTTATATTGTATGCTGTGGTTTGCGCGGCTATACTTCTCGTGCAGGGTACACGCAAGGTACCAGTACAATATGCTAAGAAGGTCGTTGGTAATACACAGGTAGGTGGAGCGCGTCAGTATATACCACTGAAGCTTTTCGCTGCTAACGTAATGCCTATCATCTTTGCTCAGGCATTGATGTTCATACCACTGGCTATTGTACAGTACAGCAGTGATAATTTAGGTTGGTTCGCTCGTTCACTTTTGGACAACACCAGCCTTCTGTATAATGTTGTATATGTAGCGCTTATTGTCGCTTTCACGTACTTCTATACAGCGATAACTCTGAATCCTACTCAGATGGCTGAAGACATGAAGCGTAATAATGGTTTCATTCCTGGTGTAAGACCAGGACGTGATACCGCTAATTACATCGAAGAAATTATGTCACGTCTGACTTTGCCAGGCTCTCTCTTTATTGCTTTTATTGCAATAATGCCTGCGCTTGCTGGGCTGCTGAATGTACAGCAAGGCTTCGCTCAGTTCTTCGGTGGTACTTCGCTACTCATCTTGGTGGGTGTTGTTATCGACACTATCCAGCAGATACAGTCCCATCTTATGATGGTGCATTACGATGACCTGCTTAATTCAGGACGTACACGTCCGCAGGCAGGAATTAGTGCTTATTAATTTTGTCTTTAATATGGCAATATATCTTAAGACAGAAGATGAAATAGAACTTATGCGTGCTGCCAATCTTTTAGTTGGCAGTACGCTAGGTGAGTTAGCAAAGCATATCCAGCCAGGTGTCACAACAGCACAGTTGGATAAAATTGCAGATACGTTCATAAGGGATCATGGCGCGATACCTACTTTTAAGGGATTTCCTAACCCTTACGGAGGTCCTTTTCCCGCAAGTATATGTACTTCCATTAATGGGTGCGTGGTACATGGAATACCTACTGACAAAGTGGTATTAAAAGAGGGAGATATAATCTCCATCGATTGTGGAACACTGTTAGAAGGATATAATGGTGATTCTGCTTTTACTTTTCCTGTAGGTGAGATTTCTTCAGAGGTAAGAGATTTGCTGCAAACTACAAAGAAAAGTCTATATATAGGAATAGAACATGCTGTTCATGGAAATCACGTAGGTGATATAGGACAGGCAGTTCAAGATTATTGTGAAGCCAAAGGATATGGAGTAGTAAGAGAACTTACTGGTCATGGCATAGGCAAGGAAATGCACGAAGAACCATCTATACCAAATTATGGACAAAGAGGACAAGGACCGATGCTAAAGTCGGGAATGTGCATTGCAATAGAACCAATGATAACAATGGGAAAGCGACAGATATGGCTTGCACAAGATCGTTGGTCAATAGTAACAAGAGACAATCAACCAGCCGCTCATTATGAGCATACCATAGCAATACGTAATGGAAAGGCTGATATTCTCTCGTCATTCACTGAAGTAGAAAAAATAGTACAAATATAATATAAATATAATAGTACAAATATTAATATATAAAGCTTTAATAACGCTTAACTAAAGACATTATGGCAAAACAGTCTGCTATAGAACAAGATGGTACCATCATTGAGGCATTAAGCAATGCCATGTTCCGCGTAGAACTTGAAAACGGAGTTCAGATCATCGCGCACATATCTGGAAAGATGAGAATGCACTATATTAAAATTCTTCCTGGTGATAAGGTGAAGGTAGAGATGAGTCCGTATGATTTGACAAAGGGAAGAATTAGTTTTAGATATAAATAACATCATAGTATAATATTATAACATTAATCACAAGATGAAGACAAGAGCATCATTGAAAAAGCGCTCTGCTGACTGCGTTATAGTACGTCGCAAGGGTCGTCTTTTCGTAATCAACAAGAAAAACCCAAAGATGAAACTTCGTCAGGGCTAAAAATTATTAAAGGTTAAAAGTTGATGCCTAATGTTAAATAATTTCGCTATGTTGCGGAAAATTACTAACTTTGCAACTCGTGAAATTACGAATATTAGAGTATTGACATTATTTTATTTATTTACAATTAATTATGGCAATAAGAATTGTTGGAGTAGATTTGCCCCAGAACAAGCGTGGCGAAATCGCATTGACTTATATCTACGGTATAGGTCGAAGTAGTTCAGCAAAGATATTGGATAAGGCTGGTGTAAGCCGCGACCTGAAGGTTAGCGAGTGGAATGATGACCAGGCTGCCAAGATCCGTGAAATTATCGGCGCTGAATTTAAAGTAGAAGGTGATCTCCGTTCTGAGATCCAGTTGAATATTAAGCGTCTGATGGATATTGGCTGCTATCGTGGTGTCCGTCATCGTAATGGTCTTCCTGTTCGTGGTCAGAGCACCAAGAACAACGCACGTACTCGTAAGGGTAAGAAAAAGACTGTTGCTAACAAGAAGAAGGCCACAAAGTAATAATTCGTTAACTTTGAAAAACTAACAAGTCATGGCAAAGAAACAAGCAACAAACAAGAAAAGAAACGTAAAGGTTGATGCAATAGGTCAACTTCACGTTCATAGTTCTTTCAATAATATCATCGTAAGCCTTGCAAACTCTGAGGGTCAGGTTATTTCATGGTCATCTGCAGGTAAGATGGGCTTCCGCGGTAGTAAGAAGAATACCCCATATGCAGCACAGATGGCTGCACAAGACTGTGCAAAGGTCGCTTATGATCTTGGTCTTCGTAAGGTAAAGGCATACGTAAAGGGTCCTGGTAACGGTCGTGAGAGCGCAATACGTGCTTGCCACAGCAGTGGTATCGAGGTTATGGAGATTGTTGACGTAACTCCACTTCCACATAACGGATGTCGTCCTCCAAAGCGTCGTCGCGTATAATTATTCTCAAATTATTAAAAGTATTTCATAAAATATTATGGCAAGATATACAGGCCCGAAATCAAGAATCGACCGTCGTTTTGGTGAAACCATCCTCGGTAAAGAAAAAGTTTTGTCCAAGAGAAACTTCGCTCCTGGACAGCATGGCAATAATCGTCGTCGCAAGACTTCTGAATATGGTGTCATGTTGGCAGAGAAGCAGAAAGCTAAGTATACTTACGGTGTACTTGAGCGTCAGTTCCGTAATATGTTTGAGAAGGCTGCAAAGGCTGATGGCGTAACAGGTGAGGTTCTTCTTCAACTTCTCGAGAGCCGTCTCGATAATGTAGTGTTCCGTCTTGGTATTGCTCCAACACGTCGTGCTGCTCGTCAGCTCGTAGGCCACAAGCATATCACTGTTGATGGCAATGTAGTAAACGTTGCTTCATTCCAGGTAAAGCCTGGTCAGGTAGTGGCTGTTCGTGAAAAGTCTAAGTCTCTCGAAGTTATTGAAGATGCACTTGCTGGTTTTAATCACAGTAAGTTCCCTTGGATCGAGTGGGATAACGCAACAAAGAGCGGTAAGTTCTTGCATCGTCCAGAGCGTGCAGACATCCCAGAGAATATTAAAGAGCAGTTAATCGTTGAGTTGTACTCTAAATAATCATTAAGTTAATGGCGATATTAGCATTTCAAAAACCTGACAAAGTCGTGATGTTGGAATCAACGGACAGGTTCGGAAAATTTGAATTCCGTCCGTTGGAACCTGGCTTCGGTGTTACCATCGGTAACGCTCTCCGCCGCATCCTTCTTTCTTCGCTGGAAGGTTATGCTATCAATACCATCCGTATTGAGGGCGTAGAGCAGGAGTTTTCTTCTGTTCCTGGTGTTAAGGAAGATGTGACAAATATCATCTTGAATTTGAAGCAAGTAAGATTCAAGCAAGTAGTAGAAGAATTCGAGAATGAGAAAGTTACTATCACTGTTGAGAACGCTACAGAGTTCAAGGCTGGTGATATCGATAAGTATCTGACTGGATTTGAAGTGTTAAATTCCGATTTGGTGATTTGTCATTTAGATTCAAAGGCCTCAATGCAGATTACTCTCACCATCAATAAAGGTCGTGGATACGTACCTGCAGATGAGAACCGCGAGTACTGCACCGATGTTAACTCAATCGCCATCGATTCTATCTACACCCCAATCCGTAATGTAAAATTCTCTGTTGAGCCTACTCGTGTTGAGCAGAAGACCGACTACGATAAACTCATGCTGGAAATTACTACGGACGGTTCCATTCACCCAAAGGACGCTCTTAAAGAGGCTGCCAAGATTCTAATATATCATTTCATGCTCTTCTCTGATGAGAAGATACAGTTTGAGGATACTGGTCTTGACGTTAATCAGGACTTCGATGAGGAGGTTCTCCATATGCGCCAGTTGCTTAAGACACGTCTCGTAGACATGAACCTCAGTGTTCGTGCACTTAACTGTCTTAAGGCTGCTGATGTTGATACACTTGGTGACCTTGTTCAGTATAATAAGACTGACCTCCTTAAGTTCCGTAACTTTGGTAAGAAATCGCTTTCAGAGCTTGATGATTTGCTCGAGAGTCTGAATCTGTCGTTTGGAACTGATATTTCAAAATATAAACTTAACCAGGATTAGGTTCTGATATATGGTGTATATATGTAAGACATTATATATATCATAGGAAGAATACCTCTGGGTAAAATGTAAAAACAAAAAATGAGACATAATAAGAAATTCAACCATCTCGGTCGTACTGCATCTCATCGTAATGCTATGCTTGCAAACATGGCAATATCTTTGATCATGCACAAAAGAATCACTACGACCGTAGCAAAGGCTAAGGCACTCAAGAAGTACGTAGAGCCATTGATCACCCGTTCTAAGGAGGATACAACAAACAATCGTCGTGTTGTATTCAGTTATCTTCAGAACAAGTTCGCTATTAAGGAACTCTTTGGTGTAGTTGCACCAAAAGTAGGCGATCGTCCTGGTGGTTATACACGTATTATCAAGCTTGGTGTACGTCAGGGTGATGCTGCTGCTGTAGCATTTATTGAACTCGTTGATTTTGATGAGGCTATGGCAAAGGCTCCTAAGACTGCTGCTAAGAAGACTCGTCGTGCTGGTAAAAAGTCTACTGCTACAGCAGAGGCAACTGAGGCTCCAGCAACTGAGGCTGCTGCAACTGAGGCTGCTGCTGAGTAATTGATTATGTAATGCTCGAAAGACAGTGCGTTTTAGCTTAAAAGGCTGAAATAAATATCTTAAAAATATAATTCCTTACCATCGCAAGGTGGTAAGGAATTTTTTTTTGACTGTAATCATCCGAACGGGTTAACCATCCGAAAAAATGCCGCACTGAGGGCATGGAGTAGGCGAACGGGATAATCATCCGAAAAGGGTAGCCATGTGAAACCATCTGAAAAGATACAGCAACGAGGGCATGGAGTAGGCGAACGGGGTAATCATCAGAAAAGGGTAATCATCTGAAAAGATACAGCAGCGAGGCCATGGAGTAGGCGAACGGGGTAATCATCAGAACGGGGTAATCATCAGAAAAGATACAACAACGAGGGCATGGAGTAGGCGAACGGGGTAATCATCAGAAAAGGGTAATCATCTGAAAAGATACAGCAACGAGGGCATGGAGTAGGCGAACGGGGTAATCATCTGAAAAGATACAACAACGAGGGCATGGAGTAGGCGAACGGGATAATCATCCGAAAAGTGTAATCATCTGAAAAGATACAGCAACGAGGGCATGGAGTAGGCGAACGGGATAATCATCCGAACGGGGTAATCATCAGAAAAGATACAGCAACGAGGGCATGGAGTAGGCGAACGGGGTAATCATCAGAAAAGGGTAACCATCCGAAAAGATACAGCAACGAGGACATGGAGTAGGCGAACGGGGTAATCATCAGAAAAGATACAACAACGAGGTCATGGAGTAGGCGAACGGGGTAACCATCAGAAAAGATACAGCACTGAGGGCATGGAATAGGCGAACGGGGTAATCGACCGAAAAGGGTAATCATCTGAAAAGATACAGCAACGAGGGCATGGAATAGGCGAACGGGGTAATCGACCGAAAAGGGTAATCATCTGAAAAGATACAGCAACGAGGGCATGGAGTAGGCGAACGGGGTAATCGACCGAAAAGGGTAATCATCTGATAAGATACAGCAACGAGGGCATGGAGTAGGTGAACTGGATAATCAACCGAAAAGGGTAATCATGTGAAACCATCTGAAAAGATACAGCAACGAGGCCATGGAGTAGGCGAACGGGGTAATCATCAGAACGGGGTAACCATCTGAAAAGATACAACAACGAGGGCATGAAATAGGCGAATGGGGTAATCATCTGAAAAGATACAGCACTGAGGACATGGAGTAGGCGAACGGGGTAATCATCCGAAAATTATTGTCTTGTCTACGTGGCCAAAAGAGTCTACCTTTGTTAAAACAAATGTTTAAATTGAATGAAAGCAATAAGATAGTTATGTCGCAACATCCCAGCGACATGAGAATAAGAATTGATGGTTACGAATTAGGTAGGAATAAATATGAAGAATTGACATGTAGTGTTGAGGTTAGTTGGCTTAGACTTTTGAAATAATACCAAAAAGTTTTTCAAAAATAACATAAATGCTAAGTATCAACATTTATATTTGTTGAGATAAAATATTATAGTTAACTTTGTGGTAAGAAAAAGTGGGCTTCATTAAACATTACTGTTATGCAGCACGTTCTATAATGTGATAATGTTTTCTTATCTTCAATTATCTTTCAGGAACAAAGTGTAAGTTTGGTCAGTGTAGTAATGCCTGTATTCTTCGCTGTGTTTAGGAGTTTCACGGAGTAATCCTTCACGCCCCAATACCTTGACCTCGACAGATAAGAGAAAAGAGAATTATGAAAGTTTACTTTAAAATAGCCGAGTGTTGTTCATCTTATGCGAAATTGTCTCGAAGTATAACAAAGATAATTCATAGTCCCACTCACAATAGATGATAAAAATAACTTAGTACAATTTATCGAGATGAATAATATCAAAGATAAAGTTGCCTTGGCACATTTGGTGTATATATTGAATCAATTCATCCGTCACACTGCCTAGCGTTCTTCGCTATGCTTAGTAGTTTCATGAAGTATACTCCCTCTTTCCAAAAGATATCATAAATCTGTGTCATAAATTATGCCAACTTATCATTTTTCTGTCACTAAGCAACAAACAAGTTGTAACTAAGATAAAATGTAAAAAATATACTAAACTATACAATATGTTCAAGAAATTGACTTTTACAATCGCCGCATTGTTAGCGGCAATGACGCTAATGGCAGCAGTGCAAAAGGCTGGTTTAAACGTAGATAACCGTACTCGCTATCAGCATGTGACAGGATTTGGTGGTTTCTCCCCCAGTCCGCAGTGGTCTTACTGGTTGGGCAATGATGAGATGGATATGCTCTTCGGCAAGGGCGAGAACCAGTTGGGGCTTAATATCCTTCGTCTCTATATGGCAAACAACCGTAGTTACTGGAATAGCGGCATTGCCAATGCCAAGCGTGCGAAAAAGTATGGTGCGTTCATCTTTGCATCACCTTGGTCGCCCCCAGCAGCATGGAAGTCTAACAACAGTGAGACGAATGGTGGTTCGTTACTCGAAAGTCGTTATGCTGATTGGGCTAAACTGCTTAACGACTATTACAAGTATATGAAGGCACAGGGTGCGAGGATAGATGCAGTGTCGATACAGAATGAGCCAGACTGGAACACATCGTATCAGAGTTGTATATGGACAGGAGATCAGTTGGCAAAGTTCCTCAGAGAGCAAGGCGCAAAGATAGAGTGTAAGGTCATCGCTCCAGAGGCCGTGCATTTCACACGTAGTATGCACGAGCCCATTCTTAACGACGAGGTAGCGTGTGAGCATCTCGACATCCTTGGAGGACATTTTTATGGTTGGGACGGTTCGTCTTATCCCCTTGCGGAGCAGAAAGGCAAGGAGGTATGGATGACAGAGTATCTTATCAACGAACGTCAGGAGAAGGAAGGCAAGAACATTGATTGGCAGACAGATGGTTTTCTTTTTGCTCGCAGCATTAACGACGCCATGCTCGCAAATATGAGTGCGTGGGTTCACTACTCACTGAAGCGATATTATGGATGTTTAGGAGATGGACAGTACGGTACGGTAAATAATCAGATAACAAAACGTGGTTACGTCTTGTCGCAATATGCAAAGTATGTAGCAGGTACAACGAGGGTGCGTCATTCTCTTGATGACGCAACAGGAAAGTTATCCTCATCAGCATACATCACGGAGTCAGAAGACAGCGTTGTAGTGATGGTAATCAACCCCTCTGCCGATACATACGCTACAACGCTTACCCTTCCGTTCTATACCCTTGGTGGTACAGCAGTGACAACATCTGCAACGCTCAATGCTAAGAAGACAACTATGGTCGAAGCAGATGAAACGTACGCTCCAGAGGTGGCGGTAGCACCGTATAGTGTCAACACGTATATTTTCCGCAAGTCATCAAAGCGTACGGATATACCAGAAGAACCTTTAGGCACCGAGACAGTCTTTACGGATGAGTTCGCCCTCAGCGGAGCAGAATGCGTGCCAGCAGGATGGCGCAGTCAGTCAGAGAGCGGATTACGTTATGAGGGCAATTACAGTCTCGGACCTCGTGTAATGAGTTTCTCAGCAGAGGGTGCCATGCAATATGCCTTCTACTTCCGTTCTGGAGGCAACGCATCTGGATATGTTAGTTATGGTGAAGAGGCAGACCATCGTCTGTATCTCAAGCCTGGTAAATACACATTGTCATATTCTGTAGAGGGATGGAAGGCAACGCCATCGTTGACATGTGCTGTTCTGCCTGTGTCGGGCAGTAGTCTAAACTCTCAGAAGTGCGTTCCTACGGAATATGTATCAGGCAATGGTTCAGAGGTACGTATAATCAATCCTACTGAATGTTCGCTTGACGTTGAGATAAAGTCGGCAGGCAGTTACATCTTGCGCTGGGGCACAGCCAAGGCTACAAGTGGATATTCTGAGTTGTTAGTTGGCAATATCAAACTGGTGCGTCATCCTGATACGCCTGCAGGAATAGAGAGTGTTAATACGACGACAGAGAACATAATGGGCGATAATGTCATATACAACCTTAACGGTCAGCGTGTAACAACGCCACGACGTGGAGGCGTGTATATAGTAAATGGCAGAAAGAAAGTGTGGTGATAAAGCCCACCTTATAATTTACGATGAATAAATCATAAGGCGTAAGGTACATATAGTAAAGGGGTATATCACAGTCTAAATGACTGTTGATATACCCCTTATTCTTATAAGTAAGAGTTAGGTCTATACAGTTTCACTAATAGCGTGACCATAAGATAACCTTACATTTCGTTATATATTCTTGTTTCTCTGAAAGTGATAACAGGAGTAACCTGCTTCAATGTTTCGCTGTCGATAATTCCGTTAATAGGTAAACCAGATAAGAACTCAGGCTTTATCCAGTTGTTATTCCATAGTTCAATATCATTATCGCCAGCAACCAAACGACATAGCCTCATTGTGTATGGCGAATTGTTTTTTCTCTTATCCTGTTGATAAGTAATATTTTGAAGCCACAGTTGGTTATAGTCGGAGTTAGGTTGATTGCATAGTCTTGAATATACAAGACTGATTATCGTGCTTTTCTCCTTTTCATCTTTCAGTGAATCTACCATTCTGCTAAGCACACGTAGTGCATAGTGACAGCAGCCAACATTCTCTAATGCTATTTGTGCGCATATCGCAGACATGGCGCGTACACTACCGCCCACAAGGTTGTGTTGCTTGGCGATTTTTTTTGTTTCTGCTTTCTTCCCATTATGTGCCGCTTTAGTTATTGTTATCTCATAAGGTTTCAGCCAGTCCTCTATGCGTTTGTCTATATCAGAGAGCATAGTCTTAATAGAACCGCTATCAGGATATTGACGTGCGAACATCAAGATGTAGAGCAGATGTTTCTCAAAACTATCAAAGTCACAACCTTTCTTGTTGAAGATAGGGGTGTTGTAGATATATGCGAGTTTATCAGTCTTAACAGCGTCAGTAACAATACTGTCACTTATCTTTGTCTTTTTACTGTTCATGCGGAAGTTTAGGCTCTCCAATATATGTTGCAGGATGTATGATATTTTTTCAAGCACTTCCTTGTCATTACAGAATATGCGATAGTCGTCACGGTAGCGGATTATTTCGTATTGAGTGGTAATGCCCTCCTTTTGTATTGCTTCATGTAGGAGCAGGTCAGAATACCCCAGTACTATCTCGCCTAAGAAGTCGAAAACCGCACTTCCTTGCGGAATACCGATATTGCGTCCTTGTTGTAAAGCGCATAAATACCTTTGAATATTCTTTGCAATGTTACTACTTGTCTTCTGCTCACTCTCAGTGTTCTTAAATGAGAAAGCCCAGTCAAAGGCTTGTGGATTCACAGAGCCATAACAGTTCGTTATGTCTGTAACAAACATATAGCGATATTCCAGAGCCAGTTCTATACTCCTCTGCTCCATGCTGCTCCACCAGTTGAGTATGGTAGTAGAATTATGGAATGGCTCTTTCTCTTTCGGAATGACAGGCATGGCGCAAGATGTAATATGTGGTACAGTAAACTTCTCAAACAGTTGTAGTATAACTGTCCACGATTGCTCATTGCAAATCTCCCTAACAAGAAAATAATAAAGGAATGGATTAGCAAGGATAATAGGGCGAACAGCGTAATGTCCGTCCTTGTTCAACAGGATATCCAGGTTTACGTCAGACAGTTTGTCTGGTAAAATGTCATCTTGTAGACACTCCTCGTATGGAGTTTTACCAATACTCTTTTTAATGCTTTGCAGTAGGTCATCAAATACGAAATACTCAGGTAGTTCGAAACCGTGATATTGTGCAGATTTCAGGAAGAAGTCCATAGCCTCATTATGATTAAGGCTTAATATGTTATTTGTCTTGTCTGCCATTTTTGATATAGAATTATTTATATGGAGTTTTCTTATCCTTTATGCATTAATTCCGTTATTTCATCTATAGATTTGCCTGTTATCATAGCAATGTATCCCTTTGTCATGCCTTTTTTAAGCATTGCGAGAACCATTTTGCGTAACAATAACTTTTGCTCCATCAACTGCGTGCTTGTGTCGGTACATCTCCACTTGCAGCACCTCTTTCTTCAGAGGTGCCGAGAGTATGTTTTTACTTGTTTACGCAAATTTACTTCTTTTATTTTGAATAGGCAAAGAAATCTATATAAAAAAACTACGGTCTGCAATTTCTTAAGGGTGGTTTTATTTTGAGGATGGTTCTTTAAATTACCGCTGTTTACCGTCCCCAAGGAACAAAATGAGGAAAATTTCGGTGAAAAGTCAGGAAATCACAATAAAAACATAAATGAGTGCAGAAAGAATGCATAGGAGAGAAATAATTTTGCGGCGTAAAACCAAATCAAGACGATGTAGGAACAAACGTATATTAAATAACCAATATTAAAAGTTTATGATGAAAAATTTCACCTATCGCATGTCAGCACTGTTTTTGATATGCAGTTTGATGTTCACGATTACGTCGTGCAGTAAAGATGATGACGAGGAGTCAAAGACATTCTCCGTTCTCTTAAGACAGACGGACCATTTCATAGATATGCTTGATACAGTCTATGATAGGTACGATGCATTTGGCTTGAAATCTACTGACACCAGCGACGGTAAGTTCACTGTCACACCTGTAGGACGCCTGATTGTGGTCAAGAAGAGTACCTTAGCATCTGATATTACGTATGTGCAAATAAAGGATGCTCTTCAAAATCATTACAAGAATAAGCCAAAGGTAAAAAGCGTGTTCTTGAATAATGGAGGTACCGTAACTATTGATTGTCGTAATTAGAAAAAGAAGAAGTGAGAATGAAAAATATTATCGTTTTCTTTATGGCACTGTTGCCTTTGATGGCAAATGCCCAGTATATAAAAAAAGGTTATCATGGTTTTGTGGATGGGGGCTATGCTGCCTACATCAGTCAGATTGCGCCGTCAACGATAGAGGTGACAACCTCGCATGGTTATCAGTTTAATCCTTATATATTCTTGGGATGTGGTGTCGGGGTCGATATCACAGGTGATTGCAAATGGGGAGAAGTGGGCGGAATGGCCTATAACAAACGTGAGTCAAGTGTGGATATTCCTGTTTTCTTCAACTTTCGTTCGAATTTTACGAAGACAAGAGTCAGTCCGTTTGTTGACGCAAAGGTAGGAGCGTACGTGAACAATGATGGCGGTATATACCTCAATGCGGCTCTTGGTTGCCGTTGTGCGGTAAGTGACAATGTGGGTATATCGCTATCCGTAGGATATGAAATGAGAAAGGTTACGGTTGACCAGTTGGAAATGAAGAATGGTGGCAGGTACAACTACTATATGTATTATTCTGAGCGTCTAGACAATACAGTAGATGGGTTTGTCATAAAAGCGGGGCTTGATTTCTAAGTGACGGGTGGTTCAGTAAGTGTTAGGCTCAGTACTTGCGCCAAGTACTGCAGTAATCTCTATCAAGTACTGCAGTAATCACGCCCAAGTACTGAGTTAAAAAGATAGCGACACCGCCATTATATTTGCTTGTTCATTTCCAAGGCGATAACAGTTATCTTGCGCATACAGCCTCGAATATAATAGAACCACCCTTAAAGAAGAGCATGAGGCGGAAATCAATACACTATTCACGAATATTTTTCTTCCATAAAATGATGTTATTACAAAATGATTGAGTAATTTTGCAATTACAAAAGTGGCATTTACATCAATATTGATAGAGAATGAGTAATAATATAATGGAAGAACCAAAGCAGAAAGGAATGGTAAGCCTTGAGGCTGTGCAAGCCGCCAAACTGCTTAGAAACTCTGGGCAGATAATACTGCAAGGAGCACCAGGTTGTGGAAAAACCTATTTTACGACTGAACTTGCCGTGTACATGTGTGACGGTGAGGTGCCAGCGACCAGACCGCTGTTAAAACATCGTTACAGAGAACTGCAGCGAGAAGGACGCATTGGTTTTACCACCTTCCATCAAAGCCTGGACTACGAGGAGTTCGTAGAGGGACTGAAACCCGATACAGACAGCATCACTGACGATGGCACGATGAAGTTTAAGGTAAAGCCCGGCATATTCAAGAGAATGTGTGCTGAGGCTGAAGTCTATAACGATGGTAGTGACAACAGACCATACATACTAATCATAGACGAGATAAACAGAGCCAATGTGTCAAAAGTGCTTGGCGAACTCATCACACTTCTTGAGAAGAGTAAACGCTTAGGTGGAGACGATGAGTTTACTGTAACGTTGCCCTATTCAGGCGATACCTTTGGTGTGCCCGATAATCTCTACATCATCGGCACCATGAATACGGCAGACCGCAGCCTTGGCTACATAGACTATGCCGTGCGCCGTCGTTTTGCCTTCATGACACTCGAGGCTCAGTCATACGCCATACGTGAGTATTACAACGACCGTGGCGAGTTGATGGACAAGGAGATGAAACTGTTTACAGACATACGTAACCTCATTAAGAACAATCTTAACCCAGACTTTGACCTGAAAGACATAATGATAGGTCACAGTTACTTCCTTGCGAAAACCGAGGAGGACTATGACATGAATCTCGATTACAAGATACGTCCGCTGCTTGAGGAGTATCTGCGCGATGGCATTATCATAGACAATGGCGAGATGAAGACTGCGATAGCGAACATCGGTAAGTAAGCGTATGTCAAACCTTGAATACATAGAGCACGAGTCATTCCGCCTGTCGGACAAGGAGGAGTTACGCCATCTCTTTCTCAACAAGATACGCGAGACCCGAGAGCCACAGTCACTGAAGGACGTGCGGCTCTTGGGGATGGACTATCGTTTTCGTGAGAATGAGTTCCGTATGTCATATTATGTAGGCACTGATTGGGTGGATGCCAAGAAGCGTCAAGCCATGGTGGTAATGCCAAGACGGCGTGAGGTAGACTTACAGACTATGCTAATGAAGTGCTTTACCTGCGACAAGGCAAGCGAACACCTCGACCAAGTGTTCTTTATCCGCACCGAAGATAAGCCTATAGAGATAAACTCCGACATCTTCCAGATAGAACCACTATTGATAGTCTACTTCCTTAACCTCATAAGCCGTATAGTGAGAAAGGGGTTGAAGTCAGGCTATATGGTGCGTGAAGAACGCCTTAACGGTAAGATAAAAGGCAAAGTGTTGGTAACACAATACCTGAAGCACGGCATAGCCGCCAATAGACCGGAACTTGTAGACTGCCGTTTCCATGAGTACGACATCAACTGCGTAGAGAACCGTATAATAAAATGCGCTCTGCTTCTCTGTAAGCAAATGCTCATCAGGGCACAGGTAGCACTGGGCGAACACATCACCACGCTACAGAATATGTATGCCTCTGCCGTAGCCTCCTTCGAGAAGGTTAGCAACGAGGTGTTGCCGCAGGAATTATTGCATATTCCCATCAACCCCGTGTTTAAAGAATATCGCGAGGCCCTGCCGCTGGCGAAGATGATAATAAAGAAAAGGGGCTACTGCGTGGAACATGACAGTGGCAGCAACAGAGACAAGTTTCCACCGTTTATAATAGACATGCGTATGCTGTTTGAGCGTTATGTATATGCCTTGCTTCATGAAGCCTATGGTGACGCTGTGGGATACCAGACGGCACAGCAGCGTGATAGCACTTACCTCATAAAGCCCGATGAACATTTTATAATAACCACCCGATATACCTCCGATTGGCAAGAGAATATCGCAAAAGAAGAAGTGTGGCAGTTGTTGGGATATGCACGTAGCCGCCGTGTCAGACGTTTGCTCGGGGTGGGGGAGGATAACACCGTGTGTACGTGCATGATGATATATCCTGATACCAGTGGCGTGACATCGTTTAGATTGTGGGACCACTTGCGTGCGTTGGATAACAGAACAGAAGTAGAAGAATACATTGCCTTTAGTAAGGTGTCGGTATCGCTGCCAGTAAGGTAAACGGCAGAATGTAAACATTATCCATAATTGTGTAAAGGCATAAAGAATATTTATGTGTACCTTTGCACCGCAAAACAAAAAACAATCATGGAACAGTTTATACACATAGTATGCGGGATGGCACCTTACCTGTTGTTAGGATTCTTCCTCTCAGGACTGATGCACTCTTTCATCCCAGGCAGATTCTACGGAAGGTATCTTTCCTCAGGCAAGTTTAGTTCAGTGTTTTACGCCACATTGTTCGGCATACCTCTGCCGTTGTGCTCCTGTGGCGTGATACCTACAGCGATGTCCTTACGCAAAGAAGGAGCATCACGCGGAGCAGTGGTGTCATTCCTAATAGCAACGCCACAGACAGGCGTTGACAGCATTATTGCCACATACGGCTTGATGGGACTTCCGTTCGCCATAGTGCGCCCCATAGCAGCACTCTTTACCGCACTCTTCGGTGGCAGCCTTGCTTTGTTAGGAGACAAGGGAAAGGAACAAGAAGAACGCTGCGAGGCAAAACAAAAAGTAGAGGACAAGCCCTTCGCAATGCGCTTCAAGGAAGCCATGCATTATGGTTTCGTAGAGATGATGCAGGACATAGGTCGCTGGCTGGTGCTTGGATTAGTAGTGGCAGCCGTCATAACCATCTGCGTGCCCGATGAATGGTTTACCATACTTAACGGTAACACCTTCGCCTCAATGCTCCTTGTGTTGCTCATCGCCATACCTATGTATGTCTGTGCTACGGGTAGCATACCCGTTGCGGTAGCCCTTATGATGAAAGGTCTTACGCCAGGTGCCGCCTTGGTATTGCTCATGGCAGGTCCGGCATGTAACCTCGCCTCAATACTGGTAGTAAGAAAGGTTCTCGGAGTAAAGACTATGTTGATATATATGGCATCAATAATACTCGGAGCAGTAGCATTTGGTAGCATCGTAGATTACCTTCAGTTTAATAATATCACAGACTTCCTCAGCCAGTTGATAACTACCCCTGCATGCTGCATGGAAGGCAATACATGGCTTGAGATAGCCTCAGGAGTACTGTTGCTGTTGTTACTCTTCAATGCGCTGATAGTGCAACGCTTTATAAAGAAAGAAACATCTAACAATATAAACAAAGAAACTATGAAAGTTTACCACATCGAGGGCATGAACTGCAATCACTGTCGTGCCTCAGTAGAGAAAGCCATCCTTGGAGTAGAAGGCGTAACGTCTGCCAGTGTTAATCTGCAGACGAAGGAAGCACAAGTAGAAGGCACTGCCACTTTTGAACAAATCAGCAAGGCTGTAGACGAAGTAGGCTTTAAGTGCACGCTATAGCCCCACAACTTATGAAGTTACTTATAAAGAACATGGTATGTCCTCGCTGCATTATGGCAGTGAGGACAATACTCGTTTCTGAGGGTCTCACCCCCGTGAACATAAAACTTGGTGAGGCAGAGATACTTGAGGAGATAAACGAGGAACAAAAGGCACGTTTATCATCAGCCCTGCAGGCAGTTGGCTTTGAACTACTTGATGATCCTCGCACCGCACTTCTAGAACAACTGCGCATAGCCGTCATAGAGTGGGTGCGCATGAAGGGCGAACGACCTAAGATGTCAGACTATCTCGTTCAGCATCTGGCACGAGACTACAGCACTCTCAGCAAACTCTTCAGTGAGGTGAATGGCATCACGATAGAGCGGTTCGCCATACTCCACCGCATAGAGTATGCCAAGGAACTGCTCTGCTACAGTCAACAGACAACCAGCGAGATAGCCTACGCACTGGGTTACAGTTCACCAGCACACCTATCCTCACAGTTCAAGCAGGTTACAGGAATGACCCCAAAGGCGTTCCGGGAGCAAAAACAACACAACCGCATTTCGTTGGCGGACATATAGTAAGTAATTCTGATAATGTAGTAACAATAATGGCAGGCGCATGCCTGCCATTATTGTTACTATAGGGTATCTTCTATAAGACTGCATAACAGTTACCTCCCCAGTATTATCAGTAGTATGGCGGTCCAATGCGCCATAGCACCAAGCAGTACGAAGACGTGCCAAATGGCGTGATAATGCCGACGGCTGTCGTAAGCAAAGAAATATGTACCGCCAGTATAGAACACGCCTTCCAGCAATAGCATCAATAGCGCAATGGCAGACAGTCGCTCTATTACGGGTTGCGCTACGAGTACCACGCTCCAGCCCATTATCAGGTATAGGGCAAGGGAGAGTCGCGGATACTTGCCCATGGCAACAATCTTATACACCGCTCCGGCTATGACCATAGCCCAAAGTAGTCCAAACACCGTCCAACCTAACCAACCGCCTATTACCGCTATGCAGATGGGGGTATAGGAACAGGCTATCATGACGTAGATGCTGATATGATCGCATTTGCGCAGTATCTTCTTCACTCTGCCAGGCCATACCCAGTGGTAGATGGTACTGGAGAGAAACATGAGAAACATGCCAACGATGAAGAACAGTATGCCCATTGTCCACTGCCACCCTAACTTGGCAGCGGGCCATACTTCCCATATTGATGATAGTGCGAACACAGCACCAACGAGGTGTGTCCACGTGTTGCCTTGCTCCTTGCTAGAGGGTAGTATTTTACTCATTACTCTTTTTTTTAGAGTTACAAAGTTAAGAAAAAATAACTGATTCACCATTGTTTGCTGTAACAAAAAAGGTTAAAGGCGCATTTTGATACTTTTTTCCCCTTATTTGAGAAAATACATTACTCTTCTATCAAGTGTTTTCAGTACCTTTGTAACCAAGAATAAAACTAATACTTTCGTACGTATCACCGTGGCGAGAAAACGTTATTAAGAATAAGAATATAAATATTACTAACCATGCAAATGAGGAAATTATTATCGTTATTACTTTTGTCCTTTTTACTTGTGTCGCCAGTGGCAGCCGTTACAAACAAACCTGCAAAGGTCATCATCGTAGCAGGGCAATCAAACACCGATGGCAGAGTGCCAGGAAATGAGTTTGATATGCACATCGGAGACATCCCTAACTGTTATTGGCGTTGGGGCAGTGGGGAAGAAGAGCGAACAAAAGGTAAATTCGAACTCTATAATCCCGTTGACAAAACACAACGCAGGTTCGTAAAGTGGGCGTATGACGCTTATGTGTATCAAGAGATGAGCAAGGCGCAGAGCGAACCTTTCTATGTAGTAAAATGGAGTTTGGGCGGTACAGCCATAGATACACTTGCACACAGTGCGCACAATGACTATTGGAGCGCCAATGCAGATTGGCTAAGCCGTAACAAGTCGGTGACGCAGGGGGGAAGATCGCTCCTCTTAGCGTTTGAAGAACTCATAGATGACGCTATAGATAAGGAACTAAGCAAACTGCCACAGGGCTACGTTGTTGAGGCATTCTTATGGCATCAAGGTGAGAGTGACGCTCCGCAGGGGGCACATTATTATGATAACCTAAAACAGATGCTAAATCATGTGCGCCAGCACCTTGTCAGAAAGACAGGAGACAAACGTTACAAGAAGTTACCGTTTATCTTCGGTACAGTGTCTGAAAGAAACAGACAGTTCAGCAAAGACGTAAAGCAAGGGATGCAGCGTCTTGCGAAAGAGGACAAGAACGCGTACCTTATAGACATGGGTAATGCGGAGTTACTCTCAGACAAACTACACTTTACAGCCAAGTCAGCAGAGCAACTGGGACTTGCCATGACGAAGAAACTGGAGGAATTAGGTGTCATCAGCGCTCAGTAATTATAGGTAACATAGAAACAGGTTGTACCATATGTGGTGCAACCTGTTTCTCTTTTTATAGGGTGGTTCTATAAATTACCTTTGTTATAATTCGAGGTTATTTCCGAGGTCAAAGTGGAAGTGAGCGAAGGAGTTATGCTATGCATAATAACTGAGTAAACTTACGCTTTGAACCGAAAAGTACCAGAAAGATGACAAAACGTCATTACATCAATTAAGTTTTACATAACGGTGGTAATTTATAGAACCACCCTATAATGCAAATAAGGAGTAAGAAAACGCCTTGATGGCTGATTTTATTGTCGCTTATTACAGATATGTTACATTTGTTTTTCCCTTTTTCTTACTTTATCTTTGTGCTTTCGTAACAGACATAAAACTGAATATTTCACACACTTTGGAAGAAAGGAAAGATAAGTTGTCTTTCGGTCTTTTTTCGGTTCAAGCCTGAAGTTTGTTCAGTCGTTATTCTATCTGTCTACTCTTACGACTCTGAAGCCTACATTGGCGTATTTCCCTGAGGCGTCGCGCGCATCGTCACAGTATTCACTTCGACAAGCGTCTCTAGATGAATCCCAACTGCCACCCTTTATGAGTTTCTTTCCTTCGGCATTCTCCGTTGAAGTCCATTCCCAGCAGTTACCCCAAAAATCGATTCCGCCACAGTTGCCTGTGGAACCAGCGTAGGCGTCAACAGGTGTCAGTCCATTTTCAACAAAGTTGGCGTTCATGTTAACATCCTTAGGCATGTGACCTGCAGCCAAAATCCATTCATATTCAGTAGGAAGACGGTAGATATGTGCATTGTCACTGTTGCTTAACCAATTGCAGTATTCCATCGCTTCATCATAACTAACGTTTACTACAGGATATCGCTCTTGTCCCTCGGTGTAGGTAAATGCAGGATTGAATATGGCGTATTCCTCGTTAGTTACAGGTGCATATCCTACATATGCGTTCCCTTCTGTTGCACCTTTCAGTACGAGCCATTCATCCGTAGGGTCATCATCTGTACGTGAATCGATAAGACTCAAGAAACGTTGGCGCAGTCGTTCTTCACGATTGTTCACCATTTCGTCCACAATCCCCTGCATCTCATCAATAAGGTACTGGTGGTGTGCATCCCTCTCCAGTTGACGAAGTTTCGCTTTCTTGCGTGCTATAACCTTGTCGTATCGTATGCCCATCTGTTCGTAAAGTGCATTGTATGTATCCAGACAAGGATTTTTCTTGTACTCGCTAAGCAGTTCCTTCGTTCTGTTGTCCAGTTCTGGGCGCTCTTCCTCTACGAGTGGAGCGTCAGGGTCATCAAATTCAAGTTCGCTCTCGTCAAAATTAATAGGAGAGATAAACTGTCCTGCTTCAATAGTCTGATGAACGTCATAGAAGTGAGCCACCTCTCCGTTCTTATAAATAGAGAGTCTGTAGCCACCACTTACATCACATGGAAACGTGGTGACGTAGTAATCCTTACCAGGAACAAACACTTGTCCGTCAGCGGTATATACGTCTATAATGCTTTTGTCTTTATTACCAACCAGTGGATAGCCGTCCACACTCTCTATTTCCAGGCTGTCTATGCCCTCCATTTTGAAATTGAGTTTAAAACCTCCAATGGTGTTGTTAATAAAGTTATTGTTAGAGACTTTATCAATACCAACGACATCGCCAGTCAACTGCTTGTTTTTTATATATACGCTTGTAGGTTCACTGTCGTATGAGACTGTAACGTTGCTCTCTTGAGTGGTAGCGTTATTGTTCACATACATACTGTTAATGTCAGAAAGTATGAATGTCCGGTCCATAATGGTCAGCGATGTGCCGTTATTGTAAAGCATATCGCCAGTCTTGTATGCAGGAAACTGATAAGTGAACTCACCAACTCTAACATTAATATTTTGTGCAATGGCAGATGTTGCCATGGCCAACGACATTATCGCAAGATTAATCTTCTTCATCTTGATACAATTTTGTGGTTACCATTCTTTGTCTTAATAATGTAGATACCTTTCTGTGTCTGGGGTAGCAGTACCTTATGCCCTTGCAAGTCGTATATTTCCTTTATGTTATTGTCGTTGCTGGCGGTGTTTGTTTCTTTTACTCCTGTTATGTTGTTCTCTTTAGAGAAATACATTTTCTTAAGGTTTGTAAGTTCGAAGGTGTAATCACCTACCGTCATTTCTCGTTCATTGATGGAAAATGAAACATCGCTCACAGGGATAGAGACCGTTAGACCGTCTGTTGTTTCAAATGTCAAGTAAGGAAAGTCATCGGCTTTAGCCGTGTTCATAGCCGTAATGGCGATAATGGTCAATAATATTTTCTTCATATAGGTGGTGTTTTTATTATGTTTCGCTACAATGTAGGTTATCTACATCTCTTAGTCCTTTTAGCAAATTTGTAATATTTATGGTGTCTGTGGTGCTTATGATGTTTCTTGCATGCTGTAGTATGCTTCTTTATTACTACCGTTGTTACTGGAGTGGCATGACAAGGGTGTACATGTAGAAGAACAGGTCGAGCCGAAGCCAAAACGCATAGTGACGCCATTATTACGATTATCATTAACTTTCTAAGATTCATTATAGTCTTCATAGTTTTGCTCCTTTTTTTATTATGCGGCAGTAACAAATGTTTGTTGAATTTGCCGTATGTTAAATGTTTGTTTTTATATGATTTCTATAGGCCTATTTTTTTGTAGAATGGCTTTTCATTGAACCATTCTATATTAATACTACCTCAGAAAAGACAAAAAGTTAAAGGGGTAGTAAAAAAATATTAACATCTTATGAGTTTACTCTAAAAAGTCGGCAAGCCGACCATTGTTAATACTTTGTTATTACATTCAACTATCGCTCTTTGAAATTTTGTAATCTGGAGAATTTTTGCTATATTTAAAGTCATTCAAGAAGAAAAAATGTTCAAGAAATCAAGTACAAATAAGCAGTTGGGACTCTTCTCAACACCGTCTGACCTCATGTGCAAGCGTGAAAGCAAGCAGTATGATGACGAATTGGCGTGGCACAGCCAATTCTATCGCAATGTGACTTCCAAGATTGACGAAGAAGTCTTTCGTCCATTGTATACAGCCAAAGAGTTCGGTGCGTCTACCAAGCATATCCATCAGCTTGTTGCAATGAACATTCTGAAGGAGGGTGCCGGATGTCCTGACGAACAGTTGTTTGAGAACTGCCGCTACAACCTGCTATGGCGCAAGGCTCTTGGACTCTTCTGCCTGGATGACGAGTGCCCGTCTCCGGCTTCTTACTATCTTTTCCGTGCGATGATATGTGATTATGAGGGCAAGAGTGAGAGTCACACAAACCTCTTTGAAGTGTGCTTTAAGAAACTCACTGCCGTTCAAGTAAAATCATACAAGGTGTCAGGACGTGTGGTACGTATGGACAGCAAATTCATCAGCAGCAACATTGCATGGTTTCCCCGCTATGAAATTATCCATAAGACTATGGTAATGAGTGCCACAGTTGAGGATATAGAACAGATTGGTGACCAACTGATACGACAGCGTGCGCACGACTTCCTTGACGAGGATGCAGCCAAAACCATCTATCGCACAGACACGGAGACAATGGGCAAGCGTCTGCTTGAGCTTGGCATTGTCATCAAGCACCTGCTTGATACAAAGCCGGAACAAGAGATGGTGCTTCTTCGCAGAGTTTTCGGTGAGCAGTATGAATTGGACAAGGACGGCAATGTAATATTACGTGACAAGGCTAAAATTTCGTCTACAAGCGTACAGAATCCCAATGACACGGATGCTGCATACCGTAGCAAAGGTGGCAAGAAGGTGAAAGGATATTCAACCAACATTACGGAGACATGTGATGAAAGCGGTAAACCTAACATCATTACCGATGTCCAGGTGAAACCTGCCAATGCGGCAGACAACGGCTTTGTCGAAAAAACTGTAGCGAACACTGCAGAGGTTACTGGCAACAAGGTTGAGAAAGTACACGCCGATGGCGCATACCAAAGCCCTGGCAACCGAAAACTGGCCAATGATACAGAGAAAGGATTTGAGCTTGTCGCCAATGGCATACAAGGCAAGCCGACCCGCTTTGAACTCAACCAGCAAGAAGACGGTACCCTTGAGGTCACAGACAAGAATACAGTAGAGGTCATCAATGCCACGAAGATCAAGAGCGGAAGGTGGAAGATAAAGGTCATGGACAAGAATGGAAAGAACACCTACCGCTATTTTGACGAAACTGCCATAGAACGGTGTGAGGTTAGACGCCAGACGGAATCAATTCCCTGGGAAGAACGCAAAAAGCGCAACAACGTCGAGGCGACCATCTTTCAATACAGTTTCCATACCCGCAACAACAAGACTCGATACAGAAGTCTCATAAAGCATGCGCTTCAGGCTATAGCCAGATGTGCATGGATCAACATGCGCCGACTCTTCATATATGACGCAAAAATGGCTCTCCAGACAGCAAAATAAGTCAAAGATCGAGTGGATTATCTGAAAATCATGTATAAGGGTCTATAAGAATCCATCAGAGCTGATATAAAGACGCAAAAGTCTTACAAATGAATTCTTGCGTCAAACCCAAATTAACGGCAGTATCGATTTTTAGAATCGGATTATGCTATAGTACTGAACTTTAAAAACTACTTTTTGTAGCGGAAGCATTATATAGTTTCTATAACGATAAAACAGGTTGTATCTCATGTAATGAACATGGTACAACCTGTTTTTCTTTATTTAACCCCACAAAGGAATATGACAGCACCTTGAATGAAGATTTTCTTGTCACTTATTACAGAAATGTAACGTTTGCTCTTTTCTTTTTCTCACATTATCTTTGTGCTTTCGTAACTTTTTCCTATTTTT
>CAKQSF010000017.1 GCA_934272845.1 uncultured Prevotella sp.
GGAGTAATCGATGTGGACTTCTTTCTCTATAGGTTGTCAATGATATACGGATAAACACAGGAATTTACTGGTGAGCCTTTCATCCTTCGTTTTCTCGCCATGGCAAGGTTAGACTTTCTTTGGCTGGAAGCCAATACTTTTAGTAACCGTGGGCGTAGCCTGCGGATATTGATACCCCATAGCAGTTTGCTGCCTGGAGGGCAGTACACAGTCTGCAGCGTACTGCCCTCCAGGCACATACCTGTCTACTACATTGTATCCGTGGGCTGCGCCCGCGGTTACTAACAGTATAGCCTTCCAGGCTAATAGGTATACATAGATTGGCAGAACTCAAGCAAGTTTACTTCTGCCCATCGGACCGCCAAGTACTGTGTAGGTTATTTGTAGAGTTGTTTCGTTTACGACGAAAACTCCTTGATGTAATCCTTTGCGGCAAACAGGGGTACATTCTCCATCCATCCTTGATCTTGAAATCCGAGCATGGAGAAACGAATGCCTTTCAGATGATAGGTGGCGAAGTCGTGAGTGATGAAGGTAGAGAGTGACTTGGCTTTTACGTTCTCTTCCGCCTTAACCTCTATAGGAAGAATCTTACTTCCTGCCTGCACAATGAACTACTTACCTCCCTCCGCCTTCTTGCGGTATGCCGTTAGTCCGGAATATGGTCAAGGTCAGCCGCCTTGCCAGTATACTGCGGTGCCCTCTTCTCCAGAAATGCGGTGATGCCCTCCTTGTAGTCGTCACCGTTAAATACGTATGTGCGGAACGCATTGATGCGCTCAAAACTCTCTGACGATAGTACCGATGCCGCTCTTGCAAGAATACGGAACTGCCTCTTTATAGCACTAATAGATACTACGGAGTTTCTACGAAGAGGGTTTAGGAACTTCTCATCAAGCATAGCGTCCAGTTCGTCTGCCTTAGCCACCATGTTCACGAAACCTACGTTCAGAGCGTCCTGTGCCGTGATAGGCATGCCTGTGAAGAACATCTCACGTGCCTTGTTAATACCTAACTGGTTAATGAAGTGCATGATGCCAGACGCATTGTAAGGTATACCTATCTTGGCAGGGGTGATGGCAAACGTAGCCTTGTCCGTAGCCACTATCATGTCGCAACTTACACACAGGTCGCAAGCACCTCCCCATACCGTACCGTTGGCGTATGCTATTACAGGTATAGGCACATCCTGCACCTTTCTCAGCAACTGCTCCATCGCCACGTCGTATGCCAGAGGGTCATGTCCGTTGAGTGGCAGTTCGCGTATGTCGTGTCCTGCGCTCCATACGGATGCCTTGCACTCTGCCTTTATCACAATTCCCACGCACTCTTTCTTGTACGCTTCGTTGATACCGGCAATCAACTCTTTACACATCTGTTCGCTCAGACAGTTTAGTTTCTGAGGATTCTGCATCTCAAGGAAGCAGATGCGGTCTACGATGTTAATTCCTACCATATTTCTTTTGTTTAGTGATAGTAAAAAATAATTTGGTACAATTAAATGGTGTAGTGAATATACCTAAATTGTGACCATACTATATATAATTTTGCGCAAAAATACATTATTCGTTATTAATAACCAAATGTTTTCATATTATTTTATAAATTATTTTTATTTTTTTGATAGCGTATCATTATTTATGATTAATCGAAAATGAGTAGTGTAAAACACCTATTTCTGAGTATTGTCGATAAAAAGAAAAAGCCTTACCTTTGCACCTACAAAATGCAGAAAGAATTAATTCCCAAAAGTAACATAAATCATTTTATATTATTATGAAAAAGACCGTAGTTGTGTTCGGCAGTTCTACTGGAACATGTGAGGAGATAGCAGGAACAATAGCCCAGAAGTTAGGTGCTGAGGCAGTGAACGTACAAGAGTTCAGTGCAGATGTTGTTGCTGCAAACGATAACCTTATCCTTGGTACCAGCACATGGGGCAGTGGCGAGGTTCAAGATGACTGGTATGACGGTCTGAAGGTTCTGAAAGATGCAGACCTTAGTGGCAAGACCGTTGCCCTCTTTGGTTGTGGCGATTCTTACAGTTATTCTGACACCTTCTGTGGTGGCATGGCAGAGATATATAATGCAGCAAAGGAGGCTGGTGCTAAGATAGTAGGCATGGTCGACGCTTCAGATTACTCTTATGACGATTCTGAGGCAGTGATTGATGACAAGTTCGTTGGTCTTGCTCTTGATAATGACAATGAGGGTGACAAGACTGAGGGACGTATCAACGCATGGGTTGAGGCAATCACACCAGAGTTATAAAGACAGGCATATATTCCTTTTTTAGTAAGTTAATAAAAGTTGGCATGGCGCGATATTATTGTCGTTGCCATGCTTTTTTATATAAGTGTGGTAATTATTAGAACCACCCGTTAGCAAGATAAGGCGGCACACCATTGCTTGTGTGCCGCCTTATCGTTACTGTTGTTTATGATATTTTATATTTGTTCTCCTTTTCTTGCTCTTATCTTTTTACCACTTTCTTGCCGTTTACGATGTAGAAACCTGCTGGCAGTGAAGAAGTATCAGTACCATTGCTAATCTTGCGGCCGTTGATGTCATAAATACCTTGCTTACAGTTAGCAGATTGTTCCGTCGTAGTCTCAACCTGTTCAATACCAGTAATGACACCGCCCAGTCCGCGTACGAAACCAGCGTAGATGTGCTTACGGTAGTAGTTAATGTCCCAAATGCCTACAGGTGTGTCTGCACGCCATCCGCTACCTTTCGGTGAGTCCGTTGCGCACCACTGACAGATGCCCCATTGCTGTGCTGCGGGTATGATGGTGAGGTACTGTTTGATAATCCACTCGTAGTAGTCCGCCATACGCTTGTGCATGGCTTCCGTCATGTTGTCGGTGCTGACGTCATTTCCGTTAGCGTCTATCATGCCCATGTCCAACTCGCTGACACGTACTAACTTGCCCGTTGCCGCCATGAGTTTGAACATCTGCGTGATGTACTTCTTGCGATAGTTGAGGTCGTTGTCGTTCATGCAGCAAGATATGTGCATCTGTGTGCCTATGCCGTCAATCTTTGTCACGCCGTCAGCCTCCCATTTCTTTATCCAGTTGATGAGCGATTTCAGTTTCTTGTTGTCGTCCCAGAAACTCTCAAGGTTATAGTCGTTGATAAACAGTTTCACGTCCTTAGGACCGTATTTGCGAGCTAAGCGGCACGCTTGGCGCACATACTCCAGGTCGCCCATATAGTCTTGCCAGTAGAAGGCGTCGCCACCAACGTCCCATGTGCCGCTGTTGTAGCCGTCAGAGTGTTGCAGCAGGTAGTTGCCAGAGCCGTCGTTGCCACCGCCAGAGATAGCCTCGTTGACAAGGTCCCATGCCTTCACCTTACCGTCGCAGGCTGTCATCATACCCTTAATCCATTTGTCCATAGCGTAGACGAGGGTGTCGTGACGCTCCTCGTCCGTCAGAGGAGTGCTTGAAGGCAGATAAACGTATTTCAGACTCTCGCAGATGGCAGGCGATTCGATTGCTCCCCCATACTGTTTAACCTTGAATGAAGAAACGTCCGTGCCCTCTAAGTCGCCGTTCTTTATCTTCTCTACGCCATTAATCTTCAGACTTACGTTGTCGAAGTAATAAGTGTTGGCGTCGGTTAACTCGCTAAGGTTTAGGGCAATGCTGCTGCCAGCCTTAGTGAAGGTGCCTGTGCGTGTCACCGTCTTCCACTCTGTAGTAAACGGAATGTTGCCGATGGCCTCGTAGTGCACATAGTTTCCAGGTGCGTTATGCGTCTGCGTAGACGCGGTAGCAGCCTTATCGGCACGCACGTCAGCCGTGAACTCATACTTAGCCCCTGCGCTGAAGGTGCCAGGTATTATCCATAACTGGTTGTCGTAGACGTTAGCGTTGCGCTCCGTAGCCTCCATCTTGAGGCAGCGTCGCTGCTCCTCTATCGTCTTTCCCTTCTTAGGCTCCTCAAATTTTATGTCCTTAATATATATGTCGCCCACGAAGTCGCCACATTGTAAAAGTAAGAAACTGGCGTCCGTAGTGGCTTTATAACTGAGTTTCACTTCTTTCCATGCTTTAGTGAATGACACGTTGCCCGTAGGTCCACTGCTCCAGTCGCCCAATTTGGTGTGCAGTGTGCCCGTCTTCGAGGCTTTTATCTTCATGGTCATGCGGTATGTCTTTCCCTTCACGGTAGGAATGTCGGTGCAAGCAAGGAACTGTGCCTCCCATGCCCCTTGGCTCTTGGTGGTGTGTATCAGCATACCGTCGTCAGAAGAGAACGTAACGTTGTAGCCATACTGCGTAAAGTCGCTGTGCCAGCCAATGTTCTGCGTGGTAGCGAAGTCCTTGCTGTATAGTGGGACATATACCGTAACGTCGCCGTCCTTTAGGTCTTCCGCAGGCTTATCCTGCAACAGTTTCAGTAGCCACACCTTAGGTTGCTGCGAGTGCCAAGCCAAGGTGTGGCCATATACCTGCACACCGTTGGCGGTAGCGGTATTGACAAAGTTCTTGACAGTAGTAAAATTCATGTTACCGTTGCCATCTACGCAACTTGCCATCTTCATGGCGTTGCCAGCCACAGTCTCGTTAGCATTGCGGTTAATGAGGTTGCGCACCAGGTCATTGTTAACATAGTCGTTGGCACCTGTGGCGATAGCCATGCGGAAGTTAGGATATTTGTCGCGGGTAACATAGTCCTTAAGTCCAGCGTACTCGTCAAGGTAACGATAGTTACTGTCATCAGGTTTGCCTTTCTCAAAGTTGTAGGTCTGTTGCGCCATTGCTGTGGCGGACATTGTTAGGCCGAGGATAATAGTGTAGAAATTCTTCATATTTAATATTGATATAGGTTTTTCTCGGTTGCAAAGTTATGTATTTTTTCTAAATTACAGTGATAAAAATGAAGAAAACATCCTAAGAATCAGCATAAATGTTGAAAAATGTCCCCAAAACCTTATCTTGTTCTTTACGATAACACTTATTGTGATGTTGTTTGTCTTTATTTTCGATATTAACTAAGAACATTATAGTGCAGAAAAAGTAAATGATGAAGGTAAAAAATTTGCATATATGGAATAATACCTGTACCTTTGCCAAATAACGAAACAACTAAAACTTTAAATAACGTATGAAACACCTTATAGCAACAATATTCCTAGGTATGGCTACCATGACGCAGGCACAGACATACCTAGACCCTAATGCACCGATAGAAGAACGCGTAAAGGACGCACTCTCCCGCATGACATTGCACGAGAAAGTGGCAATAACCCATGCGCAGAGCAAGTTTACCTCTCCAGGCGTGCCCCGTTTAGGCATCCGCCAACTCAATTATTCTGACGGACCTCACGGTGCTCGCGAGGAGATAGACTGGAACTCATGGGCCCCTGCCCATTGGAATAACGACAGTTGCGTAGCGTTCCCTACGCTGACCTGTCTTGCTTCCACATGGAACCGTGACCTCAGCGCACTCTATGGCAATGCCGTGAGTGAGGAATTTGCTTATCGTGGTAAGGACGTAATGCTCGGTCCGGGACTCAACATAGCCCGTATGCCGCTCAACGGCAGAGCCTTTGAGTATCTAGGCGAAGACCCTTACTTAACGGGGGAGATGGCAGTACCATACATAAAGGCGGCGCAAAGGAACGGTATTGCTACGTGTCCTAAGCACTTTCTGCTCAATAATCAGGAGAAAGACCGCTGGACGGTCAATGTAAACGTAAGCGAAAGGGCTCTCGAAGAGATTTACTTGCCTGCCTTTGAGAAAGCCGTAAAGCAAGGCGGCGCATGGACAATCATGGGTTCTTACAATAAATGGCAGAACACATGGTGCTGCGAAAACGATAGTTCTCTGAACGGAATACTGAAGAAACGCTGGGGCTTCGATGGTGCTGTGGTCAGCGATTGGGGCGGTACACACCATACAGACCTCGCTGCTATGGGTGGTCTTGACGTGGAGATGGGCACCAACACCAACGGAAAGACCATAGACAAGTCGCTTGGTTACAACACATACTACCTTGCAGATGCCTTTGAAAAGAAGGTGCGTGAGGGCAAAATACCGATGAGTGTGCTTGACGACAAGGCGTCACGTGTGCTCCGCACTATCTTCCGTACTGCCATGAACCCGAAGAAAATAATCGGTAACATGTTGTCAGAGGCTCACTATGGCGTATGCAGTCGCATCGGAGAGGAAGGCATAGTGATGCTCAGGAACCAGAAGAACATTCTGCCGATAGCCCCAGGAAAGTATAAAAGAATACTCGTTGTAGGTGATAACGCCATGCGCAGAATGAGTTACGGTGGAGGTTCATCAGAACTCAAGACGCAGTTCGACATATCTCCGCTCGACGGACTGCGTGCTGTGTACGGTGATGCCATTGACTATGCGCAGGGCTATTATGCTGGCAAAACGATGTATGGCAAGGTAGAGAAACTGGACCCCGACTCTCTGTTACGCCTAAAGAACGAGGCGTTGGAGAAAGCACGACAGGCTGACCTCATAATATATATTGGTGGCATGAACAAGAACCACCAACAGGACTGTGAAGACGGTGACCGCCTTGACTATAACCTCAGTTATGGACAGAACGAACTCATCGCCGCGCTTGCCAAGGTGCAAAAGAATATCATCGTAGTGAACTTTGCTGGCAATGCGTATGCAACGCCATGGATTAACGATGTGCAGGCACTCCTGCAGTGTTGGTATCTAGGCAGCATGAGTGGCAAGACTCTTACCGACGTTATCAGCGGTAAAGTGAACCCCAGTGGCAAACTCCCAGTAACGTTCGCCAAGCGTCAAGAGGATTTCCCTTGCTTCCAGTATGGGCAGGAAGGCTATCCTGGTGTTGACCGACAGGTATATTATAAAGAGGGAATATACGTGGGCTACCGTTACTTCGACACCAAGAAGGTGCAGCCGCAGTTTCCGTTTGGCTATGGCATGAGTTACACCACGTTTAAGTATGGCAAGCCATCCTTATCATCATCAACCATTACTGATGGCGCAACGGTTACCGTCAGCGTGCCTGTTACTAACATAGGCAAGCGTGAAGGAAAAGAGGTCGTGCAACTATACCTAGCCGATGAGCAATGCAGTGTGGACCGTCCAGCGAAGGAACTCAAGGGATTTACGAAACTAACACTTGCCCCAGGCGAGACGAAGACTGCCACAATGCAGATAAGTACAGACGACCTTCGGTATTATTCAGAGGCAGACCATGCATGGAAGGCAGAAGAAGGACGCTTTAAGGTCATCATTGGTGCAAGTTCAAGTGACGTCCGTGGCATCGTTACACTGGACTATAAGAAAAGCGAATAGCCCCTATTCTGTTTGGTATAATAAATATTTTTTCTTAACTTTGCAGTAAAGTTAGAAAGAAGCAAAGTATATTACTATGGCAAGAAAACAATACCCTATAGGCATACAGACGTTTGATGAGATAATAAAGAACGATTATCTTTATATAGACAAGACGGAATATATTTACCGTATGACGCATACTAATGGTAAGCACTATTTTCTTAGTCGCCCACGTCGTTTCGGTAAGTCGCTCCTTGTGTCAACTATGCTGAATTACTTCGAAGGTAAGAAAGAACTCTTCAAGGGTCTTGCCATGGAAAAACTGGAGCAAGAGTGGACAGAATACCCTGTGCTCCACTTCGATATGAGCGGTGGTAAGCACATGGAGCGAGAGCAGTTAGAAAGGTATCTCGCAGATATCATATCTAGTCAGGAAAAGAAGTTCGGATATGTTAGCGAGAAGATAGATCCTAATCTGCGCCTCATAGACCTTATCAACGTAGCCAACGAGAAGACAGGCAAGCAGGTAGTAGTACTCATTGACGAGTATGACGCACCGCTGCTCGACGTGGCTCACGAGGGTGAGCAACTGAAGATGTTGCGTGATGTCATGCGTAACTTCTACAGCCCGTTGAAGATGTGCGAGGGAAAACTGCGCTTTGTGTTCCTCACGGGCATCACGAAGTTCTCACAACTCAGCATCTTCAGTGAGTTGAACAACATCACTAATATCTCAATGAATGATAAGTATGCCGGCATTTGTGGCATAACTGCGGAAGAATTAATAAACAATATGTCGGAAGACATAGAGGCGTTGGCAGAAAAGAATAAACTAACTAAAGATGCAGCCATCGCAAGGTTGAAGGAGTATTATGACGGTTATCATTTCTCCCAATGCTCTCCTGATATCTTTAATCCGTTCAGTCTTCTTAATTGTTTTGCCGAGAAGAAATTTAACCTCTATTGGTTCTCCTCAGGTACGCCCACTTACCTTATCAATATGATGAAGAAGTATGACACTCTTCCGTCAGAAATCTCACATATAGAAGCAAACGAAAGCGAGTTTGATGCGCCTACGGAGAACATGAAGACCATCATACCTTTGCTTTATCAGAGTGGTTATATCACCATAAAAGACTACAATGATGACTATGAATATTACACCCTCGGGGTGCCAAACAAGGAAGTAAAGGTAGGACTGACACGCGCCTTGATACCGTCTTATGTTACTGACAATACTCTCTCAACGACAAATACAGCCCGCCGCATGGCGCAGGCACTGGACAAAGACGATATGAATGGAGCGATGTTACAGTTGCAAACGTTCCTCAGCACAGTGCCATACTGCAATAATACTAACTACGAAGGACACTATCAGCAGATGCTGTACGTAATATTCACACTTCTTACGAGTTATTTCGTAGATGTAGAGGTGCACACCCCACATGGTCGTGTAGACGTAGTAATGCTGTCGCGTGACACCCTTTACGTTATGGAGTTGAAACTGAATCAAGATGCCGCCACCGCCATGCGCCAGATAAACCTCAAGGAGTATGACAAGAAGTTCTCGCTGTGTGGCAAACCAGTGGTGAAGGTAGGCATAAACTTCGACAGTACGAAGGGAAACATAACAGATTGGAAAATCGAATAACTATGGCAAGAAAACTATATCCTATAGGCATACAGACATTCGCAAGGATTATCGAAGAAGACAAGTTCTATGTAGATAAGACGGAATATATCTACCGTATGGCTCATACCGATGGCACATATTTCTTCCTTAGCCGCCCACGTCGTTTCGGTAAGTCGCTCCTTGTGTCAACTATGCAGAGTTACTTCGAAGGTAAGAAAGAACTCTTCAAGGGTCTTGCCATGGAAAGACTGGAGCAAGAGTGGACAGAATATCCTGTACTGCACTTCGATATGAGTGGTGGTAAGCACATGGAGCGAGAGCAGTTAGAAAGGTATCTCGGCTATCGTCTGAAAGCAGAAGAAACGAAATGGGGAATAACAGAACCCGCTTCTGGGGCGAATAATCGCCTCATAGACCTTATCAACGTAGCCAACGAGAAGACTGGCAAGCAGGTAGTAGTACTCATTGACGAGTATGACGCACCGCTGCTCGACGTGGCTCACGAGGGTGAGCAACTGAAGATGTTGCGTGATGTCATGCGTAACTTCTACAGCCCGTTGAAGATGTGCGAGGGAAAACTGCGCTTTGTGTTCCTCACGGGCATCACGAAGTTCTCACAACTCAGCATCTTCAGTGAGTTGAACAACATCACTAATATCTCAATGAATGATAAGTATGCCGGCATTTGTGGCATAACTCAGGAGGAATTAATAAACAATATGTCGGAAGACATAGAGGCGTTGGCAGAAAAGAATAAACTAACTAAAGATGTAGCCATCGCAAGGTTGAAGGAATACTACGATGGTTACCACTTCTCACCAGAATCGCCTGATGTCTTTAACCCGTATAGTTTACTCAACTGTTTTGCGGATGGTAAGTTTTATTCGTATTGGTTTGGCTCTGGCACACCTACTTATCTGATAAACATGCTTAGTAAGTTCAACATCAAGCCTACAGACATAAAGAAACAATTCGCTCGCTCCTCCGCCTTCGATGCGCCGACAGAGAACATGAAGACCATCACGCCCTTGATGTACCAAAGTGGTTATATCACAATCAAAGACTATGACGAGATGAGCGAACTCTACACTCTCGACCTTCCTAATAAGGAGATTAAGGTAGGACTGTTTGAGAGTCTGCTGCCTAATTACCTTGAAGATATGTACGCCGAGAGGGGTGATGTAGCAATAGCCCAGATGTCCGTCCTCATTCGTCAGCACGATATGGACGGAGCCTTACAACTGTTACAGGACTTCCTCGCCACGGTGCCATACTGCAACAATACCAATTATGAGGGACATTACCAGCAGGTGTTGTTCATCATCTTTACGCTACTGACGCACTTCCTTGTCGACGTAGAGGTGCACACGCCCCAAGGTCGTGTAGACATAGTGATGCTCACCACCGACACCCTTTACGTTATGGAGTTGAAATTGAATCAAGATGCCGCCACCGCCATGCGCCAGATAAACCTTAAGGAGTATGACAAGAAGTTCTCGCTGTGTGGCAAACCAGTGGTGAAGGTAGGCATAAACTTCGACAGTACGAAGGGAAACATAACAGATTGGAAAATAGAGTAAAAACTCATAGGGCATAACTTACAATCTGAAAGCAGCCTTTTCACGCAGTAATCACTATGCTTTTACAAGGTAATCTCTATCTAATTACACTGTAAACACGCCCATATTGCAAGGCCAGAAGATGCTTCAAAAAAATGTAAGCAAAACAGACGGTTTCGCTTACAGATTGTAACTTTTGGGAAGGTTGATGTGGCTAACAAAAAAATAACGTAATTAGTGAACTACATGAAAAAAAGTCCGCCAAACAGTGGGTTGCTCCCATTGTATGGCGGACATTTTTTTATATGGTGGTTTTGTAAATATATGCCCTTTGTCAGTATGAAATAGTAGCATTTTTTTCGTGTCCACTTTTGTAGGCAGCTTGCAAAAAAGAACACCATTCGTGCAAAAAGGTGTAGAGAAGTGGCTGTTGTTCGTGCAAAAAAGTGTAGAGAAGCACCAATTGTTCGTGCGAAAAAATGTAGCGAAGAGGTAAAACTACATGAATATACTCACATATATTTTACAAAAAAAGTTTCTCACTTTCAATGATTTTTTATAACTTTGCAGGTGGAAAAAACTAAACCATTTAATAACTATGATAACAAAAGACATCATCTATATCGGTCAAGACGACGCAGAACTGCGCCTCTTCGAATCACAGTATGTAGTTCCTGAGGGAATGTGTTATAACTCATACCTTATCAAGGACGAGAAAATCGCTATTATGGATACCTCAGATTCTCGTACTATCGAGGGATGGAAGAAGGACCTTGCCACTGCTTTGGACGGAAGACAGCCCGACTATCTTATTGTGCAACACCTTGAGCCAGACCACGCCAGCGGTATAGCAGAGGCAATGCATCTTTATCCTAATATGAAGATAGTATGCTCAGTGAAGGCCGCACAGATGATGCCACTGTTCTTCCCACACTATGATTTCGAGGGAAAGGTGATGACGGTGAAGGAAGGCGACACCCTTTCGTTGGGCAAACACACCCTGACCTTCGTCATGGCACCAATGGTACACTGGCCTGAGGTGATGGTAACATATGACAGTACCGACAAGGTTCTGTTCTCTGCCGACGGCTTTGGCAAGTTTGGCGTTATCGATGCAGACCCTGACGACTGGGCTTGCGAGGCACGCAGATACTACTTTAACATCTGTGGTAAGTACGGTGCACCCGTTAAGACACTATTGAAGAAGGCGTCAGCACTCGACATTCAGCAGATACTGCCACTCCACGGACCTATCCTTAGCGGAGAGAAGATGGCAGAGGCACTGCGCCTTTACACCATCTGGAGCAACTATGAGGTAGAGGCAGAGGGCGTGTTCATAGCCTACGCATCTATACACGGCTGCACAAAGGAGGCTGTAGAGAAGTTGGTAGAGATACTGAAGGCAAAGGGATGCAAGAAGGTTTCTGTGGCAGACCTTAGCCGCGACGACCAGGCTGAGGCTATAGAAGACGCCTTCAAGTATGGCAAACTGGTGCTCGCAGCATCAAGTTACGACGCAGGACTGTTCCCACCAATGTACGACTTCATACACCACCTGCAGATAAAGGCATGGCAGAACCGTGAGGTGGCACTCATAGAGAATGGCTCATGGGCACCATCAGCAGGACGAGTAATGACCGCTATGCTCAGCGAGATGAAGAACGTGACGATAAAGGGCAACCTCGTTACGCTACGCGGACGCATGAAAGACAGCGATATCCCTGCCTTGGAGGCATTGGCTGAAGCGATAATGGGATAGTGGTATGTCACTAAGTAAAAGCAAAATAAAGTATATCCATTCTCTGGAACAAAAGAAGTTTCGGAGAATGGAGAACGCTTTTGTTGCCGAAGGGCATAAGAGCGTGGGTGACCTATTGCTCGCAGGATGCCACGCACAGTTGATAGTAGCAACGGAAGAGTGGCAAAGCCCAGTGACGTTAGCAGCAGAAACGGAATACATAACCGTAACAGACGAGGAACTGAAAAAGGCAAGTCTCTTGCTGCACCCACAGCAGGTGTTAGGCGTTTTTACCATGCCCGACCAGCAGACACTGCCCAATAGCGCACTGACGGAGCACGATCTGTGCCTCTGTCTCGACGGAGTACAGGACCCAGGAAACCTCGGCACCATAATACGCACAGCCGATTGGTTCGGCATAAAGAACATAGTGTGCAGCCCAACAACCGCTGATGCCTATAACCCCAAGGTGGTACAAGCCACGATGGGCAGCATAGCCAGAGTGCGAGTGTGCTACACTGACCTCTGCCAGTGGTTGCAGTCACTACCGAAGTCTACGCCTATTTACGGCACAATGCTTGACGGAGAGAACCTCTACCATAACAAGTTGACGCCAAACGGAGTGATAGTCATGGGCAACGAAGGCAACGGAATAAGTCAGGAAGTGGTACAACTGCTGACACACAAACTCCTTATACCACCATTCCCTGCCGACAACCGCACTGCGGAGAGCCTCAATGTGTCTATCGCCACCGCCATAATATGCGCGGAATTTAGACGAAATAGTTAAAATAGGTTAACAGTATAATAAATAGACAAAGGCACTGAAAGTAAAAGAAAAGAATTTTGTAACTTTGCAGATGCACATAGAGCGGTGTGAGTACACATTGCTATAAAGTGCCGTATAAACTATAATCTACTGCCTATGATAAAGAATATACTCATAATAATGACCCTTATCGCTGCCATGAACTTCTGTCCTTCATTACAGGAGACAGCGTCAGCACGCATAGAACTCAACGAAATAGATGTTCAGCCTATCAAGATAGAGCAGAAAGGTAACGCTGTCGTAGTAAGCAACGCGACTGGAAAAACCGTGCATATCTATAACCTCATAGGCGTAGAAGTGATGTCTGTGCGCATAGATACGCAGGAGAAGAGGATAGACATGAGTCACCTCTCAAAGGGAATATACCCCGTAAAGGTTGCAAACGTTTCAAAGAAGGTAAATATCAGCGGCAGATAAGTACGCGGATAACAGAGAAATGGACGAGCGAACTCTACTCTCTCAACTTATGGACAAGGCGACACGGCGCAGGGCTTTTGCCGTGTTAGTGGAGCAATACAGCGAGAAACTGTATTGGACAGCGCGCCATATAGTGGGACAGCATGAGGATGCAGACGATGTAGTGCAAAACACTTTCGTCAAGGCATGGAACAAACTTGATGACTTCAGAGGCGAAGCGAGCGTCAGCACATGGCTGCATCGCATTGCCGTTAACGAGTCATTGAATCTTATAAGAAAAGAAAAGCGGTACGCAGACAGCGAGATAGATGTCTGTGATACCGCTAATTTGTTTGCAGACGAATACTTCGATGGCGACGAAGCGGAGCAACTGTTGCGCAATGCCATGGAGACACTGCCCGAAGCGCAGCGTGCCGTCTTTGCCCTGAAATACTACGAGGACAAGCCTTACAAAGAGATAAGCGAGATACTCGGCACTTCTGAAGGTGGACTGAAAGCCAATTACCACCACGCAGTGGAAAAAATAAAACACTTCTTGACAAGAAAATAATACATTTTTACTACACACGCATTAAACCTTTTGAAGGTAGATGTGTCAAGAATATAAAAAGAAGACGATATTCTAAAAACAAAGATTATGAGAAAACCTAATGAAATACTTGACAGGCCGTACCATGACAATGGAGCCTATCGCGTGCCAGAAGAGTATTTCAGCACGCTGAACAAGCGGATAATGGATGCCGTAGACGCTGAAGAAGAAAAGAAACACAAGCCTAAGGTATGGCTGATGCCACACTTTAGATATGCCGTTGCAGCATCAGTAGCGGCACTGGTAGTGGGGATTGGTGCCCTGACATACTTCGGAGAGAACATTGATAACGGTGTGAATACAGCATCAAACGCCAACGAAACGGAGACGGTGACCGATGAATATGTAAAGGAATGTATGGACTATGCCATGGTAGACAACAACGATGTCTATATGTACGTAGCAGAACAATAACCTCTAAACAACCCAACTTATGAAGAAGTTACTATTCATAATACTGATGTTCCTCTCTGCAATCAGCATGAATGCAGAGCAAGAGAACAAGAAGTTCAACCCGCAGCAGTTCCGAAAAGACCAAGAGGCCTTCATAACCAAGGACGCACAACTAAGTTCACAGGAGGCTGCCGCCTTCTTTCCACTCTTTCGTGAGCAACAGGACAAGCAGCGCACACTGTTTAATCTGCAGATGAAACTGGCACACAAGCGTCCGTCCAGCGACAAAGAAGCAGCGAAGATAATAGAACAGATGGACGAGATAGAACTAAAGATAACAAAACTAAGAAGCCAGTATCACACCAAGTTCTGCCGTGCCATACCCGCAATGAAGGTGATGAGATGCATCAAGGCGGAAGAAAAGTTCAAGCATCGCGTGATGGACAACCTCGTAAGAGGACAACACCCACGTGGGCCAAGACCACCGCATCCAGACAAGAAATAACAGACATAGAACAAAATAACTCCCATTCCCCTGTCGTGACGCAATGCCATGGCAGGGGAATTTCTCTTAGGCGTTAGTAAAATAGTAAGATACAGAAATACTTTCAACTTATAAGTAAAAGTTTTTACTTTACTTACAGTTTAGAAAAACAGATTCTTTAATTCGTAATTTAGACCTGATTACATTTTAATTAAGCACACCTCACGAGGTAATAAAGCCTTAATCATAACATAATTTTGACACTTTTAAATCGTAAGTTAATAATTAAACACTCCTCATTTTCATATTCTTCATTCTTCATCCTACATTCTTCATTTACAACTCTTGGTTGTTTGATAATTTTTTTGTAACTTTGCGCCATGTTTAATCATGGCAAAACCATATAATAAACCATACTAATCATGGAAAGAGACCAGAAGATTTTTGACCTCATAGAGTGCGAGCATCAGCGTCAATTGAAGGGCATTGAACTTATCGCATCAGAGAATTTCGTAAGCGAACAGGTAATGGAGGCGATGGGCTCCTATTGTACTAATAAATACGCCGAAGGCTATCCCGGTCACCGTTACTATGGCGGTTGTCAGGTGGTAGACAAGATAGAGCAACTCGCTATAGACCGTGCTTGCCAGTTGTTTGGTGCAGAATACGCTAACGTGCAGCCACACTCAGGAGCACAGGCTAACGCTGCTGTACTCCTCGCAGTACTGAAGCCAGGCGATACCTTTATGGGACTGAACCTTGACCACGGTGGTCACCTCTCTCATGGATCACACGTTAACACTTCTGGTATACTGTATAACCCAATAGGTTACAACCTTAACAAGGAAACAGGACGTGTAGACTACGACGAGATGGAGCAACTCGCCAAGGAGCATAAGCCAAAACTCATTATCGGTGGTGGCTCTGCTTACAGCCGTGAGTGGGACTATGCTCGCATGAGAAAGATTGCCGATGAGGTAGGAGCACTGCTTATGATTGATATGGCGCACCCTGCCGGACTCATAGCAGCAGGTCTTCTGGAGAATCCTGTGAAGTATGCGCACATCGTAACCACAACAACCCACAAAACCCTTCGTGGTCCTCGCGGTGGACTTATCCTTCTTGGTAAGGACTTCGACAACCCATGGGGCTACAAGACACCAAAGGGTGTGGTAAAGAAGATGTCACAGTTGCTTAACTCTGCCGTATTCCCTGGTCAGCAGGGAGGACCTCTTGAGCACGTCATTGCTGCTAAGGCTGTTGCTTTTGGCGAGGCATTGAAGCCAGAGTTCAAGGAATACGCTCTTCAAGTAAAGAAGAATGCTGCTGTATTGGCAGAGGAACTCATCAAGCGTGGCTTCACTATCGTATCAGGAGGTACAGACAATCACTCTATGCTTGTTGACCTGCGCTCTAAGTACCCAGACCTCACAGGTAAGGTAGCAGAGAACGCTCTCGTTGCGGCTGACATTACAATCAACAAGAACATGGTGCCGTTTGACACACGTTCTGCGTTCCAGACATCAGGATTCCGCCTTGGTACTCCTGCCATCACTACACGTGGAGCGAAGGAAGACCTCATGGTGAAGATAGCAGCATGGATAGAAGAGGTGCTCAACGACCCTGAGAACGAAGAGGTAATAACGAAAGTACGTAGCGAAGTGAACGCTACAATGAAGGATTACCCACTCTTTGCGTGGTAAAATAATACGAAACGTAAAATGAAGAATGATGAATGAAGAATGAAGAATATAAGTTTCCCAATGTCGGGGACGGCAAACTAAGTATATTATATTATATTCTTCATTCTACATTCTTCATTCTTCATTTATATAATAAAAACTAAGATAAGTAAGTGTTCAAAATTATTTTAATATTTAATATAGGCTATTTTGAGTCAGTTGGTTTCACTGTTTGAGGGTTTCTGTCCCCCGATAACGGGGGAACCGAAGGGGGTTAATGCGGGCATTGTGACAGAAAACAGGGGAAGCAGATGACCAAAAGAGACTGTATTAAATATTCCAAATAATACAAGAACATTAACTTACTTATTTATAAAAATAATTTAGAATACTTACTTAATGATGAAGAAAAGACGTTGGCACTGCCTTAAAGGACAGGAACCTACAGAACTGGATAAGCAGATCATGTACTGGGAAAACAAAGGAAAACTTGTGCCTACACGTGACCTTATAAAAACCCCTGAGCAGATAGAGGGAATACGACGCGCTGGTGTTATCAATACAGCGGTGCTCGATGCTGTTGCGGCAGAGATACACGCAGGCATGAATACGCAAGAGATTGACGATATATGTATGGAGGTATGTAAACAGAACGATGCCATACCAGCCTGCCTTAACTACGAAGGCTTCCCTAAAAGCGTGTGCACCAGCATCAACGAAGTGGTGTGTCACGGCATCCCTAAGGAAACAGACGTGCTACAGGAAGGCGACATTGTCAACGTTGACTTCACTACAATAAAAGACGGATACTATGCCGATGCCTCACGTATGTTCATCATTGGCAAGACAACACCAGAGAAGGAACAACTCGTTAAGGTGGCGAAAGAGTGCTTAGAGATAGGCATGGAGGCGGCAAAGCCATTCTCTTTCGTAGGCGACATAGGTCATGCCATAGAGAAACACTGTAAGAAATACCACTACGGCGTGGTGCGCGACCTCTGTGGTCACGGTGTAGGACTACAGTTCCATGAGGAGCCTGAGGTGCTGCATTACGGTCATAAGGGCACTGGTATGCTACTTGTGCCAGGTATGGTGTTCACCATCGAGCCAATGATAAACATGGGTTCGTGGAAGGTATTTATAGATGCCGACGATGAATACGGTTGGGAAGTGATAACAGAAGACGAACTACCTTCTGCTCAATGGGAACACACGCTGCTCATGACCGACCATGGTGTGGAGATTCTTACATACTAAGTAATATTAAAAAATAACTTATTCAGTTTTTATATTGTTAGAGTAATGTCTTCTTACGCATTTTTTATCTCATCTTGCTGGCTATTTTGTGGCTATTCATCAGTCACGATGCTCGCATCGCTCCTTCTTCATATCCCCAAGATATCTCAGCAATCTGAGGCAAAAACTGCGTAAGTTATTTTTTCAACATTACTAAATCTTCGGAAAACATTTCTTAAATGGAATAGACATGGAAGAAGATAAATACATACTCGCTATCGAGAGTTCTTGTGATGACACCTCAGCGGCAGTGCTGAAGGGACGTGTGTTGCTCAGCAACGTTACGGCATCGCAGGACGTACACAGAGAATACGGCGGCGTTGTGCCAGAACTTGCTTCACGAGCACATCAACAGAACGTGGTGCCCGTAGTAGATGCAGCCATCAAACGTGCCGGCATCACCAAAGAACAACTGTCTGCCGTTGCCTTCACCCGTGGTCCAGGCCTGATGGGTTCGCTCCTTGTAGGCGTAAGTTTTGCAAAAGGTTTTGCTCGTTCCTTAGGCATACCCCTTATTGATGTAAACCACCTTCAGGGGCATGTCATGGCACATTTCATAAAGGAGAGCGAGGACGACAACCACGAACCGCCACTACCATTCCTCTGTCTGCTTGTCAGTGGAGGTAACTCACAGATAGTAAAGGTCAACGCCTACAACGACATGGAGGTGTTAGGACAGACCATCGACGACGCGGCAGGCGAGGCAATAGACAAGTGTTCTAAGGTAATGGGAATGGGATACCCTGGTGGTCCTATCATCGACAGACTGGCACGACAAGGCAACCCCAAGGCATATACGTTCGCTGAGCCACACATTCCAGGACTGGACTACAGTTTTTCTGGCCTGAAGACATCGTTCCTCTATAACATGCAGAAGTGGGTTAAGGAAGACCCAGACTTCATTGAGCATCACAAGGAGGACATAGCGGCGAGCCTTGAGTGGACAATTGTCGACATACTGATGAAGAAATTGAAACTGGCTGTTAAGCAAACGGGCATCAAACATGTAGCGGTAGCAGGCGGAGTGTCTGCCAATAACGGTCTGCGTAACGCCTTTCACGATTACGCCAAGCGCTTTGGCTGGACGGTATACATACCGAAGTTCTCCTTCACTACCGACAATGCTGCCATGATAGGTTGCGTAGGCAGTTTCAAGTTGCGCGACAAAGACTTCTGTTCTATCGATGCACCAGCATTCTCAAAGGTAACGTTCAAGTAAGTAAAACATTAAAAGTTAAGAATAAAAAAATATGATTACTACAGTAGGAGTGAAGAGCCTACAGCAGAATATCCTTGCAACAACGATATAGAAAGGCAGTGCGTCATAGGGTGCATCATCAAGCCAACAACAGAATATCCTTGCAACAACGATATAGAAAGGCAGTGCGTCATAGGGTGCATCATCAAGCCAACAACAGAATATCCTTGCAACAACGATATAGAAAGGCAGTGCGTCATAGGGTGCATCATCAAGCCTACAACAGAATATCCTTGTAACAACGATATAGAAAGGCAGTGCGTCATAGGGTGCATCATCAAGCCAACAACAGAATATCCTTGTAACAACAATATAGAAAGTTATTCAGAGGAAATAAAAGTAATCATAATTTTTAATTATTAGTTTTTAATGTTTAATTTACAATAGTAATAATAACTTTTAATTATTAATTTTTAATTCTTAATATAATAACATGGAATTAGAAAGCAAAGTACTAAGTAAAGAGATACTTTATAAACTTTATGAGTCAGGCAAGACCATCGCTACAGCGGAGTCATGCACCAGTGGTCGCATTGGTGAGGTAATAACAGCAGTACCAGGTGCCTCTGCCTATTATAAAGGCGGCACAATATGTTATTCTGACGAGGCTAAGAGCAAGGTATTGGGCATTGACGCCGACCTTATAGCAGAGAAAAATGCAGTCAGTGAGGAAGTTGCCAAGGAGATGGTGAAGGGTATTATCAACCTCCTCGGTACCGACTATGCAATTGCTACCACCGGTTTCGCAGGTCCTGGAGCAGAGGCTGGCATCCCAGTAGGCACCATTTGGGTAGCCTGTGGCACCGCTGACGACATCCGTACGCTAAAACTAGAGGGCGATGAGGGCCGTGAGACTAACCTCCGCAACGCTACCAACAAGGCACTACAGTTCTTTGTTAGTTACCTCAAGGAGATATTCCCAGAGCCTGACGACATGGATCAAGTGCCAGCGCCAGAGGCTAAGTAACGAAATAAGCAGGTGTACAAAATTGTTATAGAAAACAATAATGTTCACATATAGGTGCTTACCTAATATTGGTGGCACCCTCTTGGTGCATCTATTTTCTTTCTTTTCAGTCGCAATTTCCTTTTTTTTCAGCCGCAATGTCCTTTCTTTTCAGTCGCAATGTCTGCATTTTAACTTCAAAGAAAGTAAATAACTGTATCAAAAAAGAATACGCCCAAGATAAAGAATAATTTAGAGCACTTGCTTAACTCCTATAACATTAATAACTAAAAACTAACGAGTATGGAAGGATTGGAGAACCTTAAAATCACGGAAGGCATAAAGAATGACCTTCTAACGTCAACGAAATGGACTAAGTTCTTAGCCGTAACAGGCACAGTAGCCATGGTAATCACCGCATTAGTAGGACTCTGCATGATATGTATAGGTGACGGTGCGGCACAGAAAGCAATGGGTATATGTTACGTTATTGTGATAGCCCTTTACGTCTATCCACTAAAAAAGATGTTCAACATAGTCCGAACTACTCGTGAAGCGATGAACGATGTTAGCCAAGAGTCATTGGAACAAGCAACGTCTAACCTCTCTTCACTGACAAAGTTTATGGGAATCCTGACGATAATAGTTTTAGTTATTTATGCCATAGCAATATTAGGCGGAATAATAGCGGGTGTATCGCTGTTAGGAACACTATAGCGAGAAGCAAACATAAACATCGAGAAAGACATAAATGCAAGCGCAACACTAACATAAAACGTACGGTGTTGCGCTTGTATTTTGAGGTTATAGAGTGACGGTAAAAACAACTTGGTACGATTTATCGGAGTGAATTCGTAATAGATAATGCTTCCTTATCATGCCTTTTGTGGATATTTAGGAGCCATTCATGCAATCACAATGCATTGCATAGCAAAATCTTTATGTCTCCAAACTATCTCAAAAGTCTATGACATAAATCATATCAATTTATTTTTTTTACCGTCACTGGAAGTAAAAGAAGAATTAGAACACATTCAAGGATAACACAAATGACGACGAAACAATCACAATCAGATATGCTGCACGGCCCTATGATGTGGAAGATAGTGCTCTTCGCATTGCCCCTTGCAGCCACCAGCGCGCTGGAACAGATCTTTAACTCCGTTGATGTAGCCGTGGTAGGTCGCTTTGCCAGTAGTGAGGCACTGGCAGCAGTAGGTGCCAACGCACCTGTAATAAGCCTCTTCATAACCCTAGTGGTGGGCATTTCGCTCGGTGCCAACGCCATATTGTCGAACTTTATAGGGCAAAAAGACAACGAAGGCATATCCCGCGGCGTACAGACTACACTGCTGATGGGACTGGGAGTGGGCATACTCTTCATGCTCTGCGGACTGCTTATCGCCCAACCTATGCTTGCCGCCATCGACACTCCACGCGAAGTGCTTAGCGACGCGGTGCTGTATCTGCGTGTTTACTTTGTGGGAATACCGTTTCTTGTTATCTTCAACTTCTGTTCTGCCATACTTCGCAGCATGGGCGATACTCGCCGCCCTCTCTACATCCTCGTTGTGGCAGGAGTGGTAAACACTATTCTCAACCTCGTCTTCGTCATAGTGTTCCACCTCGGAGTGGCAGGAGTAGCCATAGCCACAAGCATAGCCAACGCACTGAGTGCGTCAATAGTGGTCTATCTCTTAACGAAAGAACAGGGTCCTTTCTGTCTTCATCTGCGAGGTATGCGCCTTTACAAGCGCGAGATGCGACGCATACTGAAGATAGGTGTGCCCGCTGGTATACAGGGCATGGTGTTTGCCGTGAGCAATATCATCATCCAGTCAGAGATAAACAGTTACGGTCCTTATGCCGTTGCAGGCTCTGCCGCAGCCCTTAACTTTGAATACTACTGCTATTACATAATCAGTGCCTTCAACGGTGCCGCCATAACCTTCATCGGGCAGAACTACGGTGCAGGTAAGATGGACCGCGTTAGCAGCGTGTTCCGCATCTGTATGGGGTGGGCTTTAGTGCTCTCCTGCGCCGCCAACCTCTTCTTCGTGTTCCTAAAGCCATTCTTTCTCAGTCTGTTTACAGCCGACCCACAGGTGTATCAGTACGGCAGTGAGCGCATGTTGATAGTTCTCTCCGTGCAGTGGATAGCCTGCAGTTACGAGATTTCAGCGTCGGCACTACGTGGCATGGGCATCAGCATACCGCCAACGGTACTCGTCATCTTCGGCACCTGCGTGTTACGAGTGGCGTGGGTTTACCTCATCTGCCCAGCATGGCACAGTTTCGGTGCCCTTATGACGGTCTATCCCGTGTCGTGGGCAGTAACAGGCATAATGGTCCTCACGATGTTTATGTACGTTATGAAGAAGGTAGAGCGAGAAGGTTGCATATAGTTCGTGGCTGTTGCTCCGCTATCTGCATCGTTAGTTATGTTCACATGAACTTAAAAACACGTATAAATACGTGTGCAAGATTCAAAAAAATGCAGAAGTCATAACGTTATTTTGGAAAAAATAACTACCTTTGTGCCGTAAACGACCTAACCTGAGCAAGTTATGAATAGAATAAGAACAATGATACTGTTGCTCGCCATGTGTGTGGCAATGGTGTCAGCCCAAACGAAAGTATGGGTTGATGTAACAGACCAATACGTTGTCAATCCGAGGTTTGACAATAATAACTACAATGGCTGGAGCGGCACAGCCTATGGTGCAGCCAATCCAAAGGAGAATGCGGAGCATTATAATAGAAACTACGATACCTATCAAACGCTGACGGGACTACAGTCTGGCAAATACCGTGTCAGTCTTGATGCGTTCTATCGAATGGGCTCAGCATCCAATGACTATAAAACTTATCGTGAGGGGAACATTGCATCCTCCCAGCACGCAGTGCTCTACGCTCGTTCCACTTCAGGCGAGGTAACAGCGTTACTACCATCTGCCAGCAGTGGTGCCACAACGCAAAACCTTGGAGGAGCAGTATCACGAGTAGGATGGAACGAGTTTATTCCAAATAATATGGAAGCAGCATACTATTGGTTTGCTGCAGGATATTATGACAATTCCATAGAGGTAACCGTAGGTAGTGATGGCAAACTGACCATCGGTATAAGGAAAACAGAAACGATAAGCAATGACTGGACCTGTCTCGACAATTGGAAACTGGAATATTATACCGACCTTATCATGGCAACCTCCGTGTCGCTCGACAATACAACTATGTCGCTTGTGCGGGGCGAGACCGGACAGTTAAAGGCTACGGTGTCTCCGAGTGACGCTACATGTAAAACTGTTTCATGGAGTTCCAATAACACTTCTGTTGCAACAGTTGATGACGATGGCGTCGTTACAGCACATGCTGTGGGCACCGCTGTCATTACTGCCACTACGCAAGATGGTTCAAATAAGCGCACACGGTGTACTGTTACGGTAGGCAATCCCGCTGTGCCAACAGCGCAAAACGTTGTGATAAACGAGATAATGGCTGCCAACATCGACGAGTATCGTGACCCTTCAACCAACTTCGGCTCATGGGTAGAACTATATAATCCAACAGACAAGACCGTAAAACTTGGTGGGATTTATGTAACTGACGATGCAACGAATTTAAAGAAGCATCGTCTCGTGGACGATTACGGACTGCTTCCTGCGCATGGTTATGCAGTGCTTAACTTCGATCATCATGAGGCTTTCACACAGTTGTCATGGCGCCAGATAGACGATAAACTCAATGCTGACGGAGGAACGATAATCCTCTCTGATGGCAGTAGCATCCTTGCGCAACAGGACTATCCCGCTGCTATAGCGCGAACCAGTTACGCTCGCACCACGGACGGTGGAGCAGAGTGGGGTACTACAGCCAATCCTACGCCATCGGCAAGCAATAATAATTGTGGGGGATATGCCACAAAGCGCCTTGATGACCCATTAGTCACCCCTGATGGACAACTCTTCAGTGGTTCTATCAATGTCGTAGTAAACATACCGTCAGGCGCAATGCTGCGGTATACCACCGATGGAACAACGCCAACCATGACCAACGGCATGACGGAAACTACGGGTCGCTTCACCGTGAACAAGACTACATGCTACCGTTTCCGCCTGTATAAGGATGGATACTTACCGAGCCGTGTCATCACGCGTACCTTTATATATAATAATGGCAAAGAGTCGTTCCCAATAATCTCCGTTGTTACAGACCCACAGTCGCTCTTCCAGTCAGACTATGCCATATTCAATAATAGCCCATACGGTCGGCCTGGCAATGGACAAGTGGTGAAATATAATGCTAATATGGACTGGGACCGTCCCGTAAACTTTGAGTATATCAGTAAGAACAACGAGTGTCTGATAAATCAAGAGTGTGACCTCTCTGCCTGTGGAGGCTGGAGTAGAGCAAACTCTCCACACTCTTTTAAACTGAAAGCCAACAAACGCTTCGACGGCATGAACAGTTTTGATGCGCAATTGTTTGCAGAAAAGCCGTACTTAAAGCATAAGGTGCTACAGATTCGCAACGGTGGCAATGACTTTTATTGCCGTATCAAGGACGCTGCCGTGCAACAGATAGCAGCCCGCAGCGGTCTTTACGTGGAGTATCAGTCATGGCAGCCAGTGCATGTATATGTCAATGGATCCGCTTATGCAGTGCTCAATATGCGCGAACCCAACAATAAACATTACGGATATGCTAACTACGGCATCGACACTGACCTTATGGACCAGTTTGAGATATGCCCAGACTCAGGTTATGTGCAGAAGGCCGGCACCATAGATGCCTTCAATCACCTTTACGATCTCTCTGCCAATGCCGCTGACGCCAAAGCGTATGCGGAGATAGAGAAACTCGTAGATATCGACGAATACGTCAATTACATGGCCACAGAATTATATGCTGGTGGTACTGATTGGCCTCAGAACAACGTCAAGGGCTTCCGCAGTACGGAGGACGGTCGTTTCCGCTTCGTGCTCTTCGATCTCGATGGTGCCCTTTCTACCTCCAGTCCGCTCAATGCTTTCTTTAATAAACAGAACTACACCTTCGACACTCGCCACGGATACGACTGGTCAAAGAGTCAGAACATAGAAGGAACACGAGTGAGCGGAGAGATAAAGTTCGTTACCATCTTCCGCAATATGTTGCAGAACGACACCTTCCGCAAGAAGTTCATCGATGCCTTCTGCCTAATGGGAGGTTCCGTGTTTACGCCAGAAAGAGTAGAGAGCATAGTCAACGAGATGGCTACTACACTTGCGCTCGGAGGTTATGTAAATCCTTATAACACAGCGAACCAAATCATCAACGGTTTCACTGACTCACGCTACAAGCAACTCGTAAACCATATAAAGGGTGTCAGCGAGATGAAACTCTCTAGCGTAGAGAAACAGTCGGTAGCCTTCGACAGTAACATAGACGGTGCAGCGATACTGCTCAACGGCATGGAAGTGCCTACAGGCAAATTCAATGGCTACCTCTTTGCCCCCATAACGCTTGAGGCAAAAGCCCCCGTAGGCTATAAGTTCGCGGGTTGGAGGGATGCCAGCAGCACAACAACAACCGAATATGTCTCAACAACACGTGAATACACCCTGCCCAAGAGCGGAACGGTGCAACTGACAGCAGTGTGGGAGAAGGACGATGACGCAGCACGCCTTGCGCATGATGTGCCAGTAAAGATAAATGAAGTAAGTCCAGCCAACGGTATGTATGTCAACGAATACATTAAGAAAGACGACTGGGTGGAACTCTATAACACCACCGATGCCGACATAGATGCCTCAGGACTATATCTCTCAGACAATCCTGCCAAGCCAAAGAAGTATCAGATAACGGCAGAAGACGGTGTGAACACCGTTATCCCTGCCCATGGGTATCTCGTCGTATGGTGTAGCAAGCGAATGTCATTAACGCAACCTCATGCCTCCTTCAAACTTGCTAACGATGATGCTCAGCAGGTTCTCCTTACCGCAGGCGAAGATTTCGTGAGTGCTAACGCAACACTATATAACGCTTATCCCGAAACGCCACGCTCGTTTACTGACGTTATAAAGTATAATACCACCGCAGAAGACAACACCGTAGGTCGTTATCCTGATGGCGGTAATGCATACTACGTGATGCGTCATGCCACGATAGGCAAAGCAAACAGCATGCAAGAGTCAGACACCTACGTAGCGGCAGATTATGCTGACGAGGTAGCATATCTCCTTGGAGATGTAAATGGTGATGGCGTTATAACCATAGCCGATGCCAATATGGTAGTGAACTATTATCTCGGCCTGCTCGGCAGCGGTGAGAAGTTCAACGAAAAGGCAGCCGACGTAAATGGGGATGGCGTTATAACCATAGCCGATGCCAATGCTATAGTAAACATGTTTTTGAATAAATAGAAAAGTAATAGGCTGGTTCCACGGAACCAGCCTATTGTGTTATAAGTTCGTAGTTAGTACTTCTTCCCTTCTCGTCAGTCTGTCTTAATATTCCTTTTTTTATCAAATCATTGATGTTATGATTAGCGGTATCTTGTGAGCAATGATTAATCTCATACCATTTAGAATAATTAAGTTTTTTTCTGCCATATATATAATCCATCTTTTGCCATTACTTCCTTTTTGCGTACAAATGTAGTAATATTTCAATTGCTATGCAAGTTTTGCGGAGAATAGGCGTTTTAATCTCCGCATAACGCCAGTTTACTCTCTATTGTTAAGTGACGGTGAAAAAAATGGTAAATTTGGGAAATGTAGTAAAAGTGGCTTTATCGTGCGGTAATTAAGCCCCTTTTACAGTGTAATCAGGCACAAATCACAAGGTAAAAGCAATGTGATTGCAGCGTAATTTGATACGTTTAGGAAATGACGGTGTTATATCGCTGAATATCAAAAGAATACGACAGTAAGAACTCGGACAGCAGAAAATGGTAAATTCCGGAAATGTTAAAAAAACAACAAGTGCAACTATTCAGTTCACCACAGGGGCCTTCCCCTGAGCAAAACAGGAAATAACAACACTAGACAGACTCAATCGCAAGCTCTCTGTAACGCAGGGATAATACATGTTATATAGAAGCGATAATTTAAGGGTGATTATATGCAAAGTACAGATAGAATTAGCCTGGAAGGCTATACTATGAGTAACCGTGGGCGAAGCCTACGGACTTGGCATAGGTATGAAAATACCAGCCTGGAGGGCTGTACACTATCAATAATGTACAGCCTTCCAGGCTGAGAATAGGGAGAGTATCTATAATCCGTGGGCGGTGCCCACGGTTACTCATAGTATTGGCTTCCAGCCAAAGAATGTCTAACGTTGCTTCAAAATATAGGCTTCTTGCTAAGGCAAGCGGCAAAGCCGAGTTCAGCCAAAGAAAGTTTAACTGTGAAATAGTGAGAAAGCGCGCACGTAAATGAAGGCTTGGGTTACCGTGACTATCGCTGAATAACTACGGTAAATTCCGGAAATGTTAAAGAAAACAAGTGCAACATATACAACGATTACAACCTCTTCCTAAGTATTCTGCCATGCAGCAACTTCTTGCGATAAAAAAGAATAAAAGAAAAAATAAATCTCCGTACAATCGCGATTGGTGTACGGAGATTTATTTTTTTTATTTGTCAACCTTTAGAAGATAAAAGTTCTCTCAAGCCAGTAGCATGCTATGCCGCAGAGATAACCAACAACGGCTATCCATGAAATATTCTTCATGTACCAGCCGAAACTAACCTTCTCCAGTCCCATAACAACTACGCCAGCAGCACTGCCGATGATAAGCATAGAGCCGCCTACGCCAGCACAGTATGCAAGCAACTGCCAGAAGATGCCGTCCTGAGCAAAGTCACCAAGTTCGGCAAGTGGATACATGCCCATACAACCAGCAACAAGTGGCACATTGTCAACAATGCTTGAGAGCACGCCGATGATGCCCGTGATAAGATAGTGATTGCCGTCAAACCAAGAGTTGAGGCTTCCGCCGAGGAGGGTCAGCGCACCAATAGTCTCAAGACAGGCAACAGCCATGAGGATGCCGAGGAAGAAGAGTATGGTACTCATATCAATGCGAGCGAGCATTGCGGTAACGCGCTTCTGCATGCCAATCTTGTCTGTGCCGACAGAGAGGCGGCTGTAGAACAACTCAGTAACGGTCCACAGCAGACCGAGCACGAGCATGATGCCCACGAAGGGAGGAAGATGGGTGATAGACTTGAAGATAGGAACGAAGATAAGTCCGCCAACGCCAAGGTAGAAGACCACCTTGCGCTGGAAGTCAGTTAACTCGTTATCCATCTTGAAACTCATGTCTTTCTTAGCCTCTGTCACGTCCACGCAGCCATGGAGCATGCGCGAGAGCAGGAAGGCGGGGACAATCATGGAGATGAGAGACGGCAGCAACAACTCCTTTATAACTCCGAAGGCAGAGATAAGCCCCTTGTTCCATATCATAATGGTTGTTACGTCGCCGATAGGTGAGAATGCACCACCAGAGTTGGCTGCAATAACTACGAGGGCAGCATATATAAGCCTGTCGCTTCGTTCGTAGACCAACTTGCGGATGAGCATAATCATTACGATACTCGTAGTAAGATTGTCGAGGATGGCGCTCAGAATAAACGTAAGGAAGGCGATACGCCACAGCAAACGGCGTTTGTGGCGAGTCTTGAGCATTTCGCGTACGAAGTTGAAACCACCGTTCTGGTCTATCAGTTCCACGATGGTCATGGCACCCATAAGGAAGAACAGCGTAGTGGCGGTGCTACCAAGGTGGTGCTCGATGACGCCCGAAACGGCATTGGCAAGAGTCTCGCCAACATTAGGAGTGATGTACTGTCCAGGGTCGACCATGAAGACCGTCCAACAGAACACGAACATTAACAAGGCAATGGCAGCCTTGTTAATCTTTGTCACGCTTTCGATGGCTATGCAGAAATAGCCTAATACGAATACGCAGACAATGGCAATGGATAATGTTGTCATTTGTTTTGAGTTAAAATTTGATAGTTAGTATAGTAATGTTTAAAAAATAATTTAATCAATTTTTATATTGTTAGAGTAATGTTGGGTTACGCATTTTCCCCTCATCTTGCTGGCTATTTTGTGGCTATTCATCAGTCACGATGCTCGCATCGCTTTTTCTTCATATCCCCAAAATATCTCAGTAATCTGAGGTAAAAACTGCGCAGGTTATTTTTTCAACATTACATAATTGATAGTTAGTGATATCTGTATGTGTTAGTTCTTACGTCAGTGCAAAGGTAAGCATAAAAGAAGAAATAAAAGAATATTTAGTCCAAATAAATTGTTTTGGACTCCAATTGTTAAGGCTACTTTTGAGTGTAACGCATTGATTAATAATGAATAATAGAAAAATAATTCCTGATAAAAAACTTTGGAATTATTTTCTCTGTTGTTATTAGCGATTTATTATAAAAAGTAGTAATTTTGTCACAGAAAAACTAATTAAATACTAACCAAACAGAATATAATTGTACTATTATGAGAAAACAATTACTTCTAGCGTTGTCACTATTGTTCTTATATGTGGGCGGTGTCTTTGCCCAAGAGAACCTAAAGATGCGCTTTACCTTTGAGAACGTAAGCGGTACAACGGTCACGGATGATGTGGCGGGCGTTAGTGCCAAGTTGGTGAACAATGCCAAGGTGGTGGCGATGGGCAATCGTAGTGTCCTTGACCTTGGCTCTTCAAACGGTTATCTCGACATGACAAAGAGTGCCGGTGAGATTGTAAGAAATCTAACCGACTATACCGTGTCAGTTTATTATCGCGTGGGAAATAAGGTCACAATTTCGGGTGCTGGTTATTTCCTGTGGTGTTTCTCTCAGTCTGCTGCCAATACGCAGACATCGTCAGCCTACATGGGCTACCGTCTTAATGCGCAATGTCTTTCCGCTTCATCAGCAGGATGGGGGTCAGAGAAAACAGTGCAGGTAGGCGCGGCAAGTGCTGTGGGCAAATGGATGCACATGCTCTATCGTCAGAAGGGACAGCACGGTGAACTGTTCATTAACGGTAAAAAGGTTGCGGACGCTACCGATATGCCTGTTATGAAGAATAGTTTCACAGGTGTGCCAGAGTATAACTGGATAGGACGTCCACCATTCTCCAGCGACAATTATATAGGAAAGACGCTGGTAAGCGATTTTCGCGTGTACGATGACGCGCTTAGCGACGCAGAGGTGAAAACATTGTCAGCCGGCACAAACGAGTTGGATAATGAGTACCTGTTCGGCAATTCAGGTGATGTGACCAAACTGCGCACTTACGTGGAAAATAGCGAAACGTTCCTTGCTGGCAACATAGAGGGATATGCTCCTAACTCAATAGCAGAACTAAGGGATGCTTTGAAGGGAGCGAAAAATATTTTGCAGTCTGGCAAGGGATCACAGTTCGTTATAGATGATAATGCTAACGCATTGCTTACAGCCTACAACCTTGCTAAACGCGCATCCAATTATAAAGCAAAGACGGTGTTTACCCCATCAGGAGACTATGGCTTTGTTCATCCTGGCGGCATCGTTTCACAGGAAGACATAGACCGAGCAAAGAAACTCTTGGCTGATGGCGATGAACGTATAACAAAAGCGTGGCAGATACTCTGTGATAACCAGTATTCACATTCAGATATAGCCACATGGCCAACGGAAACGGTGATACGCGGAGGCGGCTCTGGTCAGAACTACATGAACTGTGCGCGTGGTGCTGCCATGGCATATCAGAACGCGCTGCGCTGGAAAATTGGCGGTACGAAGGAAAATGCTGACGCTGCCGTGCGCATACTTATGGCGTGGGTAAACGGCTGTAAAGGACTGGGCGGAGATACTAATATGTCGCTTGCCGCTGGTATCTATGGTCATGAATTTGCTAATGCAGCCGAACTGATGCGTGACTATGATGGATGGTCAAGAGAAGACTTCGCCAAGTTTAAGCAGTGGATAATAAAGGTGTTCTATAACCCTGCCATCGACTTCCTGCGTCGTCGCCACGACACATGGCAAAACCGGAGTAATGCTTCGCTCGGCGAACGCCCAGGACACTACTGGAGTAACTGGGGCCTGTGTAACGCACTGTGCGTAATGAGCATCGGCATACTCTGTGACGACGTACACATGTATAACCAAGGCGTTAGTTTCTACAAGTATGACCATGTGGGTACTTTTAAGGATAGGTCAAAAGACAATGTAATACTTAACGACGGTTGTAACGAGTTTATTGGTAACCTTGTGCCTGTAATGCTTCCTGACGACCGTGGACCATTAGGTTATCTCGGACAGATGCAGGAAAGCGGACGTGACCAGGGACATGCCTTGATGGCACTCGGACTTGCACTCGATATATGTCAGGTAGGTCTGACGCAGGGTGATGACCTCTTTGCCTATATGAACGACCGCATAGCAGCAGGTGCAGAGCACGTGGCAGCCTTGAACTTCGGTGGGGTGGAAGCCTCTTCACTGCCATGGATAACATACAACTACGCTGACTGCCGTGGAAAAATGGGAGCAGGTTGGGTGCAAACAGGTGCCAATACAGGCGGCATGGGTGAGTATCGTCCTTATTGGGATCGTGCTATAGGATATTACGAAGGACTGCGCGGCGTGAAGTTACAGTACTCAGAGAAGGCAAGCGAGAAGGTGTGCCCTGACGGTGGTGGTGGTAACTACAGCCAGAACTCAGGTGGTTTTGATGCCCTTGGATTCTCAACACTCACCAGTTGGCGACCAGCCGTAACGGCAGAGCAGGCCATAACGCCACTCAGCGGTGACATTATATATAAAGGAGAGACACTCACCAATCAGACGAACCTCGGTGGACTGAAGTATAACTATGTTGCTGGTAAATCAAAGGCAATACCTGCTGACGGTAGCGACATTACACTTATACCACAACTTCCAGAGGGAGCAACCGATAGCGGCAACTGGATATGGAACACAGGCGAGACAACACGCCAGATAACCGTAAAGGCAGACCATAGTTATATCTACCGCGTAACATACACAGCACCTAACGGGGCAGTAAGCCGTCAAGCGTTTGCTATAGCAGTAAGTGGAGATGCAGAGCCAGACGTGATGACTAACGAGGTGACAGTGAACGGAGAAATGGAGAATGTAACGGAGAAAACGGTCTTAGAAGGCACAAACGTTACGCTTTACGCTGGAGCAACAACAGGGTGGACAAATGATTATCTATGGGATAATAATAACAAAACAAACACCGTCACCATACCATCATTGAGAGAATCGAGAACATACTTATGTCAGTATGCTAACCAAAGTGGTGCGGTAAGCGAAAGCCGCTTTGTACTCAACGTGGTGCCTGCTGTGCAGTATATCAATGACGTACAGACTAACGAGATACAGGTGCTCAGCGAGGATAACGTGACGTTGATGTTGGAGATACCTATGTTTGCCGACCCAAAGAGCGTAAAGTGGAACGACGGTGTAACTGGAACCACACGTGAGGTGGAAAACATACAGAAGAACATGACCCTAACAGCGTCATACGAAGGCAAGGATTACACTTTCACGATAAACCTGAAGCAGGTGGCAGGCTACTCATACTACTCTATTCTTACCTCTGATAAGGGATATAAACTCGTGACATCCGTTAACGACCTTAATCTGTTGGCTTCCGACCACTACTTTGTCCTTGCAAGCGATGACGCTGACCTGCTCATCGGACTGAAGGATGCACCAAAGAATGGCAACAAGGCACTATTCTTCCAAACACCGGTTAATCCACTGGAAGACCTCTCAAAGGTGTTTATGATAGAAAATTATAATGGAGGAATAACAATGCGCAACATGGACTATGACGGACTGACGCTACAGACGGAGTGGGATCGCCCTGACCAACTGCGTACACATGACCAGCCGTTGGCATGTGAATGGAGCCGACTGCTTCCTGCGTTTAACAACGGAGCATGGACAATAGAAAACGGAAAATACACAGGCAACTGGCTCGGACTGTGGACTACGGCCAACGGGTATAACGATGGAGAAGAGATAGCATGTAACAAAACTGGTGCTGACATTGCCAACTTGCAAATCTTTGCTATAGAGCGTAGTCGTTTTAATAATGACTATCTCGCTGCTGCAACAACGCAGAAGCCAGTTGACGCTACACCTATCATCGTCAATCCTGCGTTCATCGGCAAAGGAATGGGATGGACCATGGTTGGTCAGTGGGGTAACCAACGTTACAACGGAGCCGTAGAGGTATGGCACTCAACGAACTTTAAGTTCTCACAGGCATTCAGCGGACTGCCCGACGGTGAATATACCGTTACGTGCCAAATGGCAAACGGTGATGGAAGCAATACCGCTTACCTCTATGCCACATCAGGTGAGGAAACGCAGAAGGACGTAGTAACACAGAGTTGCGTTGGGTCTAACTTCGACGCACAGCGTGATCTCATGGCAAACGATGCCAAGTACGCACTCCTTTCTGTTGATGTGAACGTGAAGGGGGGCGACCTTGAGATAGGAATCATAGAGCCTTCCGCTGGTAGCACATGGCTTGTATGGGACAACTTCACCTTGACCTACAAAGGTAATAACTCTACAGGAATCAAGGAAGTAAACGCCAAATTATATAATAATGTACAAAACGCCATCTACGACCTCTCGGGTCGCAGAGTTTCCACAATGAAGAAAGGCGTGTATATTATTAATGGAAGAAAGTATATTGTAAAGTAAATATAATTGATTTTTAGGGAAGATAAAAAAGACTTCGGTAATATCTTGTTGGAATTGCCGAAGTCTTTTTATAAAAAATAATTTTAATTAAGTGAAAGATACGTAAAAATATTTGGATGATCGTATTTACTATACAAAACATTCTGTTTTTTTGTAAAACTAAAACTAACACAACAATGAAAAAAAGAAAACTACTAATCGCCGTCCTAACCGCGGCAGTGACAGTTGCTGGGGGGGGGATAGCCTCCGCTGAAGTAACGAAAACCAGCCTGTTTACGACAGAGAATGGTTATGCGGAGGTGACAGATTTACCTACTGACGCTGCAGAACTATCAAAGTATTACTATGTTATCGCTGATGCCAATAATGAGAGAATACTTCAGTTGGCTGATGGTAAATCTGGACAGAATGCTTCAGGCAAGGTAATGGAGTATGTTGATGTTAATGACCCAGTGTCTAATCAGTATGACTTGTGGATTATAGAGCATAACACAGATGGATACCATATACGTAATATGGCGTATAGTGGCTTCTTGATGCAGACAGAGGAGGGAACTGAAAGGTGGAAAGATTCTAATAATAAAGATCAGTCCCATGCAGCCCCTTATCCATGGTATAGACGTACCAATGATCAGCCGCATGCTTGCAAATGGACAAAGGTGAACTTTGAAAAAGAAAGCGATGGAAACTTTCTTATAAAAAACTTGACAAGTACATATATTTTTACCTCTGCACATGTAGAGGAACCTCATGACTATTATTTCGGATATTGGACTTCGGCTAACAATCAGTTTGAGGTTGCTTCTAATAAACTGAAAGGTGATGCGGATTTGGGACATTATAAGGTGTATGCCATACTGCGTTCTGACTATATGTCAAAGTATATTAGTGCTAACCTTACAGACAACACAAAAGGTGTAGATCTGTCTAACTTCCTTATGAATCCTAAGGTGTTGGGAACTAGACAATATAAGGATAACGTAGAAGGATATACAATCACAAACACTGGCGGAAATCGCCCTTTTAGTGCAAGTGATAATTGCGAGTTCTGGAATGGAAGTGCAGCTAATCTTAATTTTACTATGAGTCAAACTGTAAGTGTTCCAAACGGTAAGTATGCTCTGACTGCTTCAATGTATAATAGTTCTAATGATATAGTTGGAGATGCACCAAATGGTAATGTTGGAGCGTTTGCCAATGACAAATATGTAGGTATTAACATAGATAGTAGTGAACCGAATGATTATACAATAGAGAATATCGTAATTACTGATGGTACGCTGACGTTTGGATATAAAACAAATGGTACGCCAGGAGCACGATGGTTCGTAGGAAAAGGTTTTACCCTTACGTATTATGGCGAAGACCTATCTGCGTATGTTGAGGGATTAAAAGAGACCATCGCACAGGCCGAAGGTATTACTCCTGCTGCAAATGCGGCGTCTAATAAGGCGTTGAATGATGTTATAACAGAAGTAAAGGGGGTAAATGAGAATGATAAGGGTGCCCTTATTGAGGCGAACAGTAAACTGAAAACAGCGATAGAAGTATATAATGCTGCAAAGACCGCGTATGATTCTTATACGGATATGAAGAAGTATGCGGAGTCTATGCAGGAAGGCATGAGTGTAGTAAGTGAAGAGGATAAGACAACTCTTACAGAAACTATTAAAGAGCAGGAAACAATAATGAATGAAACAGCCGCTACCGCTGAGGCTATCAAGACTTGTGAGGATGCTATTACAGCTGCTTGTAAGGAATACGTAGGTAAAGCAAATCCTGAACAGAACGAAACGTTTGATATTACCCGACTGTACCTTGTGAATTCAGATTTGACAAATATCCCGACAGGTGCTTGCGAAGGTTGGTATAATGACCTGCCGAATACTGTAAATAACAGATCTGTACATGATGCGACACCTGCAACGGGAGACGGAGAAGGTAAGGACTCGTTCTATGAAATATATAGTGAGAAAGGTGCTCTAGTAGTTGGTAAAGGCATTTATCAGAAGGCAACGCTACCAGCAGGTACGTATAAAATGGAGGCGTGGGGCTTCTCACGTGCTGCCAACAACGTGTCTACAGGTGATGGTTATATCTCTGCGTTCGCTAATGAAACGCTTGGTGCGCCAATAGTGGCAAATAGTATGACAAAGCTCACAACAGCCTTCACTCTTGACGCTGAGGCTGAGACGATGATGGGGCTTTATATTGCTGAAGGTAACAAAGGTAACTGGGCTGGATGTGGCTACATGAAACTATATAAGTACAATAAATCTGCTCTCGATGTTGCTAAGGCTACTTATGATGAAGCAAAGGCTACTGCGCAGAAACTTGTAGACTCTAAGATGCAGGCTTCTGTACTAGAGAAACTTAAAAAAGAGATAAATGCAACGGTAGAGGAAACGGTAAAGGCGTATGAGGATGCTACAGACTCTATTGTAAAGGCTACTAATAGCGCAAATGTATCTGTTATCGCATATGCAAGTTTGAAACCTGAATTGGAAAAAGCCGCAACTAAGAACTATCAGACTCGTGAGGCGTTCGACAAGGAATTTACTGCGTATGCTGTAGCAAAGAAAGGCTATGACGAGGGTACGTTGACGACAGAAGAGGCGACGGCAATGTCTAAAGCAAACTATATGCTCAATGAGTATCGTACGTACCTGCGTGAAATTGTTAAGGACTACAAAAATGCTACAGTATATGTAAAGAACGCCTTGGTTAAGGATACGGATGGCGATGCATACAAAAACTCTTCTGACAAGGGATGGAAATTTACTACTAATGCTACCGCAACGGGTGTGAGTGCTTCTCAGAACTCAGTGGATTATACTGGTATATTCATGGAGAACTGGAGAGATAATAAAGACGGTGGACTAAACGGTAATATCAGTCAGACTATACAGAATCTGCCTGCAGGAAAATACTTCCTCAAAATGGTTGCATTCACAAGAAACGCTGGTGTGAATGACTATATCTACATAAAGTCTGGTGATAATGAAGAAAAAGGTGCTATTCTAATTGCAGGAACTCCAAGTATAACATTGACTGAGCCTTTGCAAATTAACAACGGTACGGTAGAGATAGGTCTACACGTGGAAGGCTCTGATTGGGCTGCGTGGAATGTCGTAGAACTCTATGCATACAGCATAGATGACGTGACACGCACAGTGCAGACAGGAATGTACGGCACGGTATGTCTGCCATACAATGCTACTGTAACAGGAGCAACACTCTATGAGGCTACTGTTGACGCTACAAACAATGTGGTGAATCTTACAGAGACTACTGGCAACATGGAGCAGGGTAAGGCTTATATCTATCAGGCTACCGCGGATGAGCAGACATTCAAGTTTGTTGATGATGCTAACCTCATCAAAGATGCTGCTACTGGAGAAGCACTTACAGGCGTGTTCACGCAGACTGCGGTTCCTGTGGGAGCGTACGTAATGCAGAAGCATGATGACGCTGATGTGCAGAAGTTCTATAAGGTTACAGGGGAGGGCATCTCACTCAACGCTTATCGTGCTTACCTTAATGTGCCAACAACAGCAAATGCTAAGGCTATGAAGATAAACCTTAATGGTGCTACTGGTATCGACGCTATAAATGCATTGACGGAAGGTAACGCTGTTATCTATGACCTTAACGGTAACCGACTGAACAAACTGCAGCACGGCATCAACATCGTCAACGGTGTGAAGGTCGTTGTAAAGTAAACAGGTGGTAGTAAACGTAAATGATAATCTAAAAACGCATAAAGAGATGAAGAAGATATATACAGCACCAGCAATCAACGTGGTGAGAATAGATGGAAATCTTATGAATATGGCTTATAGTGAAACGGCTGCTGATTCAAATAAAGAAAACTTTTCAAAACATAATGTCATTTCCTTCGATGATGATGAAGATGACGTAACGTCTGCATGGTAATGTTCTCGATAATAAAAGTATCAATCTCATGAAAATAAGAGTTTCTCTCTAAATAGTAAGAGTTTCTCTCTAAATAGTAAGAGTTTCTCTCTAAATAGTAAGAGTTTCTCTCTAAATAGTAAGAGTTTCTCTCTCTCTCTAAATAATAAGAGTCTTTCTTAATAGTAAGAGTAACGATATAATAGTTATAGTACGATAACATAAGGATAATAAGTTAAGAAGGCCGCACATTGCTGTGCGACCTTCTTTAATTTTAGTTAAATATTATTAAATATTCAATGTAACACAAATGTATTATCTTATATATATAGGTTTTTCGAGAAAAAAGTAGTACCTTTGCACCTCGAAAGGCTTAATTTGCCCCTTGAGGCTATGCGCTAAGCCTTGTAAATTGCTGAATACAAACAAAATAATATATAATTAAAATTACAAAACAATGCCTACAATTCAACAATTGGTAAGAAAAGGCAGACAGGTACTTGTAGACAAGAGCAAGTCACCAGCTTTGGACTCATGTCCTCAGCGTCGCGGTGTGTGCGTGCGTGTGTATACAACTACCCCTAAGAAGCCTAATTCGGCTATGCGTAAGGTAGCCCGTGTTCGTCTCACAAACTCTAAGGAGGTTAACTCTTACATTCCAGGTGAGGGTCACAACCTGCAGGAGCACTCTATTGTGCTTGTTCGCGGTGGACGTGTGAAGGATCTTCCAGGTGTACGTTATCACATCGTTCGTGGTACTCTTGATACCGCTGGCGTAGCAAGCCGCACACAGCGTCGTTCTAAGTACGGTGCTAAGCGTCCAAAGGCTGGTAAGAAGTAATAGTCGAGCCACTTACCTAAAAAGGAAACAAAAACAAACAATTTAACGTTTTGCTGATTTGTTAAGACGACAGGTTGAGTAAATGTTCAAGAGAGAACGTTGAAGACACACAAGAAGACAAGACAACCTCAGCAAGATTATTAAAAGCAAAAATGAGAAAAGCAAAACCAAAGAAGCGTGTGATCCTTCCAGATCCCGTTTACAACGACCAGAAAGTGTCAAAGTTCGTTAACCATCTGATGTATGATGGTAAGAAGAACACCTCTTACGAGATTTTTTATTCAGCTCTTAACACCGTTGGTGAGAAGATGCAGAACGAAGAGAAGTCTGCTCTCGAAATATGGAAGCAGGCCCTCGATAATATTACTCCACACGTGGAGGTAAAGAGCCGCCGTATCGGTGGTGCTACCTTCCAGGTGCCTACTGAAATTCGTCCTGACCGTAAGGAGTCTATCTCAATGAAGAACCTTATCCTCTTCGCTCGTAAGCGTGGTGGTAAGGGTATGGCTGATAAACTCGCCGCAGAGATTATGGACGCTTACAATAACCAGGGTGGCGCATTCAAGCGTAAGGAGGATATGCACCGTATGGCTGAGGCTAACCGTGCATTCGCTCACTTCCGTTTCTAATCTTTAATATATATATAAGGAGGAAAAAGAAATGGCTAAGCACGATTTGCATTTGACTCGTAACATCGGTATCATGGCTCACATCGATGCCGGTAAGACAACAACTTCTGAGCGTATCCTGTTCTACACAGGTAAGACTCACAAGATTGGTGAGACTCACGATGGTAGCGCAACGATGGACTGGATGGCACAGGAGCAGGAGCGTGGTATTACTATCACATCTGCTGCTACTACTTGCTTTTGGCATTATCAGGATAAACTTTACAAGATTAACCTTATCGATACTCCGGGACACGTTGACTTCACCGCTGAGGTAGAGCGTTCACTCCGTGTACTTGATGGAGCCGTTGCTACATACTGTGCAGTAGGTGGTGTTGAGCCACAGTCTGAGACTGTATGGCGTCAGGCTGACAAGTATAACGTTCCACGTATCGGTTACGTTAATAAGATGGACCGTTCTGGTGCTAATTACTATGACGTAATTAAGCAGATGAAAGAGGTTCTCGGTGCTAACCCTATCAACCTTTGCTGCCCTATCGGTGCTGAGGAAAACTTCAAGGGTCTTGTTGATCTTATCAAGATGAAGGCTATCCTTTGGCATGATGAGACAATGGGTGCCGAGTACGAAGTTGATGATATCCCTGAGGATATGATCGACGAGTGCAACGAATGGCGTGATAAACTCCTTGAGGGTGCTGCCGAGTTTGACGAGGCTCTCATGGAGAAGTACTTCGAGGATCCTTCAACTATCACAGAGGAAGAGATTATCGCTGCTATCCGTAAGGGTTGTCTCGCACTGAAGTGTGTTCCTATGCTCTGCGGTTCTTCATTCAAGAATAAGGGCGTACAGACAATGCTTGACTATGTTTGTGCTCTGCTCCCTTCACCAATGGATACAGAGAATATCGTAGGTACTAACCCAACAACAGAGGAAGAGGAAGATCGTAAGCCATCTGAGAACGAGCCTACAGCGGCTCTCGCATTCAAGATTGCTACTGACCCATACGTAGGTCGTCTTGTATTCTTCCGTGTTTACTCTGGTAAGATTGAGGCTGGTTCATACGTTTACAACCCACGTTCTGGTAAGAAGGAGCGTGTGTCACGTCTGTTCCAGATGCACTCAAACAAGCAGAACCCTGTTGACGTGATTTCTGCTGGTGATATCGGCTCTGGTGTAGGTTTCAAGGATATCCGTACTGGTGATACTCTCTGTGATGAGGAACACCCAATCGTATTGGAGTCAATGACCTTCCCTGATACCGTTATCTCTATCGCTGTAGAGCCTAAGTCACAGGCTGACATCGCTAAGCTTGATAACGGTCTTGCTAAGCTTGCTGAAGAGGATCCAACATTCACTGTACGTACTGATGAGCAGAGCGGTCAGACTGTTATCTCTGGTATGGGTGAGCTTCACCTTGATATCATCATCGACCGTCTGAAGCGTGAGTTCAAGGTAGAGTGTAACCAGGGTAAGCCACAGGTTAACTATAAGGAAGCCATCACTAAGGAGGTTAACCTCCGCGAGGTTTACAAGAAGCAGTCTGGTGGTCGTGGTAAGTTCGCTGATATCATCGTTAACATCGGTCCTAAGGATGAGGATTACAAGGAGGGTGACCTTCAGTTCATCAATGAGGTTAAGGGTGGTAACGTGCCTAAGGAATTCATCCCAGCAGTACAGAAGGGCTTCCAGGATTGCTTGAAGAGCGGTGTGCTCGGTGGTTATCCTGTAACAGGTCTTAAGGTTACTCTTCTCGATGGTAGTTTCCACCCAGTTGACTCTGACCAGTTGTCATTCGAACTTGCAGCGCGTAACGCGTTCAAGAACGCTTGTCCTAAGGCAGGTCCTGTCCTCATGGAGCCTATCATGAAGGTAGAGGTTGTTACTCCAGAGGAAAGCATGGGTGACGTTATCGGTGACCTTAACAAACGTCGTGGTATGGTACAGGGAATGGAAGAGGCTCGTAGCGGTGCGCGCATCGTGAAGGCTATGGTTCCATTGGCAGAGATGTTCGGTTATGTTACCGCTCTTCGTACTATCACTTCTGGTCGTGCTACTTCTTCAATGGAGTATGATCACCACGAGGCTGTATCAAGTTCAATAGCTAAGGCTATCCTTGAGGAGAACAACGGTCGTGCTGATCTCGTATAAATAAAATGATTTGTCAGTAGTTCATGGCTTGTAAAATGGGTGTGAACTGAGGGCAACACTATAAGGGAGTCCGTGAGCAAATGACTCTTTACGGGCTCCCTTCTTTTTAAAAACATTATTTATTAACAAAGAATGACCGTTAAGAGTTTGAATACATCTCTTGACTGGCGTTCTTCAATTAACAAAAAGACAATGAGTCAGAAAATCCGTATTAAGCTGAAGTCTTACGACCACACTCTCGTAGACAAGTCAGCAGAGAAAATTGTTAAGGCTGTAAAGGCTACTGGTGCAATCGTTAGTGGTCCTATTCCACTTCCAACACACAAGCGTATCTTCACCGTTAACCGTTCTACTTTCGTTAACAAGAAGAGCCGTGAGCAGTTCCAACTTTCAGACTACAAGCGTCTGATCGACATCTACAGTTCTACAACTAACACTATCGATGCACTGATGAAGCTTGACCTTCCTTCAGGTGTAGAGGTAGAAATCAAGGTGTAGTTAATTATCCCATATAACTTTTAGTTAAGGGATAACACCAATATAAGGGTTCCGTACTGTTCGCTGTACGGAACCCTTTTTTCGTGACCATTATTCTGTTGTGTAACCGTCTAGAAGTAACCATCCGAAATCAGCCGTCTTGCATATAATCCA
>CAKQSF010000018.1 GCA_934272845.1 uncultured Prevotella sp.
TACCAAATGAGGTAAAGTAATATTACATCTAAGTTCTGAAGGCAAACTCTGTGGCCTCCAAAGGTAAACTCTGTGGCCTCCAAAGGTAAACTCTGTGGCTCCAAAAGGTAAGAGCAATGGAGGCTCCAATAGGTAAACAAATGATCAATATTCGGTAAAAAATATAAGCATGAGCCAACTTATGTCGTTCTGCCATTGTGAGGAAAAGTGTATGGGAACGAGAGTAAACACCACTATTTCATGATACATCATGCGTAGTTTTGGTACAGTTTATCGTGTTGAGAACTATAAAGATACAGTAGAAACACATTAAAAACAATACAAATTACAGTAGTGTTTCCACACCAAAAATACCGTTTCATACAACGAAAACGACTAAAATACATAAAAAATGTTGCAAAGAACGATTTTTTGCACAAAAAGTAACAAATGTAGCATGGTATATAATGGAAAATTCGTAACTTTGCATCAGAAAACAAAAGAATAGTATAAAAGACAAAATATAATTGCTTATTTTCGGTTATAAGAATTAGGAATAGTTATTAGGTAAATAATAGATTTAGGTTATTAGAAATGCAAACAAGGAGGATAGTTTTGCAATAACAGAGAAAGAAAGACACACTTAAAAAGATCGTATTACAGGTTAAATAGATAGTTATTAGCCCTCTTTAAAGGGTAAAAAGATTTATTCAGAGATAACATTTTTTTTATTTCCTCCACTAACACTTTTATCCTCAGACGAGGAATCATCCACACAAAACATTTTTATAATTAATAATGAATAATAAACTCATAATTCATTATGCCTAATTCGTAATGCTTGATGAATTATGCCTAATTCGTAATGCTTGATGAATTATGCCTAATTCGTAATGCTTGATGAATTATGCATGATGAATTATGCATGATGAATTATGCTTGATGAATTATGTACAATTACTATATTCAATGTTCAATGTATAATTCATAATGCATTACGTCCACCGACTTAATTAACACAGACTGTCACTCGGCTTTACCACTTGCCTTAACAAGGAAGCCGAGCGACAGTCTGTTTTTTTTTACTGTTAGTCTTTCTTTGGCTGGAAGCCAATACTATATGTGGGGCAATACTCCCCTCATCTGTTTTGCACAAAGATGAATGTCCCGTCAAATGTTATGCGGTAACGTAATAGGGCATTACTACCCTTGCCGTTAGACGGTATACCACCGTTACTAAGATTGTATTCACAACCACATTTGTTACATTTCACTGTAACATTATTTGCACCCCACTGCAGTGGAGCAGCCGTCATGCCAGTATTATCAAAGCAGTTACGGCACTGACGGTCAAAGGCATAGAGCGTCTGGTCCATCACAGAGCGACCAATGATAAGTCCGTTGCTAAGCCCCATGATGCGCGTGCGCTGCGTCTCGGCATCTGTTATAATGTCGTCCTTCGTAACATCAGTACCATAGATGTCTGTAACAACGCGATAGGTCTTGCCATTGAGCGGCTCCGTGTAGACAAAGGCATAGGTGTCGTAAGAGTTTACCACGTCAAGCAGACGCGAGGTGTTATGATAACTCGTATTAAACGAGAAATAACACTGGTGCGTAGTAAAAGAGTCCTCAGCCTTCTGACAACTCGTGGTCATCAGCAGACTGAGGATAATAATAAAAATGAAAGAAAATTTATTCATTCTATTGTTGCAAAAATATTAGGGTTGTTCTATAAATTACCACCGTTAAGTATATGGTTGTTCTATAAATTACCTTTGTTATATTTCGAGGTTATTTTTGCGATCAAAGTGTAAGTAAGAGAAGAAGTGTAGCGTGCTACTCGACTGAACGCACTTACGCTTTGAGCCCAAAAGAACCCGAAAGATGACAAAACGTCATTACGTCAGTTAAGTTTTACATAGCGGTGGTAATTTATAGAACCACCCTATAACTTAATTAACGGTGGTAATTATATATTCCCTTATTACTTAACGTCGAGCAGAGCCTTCTCTGCTTTATCTACCTTTTCGAAGTTAAAGCCATCAAGAATGGTCTGCATCAACGCCTGTATGCGGTCATTGCATAGGTTTCCGATAGAACCTTCGTGAGTGTGGTGAATGTTCTTGTTAGGAGTGAAGTTACCAGCCTCTATGTCAAGTCCCACCTTTTTGTAAGCATCGCGGAACGGCATACCGTTTGCTGCAAGGCGATTTACCTCCTCTACGGAGAAGATAGCGTCATACATAGGATTATCCAGTATATCCTTGCGCACCTCTATCTTGTTGATGATGTAAGCACACATAGAGAGGCAGTCCTTTAGTTCGTCGAAGGCAGGGAGGAACACCTCCTTTATTATCTGCAGGTCACGGAAATATCCGCATGGCAGATTGTTCTGTATCAGCGTTACCTGCACTGGCAGAGACTGGAGTTTGTTACACTTGGCACGGATAAGTTCGAAGACGTCAGGGTTCTTCTTATGGGGCATGATGCTTGAACCTGTGGTACACTCCTTAGGCAGTTTCACGAACTGGAAGTTTTGTGAATTAAACAGGCAGGCGTCAAACGCCAACTTTGCCATTGTTCCAGCAAGTCCTGCAATAGAGAACGCTACGTTGCGCTCCATCTTACCTCTGCCCATCTGTGCATACACCACGTTATAGTTCATGGAGTCGAAGCCAAGAAGGTCTGTGGTCATCTGGCGGTTAAGTGGGAACGAAGAGCCGTAGCCGGCGGCAGAACCGAGAGGGTTGCGGTTAGTCATCTTGTAGGCAGCCTGAAGATACAGCATATCGTCGGTAAGAGACTCAGCGTAAGCACCGAACCACAGTCCGAAACTTGACGGCATGGCTATCTGCAGGTGCGTATAACCTGGCATCAACACGTTCTTGTACTGCTCTGACTTGGTTATGAGTTCATCGAAGAGTGACTTTGTCTCCTCTACCACCTCACGCAGGGCTGCACGTGTAAAGAGTTTCAGATCAACGAGCACCTGGTCGTTACGGCTTCTGCCAGAGTGTATCTTCTTGCCCATGTCGCCAAGAGCGCGTGTGAGCATCAGTTCTACCTGTGAGTGAACGTCCTCAATATCGTCCTCAATAACAAACTCTCCCTTTTCGCAGATGTCATAAATCTTGCGCAATTCACGAAGCAACACTGGCAGTTCGTCATCAGCGATAAGCCCGATAGAGTTAAGCATTGTAATATGAGCCATAGAGCCCATAACGTCATATTTTGCGAGATAGAGATCCATTTCGCGGTCTCTTCCCACAGTGAAGCGTTCAATCTCCTTGTTGATGGAATAATTCTTTTCCCAGAGTTTCATATTTTTTTATATATAATGTATAATTAATATTCTATTTGCAAAGTTACAAATAAGAATTGGAATATGTTTACTTATACCACTATTATTTGGAAGTAGATAGGAAAATTTCTTACCTTTTGCCAACGCGTTGTATTGATATTTAAAGGACTTAGTAATGGTAAGAAATAGTTTATAATAAAAATCGAAATAGGGTGGCTCATGTATGAACCACCCTATTTCTTTTTTTTATCTTTATGCGGTATTTCTTTGAATACTTACTTCGAAGCAAGTTTCTTAAGTTCTTTTTGCAGCCTATCCTTGCTTATAGGGATATATCCTGCTGAAGTATTGAGGTTTTGTCCCTTACTGAGTATATACTTCAGGAATGCTACTACCACGGGGTCAGTAGGTACACCGTTTGACACGAGATAGAGGTCACGTGCTGGTGGTGAAGGATACTTGCCCTCGGCAATAGCCTTTGAAAGCGTTATCTTGTCGCCATAGAAGTCCTCCTCTGGATCTATCTTACCATTGCCGTTAACGTCTATCGGCAGCACACGTATGCCCTTGAGCGGCTTAAAGGTAGTGGCGTCATAAGCGTAACCAATGTTGTTCATACCAATAGCATTAGGATTTCCTGCTACTGCAGTAGCCACGCCTGGGTCACCGTTTACGCCTTCGCCCTTTAGGTCTTCTTGATGCTTTCCGAGCCATGCCGCCCATGTCTCTGCAGCACCGCAGGCATCTGAACGTGTGAATACTGCTATCGGTGTCTTGTCTGCTGTGCCGAGGAGTTGTCCCCATGTCTTCAGCGTGCCGTTAATCCATATGTCTGTGGCTTGCTGTTGCGTGATGCCGTGTTTTACTATCTCAGCGTAGTGTGGGTTTTTCTCGTTGATGGTAGGTGCTACTGCGTCTTCGGCTACGGCAAAGGCTACTGCGCCTTTCTTTACCTCATCGTCTTTCACCTCACGTGACACCATGCCTAACTCTACCTGACCTGATAGTGCATCTGTCATGCCCTTGCCTGCACCGCCACCATCTATTTCTATCCTAACGTCAGGGTGCTGTTTCTGGAACTCCTCTGCCCACTTTACTGCTAGTGGATATAGCGCAAAGGCACCTGAGAGGGAGATGCGTCCTGAAAGATCACCATTCTGTGACTTATGGTTCCTGTTGCCACATGAGTTGAGCGACAGGCCGATGGCGAGCAGTGCCACCGCTGTGATTGTTGCTATGATGTTTTCTTTCATGTATATTTCTTTCTTTATGGTTATGGGTTGAGGTTGTGGTTGAGGGTTATGGCTTGTGGGGTTAATAACGCATTATGAATTATGCATTATGAATTACTTAAAATCCTAATACTAATTGCGTCTCCAGTAGGCTACTGGTTGTCCTGGGTGCGCTCCCCATAGAGGCTGACAGTGCCAGCAATGCGGCTGCTTGTGCGTTGCGTGTAGAAAATGCCATAAACATATCCTTTCTGTGTTTGTGTTGTTGAACTCTTTGTGTTTGTGTTAAGCCGGCTTTATGGAAATATGTTTATTCTATCGTTTTATTTTCTTGGTGCAAAGGTACTGCCTTTTTCGCATCTGCGTAATAGCCTCTATGCGCTAATTGTATAACATAAGTTTGTGATACGTATCACGTGTGAAAAAAATTACTTTTGTAAACTCTATCAAATTACCTTGTAATTAAGCCCTAATTACGAGGTGATTAGGCATAAATTACGAGGTGATTGGGGCTTAATTAAATAAGGTGGTGAAAAAATTATACTCATTATGGTATTTATTATACTATATTAAAGCAGTTAGGGCGTGATTGCAATGCAATCACGCCCTAACTATAAATCCTTCTGACATACATTTTTGTACATCACTACTTTTCTGTTAAACTATCTGGTATACACCTTGTTACCCTTGATATATGCGCCATGGGCAGGTATGCTGTTCAGGCGTATGCCCTGCAGGCTGTAGATGATGTCAGCATCCTCTGCATCGTCAGCCCCTACGGTGGTGATGCCTGTGTAGATAGGGTTGATGTAAGTACCCAGCACGTAAGAGTCTGCCAGTGGAGCAGCCGACGTACCACTGAGTTGTGCGAAGGCTGTACCGCCCTCTATCGTCTTACCGTCAGCAAGGTAGAAGCCTAAGCCGCGGTCGCCATTGCGGAACTCGTAATACCCCTTTGTCTGTGTGTGGGCCACGAGTGTTGAGTCGCAGTAGTCACCCTTTAGCGTAGAACTGACAAGAGCAGAACCCGCATTTGCCGTTGGTACGAAGGTTACCTCTGGCGTAGTAGAGTTATAGATTATGCCCGTATTGGCAGGTATGACCTTCGCTGTTATGGCGACGGTCTTAATGGTGTCCACTGCGTTTGTAGTGGTGCGTGTTGTTACCTTCCATGCCTTTACGCCATTAGGAATGATTACGGGGTATGTGGTATAGAAGGCGTCCCAGTATTTGCCCAATCCTCTTGCGCTGGCAATGGTGCCAGCAGCAGGCTCTACCTCGAAGCACTTACGTGTAATCTTCTTAGAGTTACGCAGGTCGTAACTGAGGTGTGGCGGCTGGTTATAGCAGCAGTTCTGGTTGATAACCTGTGCACGGTAGTTGAGGTCGTCCATGAGGTGCGGCACGGTGTAAGGCGTCTCGTAGTCGGTAGCGTTGATAACAAGGTTGTACACGCCGTCTACCAGTGTCCATGTGACAATCTCCTCGCGCCAGTCGCCTAAGAGGTCGCCCAGCACACAAGGGTTATACTTAGTGTAGTTGTTGAGTGTGCCAATGGTGTAGTTGCCACCGTTCACCTGCATGCGCCAGAATGCCTTTGCGTCGGTGTTATAGTATTCCAGGACAGACTTATCGTAGTAGTCGTCTGCTAACGTGCCGTTCCAGTATATGCGGTTGTTGAGAGATGCTCCTCCACCGTGTGACACTGTCTCCACTACAGCATCCCCCTTCCAATCGAAGAGGCTTGCAGACGCGCTGTGCTGGAAGTAAGAACCATCAGATTCTGGGTCGAAGTGCGCCATCAGTCCGCGTCCTGTATCGCTGGTAGCAGTCTGTCTTACAAGTATCTTACCTGTCTTTGCGTCGCGCAGGTCTGCTCCGTAAGGTTTGTGCTCGTGTGACATAAATACCTCCAGTCCAGGGTTCTCAGGGTCGAAGTCGCCAAGGTGCAGCGCGTCGCCATGTCCTAGACCTGTGCGGTAGAGCAGTGTGCCGTCGCTCTTCAGAGCAGCAGAGCCGTAGACGATGTCTTGTTTGCCATCGCCAGTGCAGTCGCCCACACTAATCCAGTGTGCTCCCTCGCCCCACAGACCTTGTCCTGAGGTAGTGTTACGGCTCACCCAGCGTTCCTTCAGCGTAGTGCCGTCCCAGTCGTATGCACCTACGAAGGCACCGCTATAATATCCGCGTGCGAAGATTGGCGATGGGTTATGGTCCTTACCGTCGAGCCACGCTATGGCAGCGAGGTAACGTTCAGAGCGGTTTTGGTTGTTGTCGCCCCAGTAGTTCAAGCCAGCGGCGTAGTCGGTATGATAAGGAATGGTAGCCAGTTCGGCACCCGTCATGCCATCAAAGACGGTGATGTACTCAGAGCCATGGTCCTGTTTGCCGCGACTGCTCTTTAGGTTAGCCGTTGGGTCATCATCGCCCAGAAGCACATAGTTGCCCTGTCCGTCGATGGTGCCAGGGGCTGTCTTAGCCATAAACTCGCCATAGCCATCACCGTCAAGATCCCATGCTATGAACTGCATGGTGTGGGCAGAGGCAAAGAAGTTTTGTCCCATGTTGATGCGCCAGAGACGTGTGCCGTCGAGTTTGTAGCAGTCGAAGAAGACGTTAGAGGTAGCACCGCTGCTGGCAGCGTCCTTTTCGTTAGACGGCGACCACTTAAGGATTATCTCATATTCGCCATCGCCGTCCATGTCGCAGTAAGAAGCATCGTTAGGGGTGTATGTAGCACCGAGTCCTGATGGGTCGGTAGGTGCGCCATCCTTCAGTGGTATGTAGAACGTTTGGTTGTCCCATGTCTTCTTGCTGACGTCGGTCTCTATGACATTGCCATTCTCGTCTATCACCTCCAGACGGTAATATGAATACGCTGTGGCACCCTTGTCAAGGAAGTTTGTCTTGCCTGTGATGAAGTTCCCGTTGTTCACCTTCGTGGTCTGTGTCGCTGCCGTAACGCCTCGCCACAGGCGGAAACGCAGGTTGCGGTCGTCCGTAGCGCGTGCTCGCCATGACACGAGGTTGCCGTCAGACTTATGCAGTGCCATGAGTCCACGCTTCAGTGGCTGTGCTGCAGGCTTAGCAGGGCGTGACGTCACGCTGAACACTACGCTGAATGTCAGGTTTACGTCATTGCCACTGGCGTCTTTACCCTTGAGTATCACGTTGAGAATGTTGTCCTTGTATTCAAAAGAGGTTGTAACGTTCGTCAGTCCCTCCGCTGCAGCAGCCTTGAAGTCTGAGGGTTGCGCATAGAGTTTGGTGGCGTAGCGAGCCGTCTCACCGTTTTTCAGGTCTTTCACGATGTCGTATAGCGACACCTCCTTCGCCTCATCGGTACCCGTCTTAGCGTTGCAGGTCAGCGAAGAGATGAAGTCAGCCGCACTCCATACCTTTGAGTCGGTATCGCCCTCAACACAGATGTTACGCAGAGCCAGTTCCTTGTTTGTTCCTACCCCCGTAACGTAGAGCAGTACGATGAAGCCCTTTCCCTCCACGTTATAGTCATTGACGTAAAACTCGTGGTGGCTGTAGGCAGTGCTGTTGCCGCTCTGTATCTTGTTGCGCAGTGGTGTAGCGGAGCCTAACTCCACCTCTGTGCCACCGCTTTCTTTTACCTTTACCACGATGCCCCCGCCGTCGGTGCCCACCTTGCAGGCATCGAACGATATCTTCGTTGGTTTAAACTTATGTCCGTCTGTAGGTGTTATGCCCACAGCCACGTTGTGGCCAGACGTTGCTGCCGATACCTGTGCTGTGGGTTGCAGCGCGATGAAGGCAGGGTTGTAGGTCACGGCGGTATAGCCCGTATCAAAGTTGCTCTCCGTTAGTAGTCTAGTAGCGGTCAGATTAGCACCAAGGGCGAAACTGCCATTGACGAGTGACGCTCCGCTACCAGTGATATCACAGGCAGCAAGGTTGTCCTTGTCGCTAAGTCCCCATGTGGCAACAACGTTCTGTGCCCATGCGGAGAATGCCGTGACGAGGGTCACAGCGAGCGTAAGTAGTCTTTTTGTCATTATGTTAGTTGTTTAGTGGTTTAGTGGTTTGGTGGTTTAGTTGTTTAGTGGTTTGGTGGTTTAGTTGAAAATCTGCTACAAAGTTACTGATTATTTGTGGAATGGACAAAGAAAACGTTTACTTTCGTGCATCTTTTCTCACCATGATAAAGTCTATATAAATTTTATTTTGACTATTTTACTTAACGAAAACGCTTATTCTTTGTAAAAAAACGTAAATTGAGGTGCCCCTTCATGTTAATAATAGTAAAAGTCGACTGACATTCACATCACCGCACTCACATTTTTGGCTATCGTGGCAGATGACACTACCTTTGCTGCAGAGTTGTTAAAACTCACTTTTTCAGTCATGCAAAGTAACGCTAAATATCATTAGAAAGAATGTTAGTATGTTTTTCTTTTTCTCTGTTACGCACGAAATGATACAATAGATTTGTGGATATTTAGCATGTGTTATTGCCCTCTCTGTTTATCGGCAGATGTGAATCTTCTGAAAACAGAGGGGGCAAGTTCTGTGCTTTCTCTTATTTAAAAAGGAATATAAGTAAGTATTCAAAATTATTTATATATATCAGTAAAGTGAACATTTTTATTTCTGAAATTATATTTAAGGGTGGTTCTATAAATTACCACCCTTAATACAGTCTCTTTGGCGCATCTGCTTCCTCTGTTTTCAGTCACAACGATTACATTAACCCCCTTCGGTTCCCCCATTACCGGGGGACAGAAACCTTCAAACAGAGAAAACATCTGCATCCAAATAGCCTATATTAAATATAAAAATAATTTTGAACACTTACTTAGATACCTTGAAATTTCCGTATTAGGAAAATTATTTGTAATTTAGCAACGTCTAAGCAAAACAGAGACTAACAACAAAACCATTAAATCACCAAACCACTAAACCACCAAAAAACAAAACAACAAAACAATGAATAGACTTTTTTCAATCCTTCTGCTTTCCACACTGACCGTAGCGGCAATGGCGCAAAGCACCGTTCGCAAGTTTCTGTTAAAGAATTCGGCTGACGGGAAATCAGAAATCACAGTTTATCTTCCTTCCGCAGAGGCTGCACAGAAGGCTAACGGCAGAGCCGTGGTAGACTGTCCTGGCGGCGGCTACTCACACCTATCCATGCAGAACGAGGGGCACGACTGGGCGGAATATTTCAATGCTAAGGGCATTGCCTATGTAGTGTTGCAGTACCGTATGCCTAATGGTGACCGCAACATACCACTCTCTGACGCCTATAACGCCATCCGTACCGTGCGCGACTCCGCTACTGTGTGGCATATTAACCCACGCAACGTGGGCATTATGGGATTCTCTGCTGGCGGTCACCTTGCTTCCAGCGTATCAACCCATGCTCCTTATGAGGTGCGCCCTGACTTCAGCATCCTTTTCTATCCAGTAGTGTCTATGGTGGAGCGCGATACACACAAAGGCTCCGTTGTAGGATTCCTTGGCGACAAGCGTGGCGATAAGGCACTGCAGAAGGAATGGTCAAACTTTAACGCTGTGCGCCGACACCTCACGCCTCCTGCCATCATTCTCTTGGCGAACGATGACCGTGCCGTACCACCTGTAACTAACGGTGTGGCCTACTACAGTGCCATGCGTCGCTCTGGCAACGTCTGCGAGATGCACATCTACCCCACTGGCGGTCATGGATTCGGATTCCGCAGCACATACAAGTACCACAATCGCATGTTAGGCGACCTCTCGCAGTGGCTCGATGACCTAAAGATGCCTGCCGAGAGCGATGTAAAAGTGGCATGCATAGGCAACAGCATCACCGATGGTCACGGCATCGACATGCAGGAACAGTTTGCATATCCTGCCGTATTGCGCAAGAAACTTGGTAAGGGTTACGAGGTACGCAACTTCGGGGTGAGCAGTCGCACGCTGTGCAACGGTGGAGATCTGCCTTACATGAAGGAACTGGCATGGCAAGACGCCAAGGCATACCTGCCTAACATCGCTATCATTAAACTTGGCACTAACGACACTAAGCCTGGCAACCGCGACGTGGCAGCACGCGACTATATGAAGGACTACCAAGCAATGATTGACACACTGAAGGCTCTGCCATCAAAACCCGTGATATATCTCTGCACGCCTATACCCGCAGTGAAGCAGACGTGGGGCATCAGCGACAGTGTAACGGTGAACCTTCTTATCCCTGCCATAAAGAAACTGGCGAAGAAGAACAAACTGCAGGTGATAGACCTCCACACTGAATGTGCTGACATGAAGGGCCTGATACAGTCTGACGGCATTCACCCTAACGAGAAGGGTGCCGCACGAATGGCGGAGATTATTGCAGCAAGAATAAAGGAGAAGTAAAGAGAAAGGGCGTGAATTTATAGAACCACCCTAAACATAATTTGTTTAACGACAATGCTACTCAAAAGTTAAATATAATTTGTTTAACGACAATGTTACTCAAGTTAAACAAATAACCACATTAAAAAAACATGAAGCCATGACTCAGTGCTTAACGCAAACAGAGCCATGGCTTCCTTGTATTTTCGAATAAAATCTTATCACGTCTTTAATCAAAGAATCCAGGCTGCTGATACTTAATGCCTAATTCTTTGTCTACAGCGGCAATGATGCCCTGAACCTGTCCGAGGGCAAACATACGGCCAAGGAATGAGTAACCTGCATTGTAGCCCTTTGTCTCATCGCCAAGCATCGTCATGCCGTGGTCTACACGCATTGGCAACTTCTGCGTCTCTGGCTTGCGTGTTGCCATGCGGTGCTGCTCTTCCTTCTCGAAGATGTGGGCCAATTCTACTATGTCAGCACGCCCACCGAGGTGTGACGCCTCTGTGAAGTCGCCGTTAGGGAAGATGTAACAAGAACGCAGATGCACGAAGTGCGTGCGGTCGTGATACTTCTTTGCCAAAGCGGTAATGTCGTTATGACCTCCAGCAGACAGTGAACCTGCGCAGAAGGTTAAGCCGTTGTGAATGTTAGGCACAGCGTCGAGGAACTTCTGTATGTCTTCGTCGCAGTTCACTATGCGTGGCAGTCCGAGGATAGGGAACGGTGGGTCGTCTGGGTGTACGCACATATCTATGTCGTACTCGTCGCAGATAGGCATGATAGCCTCCAGCCATGTCTTCATGTTGTCCTGCAACTGCTCTTTGGTCACTCCGTCATAGAGTGCGAGGAGTTGGCGGAATAATTCTACAGGTTTATCATCACCCTCTTTGAAGTTGCCGCTCACGAAGCCCTGTGTCTTTATGACGATAGTCTCCACAAGGTCGTGGTCATACTCTGGCGTTGCCTTCTCCTTAATCTGTCGCACCTCTTCAAGGATGTCGCGGTTCCATGCCTTGTGAGCCTCGTTAAACTCCTTCCACTGCTCTTCGGCACCCTCACGCTTCAGAATGTGTATGTCGAAGTAAGCGAACTCGCCCCAGTTGAAGTAGAGGTTGCTTGAACCGTTAGGGTTATCGTGCAGCAGGTCGGTGCGTGCCCAGTCTAACACAGGCATGAAGTTGTAGCATACGCAGTGTATACCCTCCTTGCCGAGGTTAGCGAGAGACTCCTTGTACACCTCTATCTGCTGCTGACGGTCAGGACCGCCATACTTGATGGTCTCGGTTACTGGCAGGGACTCTACCACAGACCAGCGCATGCCGTATGACTCTATGTATTCCTTCAGGTCACGTATCTTTTCGCGTGTCCATACCTCGCCAAGGGGAACGTCGTGCAGTGCCGTTACTATGCCCTCAACGCCTATCTGTTTCAGCATGGCAAGAGTAATCTTATCGTTCTTGCCAAACCATCTCCATGTTCTTTCCATGTTGGGTTGTTTAGTTGTTTGGGAGTTCGGTGGTTTTGTGGGTTGGTGATTTGGTTGTTTGGTTGTTTGGTTGATAGTCCAATTATCATTAAAAGTATTAACGAAACTACCAACCCACCAAACAACTAAACCACCAAACCTACATTGCCGTTACATTAAATCCTCCGTCTACCACAGCCACTGTGCCTGTAACGAACTTAGCGGCGTCAGACATGAGGTAGTGTATTGTTCCGCAGAGTTCTTCTGGCTCACCCATGCGAGAGAATGGTGTCTGGCGTATTACAGCCTCGCCACGTGCGGTGAACGAACCGTCAGGGTTTGTCAGCAAGGTGCGGTTCTGCTCTGTAATGAAGAAGCCCGGAGCGATGGCGTTAACACGAATGCCTTCGCCGAACTTGCGTGCTGCCTCTTGTGCCATCCAACCAGTGAAGGAGTTGATGCCAGACTTAGCCGCGCTGTAACCGCATACACGTGTGATAGGACGGAAGGCAGACATTGAAGAGAAGTTGATTATGCTGCCCTTGCCCTGCTTTACCATAGGCTTGAGGAATATCTGTGTAGGGATAACGGTACCAGTAAGGTTGAGGTTGAGAACGGTCTGGAACTGCTCTGGCGCAAGGTCAAAGAATGTCTGGTCTGGTGCTATGGTTGCACCAGGCATATTACCGCCCGCAGCGTTGAGCAGAGTGTCTACACGACCGTATTTCTCTACTATGTAGTCGCAAGCCTTCTGCATTGTCTCTACGTTCATTACGTCCATCTTTACGAACTCACACTCACCGCCAGCAGCCTTGATGTCTGCCACAATCTTCGCGCCAACGTCTTCTTTACGTCCGCCGATTACTACTTTCGCGCCTTCGAGTGCGAGATACTTGGCAATGCATCTGCCGAGGATGCCTGTTCCGCCTGTGATGACTACAACGTAGTCTTTGATGTTGAATAGATTAGCCATTATAATTTGTTTGGTTGGTTATTTTTCTAGACTAACTAGTTTTTCTAGACTAACTAGTTTTTCTAGGCTCTCTAGTTTTTCTAGACTAACTAGTTTTCCTAGGCTATCTAGTTTTTCTAGACTAACTAGTTTTTCTAGGCTATCTAGTTTCTCTAGACTAACTAGTTTTTCTAGACTAACTCCTTAGACGAGTTCGCCCAACAGGGTCGCTGAGGTGCTACCCGTTATGCGCACCTTAACAGTCTCGCCAATGTGGTGATTACCTTTGTCGAACACCACCATCTTGTTTTGCGAGGTTCTGCCGCAGAGTTGTTCGCGGCTGCGCTTGCTGTAGTTCTCTATAAGCACCTCAAACTCCTTGCCCTCGTCCTGCTTATAGTTAGCGGCAGAGAGTTCTGTCTGTAGTTTTATCATCTCGTTAAGACGACGTATCTTTACTTCCTCTGGCACGTCGTCAGGCAAGTGCTTTGACGCGTAAGTGCCAGGACGCTCGCTGTATTTGAACATGAAGGCACTGGCATAACCCACTTCCTTCATCAGCGAGAGCGACTGCTGGTGGTCTTCTTCCGTCTCAGAGTGGTAGCCCACGAAGATGTCGGTAGTGATGGCACACTCTGGTATGATGCGCTTTATGGCGGCAACACGCTCCATGTACCATTCGCGAGTGTATTTACGGTTCATTAACTTCAGTATTCTGTCAGAGCCAGACTGCACTGGCAGGTGTATGTGCTTGCACACGTTAGGATAGTCGGCAATGACGTGCAGCGTCTCATCGCTCATGTCCTTAGGGTGCGATGTGGTGAAGCGCACACGTAACTGTGGCACAGCCTCAGCCACAAGGCGCAGCAGTTCTGGGAAGGTTACTACTGTTCCGTCTTCTTTCTCGCAACGATAACTGTTGACGTTCTGTCCGAGCAGTGTAACCTCCTTATAGTTACGCTCTGCAAGGTCGCGCACCTCACGCAGTATGCTCTCTACGTCGCGTGAACGCTCTCTGCCTCTGGTGTAAGGCACTATGCAGTAGTGGCAGAAGTTGTTGCAGCCACGCATGATGCTTACAAAACCCGACAGGTGCATACCGTGGCTTCGCTGTGGCAATACGTCACGGTAGGTCTCTGTAGTGGAGAGGTTGGTGTCGATAGCCTTCTGCCCCAGTTCGCACTGCGCTATGAGATCGGGCAGAGAGAGGTATGAGTCAGGACCAGCCACAAGGTCGGTGTAATGGTTCTGCAACAGGTCGTCCTTAACGCGCTCTGCCATGCAGCCCAACACGCCGATGATACGCTTACGCTCTTCGCCACGCTTTACGTTCTCGGCATGAAGTGCCTCAAGTCGATGGTATATTTTGTTCTCAGCGTTCTCACGAACGGAGCAAGTATTAAGGAAGACGGCATCAGCGTCGTCTATCGTTTCGCACTGTTCGTAGCCTGCCATCTGCATGATGCTCGCTACTACTTCAGAGTCTGCCACGTTCATCTGGCAGCCGTATGTTTCTATATATAGTTTCTTCATTGTTCGTTATTGATGGAACGTTGGCGTAGAAACGCCAACGCACGAGGAGTTCTTGTGCGGAATGTTCTAAGAGTTTCGTGAGCACTGATTATTCCTTGTAGTTATTGAGTTTGTTAAGGTAATACGCCTTTACGTCGTCCCACTTATAGTATGGTCCGCTGACGGGAGTGATGTCCTTAGGCAGCGTTGTCTCGTCTTCATTGAGCAACACCTTAACGAGTGTGTCACCGTTGCCGTTCGGTTTGCGGTAAAAGACGAACTGCACGTTGCTGCCCATCATAAAGATGTTGTAGTCGCGCCAGCCGTTTTTCTCTATGTCGTCAAGGTTGCGGTACTGCGTTCCGTAGCCGTTGAGGTTGAGAAGGCATACCAATGGCAGCACACACACCTCATGACCGTAGCGCAGGGTTGCTCCTGGCTTAGGCAAAGCCAGCGAAGAGTCAGCCTCGGCTATCATCTTACGCAGCAACACTCGCTGTGAGTATGGCTGCGTACCACCGTTGAGTGGCGACGGACCGTAGGTGATATACCAGTTAGCGTTGCGTGCCAGCCAGATGTTGTAGAGTTCGTCGAAGGTAAAGAAGTCGTAGAGGGAGATGCTGTGGCGCAGTTCGGTGCTCTGAAGGTTAGAGCACATCTTCCATATCTGGTCCACGTAGAACTCCTTTGGCTTCTTCACATTCTCCTTCCAGTACTCCTCTGTCTTGAAGATACGGTTCATGAAAGGCACCCAGTCCACGTGTTTCTTCTCATACTCACGGTATGCCTTTTGCGCCTCTGAACCTTCGGGCATACGCAGTTTGAAGAGTGGTTTGTCGTCGAAGATAATGTAACTCATGTCGCCAGCGGAGGCATCCAGTCTGAATGTCAACTCTGGGTTATGTCGTTGCAGGGCGAGGAGTGCGTTGCTCATGGAGAGTATGCAGCGCACTACGGTAGAACTGTTAGCCTTAATGTTTGTCTTTCCCTTGAAGACTGATGGGAATCGTTCGTACATACGCGATGCTATTTGGTCGTGCTGTTGCGCTCCTCGCAAGGTTAGTTCCTCGATGTGTCCCATGGCGTCGTCGCGTATTATGCGTACCTTCTCCATAAGTTCCTTGCCTTTCGGTGTCAGCATGCCGTCATCGTTGGCTTTCTTCAGTATGTCGTAAGCCTTGGTGTAGGTCCAACTGCCTATAAGGTTGCGTGAGCCGTGTCGTCCGTAATGGCTAATGTAGCACGCCTCGTAGCCCTTTGGCGCGGCAGTAAGTTGTTTCTGCGGACCGCGGTAAGCCACGTAGTTGTCGCCTGCCAGCGTTATGTCCTTTTTGAAATCGTTCAGTGCCGTCTGCGCGTTAAGGCCTAGACAGATGACAAATGTAAATATGGTCGCAATAATATTTTTCATGTTGCAAATTTACTTAAAAGAAATGTAATGGCAAAATAATGAAACGAAAAATACCAAAAAGTCATGCCGTAACATGCCCTTTTGGTATTTTTAAGAAAGTATGTGGTATTTTATTTGAAGTTTCTTATTACCGTCACCTGAGTGTCATTACTTGAGTAATATTTTCTTATTACCTATAATGTATAGTCCCCTTAGAGGTTTATCTACACGCTGCCCTACCATATTATATATGGCGCATCCTTTTGCCTTGTTCTCCTTGAGTGCTGTTATTGCTGAAGGGATGTCACTCTCTGCTTTATGAATAATGACAAAATCAATGTCTCCTGCTTGGTTTAATCCTCCTTTATCTGTGGTATATCCAGAGAGTGCGAGTGGTGTGTCCTCGTTCAAGGTAAATTGCTTTGTGATGTTTTGGTTTTTATTCCAATAGAGTATGGCGTTCTCGTTGTTGTCGCTGACGCCAGCGTTGCGCAGATATACGTCACGATCTTTTACCGTACCTACGTAAATGGTGTATTTACCTACTGGCAGAGTGCACAGTGTTACCATCTTATTGCCGTCAGGGTGTGCCGTAAAGCCGTTGGAGGCTGTGGCAGAGGCTGTAGCGGTAACATTATCGAGGCTCTCTGCCTCAGCGAAAAAAACGATGTCGCCCTTGTTGTAGAGGTTGTAGTTTACAGTGATGTTCTGGTCTTCTAAGCCCATCTCCGTAGTGTAACTATAATCTTGTGAAGCAACGCCAGCAAACTTTTCATCGTTGAGCACGTATATTTTATCGTCTTTTTTAATATAGGCTTTGCCGTGGATGGTGTATTCCTTAAATTCGCTAATGCCCTCCATTGTCCACTGGTCAAGTTGCGTCTCGCCACACATGGCTGTTATAGTGGCTTTGTGCTCGAACACCTCTCCTATATCTTTAAGTATGAATGACGAGAGGTTGGTTTGGGGTATACCGCCCTTCATTTGGTTGTTTGCCCAAATAGTGTATGTCTGCGAGGCACCAGAGTTATTGACAAACTCATGAACGCGGTCATTTGTTGATGTAGCGAACTTACTTCCTTCAGAGCCTGTCGTCCCGTTGACGGTATACCAATAACAGCGTTCGCCACTCCAGCCTGTAGTGTTGACGGTTAGTTTGGTGTCTGCAGGTACTACTATCTGAATGTAGTTGTTGTCTGGCTGCGTACTTGTGCCGCTTACGAGCCACCAAAGGGCTTGCGTTCCGCTTTGAGAGAATGAAGCCTTACCAGCCTCGAAGTTTAGCAGCACTCCCCCGTTTTGCACCTCATTGCCATCGCTGTCATACTGTTTGTTTGCTGTTAACTTAGTGTCTGTCCAACGTGTAGTGTTTGTGAAATCCCATGTCTGGTCAGGTATGCTGGCGCGAATAGACCTTACTGCTGACGGTGTGCCATTAGGAAGATACGTGACAGCCTTAACAAGAGTATTTTTATTTACTGTGAAAGGCACCGTGTAGAGGTTACTCTCCTTGGTTGGTGTGCTGCCATCCGTTGTGTAATAGGTGGCAAGCCCTGTTGTGCCAGCACTGCTTTCGCCAGGTATGATTGTTACGAGGAAGGCAGCATCGTTGCTAATTTGCGGTGTAGATACTGTTTCGGTACTGCTGCTTTCTACCGTAAGGTTGGTGATGCAGACGTAGTTGTAACTCTGTATGTCTATTTGTGTTGCCTTGTCACCACCAATAACGTACGTTGTGCCTGTGGCAAGGGGCGTACCAGGAGCGAGCAAGGTCTTTGTTTCATCATCTTTTATATAACAGTTCTCTGATATGAATGTTGGCATGGTCTTACCTGCGAGAGTAAATGTTACCTCATCGCCTGGCTGTAGGTTGAGCACAGAGAAGTGGGCTGCATTGCTGTAGTTAAAGAGACCAGTGTTGTTCATTCCCTCACCTTGATTACGGAAATCGAGCCACCCAGTGCCTTGGTCGAAGGCTATGCGACCATAGAACTTCTGCTTTATGCCGTTTATCGTCATATAGTCGGCTATTTTTACTGAGTGATTGTCGGCAGTGAGGGCAGCGTTGTCGGTCATTGTGAACGTAGCGTTCTGAAGTGCTGCATTGTAGAAGTCCCACGACTGAGTGATGATGCCGTTGGCATATAGGCACTCTCTGATGGCACTCTCAAGTTGGGTGTTCAGTTCTTTCTGTACCTCAGCGGAGAAATAGTAGCGTTTTGCTTTTACTTCGTTGAGTTTAGATTGCAGTACTGCGCGTCCATTACTGTATTTCTCGCTATTTGCCAACACGCCTTCTGCTTTGCTAATAAGTGTTGTCAAAGCAGTTTGACGGTTACTGATACTGTCTACGAAAAGGGTATTACGGTCAACCTCCACATTGCCTTTGAAGAACGCGATAACTATTTTATCATATATGCTTGAGGGTTTCTTGACGCCTTGCAGTGAAACCATCTCTGTACCATAAGCAGGTATGGCATGTACCGTACCTGTTGAGAGCGTTACACCAGAGGTCGTCATTACCTTAACAGTCATTTCTTCGCTTGCAGACAATCCATAGTTGTCTACCTTAACAGTAGAGATATTGTTCTCGGCATCGATGTCAGGAATCATTGCCGATACCATGGCAGGCTCATAGTTTACATAAGGCAATTTGGCATAGCCATATACTATATCTCCAGAGTTTGTTTCTCCTATCATCTTTGGTGCAAACTCTTCGGCGGTGATGCCACTGGCACCTGCCGAGCCTGTGAATGTCACGATAAGGTTACCTTGAGCATCGGTTTCTGACGCTGCCGCCTTGAAGCCATTGCCGTAGTTCACCTTGTCGTAACTACCAAATACGAGCGACGCGAGGTTAATGTCAGCAGGATTAAAGTCGGCTTCCTTCATTATCTTCACCCTGATGCTAGTTGTGGCGTCTGTGATAACATCAGCATTAAGGACCTCTATCAGTCTGCTCTTTACGAGTGGCGCAATAATGTTCTTAGACGAGTGCCCATCGTTAGGACCAGTGTCAGCATCCTTTACAGCGTCTATCGCGGCAAAGTGTATGTATGTGGCACGTCCTGTATCGTCGGTCTGTATCTTGGGGCGTTCCAGTTTGTACCAACCTTCCGCATCACCATTAGCGTGCTTTATTATACCCGTTTTATATGCCACACCAGGTTCATTTACCCAGTGTATGCCATCAAGAGAGCGACTGAGGCTTGCTACCTTTGCGTCGTAGTCGTTGACAATCATATAGTACTGCATATGGTCGTGCCATATCACTGGGTCTTCCAGATAACGTGTACGATTGCCAACGTAAGCGGTATGGTCTGTTTGCTGATAATAGTCGTTGATACCATCACGGCTAACCCATACGCATCCGCCACGGTCCATCATAAGGAATGAACCATCTGAACGACGGGCGAAGGTGCAATTAGAAAGACTTACGGTGCGGTCATTACCACGCTGCAGACGACGGTCACGAAGGTGCCAGTTGAACTTACCAAGGGTCCATGTTGTTGACGACGTCAGTGTTGGTTCATTGCTGATATATCGGCGTTCGATGTTATATACCACTGTGCGACCATCCTTCAGACGATATGCCTCTGTGTTATGACCTGCGCCTAATTCCTCTTGCCACACGAACCCGCGGTCGGGATAGTTGCTTACTCCATGATAGCAACGCGAACCTGTAAGCCACGTATCGTGTCCCTTTGGTGAGTTCTCTGGCCATCCTGCAACAAAGAGGTGCCATTTACCATCATCGCCCTTTATGGCGTTGCCACCCCAATAAGAATAGGTGTTATCTTCTATGCCATTGTCTTTCCAGCGACTTAATGTACCTGTCCAACTCTCACCTTTAAGGGTTCCCGCTGTGGTTCCCCAGTCATCAGTCGTAGCAGCGATGCTGCCATTAAGAGGCAGTATGTAGTCAACAAACTGTCCTCCTTTTCTGAAGGCGTCAGCCTTTGCCATCAATGTGGTTGCTAAGGCAATGGTTAACAATGCTATCTTTCTCATCTTTATCAATATGTTTGGGTTATCTTGTTTTAGTAATATTATTTTATTGAATGTATCTCCATGTAGTCAATGTCTGGCATTGCAGCATTATCATTGTACAGTCGCACTATGTTCTGCCCTTTGTTAAATTGGAGGTTCAGCGTAACCTTTCCGTCAGAGGTAGCATCCTTGGCATTGACGAGTAGCGCACTGCCACCATTGACCGAAATATAAAAAGCCTTCTTGCTACCAAAGCCTACGGTATGCACAACAACCTGGTAATTGCCTTGCTGCTGACAATACACATCACGCCACTGTAAGTCGTTTTCTGGTCGCACGCCAAGGTTTGTTACCTTCATCTCTCCGCTGCACTGCTTATCAGCGGTGTAGTAGGCTGTTCCTATTGCTATAGGGTTGTACAGTTCCTGATAACTTGACAGGTATGCAGTCTCCGCCTCATAGATTTCGCGTGGCAGACGCTCTCTACATTCAGCGAGGAATACCTGAGTGGCATGGGGCGCAAGTGTGCCCTTCCATTCTTTTCCCTGAGACAATGTGCCAAGGTCTTTTTGTTCGAGCAGGTCGCGAAGGCGCACCTTGCCACCCAGTTCGAGGGTTGCCATGTCAACAGAGATAGCCTGCGTACTGTCTGTAGGATTGTAAACGGCAAAGGCTCGTTTCGTGCCATGCTTTCTATCTATATCCTTGACCAGCACATAGCAGTTGTTTGTTTTCTGTGCTACATAGGCTTGCAGCCCTAACGTATCTTGGTTTATCGCTATGAGGTCTTTGTTTGTCAGCAAACGGAGAGTCTCTGGTCGCAATTTCGTAAGGTCGCAACCAATAAGCAATGGACTCGACATCATGCACCAAATAGCGAAGTGTGTGCGGTCTTCTTCAGTTTTTAGGCCACGTCCCACCTCCAGCATGTCCATATCGTTATAGTGCCCTGGCGATACATAAGCCGAGAGGTAAAGATTTTGCTGTATGATATCCTTTACCGATGACCAACGTGCACGGATGTCGTGCGACATTCGCCATGAGTCGGCAACTTGCGACACCCATGTGCCTGGGTAATCCCATCTACAAACGTTCACACGCACATCCCTACGCCCTGTTCGGTCAATGGCTTTACGTATGGCAGTATATTGCTCTTTAGGGTCGAGGGCGAGATGTGAAGCATTGCGTGCCGCACTACCACCACAGAAGTCTATCTTTATAAAGTCAAACCCTAACTCCTTGAAAAACATATCACAGTCTTGCTGCTCATGCCCATAGAGACCTACACCAACGGCGATAGTGTCGTTGTCATACCAACAGCCACAGGTGTTGGCACCTGCATCGCTGTATATGCCAGCCTTCAGTCCAAGTCCATGAACGTGGTCTACAACCGTCTTCAACCCCTTCGGGAAACGAGTAGGATGAATTAGCAACCGTCCTGTCTTAGAATCTCGCCCACCGAAATATCCATCGTCGATATTTATATACGAGTAACCTGCTTCCTTTAGTCCTGACTTCACCATCGCATTGGCTTGTTTGATGATGAGCGAGTCGCTGATGTTTACGTGGTATGTGTTCCACGAACTCCAGCCCATGGTAGGGAGGTGGCTCTTGCCAAGAGCCTGCGCATTTACATTCGCATATATGGCAAAGACTGCCATTATACATAAAAAACGCTTTATCATATCTTTTTTTTCTAAGTTAGTGTTCTGAATTATTTATTGAACTATATTATAGTAATAGGTAATAAATTATGATTCTACTTAGTTCTGGTTTTCAACAGCAAAATTACATTAGAAGAATGACCCTTTTACAACATAAATGTTGTTTTTGCTATTATTTTTGTTCACACTTAGAAAAAAATGTGCTATATTTGCAGCATGAAGAGAGTATTATTACTATTAACCCTAATTATTGCGACACTTGTATGTCAAGCCCATAATTACGACTTTACAGTACAACGCATATCCACCGTTAACGGTCTGCCCACAAACATTGTGACCCGTATATGGCAAGACAATACTGGTTACGTATGGATAGAGACAGCAAACGGCGTGTGTCGATATGATGGCTACAGCGTCACGCAAATCAATAACAACGCACACCATAGAAGCATAAGGTCGGAAGTGCTGCGAACACGCGATGCGGAATGGGTAAGAATGGGTGCTGGCAAACTGGAGCGCAGGGGCAAGAACAATGCGAAACATTCGTGGCAGTTGATACCCAAGGACGTTATTGCCTACACACACAATGACCACTTCCATGTGGCTGACGTGGATGATTATACGGAGGCTATTTCTACCTATGGCAGCGGTTTGTTCCTGTACGACAAACGCACGGGGGAACTGACACGCATAATCAATGACGGCATGAAGGACTACCCTTTCTTGACAACTCTCTTTGTAGACAATACTGGTTGTATATGGGTTGCGGCAGACTATTTAGGTATACTGTGCATTAGGATGAATACACAAAACTACTCGCACTGGTTGTTGGTCAACAACGCCACGATAAATGACAATAACCATATAAGAAGCATTGCTCGCTTAGGCAGAAACACCTTGTGCATAGGCAACCAATTAGGGGATATTTACACGTATGACACACAGAAGCATACCGTTAACTTCATTAAACAGGCTCCTCAAAGGGTGTATTCCACTATGGTTGACAGGCATGGACAATTATGGATAGGCACTCGTGGCGCAGGGTTGTGGGTAGACAATGAAAACATAAAGGGGCTGCCATCGCCACATATATATAAGATAATGGAAGACGCCAACGGCAATATTAGAGTAGCCATGTTGCAAGGTGGAGTGGCAATAATAGGGAATAAAGGCATTAAGAACATATTGAGAGGTAAGAATTGCCATGACATGATATTCGATAATAAGGGACAATGGTGGGTGGCTGCCGAGGACTCCCTTTATGTTTTTGACACACACAGCAAGATGTTATCGCCTCAAGGCGTGGCGGCAGGCTATTTTGTTTGCCTATGCAAAGATGGGAACGGCAATATATGGGCAGGCAGCATTGGCAAAGGCATAATGAAATATGACTGTTCTGCCATAAAACCGAAGGCGACATTCTACAGCACAAGCAACGGACTGCCTAACAATAATGTATACAGCATTGTGGAAGATACTAAAGGTAATATCTGGGTGGGTACGGAAGATGGACTGTCATACATCAATCCTACTACTGGCGATACGCGCAACTTACATTTCCCCATCAGTCCTTTGGCAAATGTTTTTAATGAGCGTGCTGCTGTCTGCCTGTCAAATGGACACCTAATATTTGGCACTCACGATGGCTTAATAGAAATAGACCCTGAGGCAACTGTTACCAACAACACACTGCCTAAGACTTCTATTACTTCTCTTATGATAAACGGGGAAAACTCTTCACTGGAGAACGCTAACCTTAACTACAAGGAGCGCAACCTGACCTTCTTCTTCTCTAACTTCCAGTATTCTTCACTCAACAGTGTGCTTTACCAATATTGGCTTGAAGGTTTTGACACTGCATGGTGTCAACCCACTAACGAACATAGCGTGATATACAGGAAGTTACCCCCTGGGCACTATGTTTTTCATGTTCGCTCTAACAACGGTATGGGGCAATGGGGCAAGGAGACTACTTATGAGTTTACCATCAACCCACCCTTGTGGAACACATGGTGGGCATGGACTCTTTATCTTCTTCTGTTGGTTGCCATCGTCATTATAGTGTGGCGCACAAGCCAGCGCATCTTGACTCTTCATCGCCAGATAGACGTGGAACGCAGGGTATCAGCGTTCAAGAAAGATTTTTACGACCGCATAGAGCGCGAACTGAGCAATCCTGTCACCGTGCTTCATGGTGCTTCCGAGAATGTGAAGATTAATGGTACGTCGAAGACCACGGTGCAGAGCCTGCGACGTGGTTCTAAGCGTATGATGAGAATAATGGACATGATACGCCAATTCCATAAACTTAACGACATGGAAATACAGGCAAAGGCTGAAGCAGACTCTATAAATGCCGAAACAGAGGTACGCTTCCGACAGATTGTTTCCAGTATTCATGCCGAAGAAACTGAATTTCGCGAAATGGCTCCACCGCCTATCAATCTTATCACAATACTGATAATAGAGGACGATGAGGACAACCTGACGCATCTCACTGACACTATGAACCCTTATTTCCGTGTTATCGGTCAGCCCAATTTAGAGGAGTGCGAGGGTATGATAGCCAAGCATCACCCTTCCTTGATACTTCTCGACATTACCAACGATGAGAAGGCTGGATACGAACTGACACACCGTCTGCACGAGAATCTTCCTGCGCTGCCTGTTATTCACCTCTCGTTCTATGGAGATGACACGCACCAACTGCGTAGTCTGCGCTCTGGCGCAACAGACTACATAGTTAAGCCCTTCAGCGGGCAGGTGCTTTTAGAGCGTGTGCATAAGGTCTTAGAACTATCTGCTCACACCAACAGCGCAGACAAGGCACAGGAAAAGAAAGAGGTGCTGACAGACGTTAAAGACAAGAAGTTTCTTGACCGCATGACGTCGATGTTACTGGCACATATAGGCGAGGAGGATTTCTCCGTAGAACAATGGGCAGAGACAATGAATCTCGGTCGCACCCAGTTCTATAAACGCGTGAAGGAACTAACTGGCGAGACTCCTGTACAGCATCTCCACAGTGCTCGACTGGAATATGCCGCTGGTCTTTTGAAGGACACAAACGCCACTATCGAAGAGATTATGCTGAAGGCTGGATACCGTAACGCTACTTATTTTTATAATTCGTTTAAGAAGAAATATGGTATGTCGCCAAAGATGTACCGTAGTTGCGAAGGCTGACGGGTTGTGACGTAGCCCACCTCTACTTTCCGTTTACCAACAGCAGTTGTACTAAAGCCCAGTCTTGGTCGTTGGCAAAGGCGTCATAATAGTGTGCTTTCTCGCCGTTTATCATGCGTGGATATAGGAAGGCGCAACTTGCCTTACCGTCTTCTGCAAACAGGCTTAGGTTGCCCATCACGGTGTCTATGGCTCGTTTGCTATACGAGGCATCGCCTGTGCAGAGTGCGTAATAATAGTATGTAGAAGCGTTTTCCGTGCTCCAGTAGTGTGGGAAGGTATCGCCAAAGTTTTGTATTTTTCCAAACCAGTAACCGTCCCAGTGTCTTATCGCGATACCATAGAGGTGGTGGCTCGGCTGGTGTCCCGCAAAGCCTTCGAGTGCTGGCAGCATGGTGCGTGCGCCTTCAAGGTATCGCTGTTGCTTTGTGGCGAGGTATGCCTCGCAGAGGAACTGCACTGCTGGCGCAATGATGCTCTGCTCGTAGTTCACCTCATGGCTGGGGAAGTGTAGCCCGTTCTTTACAAACACGTCGGCAGTCTTGCAGTAGTCCGCCAACAGCGTGTCGCGCTGCGCCGTCATGTTAGTCTCTTGCAGCACTCTTAGGCTCTGCGTCACGGGCATTCCTATGGCGTAGAAACCGTAACCGAAGCGTCGGAAGAACGCCCTCATGGTGCGGTAGCCGTATTCGGCATATTTCTTGTCATGGGTGATGTCGTACATACGGAAGTAAAAGTCTGCCACCCATGGGTAGTTGTAGCCGCGTATCTTCTTCTCTCTCATGTATGAAGAGAAGGTAGTGAAGTCCTTGTCCTGCAGACGGTTCCTTACGAAGTCGGCATATCTCGTTAGCGACTGCATTATCTTCTGGCTCGGATGCGTCTTCTGCCATTCAGCCAACAGCACTCCCATGCCCAGTCTTTCCCTTCCGTCGTTAGTGTCGCTGCTGCGTCGTGCGTCGGTATTGAGGTATATGCTGTCGCCCTCGCAGTCGTACACCATGTAGGCACCGTAGCGTGGGTCGTTGGGGTTGTTCATCTGTTGGCGGTCAATGATGAAGTCGATACGCTTGCTTATCAGGTTCTCTATGGAACTAACGCAGAGCAGGTCTGCCCACGTCTGCTTGCCCTTTCCGTAGTTCAGCGTCACTCGTTGCTCACCAGTATTCTGCATACTGACGTGCTTTGTCTGCACAGTACCCTTTGCCGACACCAGTCTTACGATAGCCGTCTCTCCTTTTTCATAGACGTATTTGTCTGCCACCGCCATCACTCCGCCGTTGCTGAGCATCTTGCTGACGAAGTTCTCGTGGTCACTATACGTAAAGACGCGCCACGCTAAGACCATCTTTCCGCCCTGCTTCAGCACGGTGTCGCTTGGTGCCAAGGCTATCACTCCACGTGAGTTAGAGCCGCCCTTTGTTCTGTCGCGTTCCCAAATGTCATAGTCGGCAATGTTTCCCTTCACTGTCATCAGTGCTATGCCCTCTCCGTGTCCGTCCATTCGCTGTGCTTCCACGTATGCAGCACTGCCTCCTGCCCATATATGCGTGTTGCATCGAGCCGTCATGCAGGTTTTGCTGTCGGGGTAGTTGTCGTTGAATGGGGTGTAGATGCCCATATTGGTCAGCAGTGCCTGCGTCTTACCTGTATTAGTAAAGGTGTATGTCTCGGTCAGTTCTCCCTTCTTCAGTGTTCTCTCCACGGTGATGTCTATGTCGCCAGCCTTATAGCGCACCGTGCCCTTTGCGTTAGTAGCGTATGGCGATGACCATGCAGTGCGTTTGCCATTGACGGTCATGTAGCCCAGTCCCCAGCCGTAGTTGTCCTTTATCCACGCATACTGCGAACCGTCTGTCTTCATCAGCCAGTTCATGGTGTTATCCGTATTGCCCGTTATGGCAATGCTGTTCAGTGCACCTGTGCGGTTGTTTGTGGTGTAGGTAACGTTGCCAGCAGAGGCAATAGCGGTTGCGATGAGCAACATAAAGGATAGCAGAAATCTCATTCTTCGTATGATTAATTAATGTTAGTAAGTGGTTGCAAAGTTAACAATAATAAATGTTTTGTGAGAGTTCTTACGTATCAAAAAAGTTAAATTAAGTATCATCTTGCCCTTTTCACTCTCTTCCACACTTACTTATCTTTCTTTAAAAAGGAAAGACGAAGAGTATTACACAAAAAAAAGGAGGACGAAAAAACGCCATGCCCTACATGGTGCTTCGCCCTCCTCTCGCTAATTCAAGGAGAATAGTGACTTATGATGAAAAATTATTAACGCGCTCTATTCCATGTTTTCACTGTGCCATCGCTGTATGTGGCACGTGTTACGTATATGCCCTCTGTTGGCGGAACTGTCAGTTCTATGCCACTGACGGTGTAATACTTCACTGATACCATCTCTGCGTTTGCCTCAACAGCGTCGACCGCTGTAGGAGTGTCGCCCTTGGTGTGAGAGAAGAGCCAGTTGAGCCTTTCTGTGGTGTAACTCTGTATGCAGGTCATCTCGTGTGTCCAGCCCTCTTCGGTAGACACGTTCACGTCGTCGCCCAGTGGCTTAAGGCTGTTGGCGAAGGCGCAAGCAGCGTCGGCATTCATGATATTGTCAGCCAATCCCATTACTACGCACACTGGTGTCTTAGCCACATTCTCAGCAATAAGCCCTGAAGTGTTGCCCGCAACAGGCATTGCTGCTGCAAAGAGGTCGGTGTAAGCGTTGAGCATACTCCATGTGCCTGTGCCACCCATTGAGCCTCCGAGGAGGTATATGCGGTTGGGGTCGATGCCTTCTGTAGTCACCATGCTGTTGATAAGTCCGGCGAGCACGAGGTTCATCTTTCCTCCCCACGACATTGTAGAGGGGCATTGCGGAACGAGCATCACGGCACTCATGCCCTTGCCTGCAAGATAGTTGTATATAGAGTCGGTGCCAGGCTCAAGCAGTTGCTTCTCGTTGTCATTGCCCTTGCTTGACCCACCGTGCAGGTAGATTACGAGTGCCGCTTTGCCAGCGTCAGGATTTATAACGGCTTTGCGGTATGGCAGTGTCGTTGTTGCAAGGGTGAATGTGGCGCGAGAGTATTTCTCTATCGCCGTCATGGTTCCGTATGGTGTGCGCAGTGCCGCTATCTGTGCTATGTAGCGAGCCTCAGCAGAGTGGTAGAGGGTGTATGCATCACCCATCTTCAGCAGTGGAGAGGTAAGCATAAGGCTCAGTGCTGGTGCCGTTCCGCCCGCCTCAGCGGTATAGTCACGCTGCAGGTCAAACGTCATCACGCTGCCTCCGTCGGCGTCTTTCAGTGTAATAGTGCCCATAGGCAGCAGTCCGGTGAAGAACATAGTGGGCTGTGCGCCCTCCGTAACGACGGGTTTAGGTATCTGCTTGCTGTCGCCACCTATGCATACTATGCTTCCGCCCGTGACGTAGAGTTTCTTGTAAGGTGAGCGATCGTTAACGTCGATGCCCAACTCATGCAGGTAGTTGCCCATGGTTACTATGTCGCCTGCTTTAATATATAGGCTACCGTTAGTGTCAATGCCATCGTTGTCAAGTGACGAGAGGTAGTATTTTCCCCCATTGATGACTATGTCGCCAGCGGCATTGATGCAGTCGTCATAGGTTGTAATGTTATAGTCTCCCCCCGTCAGCGTCATCGTGGCTTTGCTTTCCAGCCCCTCTCCGCCGTCTTCGGTGGTGTGTATGCGTATGGTTCCGTCAGCAATCAGCATGCCCATCTCCGCCTTCACCGCCTTTGGCGAGTTGCTCATGTTGTCGGGTATGTCGTCAGGCGTGTCGCGCAGGTTCTCGCATGACGGGTCGATGTATCGTCTGCCCGTAGTGGTAACGTTGATGTTGCCTCCCTTCATGGTAAAGACACTGTCGCAGTTTACGCCCTTTCCGCCTTCGCCAGTGCTGAGCAGCGTCAGGGTTCCATTGTTTATGGTCACGTTGCCCGCTGCGTTGATGCACGATGGTGCCTTGGTCTTCATGTCTTCCTCGTCCCAAAAGCCGCCGCCTGTGGTGGTAACATTCAGTTTTCCGCTGTTCATTACGAAGCAACTGTCGAGGTTGAAGCCATCCTTTACGGTTGCCTTCACGATGATGTCGCCCCCTTCAATGGTCAACGCTCCCTCGCCCTTATATGCCTGTTTGGTATTGCCGTTGATGTAAAGCGTCCCTCCTCCACTGATGATGCCGTTGCCTTTGTTGAGCAGACATGCCTTGTGTGTGCCCAGTGTAGCGTCAGTAAGCGTGTTTACCGTACCATCGGCAATGATGAAGCGCACCGTTTTCTTGTTCTTCGTCTTTATGGCGTAGCCCTCTTGCGAGGTCAGCGTCAGTCCATTGAGCGTCACGGTGGCGTCACGTTCGGCATTGAGCGTGAATGAGCCGTTAGTCGTTGCACCCTGCAGCGTTACCGCGATGTCGGCGTCAGCCTCTTCGGTCTGCGTCACGACGACATTGGCTCCGTTGGTCTCTACCGTTGTGTAGGGCAGTGCCTCGTCAGAAACTGTTGTCACGGCTTCATCGCCATTATACTTCACCGTCACGACATTGGCGGCGTACACTGCCGCTGTCAGTAGCAGCAGCAGTGTTGTAGTGATTAGGTGCTTTGTCTTCATAGTTTCTTATGACTATATTGATTTATTTTGCTGTAGTATTTTCAGTCAAAATAAGAGGTATCAAATTAGTTCGTAATATGATAATGATTAGGAAGTAATCAGGTCAAGATTATGAGGTAATTAAGCCCATATTTATTTTACCCTTCTTTGCGAGTGCCTATGCTCCAATTGTCGCATCATCTGGCGTTCCAGTTCGTAGACCCTGTCAATCTGTTTCGGTGTAAGGAACTGACGGTAGATGTTGTAGTATTTCTCCCTTATGGCGAGAATCTGCTTGCTACGCTCAAAGCGTTGCTGCATGTTGGCGTCAGTATCTCTTTCAGCCTGTTTTCGGCGTGAGACGCGCGGTCCGAGTGCCCATATCTCCTTTTGAAAGTCGCCATAGGTTTTCACGAACCTCTCCGTGGTCTTATCGTCAAGGGCTATGACGTGGGCAATGTAGCGTGCCTGCTTCTCCGCCAATTCCTCGCGTGTAACGGTTCTCTCGCTTCTTTCACCTCTACCACGTTGCTGTGCCTGCGATGTTACACTGCCTGTGAGCGTTAGGCAGAGGGTTATCATTATAATATAAAAGTATCTCATGATTGTCGTTCTTTAGGGGTTAATAATTTTGCATAAAAGTATCGTCGCTATATGCTTCGAGCATAAACGCCTGATCCTCATGCGATAGTTCAGCGAAAGCATCCTGCACATCGTTCATGTCCGTGGGCTTGTTATGGTGAATAAAGCCTACGGTGAGCAGTATCGCCACTGATGCCGCAGCTGTCCACAATTGCCAGTACTTGCGTTTACGTACCGCTACGTGCATCACGGTCTGCTGTTGCTGCTTTACCTGTTCCCACACCCTCTGCTGCATCTCGTCAAAGAAGCCGTCGGGCACGGTGTAAGGCATCTGCTTGTTATTGCTTATATCGTTTATGTAGTCTGTCATGTATTTTCTTTTATATAGTTCTTAATTTTCTTTGTTGCCAGATGGTAGGCTACCTTCACGGACGCCCATGTAGAGCCTATCACCTCGGCAATGTCCTCAAAACTCATGTTGTCGTAGTATCTCATGTTGAATGCCAACTGCTGTTTCTCGGGCAGTGTCAGTATAGCCTGTTGCAACCTCACGGTAGCCTCGTTTGTCAAATCCGTATACGGTTCACCGTTTATCTGCCACAGGTTGACATACTTGTCGAGCGGCATAGAGTCTTTCATACGTTCCTTGGCGCGCAGAGCCTCATTGGTGGCGATGCGGTAGATCCACGCGTCGAGCGACTTATCAGGATTATAGTTCTGGATGTTACGAAACACTCTCACAAATGTTTCCTGCGTAGCGTCCGCCGCATCCTCATGGCTCACCACGATGCGCCGTATGTGCCAGTATACTGGCTCACGGTACTTCTTCATGAGAATGCGAAAACCTTTCTCTAAGTCATCGTTCAGTATGTCTATGATATCCTGTCCGGTCATTTATCAATCTTTTTAAAACAAATGTTACTGTAGCATTGCTTTTAGGCCGCCTTCATTATATAAGACCCGTAAAGAGGAAAAAAGTTAAAAGCGAAATTACAAATAATTTTACAGATATGGAAATTTCATGGTATCTATATACCTTTTCAGTGTAATTCTTTTGTAATTCAAAATAAAAGAAGTAAATTTGCGGAAACAATAATATAATAAAATAGAGAGGAGAAAAAAATATATATGAAGGTATACTTTGCCAACCCATTATACGACGCCGTATTCAAATACCTCATGGACGATGAGCGTATATGCAAGACTATACTATCGGCACTTCTGAAGAAAGAGGTGCTACAGGTAGAGATGCGCCGACATGAATACCCTAACATTGCGCGAGACACCATATCCATGTTCCGTGTAGACTTCGCCGCGAAGGTGCAGGAACCTGACGGCACACAGCGACTGATACTAATAGAACTGCAGAAGACATGGCTCGAGACGGAGACGCTACGCTTCCGCCAGTACCTCGCTGTACAATACAACAACAAGGAGAACATGATGAAGGACACGGACGGCAAGTACGCCTTGCCTACCGTAGCCGTGTATATGTTGGGCCATAAGGTGGGCAACATAAAAGAGCCTGTGGTATACGTGGAGCACAACACGTACGACTATAACGGTAATATTTTAACTGAAGGCGTACCAGACCCGTTCGTTGAGAGTCTGCAACACAGCAGCATCATAGTCCAGATACCACTGCTTCGCGGACGGGTAAACAATCGTCTTGACAAGATACTGAGTGTGTTTGACCAGACGAACATTATGCCTGATGATACTCGCATGATAGCATTGGACGAAACGGAGTTTGCTGACGATGCGGATATGCAACACATTCTACACCGCCTTCAGGCAGCAGCCGCTAACCCTGAGATACGCAACAGAATGAACGCCGAAGACGAGTTCTTCCAGGCTTTGGAAGACCGCGACACGGCAATAATGCAGCGTGACAAGAAGATTAAGGAACAAAGCACGCAACTGAAGGAACAAAGCACGCAACTGAAGGAACAAAGCACGCAACTGAAGGAACAAAGCACGCAACTGAAGGAACAAAAGTTATTGTTACGCAAAATAATCCTCGGTATGCTTGAGAAAGGCATGACAAAAGAATCCATAGCGACAATGACTGGCTATCCCTTAGATGAAATAACAAAGATTGTAGACTCCATGGCATGAGACATCTACTCTTTATCATAATGCTTGTCGTGGCTTGTCAAGTACAGGCACAGCGTCCTGGCGATGTGTTGCACGAATGTCGCAACGCTACAGAGACACAACAACGCATGAGCCACTACTTCACTGCCCAATCTATTCCTGACAATGTGTTCCACCGCATGAAGGGACGCTCGTTTGGCAAGAACTGCACCGTGAAACGCTCTGAACTGCGCTACCTACTCGTACTACACCGCAATGCTGAGGGCAAGACGCAGGTGGGCGAGATGGTGTGTAACAAAGCCATTGCCTCACGATTGCTAACCATCTTCCGTGAACTGTATGAAGCAAACTACCGCATAGGACGCATGGTACTTATTGATGACTATAATGCTGACGACGAACGCTCCATGGCTGCTAACAATACCACGTGCTTTAACTTCCGCTTTATGACGGGCTCTCGCACTCGGGTGTCAAAGCACGGTATGGGAATGGCGGTTGACATCAACCCTCTGTATAATCCTTATGTTAAGGGTAACCGCGTACAGCCGACTGAAGGGCGCAAGTACATAAAGAATCGCGCCACAGTGCCTATGGCGATACAGCGCGGTGACCTTTGTTATTCCTTGTTCATTAAGCACGGCTTCCGATGGGGAGGGGCGTGGCGCACACTTAAGGATTATCAGCACTTTGAATTCTGAGTAAAATAAGAAGTTGGCATATGGAGCCAAAGTTTCCTACTTCGGTTTAAGACTAATAGCATAAACTGAAGTCGAAAACTTCGGCTCCATAAATTTGCTTTACCCTCTGAATTTAAACATATAATAAAGGCTTACAACTGGGAATTCTAAGCAGAGGGTGTCCACAACGCTACAATCCCTGACCTGGATATCTTGGGTCGTTTGTTACGGCACCTGGACCATAGTCATCGTAGTTGTCCCTCTTCTCTCCTCCTTCACCTTCGCTTCCTGTCAAAAGGCGAGGGGCTTCGATGTTCATAACCTGAATCGCTGGTGAAATATACTTCTGCTTTTTCATAATTGTATGTTATTTTATTATTTTACTATGTATTTCTTTCCGTTCTTGATGTAGATGCCCTTACCATGGGTTCCTGTCACGCGCTGTCCACCTAAAGTGTATATTGCTGATGACTGTACTGTTGAACCTGACAACTCTCCGTCTGCTGTGCCTATGATGCGAATGCCTGTAACGGTATCGTCGTCGCGCATACCGATGCTGAACGTCATGGCGCGAGATGGTGTTGTCTGTGATCCCGTAATGTTCAGATATACACGATAAGGTGACAAATCGCCTGTGTGACTGCCAAACTTGCCGTCTGCGCGCAGACTGTAACTACCGTTCTGCATAGCAGTGGTGGTATAGACGCCTCCTATTGCTGCACCTTCGAGATCATGGCAGACGGGCATCATGCCCGACTTGCCGTCCCAGTCCCTCAAAGTCAGCGACTTGGCGGAAGGATTGGTGAAGAAGCCTGCACTGTACTCCACATTCTGTGCCTTTGCTACCAGGCTCTGTGCCTCGCCCTCTTCGCTGAGTTTTACAACCATAGGGGTGCCTGCTGTTATGGTTGATGGGTCGTCGAGCATCAGGATATAATTGATAGTCTCTCCGTCATTGGCTTTCATGTGAATCATCATGTCTCCCAACGAATAACACTTCTCTGCGCCTGTGACATCTGAAGTATTGATGTCGAAAGGAAGGCAGAGCGTTACATAGCCTTTCTGACCCTCGTTGAGGGCGCGGCTGTAACTGAGGTTCTTTATCGTGAACTGCGTCTCTGTGTTGATGGCTATCGAAGCATCGGTAAGGTTCAGTTCCTCAATATAGAATTTGTCGTCGGCATCCTTTGTAGCCTCTATCGTTCCGTTGGCATCAACTACATACTTATGGAGAGGGCATATCTCGTTGCGGCAACCCATGTGATAGATGTGTTGGTCGGCATCAAACTCAGGACTGGTTAACGTAGCAGACTTCAAGTGTATGATTCCATCCGAAGCACTATTGCTATATGTGGTTGTCGTTCCATCGCAGTAAGTGAAGTTTCCCTTATACACCGTGTTGCCCTCTGCCACTGTCAATACCGGATAAGCGTCTGTGCCGAGTTCCTGATACCAAGCCAGTGCGCCTTCTGATTTCTCTCCATTGAGCAGGTAAGCCACCTCGCCACTCTGCAGTAGCTCCGTAGTGAACGCTTTTATTACATCTGCCTCCGTCTTTCCGTCAGCAAATGTCAGCGTGCCGCCCCCAATAGCCTTGACTGCATCGCCTGTCTGCACAGTACCAGCAATGGTAACCGTAGCATTGCTGTTGTATGCCAAGAGGCCTTGGGCGGTGCTGGAGGAGTCGTTAACATACCCTACAAGTATGCCTATTCTTTCTGTGCCATTTTTAGTTGCGGAAACATTACCTGTTCCGAGCACATTCTTCAGGTTGCATTTATCTGCAAAACCTATCAAATTACCAACATTATATTCTCCCTGAATATTGCCATAGTTGGCACTGTCCTGAATGGTTCCACTAGAAAAATAGCCTACTATACCACCAACAGAATTTGCAGTGCCTGTCACCTCCCCATAATTAGCGCATGAGATGATGGAACTTGAACTATAATATCCGGCAATTCCTCCGACGTAATTACTACCACTCACTGTAGCGCGATTTTCACAGTTGATGATGTCACCTTTTGCATCTCCTGCCATACCGCCTGTACTACCTTGTCCCTTTACAGAGCAAGTCGCAGAGGTCTTGACGCCTTGGATTGTGCAAGAACCAGCATCTCCCACTAATATCCCGGTATTATAGGTAGTGCTTGTTACATTCGCTTTGTCGAAAGTGATATTCTTGATGCAACCACCAATTGTGGCATAACCGAAGAAACCTGTATATTGTGATGTAGAATTAATATAGAGGTTCTTGATGGTCTTGCCATTGCCATCGAAGGTGCCTTTGTATCGGACATTTGTATTACCTATTGGCGTCCAACTGAGTTCTGCTACATTCTCAGCATCGTTTGCCTGATGACAGACACTGCTCATGTCTATCTCTTCCACATCATCGGCTATCTTTGCGCAGATGCTTGGACGATTATCATTCACATAGCCACGGAACCATGCGAGATGCTCCGCTGTCTTCAGTATGAAAGGTTCTGCCTCTGTTCCTTTACCTGTCATGCCTTCTGGCAATTCCACATCCAAGCCATTCATTTTAATATTGAGCGTAACACCGCCTTCTATGGCGTAGCCATCATAATGTCTTGCACCGATATAATAAGTGGTACCTTTCGTTACCTCGTATGTTAATTTGAAGTCTGGGCTATTGCCACTGTCATCTTTTTTCAAATAAGTTTCTGCCGAGCGACTCGACCACAAAGTGCCATAGGTGTCATTGCCACTGACTGCTGTTACCTCCAATGTGCCGTCTTCTTTGGCTGTGTATTTATAAAGACTGTAACCACTGATTTCATTTCTGCTGCCAAACGCCTTTTCAATTGTTATGGTATTGTTGCCCAATTTGACGAAAGGGATTTCTTGCTGACATTTCGTACACTTGTCATTCTCGTCATAACTGTGTCCTGTCGCTGCCTCTACGGTGCTTGTCAATTCTGTTGTCAACCCTTCATCCGAGAATGTGGCATGGCAATCACTACACTCCCAATATTCTTTGTTACCATCTGTTGTGCAGGTGGTAGCCACTGCGGCATGATACGTCGCAGTGCCATGTTGCATTGTTAATGTGCCCTCTTGGGCTGGTTGTGTGTTCGAGAATGTACCCGTACCTTCTCGAACGCCTGTGCATTTCAACGTCAAATCGTCATCCAGATATACCTTGTCGGTAGAACCAAGCACTGGATAGTTGTCCGTGTTCAGACGCTGTCCCCATACCGCATTGTCTGTGGCATTTTGCTGAAGCAGATAGGTTACCAAGCCGCTCCGCAGTTGTTCTGCAGTGAACGCCTTTATTTTATCTGTACCAGACAGCGTGCCGCCCCCTATAGCCTTGACTGCATCGCCTGTCTGCACAGTACCAGCAATGGTAACCGTAGCATTGCTGTTGTATGCCAAGAGGCCTTGGGCGGTGCTGGAGGAGTCGTTAACATACCCTACAAGTATGCCTATTCTTTCTGTGCCATTTTTAGTTGCGGAAACATTACCTGTTCCGAGCACATTCTTCAGGTTGCATTTATCTGCAAAACCTATCAAATTACCAACATTATATTCTCCCTGAATATTGCCATAGTTGGCACTGTCCTGAATGGTTCCACTAGAAAAATAGCCTACTATACCACCAACAGAATTTGCAGTGCCTGTCACCTCCCCATAATTAGCGCATGAGGTGATGGAACTTGAACTATAATATCCGGCAATTCCTCCGACGACCTTACTACCACTCACTGTAGCGCGATTTTCGCAGTTGATGATGTCACCTTTTGCATCTCCTGCTATACCGCCTGTACTACCTTGTCCCTTTACAGAGCAAGTCGAAGAGGTCTTGACGCCTTGGATTGTGCAAGAACCAGCATCTCCCACTAATATCCCGGTATAATAGTCAGTGCTTGTTACATTCGCTTTGTCGAAAGTGATATTCTTGATGCAACCACCAGTTGTGGCATAACCGAAGAAACCTGTATATTGTGATGTAGAATTAATATAGAGGTTCTTGATGGTCTTACCATTGCCGTCGAAGGTGCCTCGGTATCGGACATTTGTATTACCTATTGGCGTCCAGTTGTCTGCTTCCGACATTGTGATGTCTGCCATCAGCGTGGCACAGGCACCAGCATGTACTTCTCCACCTGTTCCGTTCACATAGTCGCGGAACCATTTTAATTCTTCGTAACTGCTAATCTCGAACGGACTGTCTGCCGAACCGTCACCATCAACAGGTTGCGTCTGCGCCCATGCACCGATGGGCACCAAAAGACTCAGCACGAGCAATAGCGTCGTGACGAGCCAACTCTGTTTAATTGATTTCATTTGTGTCTTTTGTGTATTTAATTTTTAATCGTTTGAATACATTGGGGTACTTTCATTGTCCAACCGCACACATACTTACAACTACTGCCTGAATCAGTACGTATGATATTCCGAGTAAGAGACCAATGTAGAATTTTTCTCTTTTTATGAAATTCCGTAAGTTGAACCGTTCCTTGTTATGGTCTTCGAGATAATTCTTGTACTCATGAAACATCACATAAATCATAACCATGGCTACAACCATAAGAAGCAAACCAATGTAAAGGAGTAAAGACTCATATTCTTTTGACAGTTCAACAAAGTGACGGTAAAAAAGTAAACTTTTCATGGTGCAAAAATAGTGTTTTTCCCTCATAAAAGATGTCTACTTCCTGCACTTTGGTGTCTACTTTCAACAAAAAAGGTGTCTACTTCGTGGGGAAGTAGACACCTGTAACGGTTATTTTGCTATGTTTTTGTCTCTCCATACTGTAGGAGTACACCCTTCCTTTTCTTTGAAAATACGGTAAAGATAAGAACGGGCAGAGAAACCACACTCCACAGAAATGACATCATTACTATAATCTGGTCGCTCCAACATCAAGTTTTTCGCTGCCTGAAAACGAATGTCTGCAAGCCACATTCGGAAGGTGGTATGAAGACATTGGACGAAATACTTGGTCATGTCGCTTTTTTCTATTCTCAAACTTTCGGATAGTGTCATCAAATTGACTGAGCAATCCTTGTAACCTTGCTTTGCGATCCAATCTTCCAGACTCTGCTTGATAAAATCTCTTCGCTCATCAGTAAGGGATGGCTGCATAGTTTCTGTGCGATTGCTTTGTCCTGATTGTCCCTCTTTTATTGTATCCGCCTCCCCCATTTTGATTCGTTTTTCTTCCTCTGTCGCAAGTATTTCTTCTTCCACGTCCAGAAGTTCCTCTGTAGGAATGTAACTGCTACCAAGGGATATGAAGGTGAGGTTGAAGAAGAGAAGTGCTAACAGCACTATAGGTCCCACTATATATAGCAATGTGGAAGAGAGGATGGCAACAGGCATGACGAGAGCAGCAGAACAAAGAATTAGCACACTGGCCCGTGAATATTGCACGTATGGCAACATGTCAGTGGCAGCCATCGTTTCAAGCATCTTCCTACGCCTCTGCATCTCTATGACAATCATAAATACGCAATATACCATACTAACGGTATAGAAAAACAACATGACATAGAGCCACCAGCCGATGTGATAATTACCTCTTTGACAATATCCAGCACAGAAAGAGGCTATGATACAAAGATAGAGTATGGTGCAAACGAGGTTTAACTTACGCCGACGGCCATGAGTGGCTTCTATGTTATAGATACCATTGGAGATAAGTGTGAAACATGGGGTATAGATTAGCATGTTGACAATTGCCCCTACGTCATCGCCAGTAGCACGCAATCCTGTCTGCATCTGTACGATGTATTGTCCCGCCAATCCCACAAGAGCCAGAAAGATCATCCATCTGGAACGCTCATACCTCTTGTTCTCCCATCGTGCCTGTAGCCGACTCATTCCGATGAAGGCAGCATTGATGACCATGAAGATAAAACTGGCGAACTGGAGTAAATATAGTGAATCCATTTGCTTCTTATTTTACATTCTTGTATTTTTGATTACTTGCAGCAGAATTATCTGGATTCATCATCTACAAATATCCTGCTAATACAAGGGGGATGCTACGATACATTGACTTTTTCGTCAAGCGCACGAGTAATGCCATTACCCGCACCTATATATGATTCGTATGCAAAAATACAATAATTATTACAAATATCAATGTAAAATGTTTGAAAAAAAGTTTCTTTCAATGAATATTTATTGAATGTTACAACGTAAGATTAATGACATATTAAGATTAACGTAAGAATAGTGACAGATTAAGATTAACGTAAGAATAATGACAGATTAATGTAAAAGAAAAGCAGTGCAAAGCACGACCGTGAGACCATACACGTGTATAGAGACCCACACAAAAAGATATCAGGGCTTCAACGCGCAAAGAGTAATACGTGGCTAAGCCCCGATTATGCATTATGCATTATGAATTATGCATTACGACTTCATCATTATGCATTAACGAAAAACCCCTCAGAAATCTTTCGACTTCTGAGGGGTTCGTTTGAAAGAAGGCGGCCTCCTACTCTCCCGCATTGCATT
>CAKQSF010000019.1 GCA_934272845.1 uncultured Prevotella sp.
TATGCTGGTAATTAAAGATTTACACTCGGATATTTCTGATTAGTTTTGGTTGTTCTATGGTTATAAATACAATACTTGAATGCTAAATCACCAATATATCTAACGCTATTAGGAATTACAATAGATAACAATTCCTTACATCCCTCAAATGCCATTTCACCAATACAAGTTACAGTATCAGCTATTTTGATTGATGAAAACAGACATTCTTCTTCCCACCATTGCGTTGAAGTCCCCCCCATGGCATTATCATAATCAGTACCACTCCATCTTGTAGCAAAAGCCCTGTCACAAATAACTTCAGTACCTGCTTTTATAATACAATCCCCTTTAATGAAAGTATCCGCACTTAGCAATCTGTTTTCATACTTAGAGTAAGTTACACCATACTCGTCTCTATCCCCGTATCCGTGATATCCATACCATTTGTCATAATAAGAGAATTCTTCCTTTGTAAGTATTGTTTGACTTAAATATCTATATTTTTTTGATGTACCATATAAATATAGTGCTTGAGAATAAGATTGCTTTACTCCAATACCATACTCGTAGCAAATACCTAAACGCCACATTGCCTCCGAATTTCCCAAATATACCAACTCCCCATATAAATCAGCAATTTCCTTGCTTTTATCCGATACATCAGAATATTCATACCATTCTGCAATTCTCTGATGTACATCTACAGACTCCGCTCCTAGGAGACCATCATTTTCCCAATGATCACAGTAGATATCACCCCAAGGAGTATAATTTGGATTTTCACACAGTTTTTGGGCTTGTTTATATTGTAATGGACACATCTTTTTCTCGTAACAAATTGCTAACCGCAACATTGCCTCAGCATTCTTTTGTTCTGCAGACTTACGATACCATTCTATTGCTACTTCTATATTCTGCGAAACTCCTTCCCCCTGCTCATACATACATCCCAAGAGCAATTGAGCAAAAGAATCGCCTAACTCTGCTGCCTGCAGAAATAACGCAAAGGCTTTACCATAATCTATAGCCCTCCCATCACCTTGACAATATCGTATTCCCAATTTTACAATATCATCGACACTCAGCACTGGCTTCTTTACCGCAAACAAGCGAAATGAAGACATCGCAAGATTCTGCTGCGCCATTGCCAATAGGAACAAGGAATAGAGGGTGTTTAACTCATTGTCGGTCATGAGTTCTTGCAAGGCGGTGACTACCTTACTCTTTGATAAATCATGATAGTCTGTGGCGGAGAAGAGAAGGCGGTCGGAGGCTCCATAGTCTTCTAACAACGAGGGCTTTAGGGATATGGCTTTTAACGACAGGGCGATGTTAGAAAGGGCAAAATCGTCTATCGTCTCATCGAAGTCGTTGATGGTGCGGTCGGGGTGACTGAAGTCTTTGGTGCCTATCGTGGGGGACTGTTGTCCCTTCATGCTCGGAACGAACATTCCGTCATAGTCTACAAGGGTCAAGGAGCCATCGGGGCGCACCATGATATTGTCGGGCTTGATGTCGCCATGGGCAAAGGGTTGGGAACGAAGCCACATCGCCAACTTGCAAAAGCGATAACAGAGCATGGACATCGCGTAACTGTCCTGATAATTCTTGGCTATGTATGCTTCCATTGTCTCACCGTCTATCCAGTCCATCATTAGGACTGGGAACTCGTCGTCTTCACAGATACTGTCTACGAAAAATTCTTTTTCTAAATATTTTACGGAGGTGACGTACGGGGAGTCTATCATCTCTAACTCATCGGCTATCTGTCGGTATGCCTCTGCCCTATCCTGCTGTTCTTCGGTAAAGCATTTAAGGGCATAGCACTTGCCTGTCTGCTCGTCTTTCATCTTAAAGACTACGGCGAAGGCTCCGCTACTGCGATATGGCTCTCCATGGTCATCGGGCACAGGCACGAGGTTCTTTAGTTGGTCGAGGTTATCGCCTGCGTCACGTATAGCGGCAACATATTCTGATATTAGTGGATATTGCATATTGTTTTAGGTGTTTTAGGCATCAAAGGTACTAAGAATATTTAGAACTCCAAACTTTTTGCACCGTATTTCTTTGGTGTACTCACTTTTTTTACTGTAATTTTATAACATAGCATATCTATCCATTGTTCTGCATTATGCATGCTCAGGATATTTGTGGATGATGGCGTCCATTTCTTGAGGGATAAATGCTAAGTTATTGTTTTTTACGAATAACAAACTTTTTTTCTTCCCCTACTTAATTTTTTCTTTTGTTTTTTCTTCTATAATAATATAGAGCATTTAAGAAAAACATTTACAAACAAAACAAGGAGGATAAAATCATGATTAAAAAGGTTTTCAAGAAGACGACAACGACTGTCTATGCTAAGAAGGTAGAGAAAAAGGTTCTTGGCAAAAAGGGAAAGCATCTTACTAAGAAGAAGGAAGGTCTGGAGAAGATTTCGCACAAGGTTATCGGTAAGTTAGATATGGTTATTGCCTTCGACACTACGGGGTCTATGGCGGCATACATAGAAGATGTAAGACAGCAGGTCGCTGAACTTATACCTAAACTGTTTAAGGACAACGACGACCTAAGACTCGGCATCGTGGCTTTCGGTGACTATTGCGACATGAACGGTAAGGATGATTACGGTGACGCATACCAGTGTCTGCCGCTTACCAACAATGAGAACGACATCATCAAGTTTATAAAGAACTCTAAAGACACAGGTGGTGGCGATGGCGATGAGTTCTATGAACTCGTTATCAAGAAGATTGTGGAGGAGACAGAATGGCGCGACGACTCTACACGAAACATCTTACTTATCTCTGATGCAGAACCTCATGAATTGGGTTATACATACAAGGATTACGTGGTTAAGAACCAGATAGACTGGAAGCACGAGGCACGCAAAGCCGCTAAACTTAACATTAAGATTGACACAGTTACCATTGATCCGCTTCCTTGGTATAAGGAGTTGTCTAAGATGACTAATGGCATCAGCGTACCTTTCTCTTCATCATCTCACACCTCCGACCTTATCATGGCTGGTGCATACGCACGTGGTTCTGCAAAACAGCGCATAAAGTTTGATAAAATGGCGGAAGAATGTAACGACAAAGAACTGGGAGATATATTCAGTTGCTTCTCTTGTGCAAGAATGGATGAGTAGAGAACCTCTCATTAAGAAAAACGCATATCATCGTAGAAATGCTATGATGATATGCGTTTTTTTATACAGTACGAATGATTCGTTATGTTATAACTAATCCAGTTTATGTATTATCAATCCTGAGCGCAACTTTGGCTCAAACCATGTTGCCTTTGGAGGCATAATGTTGCCAGAGTCAGCGATGTCCATTATCTGCTTCATAGATACTGGATAGAGGGCTAATGCCGCACGCATCTCGCCAGAATCTACACGACGCTTCAGTTCGCCAAGACCACGAAGTCCACCTACGAAGTCTATGCGCTGACTGGAACGCAGGTCGCCTATCTCCAGAATGTCCTGAAGTATGAGACGTGAAGATATGTCTACGTCGAGCACACCTATTGGGTCTGCATCGTTGTATGTACCTGGCTTCGCGTTGAGTGCATACCACTCGCCATCGAGATACAGAGAGAACTCATGTGCGTGCTGTGGGCGATACTCCTCTGTTCCCTTCTTTTCTACAACGAAGTTCTTTGCCAACTTCTCAAGGAACTGCTCTGAGGTATTGCCGTTCAGGTCTTTAACAACACGGTTGTAGTCAAGCACCGTCAACTGGCTTGCCTGGAAGCATACTGCCATGAAGTAGTTATACTCTTCGTCTCCCTTATGGTTAGGATTCTGCTTTGCCTTCTCCGCACCCACGAGTGCAGCGGCAGCAGAACGGTGATGACCGTCGGCTATATAAAGGGCAGGCATCTTAGCAAACTCCGCTGTGATGGTCTTGATGTCAGCATCATCGCTCACCACCCATAGTTGATGACGGAATCCATCGATAGGCGCAACGAAGTCATACTCAGGCTCTGTTGCGGCATACTTCATGATGAGCGTATTCAGCGTGTCGTTATCAGGATAAGCAAAGAACACAGGCTCTATGTTAGCGTTGTTCACACGAACGTGCTTCATGCGGTCTTCCTCCTTATCGCGACGTGTCAACTCATGTTTCTTGATGACGCCAGTCTGATAATCGCCAGAGTATGCCCCTACCACAAGTCCGTACTGTGTCTTCTCCTTACCGCCATTGGCTGGCAGACATGAAGTTTGCGCATAGATATAGTACTGTTCCTTCTCGTCCTGCACGAGCCATCCTTTGTCCTGAAACTTCTTAAAGTTCTCGGCAGCCTTCTCATACACACGTGGGTCATACTCGCTGGTGCCTACAGGGAAGTCTATCTCTGGTTTGATAATATGATACAGCGACATCTCGTTATCGCCTGCCTCAGCACGTGCCTCTTCAGAATCGAGCACATCATACGGACGGCTCTCTACCTTCTCTACTAATTCTTTCGGTGGGCGAACGCCCTTAAATGGTTTTACTTTTGCCATATATAAATAGGTTTTATTTGTTTGTTACACGTATATTTCCTTGCAAAAGTACTAAATATATTTCATACAGCAAAATAAAATCTACAGTACGTTAGATTATTATCAGGTTTAGACTTAGTATATATGTAGACTACAACGGTAGCTATAAAATTTTACACCTCACACTTTTTATATTCTATTTATTTGCCATGTTTATTTTTTTTCTATAACTTTGCAATGTTATCATACTCATAAAACAGAAGTATCATGGAAATAGGACAAAGTTTACCAGAGGTGCTTGGCATTGACCAAGACGGGAAGGAATGGACATTGACGGAACTGAGTGGCAAGAAAGTTGTGCTTTATGTTTATCCGCGCGACTCTACACCTGGATGTACTAACGAAGCATGCAACTTGCGCGACAACTACGAACGCTTCCTTACTGAAGGATATGCGGTGATTGGCGTGAGCACACAGGACGCTAAGTCGCACAAACGGTTCATCGAAAAGAATAATCTGCCGTTTCCTTTGATATGCGACACTGATAAGAGGCTTGTAGAAACGCTCGGTGTGTATGGTGAAAAGAAAATGTATGGCAAAACGGTTATGGGTGTGTTCCGTACCACCTTCCTTGCCGACGAAACAGGAGTCATAACCCGTATCATTGGTCCGAAGGAAATAAAGGTGAAGGAACATGCCACACAGATACTCGGTTGAAAAGACCCCAACACACCGTTACCGTGCTTCGCACAGTTTGTTTAACATTAATCTCCGTTAATCTGTCATTAATCTATCATTAATCTTTCTCTGACGAGATATTTCATACCTCGGCTCCATAAGGCTTCCACCGTGTGAGCAAAAAGCATTAATGATAGATTAATGTAAAAAAACTACATAATCACTCTATCACCCTCCAAAAACTCTTTGGCAGATAGACGTTCTCTAAGTCCATTGCCTCTTCGAAGAGTGGAGCAATATCCTCTGGCTCAAAACCTGCTATGCCACAGCCTATAGGGGTTACATAGAAGCGGGTGTGCGAGTGCTCCTTCGCATACTTAATAAATTCGTCAACATAAGGACGTATCGTCTCTACTCCACCCTGCATGGTAGGTATGGCGTATGACTGCCCCTGCATACCTACTCCTTGCCCCATAATGGCTCCGAAATGCTGGTATGCCGTGCGTGCCGCACCACCAGCGTGAGCACCACGGAGATTAGAGCCAAAGACAAAGACTTCGTTTTCTTTTAATGAAGTTATGAAGTTAGGTGTTATTCTATTCTCTTGCATATTGTCTGTTTCTTTATTTTTCATACGTTTATTTATCATTCTCCTCATAATCTTATTCCACATATTCTCATGAGTATTCATGCTTTCGTCTGTACTTTCTGCCATATCAGAGTTTGTTTCCTCGGCAAATTTAGAGATATCGTAACAAGTGCTTTCGGCTTCATTACATGAGAATCCTGAGAATATATTGCCGAGGTATATTCCCCTACCGTAGTTTTCTATCACAAAAGGCGTTACCACCTCTTCCATCATCTTTTTGTAACGTTGATTTACCGCCGATGGTGTCAATCCCATCTCCTCCCCTATCTCTTTCTGTTTATATCCAAGGACGAAGATTTCCCACGCGATGTGTGCCATAACACGGTCATGATAGTGACGGCCTACGGCTTCGGCTACCTGCTTCATCATTCCCTCCTCACGGTCTGTGGAACGCACATACTGCAACACTACGTCTGCGTCTGTAGTATTTTCCACCTCCTTATTATGTGCTTTCAGCGCATCCATTGTTATGAACCAAAAGCCTTTGAACATGAATGATGATAGTTTCATGTTCCTCGGGCGATTTTGTAGTTGTCGGAAGTCATGAAGAAGGAGTTGCATATAATACTCATGTGCAAGGGAATAGAAGTCCAGACCCACTTTGTTATGCAACTGGTACTTACTGTCAAGCACATTATATGCCCTACGGCAATAGCCATAGAAATACTCTTTCGTTATGTCGGCATCAAAACTTCGGAAACCGTTTATCACTTCTTCATCATCACGCTTCATTATTTTTTTGTTTAGGAAAAGAATGGAGGTTTATGTGCAAAGGTACTATTTTTCTTACAATACACAAAATATTTTCTTTCTTTTTTTTGTTATACAACCGACCACATCAAGGGTAGTTCTAATTATTACTACCCTTAACACAAAAAGACGCATATCATCATAGGTCTGCCATGTGATGATATGCGTCTTATCCCTTATTTATATACGTGTCTACACTCCCTTCATCGTCAGGGCGAGTCGTTTACGTTTCAGGTCTACGTCCATTACCTTTACCGTTACGTGTTGGTGAAGTGATACTACGGTGTAAGGGTCTTTCACAAACTTGTCTGCCATCTCGCTGATGTGAACAAGTCCTTGTGTGTGTACACCAACGTCAACAAAGCAACCAAAGTTGGTGATGTTTGTAACTATACCAGGGAGCACCATGCCCTCGCGCACATCTTCCAACTCGTGGATATCGTTAGAGAACTCAAACTGTGTCAACTGCTCGCGTGGGTCACGTCCTGGCTTATCCAGTTCTGCCATAATGTCCTTAAGTGTTGGCAGTCCCACCTTGTCGGTAACGTAGCGGTTGATGTCGATAGCGTCACGCAACTCTTTCTTAGCCAGCAGGTCGGCAACGGAACACTTGTTGTCTCGTGCCATCTGCTCTACTATGCAGTATGACTCTGGGTGTACGGCACTATTGTCCAATGGTTCCTTGCCACCAGCGACACGAAGGAATCCCGCCGCCTGTTCAAACGCCTTTGGACCCAGTTTCGGCACTTTCAATAACTGTCGGCGAGTGGTGAAGGCACCGTTAGCGGCACGATAGTCTACGATGTTTTGCGCTATCGTGGCGGTAAGTCCCGAGACGTATGTCAGCAGATGCTTTGAGGCAGTATTAAGGTTTACGCCCACTTTGTTTACACACATCTCCACGGTTTGGTCAAGTGAGTGCTTTAACATCTTCTGGTCTACATCCTTTTGGTACTGCCCCACCCCGATGCTATTAGCGTCTATCTTCACTAATTCTGCCAATGGGTCCATCAGTCTGCGACCTATGCTGACGGCTCCACGCACGGTAACATCCTCGTTAGGGAACTCTTCACGCGCCACTTTACTGGCTGAATATATACTTGCGCCATCCTCACTAACCACGAATACTCCTATATCTTCAGGCAAATGCAGTTTGCGCACAAACTCTTCTGTCTCACGACTTGCCGTACCGTTGCCTATAGAGATTGCCTCTATGCGATATTTCTTAACGAGCGTCTCGACACGTTCGGCAGCCTTTGCCCTGTCGGCACGTGGTGGGTGTGGGAATATAGCCTCATGGTGAAGCAGGTTACCCTCGGCATCAAGACACACCAGTTTGCAACCTGTACGGAAGCCGGGGTCAAGTGCCAGCACACGCTTTTGCCCCAGCGGTGCTGCCATGAGGAGTTGCTCAAGGTTCTTTACGAAAATGCGGATTGCCTCTTCGTCTGCCGTTTGCTTTGAAGATGCCGCAAACTCTGTCACTATACTCGGTTTGATAAGGCGTTTATAACTGTCTTCTACCGCCTCCCACACTAGGTCTGACGCCTCGCAGGGCATGTTGATGTATTGACGTCTAAAGCGGTCGAGGCAACGCTCATCGTCACCATTGATGCTTATTGTGAGGTATCCCTCAGCCTCACCACGACGCATAGCGAGTATGCGATGACTGGCGCAGCGTGACAGTCGCTCTGAGAAATCGAAGTAGTCACGATACTTCTGTGCTTCTTCATTAAATCGTTCCTTCTCCTCCGCGGAGAGTTTTGAACCTGGTGCCTTCTGCTTTGACGATATCACGGCACCCTTCTGAAAGTCGTGGCGCACTATGTTACGTGCTTTCTCGTCTTCACTTATCTGCTCGGCTATGATGTCTTGCGCACCCTTTATTGCCTCTTCTACCGTCTCCACGCCTTTCTCTTTTGACAGGAACTCACGTGCCTTCTTCTTAACATTTGCATTAGGATTCTGAAACCTTAGGAAGAGAGCCAGCGGTTCAAGTCCCTTTTGTCGTGCAGCCTCAGCGCGTGTCTTACGCTTTGGCTTATAAGGCATATATATATCCTCCAGCACGTTGGCCTCCCAGGTATCGTTTACACGCTTACGGAGTTCGTCTGTCAGTTTGCCTAAGCCTTCTATTGTAGCAAGAATGGTCTCCTTACGTTTGCTCAACTCTTTGAGTTTATCTAACTCATCACTGATACCGGATATCTGTACCTCGTCAAGTCCTCCTGTAGCCTCCTTACGATAACGACTGATGAAAGGTATTGTAGCACCTTCATCAAGGAGAGAGATTACACTAAGAACCTGCTTCTGGCTTATACCTGTGCTCTTGGCTATAACTTGTGAATAGGTCTGATTCATTGTTTTTGAAATGTGAATAATTGAAATGGACGACAAAGTTACAAATAAAAATTGAGATTATAGACGGCACGGCGTAAAAATAATAAACGATGAACAACAGTAATTTGAAATATAATTAGTATATTTGCACCTGTAAAACATCAAGTTCTGGATATTATGATGGAAATAAATAAAAGAAGACTACCCGTAGGTCTACAGTCTTTCAAAAAGATAAGAGAGGAGAAATGCTTGTATGTTGACAAAACAGACTTAATCTGGAGACTTGCCAACAACGGTATGACATACAATTACCTTAGCCGTCCACGTCGCTTTGGTAAGTCTGTTCTCGTTGATACCCTTCAGACCTATTTCGAAGGCAAGAAAGAACTCTTCGATGGGTTAAAGATAATGAATATGGAGAAGGAATGGGTAAAACGTCCTGTCATTAGGTTTGACATGAGCCGTGCCGGTGCTACCGCAGAGACAATACGCTCGTATCTTGATAAAACATTCAGAAAGTTAGAAAAGGAATATAATGTAATATCTACACCTCAAGATTCTCTCGCAGACCGTTTTGACACCATCATCCAAACCGCTTACGAGCAGACTGGTCAGCAGGTAGCAATACTTATTGACGAATACGACTCTCCTTTGCAGCACTCGTGGCAAACGCCACACCATGAGGAGTGTACCGCCATATATCGCGAAGTCTTCGCCATACTGAAGGCTGACGACGAATACGAGAAGTTTGTCTTCATAACAGGCATCACCAAGTTTACGCAAATATCACTCTTTTCCGTACTAAATAATCTCACCAACATCAGTTTCTATCCACAATATGCAGCGCTATGTGGCATCACAAAACAAGAGATTGTTGATAACTTTATACCAGAACTGGAGGCTATGGGCAAGAAGAACGGATGGACAGTAGAGGAGACCGTAGAACAACTGGCTGCCAACTATGATGGCTATCACTTTAGCGTAGACAACATGGTTGACGTCTTTAATCCCTTTAGTCTTATAAACGCACTGGCAGAAGGAAAAATAAGAAACTTCTGGGCATCCTCAGGAGCCACTTCCCTATTACCAAAGTTCGTTGACGATATGGAGATACACCTGAAGGACTTTGACAATTGTTCTGTATTAGACGCTGTGATAGAAACTTCTGACGTTACGGGGGGAGGTCCAGAGTTGTTCCTTTACCAGTCTGGCTATCTAACAATAAAGGGGGCAGAAGGAAACATTTACTTACTGGGTATTCCTAACCACGAAGTTCGTCAGGCACTATACTACACGGTGCTGCCTGCTCTTACAATGCAGAAGGTGGGTGCCAACCAGTCCGTTCAAGCAAACCTGATGCTCGCCCTACAGCGTGGCACCACCGAGGAGGCAAAGAAATGCCTTAAAGCCCTCATTGCCGATGTGCCTTACAGCAACAAGAAACTCGCATCGATGAACATGGAAGAGCGTTACCGCCTCATCATGAGCACTATATTCAATGCCATAGGCTGCCGTGTGGAAGTAGAGAAGATGATTGCTACGGGCAGGATTGACATGGTGGTAGGAGTCATACACTACATCTACGTGATAGAACTGAAACTGACGAAGAACGGTGGTCTCGCTGCCGCTGAAGCACAGATAAAGGCTAACAACTATGCTGAACCTTTCAAGGCAGACAAACGTAAGGTAATTGCCCTCGCCGTAGAACTGGACGACATTGGCAAGGGACTGATAGACTTGAAGGAAGTGGAGTAAGCCGCAAAATGTTAAAAAATAAGGTAAAAAGAAAATTTCTTCGAATTATAAGCCTTGTTTTCAAAATAAAAAGTTTACCTTTGCAGCGATATATAAAATATTGTATAACTTAAACCAATTATTAACCCTGCGAAACTGATAGTGACATATTAAACATTGCCCTGCATAACGGCTCAGTCGTTTAGCGGAGCAGAGACATACTAATATTTTGGACTTTGTCCTTGTTTCTCGTCAATCGAAACCGCCAATTTCAACAACGTATGAGAACAAGCAGACGAAGGCTCATGTCCATATATGGGCGTGAGCTGTTCGTGCTTTTCTATACGTGTGGTGCTTGGCGGTACCTGATTGGCGGAAAAGTCACGAACAGTTCCGCCCATTTTCTTTTTATTATTATGAAGAGATTTATTCTTTCCTTGTTCGCATTGGTTTGCGTAACAATGAGTTTCGCACAGAGTTCGCTTCTCGCCACTCTCAGTCATGATGGCAACATCAAAACATTCTATGGCGCCAAGGCACTTATCGAAGCGCATAATGCCGCAGAGAACGGTGATGTCATTACGTTGTCCTCAGGTTCTTTCGTAGCCACCGACATCGAAAAAGCCTTGACCATACGCGGTGCTGGTATGGAGGCGGATAGTGTTAACGGCACTTTGCCAACTATTATTACTGGGAGTTTTAACATTCAGATACCAGACACAGTATCAGAGAGAATAACGTTAGAGGGTATATATAACAACCAAACAATTAGATATAATTGTACGCTTAACAAACCGATGTTTTTGAAGTGTAGGTTCGCAGAGTTAAGATCTGCCAATGGTAACAAAATAATAGACGCCTCATTTATACATTGCAGGATAACAGAAAAAATTTACTTGGATAATGATTGCTCTGCATCTTGCGTAAATAGTATTATTGCAGATCCTGAAAGGTATAGTATGAACACCTCTAATTTCGAGTTTACGAATTGCTTTATATATGGTCCAAATATACACAATATATGTTCATCATCTTTTAGAAATAGCATTATAATTACTGGAAGAAATGAAGAAAATTATGATTTGGATAGAAGTGTAACCGCGTTTAACTGTGTTGGCGATGCGCCTAAACTCTTTAATAATATACCTAACACCACTAACAAAATAGCAGTTGCCTCAGGACTCTTCAAAACATATAAAGGTGGTAACTTCAACGACAGCGATTCTTTTGAACTGACAGACGAAGCCAAGACTAAGTTCTTAGGAACAGACGGTACACAGGTAGGTATTTATGGAGGAATGTTGCCATACGACCCTACGCCAAGCAATCCTCATATTACGAAGTGTAACGTAGCAGCAAAGTCTACTGCTGATGGTAAACTGAGCGTTGACATTGAGGTAAAGGCTGCAGAATAAGAACTGCATAATAGAGAAACACTTTGAAAAGGAGGCTATTATGCCAAAGAGATTTTTATTATTCATTGCGCTCTTATTGTTCACAGCGTGGACGCTACGAGCACAGGAAACTTACAGATACCGCTATTGGTTTGACGGTGCAGACGACAAGGCACAGGAAGAGACGGTGGAGGGAACTAAGTGGCACTTCAACGCTGATGTCAGTGCGCTAAGTGATGCCTTGCACACTATATACATACAGGTGCAGGATACGGCAGGACAATGGAGCGCACCACAGATGCGTTACTTTCTGAAACAGCAGACGAAGAAGAACGTTACCTACGCCTATTGGTTTGACAATGACCAGTCCGCTATTAAGGGTGGGACATTATCGGACGGAGTAATGGAACTGGACGTTAACAAACTAACGGACGGATTTCACAGGCTCAACCTTCAGACAACAGGCAAAGGTGGCGAGTCCACTCCCGTAACGCGTATGTTCATAAAAGTACCACAAACTGAGCGCATTGGCGAAATGACGTGCGTCTGCACCATTGACGGTACAATGTATAAGCAAGAGAAGGTGCCTTCGGAGGGCGGCATTGTAAACTGGAACCTTGACGTAAACTCATTGGAGCAAGGACTGCACCGCATAATGGTACAGGTGCTTACGCCAACGGGTGCCGCATCAAACGTGTATAACAGTTTCTTCTTCCGCACCACAAAGCGAGAAGAACTGAATGATATGAAGTTTGTTTATAGCATTGATGGCGGAGATTACGGTGCAGGCATTGGTCCTACAGGCAACGGATTGTTTCATTTCGACATAGACGTAGCGTCATTGGCAGACGGACTGCACAGAATAAACTATATGCTTGTAGGCGACAAGGGGCTGTCAACAGTAGCGAGGTCACAGTTCTTTGTAAAGATCCCTGTTGGCGGCAATGGCATTGACAGTTACAGATACTGGCTAAACGAGGACGACGCTGACGTGACGACAGTGAAATTGCCTAAGCGCGTGTCACCGTTGGCGTTAGTAAAACTATTGCCTATTAGGACTGTGCCACTGCGCAGCAAGGACTTCCATTTTGAAATAGACAAGGACGGCAAGCCCGTGATGTACGCCAAGAACGACATCCACTTCCAGTTTGTTGACGCTTCGTCAAAAGTGGCGGAGGTACATAAGCAATACATAGATTACAGTGTCAGCCACGACGTGGAAGAAATAACACCACTGCAACCCATGCAAACCTTCGCACGACCAGAGGAGAATAGCGTAAAATGGTTCTCATTTAAGGCGGAGGAAGGTGATACAGTATCTTTCCGCAGTAACCAAGCAACAGCGTTGCAGATATTCTCACCAAGCGGCAAAGAGGTATATTCTGTAAAGGAAGATAAGTCTGTAGAGTTCGGTGGATGCCATACATGGGAAAACGGTACATATTATGTTGCATTGCATGACGTTACAGGTTCAAGTCAAGACGTAAAACTGGACTATACTCATCTTGAGAAGTACGATGTTGTTGCACAAAATGTTAAGACTGTAGGCAACGGAGGTTACAACAATATAACATTCATTGGAAACGGTTTCAATGAACTTGACAGCGTTGTATTCGAAGGAAAGTCACGCATCGTTAGTGATAGCATATACCATGAGAGCGATGCAAGGACGTCTGTAAGAGTAAACTTTGCTGGCGCAGAACTCGGCCAGTACACCGCCACATTCATGTTCAAAGACGGTACAAAGGTCATAGAAAACTGCATAAACGTGGAAGAGGCAAAGAATATTGCAATAAAAGGCAGTGTTAACTATGCTTCTACATATCTGAAATCTCGCAGTAACACATACACTATACAGTTGACCAACGAGAGCAATATGACAGCCTATGATATTCCTTTGTCTATATTTGTATACACACATGAAATGAATGATCTGAAACGGGTTAGTCTTACGGGCTATGACTTATATAAACGCTACGCAAGGAAACTTTCAGGAGAAGACGCTATACGGTTACGTGACAGCGTTTATGCGCATAAGGACATTTCTGGCGACATGTATCTTTTTACCAAGAGTATGGATAATGATTACGTGGTAGGTAATCCCGCGTTACACAAAACCATTATCCCCGTAACACTGCCACCTTACAGTACCGAAACATTCAAGGTCGAGATAACAGCGGAGAGCACTGCTACAGTATATGTTTGGTATCCTGGCTCATGGGAGACATTACCTATTGCTACCTTATCAAATATTAGAGGTGAAGCAAGTGACGGTCTTTGCGCGATACTTAACCGTAGAGCAAGTATGTGTGAGGAGAACGAAATGTACAAAGCAAACGGATTTGGGGATGCCATATATGATGTAGATTGCGACAACATCAAACCAAGCAAACAGTGTCCTAAACCACTGGGCGGTTCATCTACTCCTGTCAATTCTCGTGATCCTAACGATATCTATGGCTATACATCAGAGTCAGGCAGCAAGTTCATCAATAATTCTGTCAAGAATATCAATTACAGGATAGAGTTTGAGAACGATACAACATTTGCTACCGCCGCCGCACATACGGTCGAGATTAGAGACACGTTGGACAACAGATACTTTGACCTTGCGACCTTTGCGCCTATAAGTATAAAGATAGGTGATAAGACTGAGTATCTTGACGGCAATGTTAATTTTGTCAAGACTATAGACTTGCGACCAAATATTTACGCTATTGCGCAGGTAGAAGGGAACTTTGACGAGAAGAACGGTATAGCGTCATGGACGTTTACTTCGCTTGACCCAATGACGATGGAGCCAGCGGAGAATATCGTCCAAGGTTTCTTACCAGTAAACTATGATGGGAAGTCTGGTATAGGCGAAGTATCCTTTGACATAACCACAAAGTCAGGAAAAGATGATGGAGCACTGGTTAACAACCGCGCAAGTATCGTGTTCGATTCCAATGAACCTATCATGACACCTGTCTGGACAAATACAGTTGATACGATATGCCCTGAGAGTAACATTACGAATGTTGAACACAAGAACGATACTACATTGACATTGTTCATTGAAAGTGGTGATAACCGTTCTGGCGTATGGAAACACGAAATATACGCACAGTATGGCAAGACTGCTCCATGGGTAAAGGTAGCGGAAGTGGGGGCAGACTCTACGTCTGTTGACTTTAGATTCTATGATGGCATTGATTATGGCTTCTGCGTATTAGCAACGGATTCCGCTGGAAATACAGAGGAAAAGGAATTGAAACGTGAACAATCATTCTGTAAGGTGACACTCGGTGACGTTAACCAAGACGGTGAGATAAATTCACTTGACGCAAGTCTCATCTCTGGTTATTACTTAGAGGAACCAGTGTATATCCTTGCTCTTGCGGCGGACGTTAACGGTGACGGTATTATTGACTCTATGGATGCGACCTTAACCGCTGACATGTACCTTCAGAAGAGCAATACAGACAAGACAAAACGTACAGTCGTCACAAGACAAAGAATAAAGAAAATAGCAATAACACAATGAAAAAGATTTTTATTACATTAGCCTGCACGCTCTTTACTATGATAGGAGCGCAGGCACAGTCAGAGACAATGAAAGTATGGCTTGACAGTCATGTTACGTTTACCGCAGACGGTAAGAGCGTGTCTTACCTAAAACTGTATGAAAACGATGGCGACCAGGCTTATGTCTCATTCAATATGTCTCTTATCCTTCCGAAGGGAATACACATTAACAAGGTAAAACAAGGACGCGACTATGTTAATGACATCTCACTGAGTGAAAGAGGAACAACAACTCATGTCATTTCTTGTAATATGCCGTCGGAAACACTTTTGAAGGTTATTGCCATATCCAGCATGAACCAAGAGTTGTATAATGATGATGAGAACGGTAATCCTTTGGACGAGGTGTGGACCATAGGTCTGACTGCCGACAACTCTATGGAGAACGGTGACTACATCGTTACGATGCCGGCTGACGGTCTTATATTCAACATGAGACAGAACGGCACTTACGTTTCTTCACGTATTAAGGAAGACGTGACTTGCGTATTTACCATCACTGGCGGTACAATTACTGCTGTCAAACAAGTGAAAGCAGATAAGGAAACTGGTGACCTGTACGACCTTAGTGGACGCAAAATTAACAAGCCCCTGAATCACGGCATTTACATAGATGGCGGGAAGAAAAAAGTAAAGTGATTACGATAGCCGTAAATGTATAGCATAGGATAGGACAACTCGCATAGCCGAGTTGTCCTATTTTTTTACAATTTCCCAAATTTACCATTTTCAGCCATCGCAGCAACCTAAATTGTAACTTACTAAAAATAAGCGAGATAAACTTTCAAAACACTACAACTATCAAATCACGCTGTAATCACATAGTTATTACATCGTAATTTGGGCTTAATTACACGGTAAAAGGGGCTTGATTACACTGCAATCAAGCCCCTTTTACCGTGTTTCCGAAATTTACCATTTTTACGAAACAAAAGATGACGCTTATATCGGAACACTAAATAGTAACAAAAAGCCACTATAAAACACCTGTAGAGGCAACATATAAGCCACATAAGCAATAAAAAAAAGTTAAACGAACACACTTGTTACCTAAATACAGTGAAATTATTTCCATACATCGAGATTTCTCAATATCTTTGCAAACACTTTTATGGGATGCCAAGACATCCGTTAACCGCAAAACTGATTTATGAAAAATAAAATCTCTGCTTTACATCTATCAAACTTATGGCTCGCACTGCTTGCCATAACAACACTCGCTTCATGTACTAAATATAATATTGTAGGCTCATCTGACATGCAGAGTGTTGACGGTAGAATGTTGTATCTTCGTGCACTGACAGGTGACAAACCGCATGGATTGGACTCCTGTGATGTCGTTCACGGAAAATTTACCTTCTCTGGTGCCCTTGACTCAGTACAGGTCGTAATGCTATGTCTTGATAACAATGCCGTAATACCTGTGGTACTGGAAGACGGCAAGATTACCATAGAGATGAACGAACAAAAACAGGTGTGTAGCGGTACTCCACTTAATGATACTCTCACTGCTTTCACCACACGTTACCGTCAATTGGTACAACAGATGGCTGACTTGGAGCATGCACAAAACCAAGCATACATGAACGCTGAAGATATGGATCAGGTAAACGCTAAGTTGGGAGCAATGCAACAGATGCTGCTTGAGAAAGAGGATAAACTTGTAAGCGGGTTTATTTCTGAGAACTTCGACAACTGTCTTGGCCCATACGTTTTCCTTATGTCAACACAGGCGTATGAATATCCTGTACTGACTCCATGGATTGAGGCTCTAATGGCAAAGGCTACCGACACGTTTAAGAACAATCCTATAATAAAGGAATACATGGAGGCCGCTCAGCATAATCAAGACGTAATGACTGGCGCGGCTGACATGAAGGAAGACACTCCGCCAATGAATGGCGGTACTACGCAGATGCCGGGCAGCGACACATCAATGACCGACAATAACGCAACACAGGAATAAACATTGACATAAGACATACAACAGCGGATCACATCACAGATTCGCTGTTTTTTCGTATATTTACACTACATTGGCAAATATTCCCTATAAAGAAACTTTTATTTCATATTTTCTTTGTAATTTTGTCCCATACAACAAAAACATAAAATATGCTGACACTTATAAAAGGAGGAACTATAGTAAACGAGGGTTTACAATATAAAGCGGACATCATAATAAACAACGACCGCATTGAGGATATTATAAAAGGTGAAAACACCATAGAGACTGCCGCTTTTGCCAAAATCATTAACGCCAAGGACTGCATCGTGATACCTGGCGTGATAGATACACACGTGCATTTCCGTGAACCTGGACTAACACATAAGGCTGATATGGAAAGCGAAAGTCGCGCTGCTGCCTACGGTGGGGTTACGTCTGTTTTTGAAATGCCTAACACCAAGCCACAGACAACGACAATGGAAGCACTGGAGGAGAAACGCACAATAGCAAAGGAGAAGATGCACGTAAACTACACTTTCTTCCCCGGAGCCACTAACGACAACATAGAAGAACTGCGCAAGATGGCCCCAACGACCATTCCTGGCATAAAACTCTTTATGGGATCAAGCACTGGCAATATGCTCGTTGACAAGGAGGTGGCACTCAACGAGGTGTTCAATGCCGCAAAAGACATGGATCTTGTATTAATGGCGCACTGTGAGGACACGGAGACCATCAACAAAAACATGGCTTATTATAAGGAGAAGTATAACACTGACGACCCTGATGTTACGCTCCACCCCCTGATAAGGTCAGAGGAGGCATGCGTTAAGTCTTCTGCACTTGCCATTGACCTTGCACGCAAACACGGCACACGTCTACACATTGCTCACGTAAGCACGGCAAAAGAACTGATGCTGGTTTCACCTACTGACAATAACATTACACTGGAAGCCACCGTTGCTCACCTTCTTTTCTCAGAAGAGGACTACCCTACTCTCGGTGCACGCATCAAGTGTAACCCTGCTATAAAGACGAAAAATGACCGTGAGGCACTGCGTAAGGCTTTAACAAAAGAACACGGAGGCATATACACTATTGGTACAGACCATGCACCTCATGCCATAGAAGAAAAGCAAGGGGGAGCGGCAAAGGCAATGTCAGGAATGCCGATGATACAATTCTCATTGCCAGCCATGCTTTCATTGGTAGACGAAGGCGTTATGAATATAGAACAACTGATTTACATAATGTGTCACAACCCAGCAACGCTTTTCTCAGTAAAGGAACGTGGATTCATACGTAAAGGATACAAGGCTGACATTGCTATCATCAAGCGTAACGACACACCGTGGACCGTGACAAAGGAATGCATACAAAGCAAATGCGGATGGAGTCCCGTAGAGGGGAAAACATTCCATTGGCAGATAAAATATACTATATGCAACGGTAATATCGTTTATGGCAATAATACATTTGAGAAAAACAGCCATGGCGAAATGTTAAACTTCAACAGAAGTTAATGACAATAAAAACAACACACAATATGTTATTCAGGATATATCAAATATTTATATTGGCACCAATAGTAATATTATCAACAGCGGTAATAGGTACATGGGCTGCCATAATATGCCCATGTACAGGTTGGCTGAAGGAAAAACTACCATTCAGGTTGGGTATCCTAACACAGCCTGACTGGTGGTCTACGGTTTTAGCACGCCTATGGTCACGCATCATTATCAGGGCCTCACTATTGCATGTCAATGTGGTAGGCAGAGAGAACATACCTCATAACACATCGTGCGTTTTCACCGCAAATCACCAGGGGGCATACGATATATTTCTTGTCTGCGGATACTTGAACGTGGAACTACGCTGGATGATGAAGCGTTCCCTGGAGAAAGTACCTTTCTTTGGCATTGCCTGCCGCCATGCCGGAGAAATATTCGTAGACAAAAGCACAAGCGGACAAGTGTTAGCCACATACCGCCGGGCGGAACACGCTCTAAAGGATGGCGCCTCCGTTATGGTATTCCCAGAAGGAGCACGTAGCAAAAATGGTCACATGGCACCTTTTCGGCGTGGAGCATTCGCATTGGCGGACGAACTACAACTGCCTATAGTACCCATGACAATTAATGGTTCATTTGACGTTTTGCCCAAGCAACAGGACGGTAAGTTCATTAAACGACACACACTGTCACTCACCATACACAAACCTATATACCCTACTTCAAAGGGAAACGATAATATTAACAGACTAACAAAAGAAAGTTACGAGGTGATAAACAGCGCGGTGGAGGAGAAATACAGAAAATAAATTACAGAAATAGTATTATATGGACAATATACTCGACATGACATTACGCCTCGCTATAGCACTGCTGTTAGGAGGCATCATAGGCATAGAGCGAGAATATCGCTCTAAAGATGCTGGCTTCCGAACGCATTTTCTTGTTGCTATGGGCAGTGCGCTGTTCTGCTTAGTGTCACAATACGGATTCGGCATTGACCTGAAAGACTCTTCACGAGTTGCGGCACAGGTAGTGTCTGGCATAGGATTCCTTGGTGCAGGAACCATAATCTTTCAAAAGAACGTGGTTCGCGGACTTACTACTGCTGCGGGACTGTGGGTAACTGCTGCCATCGGACTGGCATGCGGCACTGGTATGTTTGCCGCTGCTGCCATCACAACGATTATGGTTCTTGTTGGACTGGAGTTGCTTAACGCTCTTATTCCAAGGATTGGAACTAACACCGTTGACCTTTCCTTTACCGCAACATCAAGGGACAGCGTGAAGAACGCTATAAGAAAACTCAGAGAGAACTGCATGGAACTTCACTCTAACGAACTACGCGAAAGGCATACTTCAAACGGAACTTTGTTTGAAGTGTCTGTCGTACTAAAGGTTAAGCGCGGTACTCACAGCGAGATGTTCTTGGAATGTCTTGACGAGTGTGGAGACGTAACAATTTCAAGCATAGAATAACACAGAATTATTCCACTACCACATGACTGAATTAGAGGCTATAAAGGAACGCTTCAGCGTAAGAAAATACATAGAACGTCCACTCGCAGACAACGTTGTTGAAGCACTAAAAGAAAAGATTACAGAATGTAACGCAAAAGGCTCGCTACACATACAATTAGTACTCAACGAGCCAAAGGCATTTAACGGTATAATGGCTTACGGCTCTTTCTCTGGAGTTAGTAACTACCTCGTCATGGCTGGACGAAAAGACTGTACGCTTGACGAACGCATAGGATACTATGGTGAGCAACTGGTTCTGCTCGCACAACAACTCGGCTTAGGTTCTTGTTGGGTAGGACTGACGTATAATAAGGTAAAAGAAGCATATACACTTAACGATGGCGAAAAGGTTGTATGCCTGATAGCATTAGGCTATCACAACGCAACAAGGCGCAACCATCACCGCAAATCAATAGAAGATGTCAGTAATGCTGACGCTACTACACCTGCATGGTTCCGCAATGGAGTGGAAGCGGCACTTATGGCACCCACTGCTATCAACCAACAGAAGTTCTATTTCAAATATATTCCTCAAAAGGCAGAAGAGAAATCTCACGTTGCCGCCATGCGCCGTTTTTCTATCGTAGGCTACACACTGATAGACCTCGGAATAGCGAAGTTGCACTTTGAACTCGCCGCTGGAAAAGACAATTTCGTATGGGAAAAATAGTTATTACCAACAATACATAACACACGACTGGTAAAATTTGTAAAGATAATGGTTAATTAAGGAAATTAAACCCTACACTTTTTGAGGAACAAAATAAATTGTATATCTTTGCAACATCAAAGGAAAAAGGATGCTATAAAGCAACACTTTCCCACACATTATAAAAACAGCGCATTACAAAAACATTAAAACTTTATTTACTATGAAAAAGAAATTCATCTGCACCGTTTGCGGTTTTATCTATGAAGGTACCACCCCACCAGAAAAGTGTCCACAGTGTGGTGTTCCAGCATCAAAGTTTAAGGAACTCGAAGAGACTGAAGGTGGCATACAGTTCGTACAGGAGCACGTTATCGGCATAGCAAAAGAATATGGCGTTGACGAAGAAATGATAAAAGACCTCAACGCTCACTTCACAGGAGAATGCACAGAGGTAGGCATGTATCTCGCTATGAGCCGCCAGGCAGACCGCGAAGGTTACCCTGAGGTTGCTGACGCATTCAAGCGTTACGCATGGGAAGAGGCAGAGCACGCTGCTAAGTTCGCAGAACTTCTTGGTGACGTTGTTTGGGATACAAAGACCAACCTTGAGAAGCGTATGAACGCAGAAGCAGGAGCATGCGAAGATAAGTTCCGCATAGCAAAGAATGCCAAGGCAAAGAACTGGGACGCTATCCACGACACTGTTCACGAGATGGCAAAGGACGAGGCTCGCCATGGTAAGGGCTTTGAGGGTCTCTACAACCGCTACTTCAAGAAGTAATCATTAAAACTGCCCGTCCCCTCTATCTATGCAATGAAAAAAATAACACCAGTTGTTATTATCTTACTTATATTTATCGTCTCTGCTCTGCGTAATTGTTGGAGTGGAGACGATAACGTTTCTAAGAAAGACACGCTAACAACACAATTGCCCCCTATAGATAAAGCGCTACAACAACGTACAGATTCTTTTATTGCGGCACAACAACACGTTGGTTCCCTTGGCATTATGCTATACGATTTAACTGCCAAGAAACAAGTATATGCATATAATGAAGACAAGCCTATGCGCCCCGCATCATGCATGAAACTATTAACTTGTATTACCGCATTACGAAAAGTTGGCACGTCATATAACTATAAAACAAGGCTGTACTGTTCAGGAACTATCGCCCAAGACACCCTATACGGCAACCTTATATTAAAGACGCAATTTGATCCCTTCTTCAACCGTGACAGTCTTAACAACATAGTTGGAGTACTAAAGCAGAAAGGTATTAAGGCTATAAAGGGCAACATACTGCTTGACATGGCATTCACGGAACCAATGAACCATGAAGAACACTGGACGATGGGTGACCTAAAAGTGAGTCGTATGGGGTTAATATATCACGGATATAAGAAAATGCGTACCGAAACGCTGTATGCCCTACAAAACATCGCTGGTATAAGAACAAGCATAGACAGCATACGCTTCGGCAGGTTAATGCCAAAGAAGGCAACACTGTTGGCAGAAATAAAGACTCCCATACAGTATCCTATAGAAAAAGCACTAAAAAACTCATCTAACATCAATGCAGAATCATTGCTTTATCTTCTAGGCTACACTGTAAGCACGCAAGGAAACTTCCGCAAGAACGGTATTGTTGCATTGCAACGATTTGTAAAGCAGGAATTAAAACTGGATCCTAAAAAGGACTGCAACATTGAAGACGGATGTGGATTATGCCCAGACGACAGGTTGAGCCCGCGACTGCTTATTACGCTTCTTGACTATACCTACAAACACAAAACGATATACAAGGAGGTATTTACATCTCTACCACTATCAGGAACCGACGGAACATTGCATGACCGAATGCGAAAGCCTAATGTTCTCGGAATGATAAAGGCCAAGACTGGCACCCTGACAAGAGAAGGTGGTATAAGTACTTTATCGGGATATTACAAAGGTAAAGATGGGCATAGCATGGCATTTGCCATTATGAACAACGAATGCCCTGTACTTGACGGCAGATGGTGGCAGGACAGGTTCTGCGAAAAGGTACTGTTGCCGCAAGAGAAAAAGGTTAAATAAATTGAGAATAAACGTCACAAGGGTGTATCAAAAGCCAAAAGGCTATTGGTACACCCTCGTCATTTATCTAAGTAAGTATTCAAAATTATATATATATATATCAGTGATTATTCGCAGATAAACTTATGTCCTTTCCACTTTGCTTTACGCTGCACAATTATCGCAGCAAGACTATCTCTTTCTTTCTTGGATACAAGCGGCACATTCTGCTTCAATATTATAGTTGAAGCATCTTCAAAATGCGCTTCTACCAGTGGAAATTCTATCAACTTACACAGTTCCTTATATCGTTCTACACTCATTGTGTCTGGACGTTCTAAAAATGATATAGAGTCAAGGTCTATCTGTTTTATCTGTTTCCAATCCTCATCATAAAGCGTAGCAGACGTATGTGGTTCTGGTGTAGGGACTGTACGTAAGACGCAACATAAATTCTTGTCCCCTACATTTTGCATAGACAACTCTATTATTACAGTACTATCTAATGCCAATGTTATACGATTATCATCAACATAGCGTAATGCTACTTCGCAATCTAAAGGAGAACGCAAAACAGCAGATGTAGAAGTGTCAACTCTCTTCAGGTTTACCAACTCCACACGTTGTGCTGATGGCAAATAAGGAAACAGGCTGTCTGGCATACTTACAAACAGACTGTCAACGCCATTTGCATGAACAGTCATTGACGCCAAGGTGGCAAACGCCACAGAAAAGAATAACTTACGCATACGTTCTACTAATTTTTGTTGCCTTTTTTCTTCATAAGACTGTAGGCATTGTATAGTCCCAGTTCTCCGGCTTTACTAAAATCTGCTTTTGCTTGTTGTGCCTTACCTGAAGCAAGATATGCTAATCCACGGTTATAATATGCATATGACAACTGTACGTCTTGCTCTATTGCTTTGGTAAGCAGGTCTATAGCCTTATCATATTCCTGTATTCTAGCACAGAATGTGCCATAACTGTAAAGTACATTCGCATCATGTGGGGCAAGTTCAATAAGTTTATCGAAGTCACTTTGCACACCAGCCTTACGTAATGCAGCATCCTTAGGCGTCAATCCTTTCTCATATTCTACTATCATGGCACTGCATACGGCACGTTGCCACAATGCAATAAAAGAAGATGGATTTATCTGAAGATAATCATTTATGTCCTTCAACGCTTCTTGATAGTTCTGTTCTGAGGAATAAGCCACAGCCCTCGCCAACAAAAGCAATTCAGCAGTTTTTGTTTCCTTAGTCTTACGTATTACAGCCGACAAAGTATCAACTTCAGAAGCCGTCTGTACACCGCTGCCTTCACCTACACATCCTAATTGTGGGATACTAATTCCATATGAGCCGAAAGCCTCCGACATTTTCATGCGCACTGTCTCTGTAGCGTCATCATACAAGGCTCTGTTACCCATCTCTCCTTTTCTTTCAGCATAGGTCAAAGCGATATAAGGCTGATACTGTTCGGTTACCTGTCTATTTTGCACCTTACCTCGATACTCACTCTTATATTCCTGTACTGTTTCGGGATTATCCTCTACCACTACCTGATTATATTTCTCTGGGTCAATATCGCTCATCTTGCGCACTGCGGCGACCTTTTTGCTCGACCATCGCGTCTGCTTTCCAAGATGCTTATCCATCTGTGCTTTAAGAATACGAAACTCATCCTGCTCTGCTTTTGCCCTCATGCCTAAACGTCGATAACACTCCGCACGGTAATGCAGGCCTGTCCAGAAATTAGGAAACTTTTCAATTACCTTGCTGTAATCACGTATTGCTCCACGCAGATTGCCTGTTTTGTCAAGCAAGGTGGCACGATTCAATAATGCCATTACGTTATCTGGCTCAAATGTCAGCACATAGTCAAAGTCTTCTATTGCTCTATTGTCATCGCCTACCTGCTGACGGAGCAGTCCGCGGTTATAATGAGCGAGAAAACTATTAGGGTCATATTCCAAAGCATCATCGTAGTCGCTCATTGCACCACGAAGATTATTGAGCCGCAAACGTGCAAGCGCACGATTAATAAGACTTCCCGAGTCTTTTGGTTTTAAATGTAAGGACTTAGAAAAGAATACGTCCGCATCCTTCCAATGCTCATTCTGCAAGGCAAGATTTGCCCGAAAACGCCAAGCATTAGCGTTAAAAGAGTCTACTTCCAGGCTTTTCTTTACCCAATCTTCCGCCGTTAGCGTGTCCTTACGGTTTAGATACACCTCCGCTTTCAGCAGATACGTTGGAGCATAGTCCTTCCACTTTCCTATGATAGTATCAAGTTGCAGGAGCGCATTGTCATAATCCTTCTGCTCCATGTAACATGCCGCACGGTTATACCAATAGTTACGATTGCCTGGTTCTAAAGATATCGCCTTTGAATAGTCATCTATAGCATCCGCATATTGCTCCATTCTAATTCTTGATATTCCTCGCAGGTCATATAACTCCGTAATATACGGATTGAGTTCTATAGCCCTTGAGGCATCAGCCTCCGCCCCACTCCAATCATCGAGATAAAACTTTGCAATAGCCCGTAACTGCCATGGTTCCCAGAGGAAAGGCTTCTGTGTCAGTGCTTGGTTAAAGTATTGTATCGAAAGGACGTAATCCTCATAATGCAACGCCACCCTACCACTCAATATTAGTCTTTCCACCTTATATTGACCATAGATACTCAAAGAAGCGAGGAAGAACATAAGGCTCATCCCCACCCTCTTTGTCATCTGTAGCGAAAGACGACACAACTTACTATCATCCTGAACAATATGCAAATACTTACTTTTTATATAACACAAGCACGACAAAAACTGTGTTAACAAGTCTTTTTAACGCACACGCGGTGCCTTAACCTTATATCCACAACGGAAACGTCCTTGCAGCAAAGCACGTAGTTTTGATTTTATCAACTGCTTTCGCAGCGGAGAAAGACGATCAATGAACATCTTACCTTCAAGATGATCGAATTCATGCTGCATTACACGTGCGAGATAACCTTCCACCCATTCGTCATGTTCTACGAAGTTTTCATCCATGTATCTTACACGAATCTTGGCTGGGCGAACCACCTTTTCGTGAATGGCAGGCAGTGAAAGACATCCTTCTTCTGAAGATGTTGTCTCTGCATCATCATATTCCTCTATATGAGCATTGATGAATACCTTGCGGAAGCCATCGTATTCAGGAAAATCTTCTTTCAACACATCAAGGTCAATAACGACAAGTCTGATATCAAGACCTATCTGTGGCGCTGCCAGTCCTATTCCTTCGCTGTCTGCAAGCGTCTCCCACATGTTAGCGATAAGAGTTTGCAATTCTGGGTAATCCTTGTCTATATCCTGCGCTATTTTTCTGAGCACAGGTTGTCCATATGTATAAATTGGTAAAATCATTTTTCGTTTATATTTTTGCACATAGCAAATCTATCGTTAACACTACATTCTTGACTGCAAATAGTCTTGTAGTATTATCGTTGCTGAAATCCTATCAACAAGCGCTTTATCGCGTCTTGCTTTTTTCCCCAACCCAGCGTCAAGCATCGTGCGATGCGCCATAACTGAAGTAAAACGCTCATCAAACCCCTCTATAGGTATTTCTGGATGCGCCTTACGCCATTGTTCCTCAAATTTCCTTACACGTTTAAGGTTTTCTGACGGTTGACCATTTGGTTGCATAGGCTCTCCTATCACTATACGCTCCACGTTCTCTCGTTTCACGTAGTCATTCAGATAAGCCATAAGTTTTTGCGTATCCACAGTATCAAGCGCACCAGGCACAATCTGTAACATATCTGTCACAGCAAGCCCCGTGCGCTTCATACCGTAGTCTATTGCTAATATGCGCGACATAGAGACTTATTTCTTCATCAAGAGCCAAGCGTCAGGATAAGTAGAACGCAGAGAGTTGCGGCTCTCTACTGCATTAGCCTTTGAATCAAACGTTGTAACTACTACGCGATACATATTCCTTTCAGAGTTATATGCCACCTGTGCATTGTATCCAGCCTTTTTAAGAGTATTCTGCATACCCTCAGCATTAGCGCGCACACCGAAAGAACCTACGACAACAGAATATGCTTTAAGTCCAGTTCCACTTACGACAGTAAGATTTTCAGAACGTACAGGTACGTTATCATTACCATCAGCAACAACCGTTGTCTGTGCTGGTGTCTCTACGAGTGGAGTAACGGTTGGCGTCTGAGTTTCTGTTGTTTCCTGCTGCTGCACTGGCTCCTGCTGCTGTTGCTGCTGCGCCATTTCCTGCGCCTTAGCCTTCTCATAAGCCTTGCGATAAGCGCTTTCCTTTGATGAGCCACATGATACCATTGCTATAGATGCGCACAAAGCAGCGCATATAACTACATATTTTTTCATTACAATATTGTGTTTTAAATTAATATCTTGTTGAAATATGCTACAAAGGTAATAAAAAATTATGTAGCATTTTGTGCATTTCGCTATTTTTAACACAATTGTTTCCCCTTTTCATTTATTTTTTTATTACATTTGCAACAAGAATTAAATATCTTCATTTTTAACCCTTAAAACAATATTAATTATGAAAGCATTAGGTTACATTGGCGCAATCATCGGCGGAGCCGTTGCCGGCGCAACAGCAGCACTTCTCTTCGCACCAGAAAAGGGTACTGACACACGTGCAAAGATACAGGACGCAGTAAAGGACTTCTGCGACAAACATGACATCAAACTGACACGCAAGCAGATTGATGAACTTGCTGACGACCTGGAATAAAATAAACATTAATTCTTCGAGGCGCACCGCTTTAGTGCGCCTCGATATGTTTTTACAATAAGGTCTGACACTATGCTATCTAATGATGAAAATATAGAAAGGATTGCCGACTTCATAGAGGAAGCGAAACAATGGCTGACTATAAAGAAGGAGTACACGAAACTTGACATAATAGAAAAGGTTGTAAGGCTTCTTACCACGCTGACCATTGCCTTTGTCATTGCTCTGCTCACACTTTTGGCTCTCATATACCTTTCTTTTGCTGCCGCATACTTTTTGGCGGACATGCTTAACTCCATGCCGATGGCTTTTCTTGCCGTTTGTTTGGTCTACGTTATATTGCTGTTCCTTGTTCTCGCCAACAGACGCACTTGGATAGAACGACCCATGGTAAGATTCCTCATCAGCATTTTCGAAGACTCTCCTAACAACAAATAAATCCCTAAATTGCCATGCGAAAAAATAACTATACTGAGCATGCCCCTATCAAAATTGTCTCCCTTGAGACTCTCAACATACGCAAACAGCAACTAAGGGATGACTTAAACAAATCCGAAGAACAACTGGCAGACCTATGGAACGCTATGTTCCGCCAACCTAGTGAAGAAGAGTTGGGGTCTCCTACTAAACGTATTCTCGCCACAATCACCTCTGCCTCTGCTGTTATCGATGGTGCTTTGTTAGGCTGGAAACTGTACCGCAGGCTGGGAGGTACTGTCAACCTCTTCAGAAAGAAAAAGAAATAAAGGACGGTTCAGAGTAAGCAGGATGTTACAAAAACACTCATTTTTGTAACATCCTGCTTTTTTTATATATTCTTTTCACAAAAGCAAAATAGAGTTTTGGGGGGTTCGTTTCATGACCAGCATTGCCATTCTTAGAGATTTAAGAAAATCAAAATGTCAACGTGAGCGGTCATTTTCAAACATTATGTCAATACGGAGTATACAGTATAATGTGGTTCAAAAAATTACCACTGTACTAACATACAATTTAGTTACATAAAAGTTTGGCTTACTGACATTTTTTTTGTACTTTTGCAAAATATTTAGGACGACAGTGTTCCGGCTCTATCGCTGGCATCTGATAGATGCGAGAGGAAAGTCCGGGCAGCACAGGGCACTCCACTTGCGAAACTACAAGTTATTGGCGACAGTAAGTGAAAGGCAGAAGAAAATAACCGCCTCCTTTCGGGAGGTAAGGGTGAGAAGGTGGTGTAAGAGACTACCAGCCGACTGGTGACAGTCGGGCTGTGTCTGCTGGAGGCTGCAAGTTCAAGTAAACCATCGTCATGAAAGGGCTGCCCGCCCGAGAGATTATTCTCACGATGGAGGGTAGAATGCTAAGCCATTTGGCTAAACTGTTACGGTGACGCAACGGGTAGATAAATGATGGAGCAGCCGCTGACGGCGAGAGCCGCAACGGAATACAGAACCCGGCTTATAGGAACACTGTCCTCCTTTTTTTTATTTATAGGGTGGTTCTATAAATTACCACCGTTACGTAAAACTTAGTCAACGTAATGATGTTTTGTCATCTTTCGGTCTTTTTTCGGTCCTAGCCTGAAGTTCGTTCAGTCGTTATGCACGGCATAACTTCTTAACACACTAACACTTTGACATTGAAAGATAATGCAAACGAGTGCAATGAAAGTTCACTTTCATGTTGCAGAGTGCAGTTTATCTTATGCAAAATAGCATCGAAATATTACGAAGTTGATTTATAGAACCACCCTATAGTAATGTTACACTCCTGTCTATATATTTTTCTTACTACCCATGAGGTTTAAAGAACTTACCAATACTTCCAAACTATTCATACTGGCTCTTTGGACTGACATTCAGCAAAAACGAGTTATCGACACTGCAAGCAGCCTTACATACTCTTCATTGCTTGCTATTGTACCCATCCTGGCTGTGGTATTTGCCATAGCGCGCGGTTTCGGCTACTCTATATACATCGAGAAATGGTTTACTACCACCTTGGCTTCACAGCCTGACGTGGCTGAAACAATGATTTCTTTTGTCAATTCATATCTTAAACACACTCAGAAAGGAGTGTTCCTCGGTATCGGACTGCTATTCATGCTGTGGACTGTGCTCATGCTTATATCAAACATTGAGCGGGCCTTCAATGACATATGGCAGGTAAAAAGACAAAGAAGTATCTTCCGAACTATCACCGACTATATTGCCTTATTATTCCTTATACCTATAGTCATAGTCATTAGTTCTGGACTTTCTATTTGGGTCACAGCCCTAAACCATCAACTTCACGATGTTATTGTGATAGGACCTATGATGGCATTCATGATAGAACTGTCACCATACGTTGTACTGTCCGTAGCATTCACCGCACTCTACACTTTTATGCCTAACACCAAGGTGAAAGTACGCTCTGCTATTATACCGGGAATATTGGCTGGCGTTTCATGGCAATTGTTCCAGTTAATCTACATAAACTCGCAGATATGGATTTCAAACTATAACGCTATCTACGGTTCATTCGCCATCATTCCGTTCTTCTTGTTATGGATGCAGATTTCTTGGATTATATGCCTTGGCGGTGCCGAGATTTCTTATTGCCGACAAAACTCTGAGGATTTCTTCACTCTGTCGCCTTATAACCCGAGTTTCAACTCTCGCCTTGATATGTCAAAGCGCATTATGGCGATTATTGTAGAAAACTTTAAAAGCGGCAATCCTGCACTTACCGCCATGGATATAAAAAAACGCACAGGACTTCCTATGCGTTCTATTAATATGCTTGTTTATGATTTGCTGCGCATTCACTTCCTTGCAGAAATAGTACATGACGAAAAGGGCGATACTGCCCGATACCTGCCTGCGGAAGATATTACAAATCTTACTGACGCTTGCCTACACGACCGATTGGCTGACTTGAGCGAAAGACCTTAGAGGGTGATTCTATAAATTACCACCGTTATGTAAAACTTAATTAGTACACATTGACGTTTTGTTCCCTTTCGGGCTCTTATCAGTTCAAAGTATAAGTGCGTTCAGTCGAGGAGCACGCTACACTTCTTCTCTTACACTTTGACCTCGATAATAGCCTCGAAATATAACAAAGGTAATTTATAGAACCACCCTCGAGTAATAATAATACCAGTAGGTGCCAAAATACGCACTACGCATTGCAGCGTTGCGGAGCACATGGTCCTTCTGGGAACGCATGGTAACAAGGAAGTCTGCGTAATCTGCCTTTATCGTCTGCCCCACAAGCGTATCTGTAACATTATACTTCTCACAATACATTACATACGCCTCTGCATAATGCACAGGCAATGAGTCGTTTACGTGATAATATTTAGGCAAAGTCCTTGCAAAGTCCTTTAAACGACAGTCCATAAGGTAGGCGCAAAGAAGGTAATCCTTTGCCACATCGTTTAATGTGCCACGTCGCATTTCTTTCTTAAGGAACGTATATATTGACACTGACTTATCACGCGGCACTACTCCTATCGTCTTCCATAATAAGACATCTGACCCTAACATGAAAGCAGCGGAACAATCTGGACGGGGAGTAAGGGAGGCCGAACCTCCTGTTATCTCATAATTAAAAAGTTTATCGCCTAACTCTCCTTTGTTAGCAAGGGCTAGCGCACGCAGCATAGTGAGGGAAGAGTCGTTATCATACTGCGGAAACCCTATTGCCAAAGCCTTATCCCATTCTTTATCTTTACAAAGGCGTTCTACCTTCAGACGTGTATGCAACGTACGATCGGTATTTCCCATCATATACGTGAGCGACATCATGCACACAAGCAGCAAGATGTTGGTCCACCAAGGATGTGAAAGGAAGGCCGTGCTACGCAAGGGCGACAGAAATGGCTGATAGTTGTTTATCTGCTTTATAACAAACATGTAAAGCACGAGCATCAGCGGCGTAGCAATAAGCCACCCGATAGATGTCTCCACACAACCACCTTCTACGTGAACTGCCGTCAACAAACCCAAGAACAAGAAAGAAGGAAAGAATATCAACGAGAAAGTACGTTGTGGCAAATGCACTAACAAGTTTACTACAAATGCTACTAACGATAGAATCAGCGTGATTATAGCCACGCCAACACCGCGATGATAATGTGTTTGCCCCTCAGCCCACACATTCTGTATCATCGTAAGCAGGTCACCCTGAAAAGAAAATACGTATGTAATGACAAAGATTACAAAAACGATAGCACACACTACCCTTACAGTAGTGGTGCTATCCTTTGAGGTATTAACCATTGATTTATGTTTTTATTATCCAAAGAACTTCATCTTTAGTCACTTAGTTCTTTCGCAGAACAACGGCTGAACGCGCTGGCAGATAGAGCATAAGCCATTCCTTGTGCTCCTTGACATGCAGGATGTCATAGTTGGTAAGGTGCGTTATGCTGTCGTCAGCAAGTCCGTTACCGCCAAACTCCACCGCATCTGTGTTAAGTACCACATCGTATGAGCCCGTTGGAACAAGGAAGCCATAGTCAGTAAACGAGCGCGTTGGCGAGAAGTTGAATACGAAAATAAGGTCGCCACGCATGAATGCCAATATTTGGTCACCATCATTGTGCCATATCTCTCGCACTGGGGTCTTGTTAAAGTTTTTCTGGCTCTTTATCACCTCAAGCATCTTGCGGTCAAAATCACCAAGATAGTGGTAACACAGGTCCTTATTGTCAACAAGATTCCACTGTCGGCGTGCATATTTATAACTCCATCCGTTTCCTTCGCGCGGAAAGTCTATCCACTCTGGGTGTCCGAACTCATTGCCCATAAAGTTAAGATAACCGCCATTTATGGTGCCTGCAGTAACGAGGCGTATCATTTTGTGAAGCGCAATGCCACGGTGTACTGTCTCATTCTCGTCACCTTTTTTGAAGTGCCAGTACATGTCTGAGTCTATAAGGCGGAAGATTATCGTCTTGTCTCCCACCAATGCCTGATCATGACTCTCGCAATACGAAACTGTTTTCTCGTCAGCACGACGGTTCTTTACCTCCCAGAAGATGCTTGAAGGCTTCCAATCCTCGTCACGCAATTCCTTTATTGTCTTTATCCAATAGTCAGGAATTCCCATAGCAAGACGATAGTCGAAACCATAACCGCCATCCTCAAACTTTGCTGCCAAGCCAGGCATGCCGCTCATATCCTCAGCAATGGTTATGGCATTCTTGTTTACCTCATGTATCAACTTATTGGCAAGTGTAAGATAACAAATGGCATTGTCGTCCTCACCACCATTGAAGTAATCGCCATATCCACCAAAGTCTACTCCGAGCCCATGATTATAATACAGCATTGAGGTCACGCCATCAAAGCGGAAGCCATCAAAATGATACTCTTCAAGCCAATACTTACAGTTAGAGAGCAGGAAGTGCATTACATTGTCCTTGCCATAGTCAAAGCAAAGACTGTCCCACTGGTTATGCTCACGACGGTCTCCTGGATAGAAATATTGATTAGGATCGCCAGCAAGGTTGCCCAATCCCTCGTTCTCGTTCTTAACAGCATGAGAGTGAACAAGATCCATTATAACGGTTATACCGTTCTGGTGTGCTGTGTCTATGAGGTCTTTCAACTCTTCTGGAGTACCAAAGCGGCTTGATGCAGCAAAGAAAGAACTTACATGATAACCAAATGAGCCGTAATAAGGATGTTCCTGTATCGCCATAATCTGTATGCAGTTATAGCCGTCCTTTATTACTCTTGGAAGCACATTCTCTTTGAACTCAGTATATGTTCCCACCTTCTCAGCATCCTGCCCCATGCCTACATGACACTCATAGATAAGCAGTGGGGTTGTGTTTGGCTTAAAAGTTTTCTTTTTCCACACGTAAGGTTTCTCGGGATCCCATACCTGAGCAGAGAAGAGTTTCGTATCGCTATCCTGCACTACGCGCTGCGCCCATGCTGGTATACGTTCGCCTTCGCCTCCTTCCCACTTTACAAGCATCTTGTAAAGGTCACCGTGTTTCATTGCAGTCTTAGGCAGTTTGAGTTCCCAATCCTGTTCGTTCTTCGCCTTTTTCAGTGCATACTTGGCTGTGGGCTGCCAGTTATTGAAGTCACCAATAAGATAAATCTCCGTGGCGTTAGGCGCCCATTCGCGGAACACCCAACCTCCCTGCTTCGTATGGTGCAATCCATAATAGAGATGACCAGATGCAAAATCTGACAGACTCTTCTTACCATTGTTGGTCAAGTGGTTTATCATCCACTGCGCGTGGTCATGTCTTCCGCGTATAGCCTCCTCAAATGGCTCTAACCATGCATCATTCTGTACTATCCCTATATGCTCTGGCTGCTTTGCCACTGTTTTCTTCCTGCCTGCACAGCCTTTTCTTACGGAAGTTTTTTTCTTTGGTTCAGCCGTAGCCTTAACTGCGGTTTTCTTTGTTTCTGCCATTTCGTCTTTAGATATTAGGTGGGTTTAGGGTGGTTTTATAAATTACCTTTGTTATATTTCGAGGCTATTATCGAGGGTCAAGTGTAAGTAAGAGAAGATGTGTAACATGCTACTCGACGGAATGCGCTTACACTGTGAACCGATAAGAGCCCGAAAGATAACAAAACGTAAGTGACTAATAATACATGTCACTACGCCTTTACCTTGAAGATAGCCTTCTTTATCTCCGCTTCATTAGAGATACATGGTGCATGACCATCTTGGGGAAAGAAGATTGCCATCATACCCGGACGACATGTTACATAACTGCTGCCAGGAACGCCTGGATACTTTGTTATATCTTTTTCTTCATTGTAAGGAATGTCATCAGGAAGATCCTCAAGAGGGAGGTATCCGTATGTTTCCTCCTCATCAAGAGGTATCTGTATATCGATCATCTTCTTATGGGTTTCCATTACTGCCTCATCTGGTGTCTTACCCTTAGCCGTTGTGATGTTAACAAATAGATCTTTGTCCTTTATATAATGCTTGCCTGGCTCAAGGGCAAGAAGATCGTTCTCTTCTATAAACTTTACCACGTCGGCAAAAAGTGGATTCATGCCAACATACTCCTTGAGGTTTTCTAATGTGTCTACTATCATAATTGTATTCTTTTATAGGGTTAATCTTATCTTTTCTGGTAGTTAGTTTTCTCTTCTTACGCCCGACTCGTATGTTCCTCGTGCCGTAACCTGTCCGTTACGGTCTTTCTCTACGAATGCGCCTTCACGCTCATCATCCACGTATGTTCCTTCGAATCGAACTCCCTCCTTATTCTCTTCTATGGCCTTACCATTACGTTTACCGTTCTTATATATACCTTTAAACTTTGACCCGTCAGCGTAATGTATTATTACCTCGCCATTAGGCTGTCCTGCCTTAAACTCTCCTTCGTACACGTCACCATTCTTTTTGGTCAATTTTCCGTGTCCGTTCTGTTTGTCGGCTTTCCAGTAACCTACGTAATTATCGCCATTGCGCCATACGAAAGTACCCATACCTTCCTTTTCACCATCTACGAAATGACCTGTATACTTATCTCCGTTGGCGTACTTAAAGATTCCTTCGCCAGTTTTCTCTCCGTTTACGTAATCTCCTTCATAAACGTCACCGTTACGAAATTTATACACGCCCTTGCCGTTCTGCAGGTCATCGCGCCACATGCCGTTATAACTATCACCCGTGGAATATTTAAACACGCCCTTACCTGAACGTTTGTTCTCTACCCACTGTCCGTCATAAGAACTGCCGTCACCCCAATTAAAGTAACCCTTGCCGTTCTTCATATCGTTTTTCCATTCGCCGTCATAATAGGCCCCACTCTTAAAAGTGTACTTTCCTTTACCCTGACGTTTATCCTGTTGCCAGTTACCGTCATACACATCGCCTGTATAGTAATACATTATGCCGTGTCCCTGCTGATAATCACGGAACCACAGTCCGTCATACCTATTATTATTAGCAAAATAATATATTCCCTTTCCGTGTTGTTGGTCCTGGAACCATTGTCCCTCATAGCGTTCGCCGTCAGTAAACATGTACACACCATGTCCCTGTCGTTTGCCCTTTATGTATTCCCCCTCAAAGGTGTCACCGTTTTCAAATCGCGTTACACCCTTACCATGGGGCTTACCTCCCAACATCTCGCCTTGATACTGACCCTTGTCATGGGTCTCACAAGAACCAAGAACGATTTTCTGAGAATGTGCTCCTAGAGGGAGCAATAAAAATATTAGTTGTAATAGACAGTATCTCACTTTACTTTCAGATTTCAGATTATAACTATCAGGCGCACGCCTAACCGCTATGTAACAAAATGAATATTGGTTCAAAATTACAAATTTATTTTGAGATAACAGCCATTATGCAACATTTTTTATCATAAAATTGTAATTTATATACTCAAAATTACTCTCTGTAAATAAATATAACTATCTTTGCACTTATATATATACACAATTATTTTCTTACTTACCATAAAAATGAAATACATTGCCATTATCCCAGCACGATATGCCTCTACTCGTTTCCCAGGGAAACCTCTTGCCATGCTTGGCGACAAAACTGTAATACAACGTGTTTATGAACAGGTCAATAAGCAAACGGATGCTACTTGGGTGGCTACCGATGACGAACGAATTTTTAACCACGTGCGTTCATGGGGGGGAAACGTTGTCATGACTTCACCTGACCATAAGAGTGGCACTGACCGCATTGAGGAAGCAATGGAGAAGATTGAGGCTGACGGAGAGCAGTATGATGTGGTTGTTAACGTGCAGGGCGACGAGCCTTTCATACAACCTGAGCAAATTGAGTCTGTATGCCATTGCTTCAATGATGAAAAAACGCAGATAGCGACTCTCGGCATAAGGTTTGTTCCTGCCAGCAACGACAGTAGCATATCCACAGAAGAGGCTTGGAGACGTATCTCTAACGCTAACTCGCCTAAGATTGTTGTTGACAACAATGGCTTTGCCATGTACTTCAGCCGTTCCGTTATTCCGTTCATCCGCGGCAAGGAACAGGCCGCATGGGCTGCTGAGTTTCCTTTTCTAAAGCACATCGGCATGTACGCCTATCGCAGGGAGGTATTGCGAGAAATAACATCATTACCGCAGTCGTCTTTAGAGAAGGCTGAGAGTCTCGAACAACTACGCTGGCTACAAAACGGATACAGAATTAAGGTGGGCGAGACGACAAAGGAGACTATCGGCATCGACACACCTGAAGACTTAGAAAAAGCACAGAGTATGATTTAGTATAGTCAAACAAAAATATTTTGAGAATACCAACAATATTGGTTGCTTTTATATTTTAACATTAATCTCCATTAATCTATCTCTAACGAGATATTTTATTATATGTGGTAAGAGAAAAATTTTTTAATGTTAGATTAATGTTAGATTAATATTAGATTAATATTAGATTAATGTTAGATTAATATTAGATTAATATTAGATTAATATTAGATTAATGTTAGACTAATGTTAGATTAATGTTAGATTAATGTTAGACTAATGTTAGATTAATGTTAGATTAATGTTAGATTAATGTTAGATTAATGTTAGATTAATGTTAGATTAATGTTAGATTAATATTAGATTAATGTTAGATTAATGTTAGATTAATATTAGATTAATGTTAGACTAATGTTAGATTAATGTTAGATTAATGTTAGATTAATGTTAGATTAATGTTAGATTAATG
>CAKQSF010000020.1 GCA_934272845.1 uncultured Prevotella sp.
AAGTACTCAATTATTTTATCAACCGTGCAACAAATGCATCTGCCGAGTCGCTCAACTCAAAGATAAAGCAATTTAGAACTCATCTCAGAGGGGTTATAGATCTTGACTTCTTTCTCTATAGATTGTCTATGATCTTTGGGTAGACACAGGGTTTTACGGGTGAGCCGTTTTTTTCTCAGATTGCTGAGATATTCTATGTATATGAATAAGGAGCAACGCAGACATCATGACTGATGAATACCCCAAAATAGCAAACAAGATGAGATAAAAACTGTACGATAATACATTGTAGCTACAATAATAATATTGTTCAAGTTGTTGTTAAAAACATTACTTGTCCTTATTAATAAAGAATTGACAAAATTCTCTTAACTGCTGTTGCATTTGTTCCTGTGGAATCAAGATACGTTTATATTCAGCAATCATTGTTGGACTCATGCTGCGACTCATAGCATACTCAACAACCACCTTGTCGGCAGCGGGACACAAAATGATACCAATGGATGGATTTTCATTTGAACGTTTTACGTTGCGATCAAGAGCCTCTAAATAGAACTCTAACTGTCCGAGATCACGGGGATGAAACTTAGTTTTCTTCAACTCTACGGCTACGAGAGCTTGAAGCCCACGATGGAAGAATAGCAAATCTGCTTTGAACGAAGAAGCACCAACATTCAAGCGATACTCTTGATCCATAAAGATAAAATCCTTACCCAATTCAAGGATAAATTGCTTCATGTGTTCTATCAAGCCGTGCTTCAACGTCGATTCGCTATGTTTCTTGGGTAATTCGAGAAAATCAACGAAGTAAGTATCTTTGAACATTATCGGAGAGTTTGGATAAGTTTCAAGCAAACCTTTCGACAGGTTAGTCTTGTTACTTAATAACGCAGCATACGTTTGGTTTGATATACAACGTTGCAGTTCTCGCACAAACAAGTGCTCTTTATGAGCATAAAGAATGTAGAATAATCGTTCTTCCACACTTTTACACCTACACAATATCTCGATATGGTTTGTTATAGTTGTAAGTGTCAGAATGTTGGGCATTTGCCCTGTTTGTGATTGGACAATTTGTGCAGTTTCCGACTGCACTATTATGGTTCTTCCTTGCTTCGCCACATGATTTCTGATTTGTCCAGTTTCTGACTGGACAAATTCAGTATTCAAATATTTCGCCACCGCAGTCGTAAATGCTTCCGATGAGTATTCATCATAAAACATCACCATATTGTAAATGTTTCTCTTGCTAAAGCCTTTGATATTAGGGCGAGTGGAGCGAATATATTCAGACAGTAGGGTTACGACTTTGCTTCCCCATTCCTCGTTTTTCAGTTTCTTTGAAACATAACCGCCAACATACCATGCGCAAAGCAGGGCTTGTTCGTTGACTGCACGTGATGCCTTGCTCCTATGCTGAACTATTATATTCACCACTTCCGTAAATTCTTGTTCTTGGGAAGTGTTTGTTAAATCCTTATTAATACTCATAGTCCATATTCTGCTTCTTTTGCCATATTTGTTCATTAGCATTTCATTGTATACTGCATCACAATGAGTCGTAGGAATTAGTTTTTTTACTTCGCCAGTTCCACCATCAGTTTTGCAGTGTTCTCTGGTGCGCACTGGTTGCCTAATCGCTTCTGCACCTCAGCGTAATCGTGCAGCATTCGCTCCCTCTCTGTGTTGCCAGGAAGCAGCGAAAGGAGGTTCTGGCGTATGTAGTCTACACTGAATCGGTCAGCGAACAGTTCCTTTACCACCTCCTTGTCGGCAATGAGATTGACAAGAGAGATATACTTCACCTTCAGTATGTGGTCAAAGCCCCAGCGTGCGAGTCGTGGAGTCGACATACGATAGCACACCACTTGCGGCACATTGAAGAGCGAAGTCTCAAGCGTAGCCGTGCCACTCGTCACCAATGCCGCTGTAGAGTGTGAGAGCAGAGGGTACGTTTCGCCATACACCACGGTGCAGTTCTTACCCTCAGTAAACTCTTTGTAGTATTCCTTCTCTATTCCTGGTGCGCCAGCCACTACCGCCTGATAGTCAGAAGAGAGTGTGCTGTTGCCCTCAATGCTCTCTATCATGGCAGGCAGGTTAGCCTTAATCTCCTGTCGTCTACTTCCAGCGAGGAGGGCGATGATGGGGCGTGAGGCATCGAGACCGTTGCGTTTACAAAACTCTTCGAACGTCTCCTTGTAGCCATTACGGAACTCTCGCACCTCGTCTGCCGTAGGGTTGCCCACATAATGAATGGGATAGTGGTGCTTCTCCTCAAAAAACGCTTTCTCAAAGGGCAATATTGAGAACATCTCGTCAATGTCTCGCTTGAAGTTCTTTATGCGATACTCCTTCCATGCCCATATCTTTGGGGCGATGTAATAGAACAATCGCATTGGCTTAGCCATCTTTCCTCGCTTCCTTTGTGCTGCAAGAAACTTAGCGATGGATAGGTTGAAGCCAGCGTAGTCAACGAAAATCACCACGTCAGGCTGCCACCTCATTATGTCGTCCTTACACATACGCATATTGCGCATAATGGTACGCAGGTGCAATAACACGGGTATGAAGCCCATATACGCTAACTCTCGGTAGTGTTTCACCCTCACACCACGCTCTCCAGCAGCCTCTGTCATACAGTCACCGCCAAAGAAACGGAAAGTGGCATTAGCGTCCTGATGCGCCAATGCCTTCATAAGGTGAGAGGCGTGCAGGTCTCCTGATGCTTCGCCCGCTATGAGGTAGTATTTCATTCTTTCTCCTTTAAGGGTGGTTCTATAAATTAACTTTGTTATATTTCGAGGCTATTTTCGAGGTTAAAGTGTAAGTATGTGATGGAGTTATGATGTGCATAACGACTGAGTGAACTCACGCCTTGAGCCGAAAAAAGACCGAAAGATAACAAAACGTTATCATATTATAAATATTTCATCTTACGGTGGTAGTCTATAGAACCACCTTTAGTTCAAAATTATAGTTGGCAGTCATGTCCACTGTCAGTGGTGTCACGGAGCAATAGCCGTGCGCCAACGCCCAAGCGTCGGTGTCCTCAGCCTCAGGTTCATCGTTCTGGTAATAACCAGTCATCCAGTAATACGGCTTACCCGTGCTGGGGTGCTTACGCTCGTCCACCTCATTGCGCCAGTGACCGTAAGCCATACGGCAGTTGCGCACCTCGCCATTCCACTCCTTCGGCACGTTGATGTTGAGGCAAACGTAATGTGGCAGTCCCTCGTTAAGCACCTGTCTTACCACACTCTGCACCAGAGTGCGCATTGGTTCAAAGTCAGCGTCGTCGTCATAGTCGCACAATGAGAACGCCACAGATGGTATACCCTTCATCGCACCCTCAATAACAATGCCCACCGTGCCACTATAGTGCGCGTTGGTGCTGGCGTTATCACCGTGGTTAATGCCCCCGATAACGATGTCCGCCTTGCGTGGGCAGATCTTAGCATACGCCATCTTCACGCAGTCAACGGGCGTGCCCGAGCAACTCCAAACATCTATTGACGTATCGTCATACTCCTCATGGCGTCGGTGAGCCAATGATAGCGTGGTAGTACTAAAAGCCCTTGACTTTCCTGACTGTCCCCTTTCAGGAGCGCAGACAATGATGTCGCCCATGCCACGCAGCATCTTTATTAGACTGTTGATGCCCTTAGCGTGATAACCGTCGTCGTTAGAGATAAGTATAAGTGGTTTCTTGTCCATGTAAATGCGTTGATGATTAAGACTGCAAATTTACTAATAAATAGCGAGATAAAAGAAAAAACAAGGTAAAAAGAAGAAAAAATCCTTTTCGTAGCAGTAATATTTTTTTTTGCGTTATCTTTGCAAACGGAATGGGATATAGGATTGTAACTTAACAGGAAAACCATTATGAGTGTAAATGTAATATTAATGTGAGAATAATGGCGATTAATGTTAAAACAATCTAAGGAACCATATCCGCATGAAAATCTGTACGTGTAACGAAATACTTACAAACTGTAAGCAATGCACTATTATTTGCTTATAATTTTTATAGCGTTTGTTCATCGTTGCAATATGGGCGTTATCGCAGTGCGATAAGTGCGTTATTACAGTGCAATCACGCCCATATCGCAACGATGATAAGTGCGTTTTCTAATTGTAAGTTGATAGTAGTGATGTAAGGGAGGGAAGTTGAATATAATGAAAGACAAACTAATTCTCGCTCGCGACCTTGTCTTTTCCGACATAGAACGGCACGCGGAATGGACGGAGGAAGTAAATAAAGGTAAAATGTTTGGGGCTTTGCTCGTTAGGGAACAGGGCACTGCGCCACAGGAGATGCTACACGATGTGGGTGGCGTCAAGGCACTCTATGCCTACTCTGGGCAGATACTTGGGCGCAGCGACTGGCAGGGTTACGTGCCCGCCATATTCGACTATCTGCAGCCCGACGGCTACTTCAAACAGCACGAAGCGCAGATAAGCGACCTTAACCGTAAGGTAACAGAGGCGGAACACTCAGCAGAACTTGCCATGTCACGCCGTAATCTTGATTCGATAAAAACGCAGGCAGAGAAGGAAGTGACAGCGTATAAGGCGTATATAAAAGAACATAAAGCCACGAGAACGGTGCAGGAGGCGCAATATCAGAATGCGGAACTGCGACGCATAAAGCAACGTTGGGCAAAGGAAGTGGCTGAGGCGCAGACTACTGTTACAGACATCGAGTTGGATATAAGAAGCATGAAGCAAGAGCGCAAGCAGCGGTCAGACGCCCTGCAGCGATGGCTCTTCACGCAACACCAGTTGGTTACGCCTACTGGCGAGACGCGCTCACTGCTCCAAGTGTTCACGGACTATGTGCAAAAGACAGGAAGCAAGCAGACTGTGCCACCCTCAGGCACAGGTGAATGTTGTGCACCACGACTACTAAACTACGCCAATGTCCACGGCATGCAGCCCATTGCCATGGCAGAGTTCTGGTATGGAGCGTCGCCAAAAGGAGAGATACGTCACCACGGCAGTTTCTATGAGCCATGCCAAGCCAAGTGTGTACCGATACTCGGAAGCCTCTTGCCACCAGAGATGAAGGCACAGTGCAAGGAGCAAATGGAGGAAACGCTAACCGTATTATATGAAGATGACTACCTTATCGCTATAGCCAAGCCCCATGGTATGCTCTCCGTGCCAGGGCGCACTGAACAACCTGACGCAGAGACGTGGTTGAGAAAAATGCGTTCAGACATATCTTTCTTGAAAATGGTGCATCGTCTTGACCGTGACACCAGTGGTGTACTTATCGCTGCAAAGAGTGAAGAGGTGTATGTCTTGATGCAAAAGATGTTCGCAAAGCATGAAGCCGTGAGCAAGGAATATGTGGCATTGGTGGCGGATAGTGGCAAAGGCGTGGCAGAACAGAGTGCGACAATCTCTCTACCGCTATCAGCCGACTTTATCAACCGTCCTCGTCAGCGTGTGGATTACGAAGAAGGTAAGACGGCGGTGACGCATTATGAGTTTCTTGACACGCCCGTTAACGGCTCTATAGGTGCAGATAGTGCTACACTACGCACGGTACGTCTGCGCCCCATAACAGGCAGAACGCACCAGTTGCGCGTACATTGTGCGCACCCAGAAGGTCTAGGTATGCCCATCATTGGCGACCCTCTCTACGGTAATCTCCCTGCTGAGAGGATGTATCTCCACGCAAGAACGTTAGAGTTCATGCACCCTGTGACGGGCGAGAAGGTAAAGATAGAGTGGGAGGCAGACTTTGAGTGAGGCAGATGTCACGTGCAATGCTTCCGCATTGTAGTCTTTAACATTAATCACCATTAATCTAACGTTAATCTTTCATTAATCTTTTGTTATGAATCTGAGTCAGTATAAGGAAGTGGTTTATCAGATAATAGGTTCTGCAATGACTGTCCATGCGGAATTGAGGTATGGATTGTTGGAACCAGTTTATCAGGAAGCGTTAAGTTGGGAACTTAAACAGCGTGGCATTCCTAATAAACGCGAACAGGAAATAGAAATATATTATAAGGGGCATAAGTTGGAGAAAAAGTATAAAATGGATATTACTGTTGACGATATAGTAGTAGAGTTAAAATCAGTAGTGCAATTATTACCAGCGCATCGTGCTCAGTTATGTAACTATCTTCGATTAACTCACAAGCCTGTAGGTATCCTTATAAACTTTGGGGGTAAGGACCTAATAGGGGAGCGATGGGCTTTTGACAAAGATACTAACGAGTGCTTCCTTATAGATAGACACATGAATCGTGTATATTGTGAAAATTATAATAAACTACTGTTGCATGATTGTATTGATGCTGACGATGAATTACAAAATGAAATATAAAGTATTAATGAAAGATTAATGTTAGATTAATGGCGATTAATGTTGAAAAATAAAAATAGCATAAATTTAATGCAACGTATATATCTTTTCAATGCTTCGGCCTTGTTGATTTTAACATTAATCACCATTAATCTAACGTTAATCAGACATTAATCTTTTCTTGCAGGAATTACAGTCCAGCAAGGGTTGCAAGGCTAAAGTATTAACGAGAGATTAACGATGAATTACAAAATGAAATATAAAGTATTAATGGCGATTAATGTAGAAAAAGAAAAAGGAGCGAAGCGTTATTTACGTATAAAATAAATATAAGAAACAATGAAATATAAAGAAAAACAAATGTTATTGGCGTTTACCGCCACGGTAATGCCATTGATGTGCGCCGCCTGGTCGGGCAACCCCATAATAACAGACGCATACTCCGCTGACCCATCAGCACACGTATTCAGCGACACACTGTGGGTATATCCCAGCCATGACAAGGACGATGCCGCAGCGTTTTCAATGGAAGACTATCACGCCTACTACACAACCGACATGACACGGTGGCATGATGCTGGCGTGATATTCTCGCCATTCAAGCAGACAACGTGGGCGAAGAGCGCGGCATGGGCACTCGACTGCGTGGAGCGTAACGGCAAATACTACCTCTATTACCCTACGGACAAACGGCATATCGGTGTGGCTGTGGGCGACACTCCTAAGGGACCGTTCCATGACCCGTTAGGACATCCGCTGCTGTCAATAGATAGTCCGGGAGTGGTCTGTGACAGAGACTTCATCGATCCTGCCGTGTTCATAGACGATGATGGGCAGGCTTATCTCTTCGTGGGGCAGAACACGGTGTGCTGTGTGAAACTGAACGACGACATGGTGTCGTATGATGGCAAGGTGCATATTATCGAAGGAGTAAAAGATTTCTTTGAAGCCGTGTGGGTACATAAGCGTAATGGCATATACTATATGTCGTATTCTGATGGTCCTTTTCGTGGACACGAACCACGAATAGCCTATTGCACCGCCACATCGCCAATGGGACCGTATACCTATCAGGGCGTGATACTCGACCCAGTGAACAGTGGTACCAACCACCACTCTATAGTAACGTATCGTGGGCAGGACTACCTGTTCTATCATACCGCCGATATCTCACGTCGACTGGCCCCCGATTACCATTGCGGAGTGCGACGCTCGGTGTGTGTTGACTCGCTGTTCTATAATCAAGACGGTACCATTAAGAAGGTGAAGCCAACGCTTGACACGCTTCGCCTTGACCTGAAAGACATAACACCACAGCGTAAGGCAGCCCTGATAGCAGGTGCGGTGAGGAGCGTGAGCATACCTAAGGGCGCACGAACGCTACGCATTGGTGCCACGCGCAGGGAGTTGCAAGCGCAGATAGACAGTTGCTCCATGCAAGGAGGCGGCACGGTGGTGGTGCCACAGGGCACATATTACATGGACGGACCATTGGAGTTGAAGAGCAATGTGCGCCTGCACCTAAGGGATGGAGCCACGCTGAGATTCTCACCTAATGCTGACGACTACCTGCCAGCGGTGCTGTCACGCTGGGAAGGTACAGAACTGTATAACCGTTCTTCAATGATTCATGCCCATGGTCAGCAGAATATAGCCATCACAGGCGAGGGAACAGCCACGATAGATGCTAACGGTGGCGAGATGGCACGGTGGGGAATGCCTGGTGGAGACCCTAACTTCGTGGAGAATACGCATGGCACGCATGGTGTGACACCAGAGAAAGCGGACGTGGACAGACTGCGACAGATGGGCGATGACCTTACGCCTGTAACAGAAAGGGTGTTTGGCGAGGGCACGAAGTTGCGCCCCTGTGCCATTGAGTTTAACTCTTGTAGTAAGGTGTTGGTGGATGGCGTGACGCTGAAGAACAGTCCTTTCTGGTGTATTCATCCCTTGTATAGCGAGGATGTAACGGTGCGTAACGTCACCATTGACTCCCACTTCCCTAACAATGACGGCTGCGACCCAGAGTCAAGTCGTAGGGTGCTGATAGAGAATTGCACCTTCCGTACAGGTGATGACGCTGTGGCGATAAAGGCAGGACGTGACGCTGACGGCAGAAGAGTGGCGCGACCATCGGAGGATATTGTGATACGCAACTGCAAATTCTACAGTAAGTGCAACGGACTGTGTATCGGTTCAGAGATGTCGGGCGGCGTAAAGGGAGTGTATATGACCAACATCGAGATAGGAGATGTGAAGAACGCCCTGCTGTTTAAGTCGAACCTCGACCGCGGAGGGTATATAGAAGACGTGTTTGTTGACTCTGTTAACATTGGCGATGTGGCAGGAGCGGTGCTGCGTTTCGAGACAAACTACTTCGGTTATCGTGGTGGTAACTTCCCGGCAAGATACTCTCGCTTCAGCATTAACAATGTCTCCGCACGCTCATCAGCAGCGTATGCCATCTATTACGACGGCAACGAAGCGGAGCCTATACGTGATATAACGGTGCGAAACTTTAATGTAGCCAAGGCTCCTCACCCTTATTACCTATTCCATACCAAGCGTTGCACATTCCAAAATTGTTCTGTCGGTGGCAAACAATTGCTCGGAACGCTACAGGAAAGCAAAGAGAGACAGCAGTGTGACGTGTGGTAGAGAGGGCGCATGTTGGTGGGTTCAGGTTGGAGAAGATTAGGTTTTGGGGTAGGATGTTTTAGGTGTTGATAAATAAACAACGGTGGCTTGACAGAGGAATGAGATTCATTCCTGTTGTCAAGCCACCGTTGATGTGGTGTGATATGTATGTTAATATTCTACCTTCAGAGGATTCTTGAGGTTGTCAGAGTAAAGTTTCACGGTCTCCTGCCATATCTTCATGGTTGGAACATCATACTTGCTCCATGCCGAACCCGCGTAATATACGAACGGAGCACCTGCGGTGTATGTTGTGATACCAGCTACATGACCAATGCCTCCTGCCTTCTCTTCAGCGAGAGGAAGGTACTTAAGAGCCTTCATCTTGTTGGGATAGAGGCAGGCAATGAACAGTTGTCCGTTCTGACCTTGCGGTGTATCGAGAGCGTCAGAGTAGGCAATGTAGCCCTCTTTCTTATCTATCACGTAAGCGTTAGGCTGACTCTTGTGTACAACAATGCCGCTTGCCACCTGTGTTCCGTCAGCAATGCCGTCGTAAGAAACCTCTACTCGTGCAAGGTGTGACCCCTTGTCCTGAGAGAAAAGACGTGTTTCCTTAATGCCATTCTGCTCATACATCTGCAGGCGAACAGTGAAACGCAGCGGTCCGTTGTCCACAATCTCTGCCTTCTCATAAACGTCGGGCATCACGAGGTTGCCGTCTTTCATCACCGCAGGGGCACCAGCACCGAGCGTATTGCCCACGGTATAGGCATCCATTCCCTGTCCGCGGTCACGGTGGTAGGTGTAAACGTCGCGGTGAATCTGTGCCCATTCTGCGCCACGACCAGCCTTTCGGAGTGTGTTGTTAACGCCATAACTAGTCAGTTCGTTGTGGTACAGCACGTCTTGTATAGGGTATGTCACATTCTTTGCAAAGGTATCGAAGCCGCTAACGCCCTTGTTGTGCATCTTAGGACCATACATTCGCCATGCGCTCTTGTCGTTCTCCCATGTCAAGTCGTCCTCACGGTCAGGGTAGATATGCCCATTACAGTCAAGGCGTGCAGCCTTTGGCTCACCACATTTGATAGTGAACGTAGTAGTAGAGTGGGGGGCTACAAATGCTTGTATGAGTACTTTACCGTCGCTTGTCAACTGATAAGGACGCTCAACATTGTCACCATCGAGCACAACAAACTGTCTGCCACCGCATATTCCGAGTGTGGTGAAGACCTTGTTAGCGTCAAGTTCCACTACGTCAGAGCGGTTATTGTCGGTAGAGTTGGTCACCTTCACCGTCATACTCTTATCGCCTGTTACGTGAGGAGCACCAGGAAGGAAGTACTGTGAAGCCGTACCGTCGAGGTAACGTACCCTTTCGCAAGCGGCAAGAAGCCATGCGCCAGTGCCGAAAGGAGCCTGACTGCGGGCGTCAACAATCTTGTTAGGGTCAGGTTTCTCACCTATAGGTTGCACGAAACCAATGCTGCCGTCAGGTTGCAGAGCCTTGTCAGTAAGGTATTTCCATGCCTTTTCTATCACAGGAGCATACGTGGCCTTATCCAAATAACCATGATTTACGCCCCAAAGCATACCGTAACAGAAGAAAGCAGTGCCCGATGTCTCAGGACCTGGGGCATCACCCTCGCAGAGCATAGAGCGGCTCCAGTAGCCATCAGGACGCTGACAGCGTGCTACACCTTCGGCAAGTTGCTTGAAACGCTGCACAAAGATGTCACGATTCTTATAGTCTCGTGGCATATCCGCAAGCACTTTAGCCAGTCCTGCCAGCACCCAGCCATCGCCACGAGCCCAGAAACTCTTGCCGCCATCGCACGAAGTCTTCACCTTTGGCCATATATATTTACCGTCACGGTAATACAGTTGTTCATCTTTATCCCACATAAGGCTGTCGCTCCAGAGGAAGTTCTCGTAGAGTTTGTCAAGATATTTCACCTCGCCCGTTAGCAGATACATCTTCGTCATCACTGGCATTACCATGTAAAGAGCGTCCGACCACCACCAGAACTTGTTGTCCTGCATACTACATTCGTGTGACATCACTTCGATGGCGCGTGCCACTTTGTAGTCGGCAGGCACGAGATTGTGCATATCTATGTACGTTTGGAAGCACGTTTGCCAGTCACCGAAGAGCACGAAGTCATTGCCCTCGCCATACGTTTTGTACTTCCAGCGACTCTTATCGTTAGATGTTGCGCCCATCCAGCGATTGTGTCGGCACCATTGGTCGCTGTAGTCGTAGTAACGAGCGATACCAGTCAGGCGATAAACCTCCATGTTTCCAGTGTAATAAGCGGCGTTATCCCAGAACGCACGTTGCTTAGGACTGTTGTGAGACTGCCAATAATCATTTACCTTCACAATCTTCTGCAGTACCTGCGACGATGACTCTGCCTCAGCAGAGGAACGTAATGGGCATAGCGCGAGGAAGGTAATGAAAACTAAAAATATATTCTTCATCATTATAATTGAAAGTATTTAGTATAGTTTGTAAATGCAAAGATGTAGAAAAAATGCGTTGTTATGTACTTAATGTAAAATTAAATTTGGGTGTAACACATTTAATTTGTAATTTTGCAAAAATAAAGTCATATATCGTTTATTACGTTTAATGCGTGATAAACACTTACTCTAAAAATAAAAACATTATGAACATAGAGGAGAAGAAAGGACGCTTGACGCCCAAGGAGAGAAAACTTGTAGAGGAAGACAAACGTGAAGAGTTGTTCCCCGAAGTAGATGAAGAAGGCAATGTAATAGGCAGTATGACCCGTGAAGAGGCGCACTGCGGCGAGAAACGCTTGCATCCAGTGGTACATCTTCATGTGTTTAACAGTAAGGGAGAGTTGTATTTGCAGCACCGTGCCGACTGGAAAGAGGTGCAACCAGATAAGTGGGACACCGCGACAGGAGGCCATTTGGACTATGGCGAGACCGTGGATGCAGCGTTAGCACGTGAGGTTTACGAGGAGATAGGACTGAAAGCAGGTGAGTATGAACCAAAGTTCCTGCAGAAATACGTGTATGAGAGCGCTATAGAGCGTGAACTCGTATATGTGTTCACAACCATATATGACGGTGAACTCATACCTTCTGCTACAGAAACAGCAGGCGGTAGATTCTGGACCATAGACGAAATACGCAACAATCTCGGCATAGGCGTCTTCACGCCGATGTTTGAAAAGGAAGTGAAAAGACTGAAATTCGTTTGATGACGGGGAGAGATTATAGTGTGAGAATAATGCGAAAGGTGTGTTTATGCGTACTGTTTGTAGCCTCGATAGTACCTTCTTACGCCGTGATGCAGACGGATTCTGTTGCGGAAAGCAAGCGTAAGCCGACGCTAAAACAATATGTTACCATCGCAGACAGTTTGCGCTTACGTGTCAGACACGCCGCCGATAATGGCTATATGCTGCAATGGGCGGACTCAATAGTGCGCGGAAAGCGACTCGGAGTGGGAGCAGACTCAGCAAGAGTAAGGCGAAGACATGAGAAGTTAGCGAAGGTAGACGGCAGCCTTCTCAAGGTAGACAGGCTGTTAGCACGTAGATATGGCAAGATAACGTATGACACTCTCTACATGATGAGGCCTCCATACCGTTGGACAGTCAAGGTTATGGCAAACTTTTCAGGTGCCACCGTCACTACGAGAACACGTGGAAGCGACGACGTGTTACATGAAGCCAGAGTGATGTCAGACTTCAGGGGCACGCTGAGTCTTGGTGCAACGTATCGCGGTTTAGGCTTGTCCATAGCGGTAAACCCAACAAAATGGGTGGGAAAGAATAAGGATTATGAGTTTAACCTTAACTCATATAGCAACAAATACGGCTTCGACGTAATCTACTTCGCATCTAATACCTATAAAGGAAGACTGTTAGTGGGCGACAAACGTGTTGACATAGACAAGGGATTGGTAAGTCAAAAGGGCTTGAACGTAAACTTCTACTACGCCTTTTCGGGTAAACGCTTCTCCTTCCCAGCAGCCTTTAGCCAGAGTTATGTGCAGAAGAAGAGTGCCGGAAGCGTAATGATAGGAGCCAGTTTTGACGGTTCTTTCACAGACATCAATGCCGATGAAGATGCAGGTATCAAGGCTACCAAGATAAAGATGTTAGGCTTTGCCATCGGTGCAGGCTACGGATACAACTACGTAGCAGGCAAACACTGGCTGTTTCATCTATCTGCTTTGCCTACATTCCATACGTATATACACGCCAATACAACAGTAGACGGTGACAAGAATACGCTAAGATACAAGTTTCCCAGCATTATATTGACAGGGCGTGGGGCAGTGGTCTACAGTTGGAAGAATAAGTTTGCCAGTGCTACAGCGGTGTATAACTTCTCCGTATCAGGTGATGAGGCGCGCCTGCAACTGCTGAGAGAGAAGTTTAGAGTGCGTTGTAGTTATGGTTTCCGCTTCTGAATTGTAGGAAATATGTATGATTTTCTGTTGGATGACAATTGTGATTAACATTGTTGACAATTGTGATTAACGTTGTTGACAATTGTCGACAATATAAATGACAACTGTCACGCGTTAGTAATTATACCAAAAAATGAGGGCAAACACACGTTGATGTGTTTGCCCTCATTGTAATATTGTATTTTAAGTGACTATTATACACTACTAATAATTACAATATTCTGCCGTTGATGCGGAAACTCAGCGTTGGATAAACTGTAATCTTAGATATAGTCTTGATAATGCCACCGTCGCCATCGATGTTGCTATCCTTGTCAATCTTCTTGTCTTGAACATAGATAGTCGGTGTTCCCCAGAACTGAGCGCCAAGATCCCACGCGAAAGAGAAGCGGTGATTGTTGCTTATAGCGCGTCCAGAACCGATGCCAATGTATGGCTTAAAGCCGTTAACCTTTAGGAAACCACGTGCCTGACTGCCGTTAGGCTCGATGAGATAGTCGCCAACCTCAACGCCGACTCTGTTCAGATTACCAACTCTTCCTGCCAATGCAGGGTTAGAATTAATCATTGCGTTATATTCATCTACATGACTGTTGTAGTCGGTGATGGCTTGAAGTTCAGTTTCGCAGTTGGTTGTCCAAGCATCGATTAACTGTGACTTTCCTGCATAGAAACCAACTGTCAGTCGCCATGGAGACGTCTTTGTTGGATAAATGTCAAAGAGCAACTTAAAGTTAGTCATGTTAATCTTGCCTGTCATCAGCAAGTTCTTTGGTGGATTAATCTCGTTTATCGGAGCACCTAAGCCATATTGATTGTAAGTCCTAATGAACTCGTTTGCTCTGTTTACGTCAGCGTTACTGATGTCCACCTCAATGTCTTTCACTTCGATGTTTGGCATGAAACTAACGCCAGCCCTTGCCTGTACGTAAGGAGTAATGGTTGTAGCGGCGTTGATGCCGATACCATCAGTACCTACACTGAGACCCAGACCTACGTGGTTGAATAATTGCTTGTCGTCAGAGTCAATCTGTGCGGAAGCGCCTACGGCTGCTGTCAGCATACAGATAGAAAGGAATAGTTTTTTCATAACGTTTGTTTTTTGTGTGTAACGGCATTATCAGGTGAATACTTCCTGGTGCCGTAGTTAAGGTAAATAATTTGTTTTACTATTGTTGCTTCTCTTCGTTGAGATAGTCCTGTGCATACTGTGCATAATGCGCTGCGAAACTCTCCGCTTGGTTTGGCGATGTCTTCTTAATGAACTTCGCAGGCACTCCTCCCCATATCTCATGGGCGCCCACCTTAGTTTTTCCTAACACCAATGCGCCAGCCGCAATGATAGCCCCTTCGCCAATGTCAGCCTTGTCGAGCACCGTGGCTCCCATGCCAATGAGACACCCTTTGCGCAGAGTGCAGGCATGAACTGTAGCATTATGTCCTATCGTCACATCGTCTTCCATCACCGTAGGTCCTGTGGTGTTAGTGACATGAACACACGCTCCGTCTTGAACATTGCAGCGGTCGCCCATCGTTATGGGTGCGACGTCACCACGAACCACAGCGCTGAACCATACAGAGCATTGTTTCCCCATAGTAACATCGCCCACTATCGCTGCCGTCTCGCTGAAATAGCAGCCTTCGCCCCACTTAGGAGTCTTGCCATATATAGTCTTTATGATAGCCATGTTATGTTTTATTTCGCCAGTTTAACTGCTGGCAGATTGATTATTCTTGGTGTTGCGAGTTCAGGAAGTTTAGTGCCTTCGCTCTTCATCATGACCTTGACGCCACGCATATTGCTGCTTACCGTCTTGCGCCCTGGAGCGTCAAAGGAGAAGAACGTGTTGATGTCCCACATCCATGAAGGACTGGCGGCACGCATAATGCGCTTGTATATCATAGCACGAGACACTACGTTGAACACTTCTTCGTTGGCATTGTATGAAGGGTCACCCTCTTTCTGCGTACCATTCATAATGCTGTAGTCGCCAAAGCGTAGGAACAGCGTGGTGTATTCGTAAGCCCCAGTGTACCAATGCAGATCCTCGGCAGCATAGTCCGCGTTCTGGGTGAATGGGTATATCCATGAACTTGAATTTATATTATATGCCCTATTCCATGTAGTGGCGCTGGTGCTGTATGTAGTGTTCTGATAAAAACCAAGTTGGTACAAATCCTTGTACTTATTTACAACATCATCAGAAGGTATCTTTCCGTTGTTATAGGAATACTCATCCGCCAATTTGGCAATGCCGTGCCCCACGCCTTCGTGCCTTATAAGATATCTAAAGACGTTGAGACCGCCAACGGTAGCGTATGCTGGGACGTAAGAAATAGAGTAACCATTAGGAATTCTGTCCGTGACCGACTCGTCAGCAGCCAACAATGTCACACCTTTATATATATTAGTGTTAAGAAGTGTGATGACAAGCGTCTTTTTTATACGATTTTCCAGTTCCGCCACTTGGGTAATGTTGTATTGGTCAATAAGTGCTTTGCAAGCGCAGTTAAGTATTGTTAGTGAGTCACCATACACACCACTGTCGTTGCCAGATGACAAACTAGTGCGCAGACCAGTATCACGTTTGGTATAGTCCACTCCATCGTGCATGGATGGAACCGAAATAGAAAAAACGTCAACATAGCCCTGCAGAGACTTCATAGGCTCCTGTTCAAACATTGCTGTCTTCGCTTCCTGTACGGCATTAGCAAACTTGCCGCTGCTGATATCGTTCTGAGTAAAGCCGTCTCCCATGATAATCACGTGGAAGCCGTCACCCTGAGCGTGTTGTTGTATTAACTGAACGTTGCACAGTTTTGTTATGGAGTCAGCGTATATAGAGTCCTTCTGCTCCTGCGTAAGTTCCTTATGTTTTGACGGTGGCAGAGGAACATCGTCCTCAAGGTCAACGCATGACGCTATGCTTGCCACAGCCATGAGTGAAAGAAACCCTTTCCATAGAACATTGTAATATTTTTTTTTCATATATCGCTATAGGATTAGTTTGCTGCTTTCCTTCTTCTCGCTAAACTCCATGCGTACCCCTCCTCAGCGTTTAAGCCGCTTGTCAGTGTGATGTTGTTGATGCGTGAAGAAAAAAGCACAGTCTTTAGGTCGTCCGTAATACCCTCGCCAGTCAGTTTCAGTAGAGCCTCCTTGCGTGTCCACAGTTCGGTGAACATGCTGTCGGGGTCGTTGGCAGTGGCGATGTTCTCTTTCTCAGTATCGTTCATGCAGTAATCAGCCAGCGCGGTGGTATAACGCCCAGTACATTCCACGTCAATCCCCACATCTTCCGTGTCGCTTACCACGCAAGCCACAGCGCGCTTACAGTGGGAGATATTAAACCTAATGTCGCGGTTGGCAATGTCTAATGTCGGTTTGCCGTGTTCACCTATGACGAATTGTGGTTGCTCCGTAATGCCGAACGAGTCTTTGAGCATATCACACAACAACAGATACGACAGACAACACTCCCTGCGTCCTTGTTCAAAGCGGAACTTCATAGCAGCCTCCCTTCGCCACGGGGGGAGGGAAGAGATAAGAGCGTTGAGGCGTTCGCCACATGGCTCCGTGCTGTTTATGATGCGATAGTCAGTCATTGTGTTCAGTGGTCAAAGGTAACAAAAAAATCTTTAAATGTTAACTTTTGTGGTAAGATTTTAATGTAATTGTCATTTTTTTCTGTTATCTATTGCGTAATTCAAGCCTTCTTTGTATCTTTGCAGTCGAATTTACAATAAAAATAGTTATAAATTTCAAATGGCTTACAACTTACTAAAGGGCAAGAGAGGCATCATCTTCGGCGCACTTAACGAGCAGTCCATAGCATGGAAGGTAGCAGAGCGTGCGGTAGAAGAAGGAGCACAGATTGCACTGACTAACACAGCGGTAGCATGCCGCATGGGAACAATTGCAGAACTGGCAAAGAAAACTAACGCAGTAGTGATACCTGCTGACGCAACAAACGTGGCAGACCTTGAAAACCTCTTCGTAGAGGCACAGAAGCAACTGGGTGGCAAGATAGACTTCGTGCTCCACTCATGCGCTATGTCTGTCAATATGCGTAAGAAGCGTACTTACGATGACTTGGACTATAATTTCCTCGACAAGACTCTTGACATCTCCGCAATATCATTCCACAAGATGATACAGGTGGCAAAGAAACTCGACGCTATCGCTGACTGTGGTTCAATCTTGGCACTTACCTATGTAGCAAGCCATAGAACCTTCTTCGGTTATAACGATATGGCAGACGCCAAGGCACTGCTTGAGTCAATAGCACGTAGTTTTGGCTATATCTACGGTCGTGAAAAAGGTGTACGCGTGAACTGTATCTCACAGTCGCCAACGCCAACAACGGCGGGTAACGGCATAAAGGGCTTCGATGGTATGCTCGACTATGCAGACCGTATGTCACCACTCGGCAACGCTAGTGCTGACGAGTGTGCCGACTACTGCATCGTTATGTTCTCAGACCTTACAAAGAAGGTTACCATGCAGACACTCTTCCACGATGGCGGTTTCTCTAACATGGGAATGTCATTGCGTGGCATGACACAGTATAACAAGAGTTTCGTGGCTGAGAACACAGACGAGACAGGTAAGATAATTTACGGATAATATCACTCCCTTACATGCAAGGGAGAACGGATAAAGATGGCGTTTCTCTCCTAATAATAGGTAGAGAAACGCCATTATGTTTTAACATCACCACCAACAACAATACTATACCATACAACAATGGGAGGCTTTTTCGGAACCATTTCAAAGAAGAAATGTATAGCAGACCTTTTCTACGGTACTGACTACCAGTCACATCTCGGAACACGTCGCGGCGGTCTGGCGACGTTTAACAAGGAGACGGGCTTCGTGCGTCGCATACACAAACTGGAGAGTAGTTATTTCCGTTCACAGTTTGAGGACGAACTGAATAACTTCGATGGCACCAGCGGCATAGGTGTGATAAGCGATACCGATGCGCAGCCAATGCTCTACAACTCTCACCTCGGTCGCTTCGCACTGGTAACGGTAGCGAGAATAAACAATAGCGAGGAGATAGCACAGCAGTTGCTGAAGGAGAATATGCACCTGTCAGAGTTCTCTTCAGGCAAGATAAACCCTACGGAACTTATCGGTCTGCTCATACTGAAAGGCAAGAACTATGTTGAAGGCATAGAAAACGTATACCGCACGGTAAAAGGCTCATGCTCTATGCTGCTGCTAACTGAAGATGGTATCATAGCAGCCCGTGACTTCTGGGGCAGAACACCTATCGTGATAGGCAAGAAAGACGGTGCCATGGCAGCCACGTCAGAGTCTACCGCCTTCCCTAACCTAGACTACGATACAGAGTACTATGTAGGTCCTGGAGAGATAGTACGCCTCACCGCTGACGGCATGGAGGTGCTACGCAAGGCAGAAGAGAATATGCAGATATGCTCATTCCTGTGGATATACTATGGTTTCCCTACATCGTTCTACGAAGGAAAGAACGTGGAAGAGATGCGATATGAAACTGGTAGAGTGATGGGTGAGGAAGACGACGTGGAGGTTGATGCCGCAGGCGGTATACCAGACTCAGGACTCGGTATGGCAACAGGTTATGCCGACGGTCACAAGGTGCCTTATCAGCGTTGCATATCAAAGTATACACCAACATGGCCACGCAGTTTTATGCCTTCAAATCAGGAGATGCGTAACCTCGTAGCGAGAATGAAACTGATACCAAACCAGTCAATGATGAAGGGCAAGCGATGCCTCTTCTGCGACGACTCCATAGTGCGCGGCACCCAGTTGCGTGAGAATACCGTGGTGCTCAAGAAACTTGGAGCCAAGGAAGTGCATATGCGCATAGCCTGTCCACCACTAATCTGGGGATGTCCGTTCATCAACTTCTCCGCTTCAAAGACCGAGTTGGAGTTGATAACACGCCGTGTGATACTCGACCTTGAGACACAGTCAGGTAAGGCAACCATGCTCGACGATGCACAGACAGCCACCGTCGTAAACATACCAGAAGACAGGCTGAAGGCGTATGCCACCACAGGCTCACCAGAATATAACGCCATGGTTGACGAGATAGCAAAGCGACTGAACCTCGACTCGCTGAAGTTCTCAAAGATAGAGACCATTATCAAGGCAATAGGACTGCCTAAGTGTAAGGTCTGCACCCACTGCTTCGATGGCAGTTCGGCGCACACCATATAAAAAGGTTAGGATATGTCAAGTCTTTTTATTGTACTCCCCATACTGACGCTACTGATGTTCGACCTTGGACTGACGTTGCAGCCGCGTGACTTTATGTTGATAGCCAAACGTCCACGTGCCGTTCTCGTTGGATTGTGCGGTCAGTTGTTGCTGTTGCCATTGATAGGCTATGCCCTTGCCACAGCGTTCGCGTTGCCACCATATATGTTTATCGGAGTGATGCTGATAGCATGTTGCCCAGGAGGCTCTTCAAGCAACATCTTCTCAATGCTTGCCAAAGGCGATGTAGCACTCTCAGTGTCGCTGACAGCATGCAGTTCGGTACTTACGCTCATCACACAGCCGATAGTAATGCAGTATGCAACGGCAGCAGCAGGAACATCCCTTGGCATACATCTGCCTATAGGTGGACTGCTGATGCAAAACCTCGTGACGATGCTGGTGCCAATAGTGGCAGGCATAGTAGTAAGAATGAAGTGGGTGAAAGTGGCAGAGCGCATAGACGCGGTGCTGTCAAAGACCGCTTTCCCAGCGTTGATGCTATTGGCAGGAATGTTCTTCGTGCAGCACCATGACACCATATCTGACAACTTCTCTGCCCTCGGACTGTGCGTAACGATGCTCATCATGGTATCAGTAGTAGTAGCATATTGTGGCAGTAGGGCCTGTCGCCTAAACACAAAGGAGCGTCGTACCATAGTGATAGAGGTAGGAATGCAGAATGCTGCGCAGGCAATAGCAATAGCATCAAGTCCACTGGTGTTCAACAATGGAGCCATAGCCATACCTGCTATTGTCTATGCTCTGATGATGAATGTGGTACTGTTGTGCTACGTGGGCGTGCTAAGGAGTACTGGAACGTATGCAAAGAGTTTTTTAGAAAAATAATTTGGCGGTATCAGTAGTTTTTCTTAACTTTGCAGAAATAATAAGTTTTGGCTAATAGAGTAACCAAAATGTTAGAAAATAAAATGTAATGACGATAAAACGTCAATACAGTAGAGATCAAGAAACAAAACAACTAAACATAAAAAATAAAAATATGACACGAGCAATCATCACCGTAGTAGGTAAAGACACCGTAGGTATCATAGCAAAGGTATGCACATACCTCGCTGACAGTCAGATAAACATTCTTGATATCTCACAGACAATAGTACAGGACTTCTTCAACATGATGATGATTGTTGATATGTCACGTTGTAATACAGCCTTTGAGCAGGTGTCAACAGACCTTAATGCTATAGGTGAAGAGATGGGGGTACAGGTGAAATGCCAGTTGGAAGACATCTTCGACAAGATGCATCGTATCTAAATCATGAATCAAATACTTGCTAAAGTAATGTTGAAAAAAAGCGTAAAACAACATTACTCTAACAATAATAAAATTGATTAAGTTATTTTTTTAAGTAAGTGTTCAAAATTATTTTTATATTTAATATAGGCTATTTGGATGCAGATGTTTTTAATCATTGTGACTGAAAACAGAGGAAGCAGATGCGCCAAAGAGACTGTATTAAATATAATATCAGAAATAAAAATGTTCACTTACTGTATATATAAATAATTTTGAATACTTACTTACATTACTAGGTAATGATTAATATATCAGAAGTGCTCGAGACAAATAACATGATCGAGCGTGAAAACCTTGACGTGCGCACCATTACTATGGGTATCAGTCTGCTGGACTGTGCAGATAACTCATTGGAGGTGACGTGCGAAAAGATTTACAATAAAATAACAACACTTGCCCGTGACCTCGTAAAAACAGGTGAAGAGATAAGTAAGGAGTTCGCTATACCTATTGTAAACAAGCGTATCTCCATTACGCCTATATCACTTGTAGGCTCCGCTTGCTGTAAAATACCAGCAGACTACGTGGTGATAGCAAAGACACTGGATAAAGCGGCCAAAGAGGTAGGAGTGAACTTCCTCGGTGGTTACAGCGCGATAGTATCAAAAGGCATGACCAAGAGCGATGAACTCTTGATACGCTCTATACCACAGGCTATGGCAGAGACAGAGCGTATATGCTCAAGCGTGAACGTAGGCTCTACCAAGACAGGTATCAATATGGATGCTGTGCGCCTTATGGGCGACATAATCTTGCAGACGGCAGAATGCACAAAGGAGCAGGATTCATTAGGCTGCGCAAAGGTTGTGGTACTGTGTAACGCGCCAGACGATAACCCCTTCATGGCAGGAGCCTTCCATGGTGTGAGCGAGGCAGACGCTATTATCAATGTCGGCGTATCAGGACCTGGCGTGGTAAAGTATGCCTTAGAGCAGATGGACAAGAACTCTGCCGTGAACAAGCAGACAGGTGCTGGTCTCGCTAACTTCGAGGTGCTGTGCGAAACCATAAAGAAGACAGCGTTTAAGATTACACGTGTTGGTCAACTCGTGGCACAGGAGGCGTCAAAGCGACTTGGCGTTCCATTCGGAATTATAGACCTTTCACTGGCTCCTACACCTGCCATAGGCGACTCTGTGGCAGATATCCTTCAGTGCATTGGTGTAGACCGTGCGGGGGCTCCAGGTACAACGGCAGCGTTAGCGTTACTCAATGACCAGGTGAAAAAAGGTGGAGTAATGGCGTCATCTTACGTAGGCGGACTGTCGGGAGCCTTTATCCCTGTTTCTGAAGACCAGGGAATGATAGACTCTGTGCTTGCTGGGGCGTTGACAATAGAGAAACTTGAGGCTATGACATGCGTATGTTCCGTTGGTCTAGACATGATAGCAATACCAGGAGATACACCGGCAACAACCATCTCAGGTATCATTGCTGACGAGAGTGCTATAGGTATGATAAACCAGAAGACTACCGCTGTACGCATTATTCCTGTTATAGGTAAGAAAGTGGGTGAGACAGTAGAGTTCGGAGGACTGTTAGGTTATGCACCTATAATGCCTGTAAACACCTTTGCTTGTGACAGACTGGTGAATCGTGGAGGCAGAATACCTGCGCCAATACACAGTTTTAAGAACTAAAGAAGATAATGGCGATGTGCATATATATATGATGTGCATATATAATACACGTCAATTGTGTATGTCATATTGCCTAAAACATAACAAACAACAACCAAACAAAAATGAAAAAGATTAGAGCAGCCGTAGTTGGCTATGGCAACATCGGCAAATTCGCTATCGAAGCACTTGAGGCTTCAAAGGATTTTGAAATCGCAGGCGTAGTACGTCGTAAGGGAGCAGAGGATAAACCTGCAGAACTTGCACCATACGAGGTAGTAAAAGACATAACAGAACTGAAGGATGTTGACGTGGCTATCCTCGCTACTCCTACACGTTCATGCCAGGAGTATGCAGAGAAGATACTCGCTATGGGCATCAACACTGTTGATTCATTTGATATTCACACTTCAATAGTAGACTATCGTCGTGCTCTTATGCCTATCTGTAAGGAGCATAAGGCTGTGGCAGTTATTGCCGCTGGTTGGGATCCAGGTTCTGACTCTGTAGTACGTATGCTTATGCAGAGCCTCGCTCCTAAGGGCATCACATACACTAACTTCGGTCCTGGTCGCTCAATGGGTCACTCTGTATGCGTTCGTTCTAAGGAAGGCGTTAAGGACGCACTCTCTATGACAATACCTGTAGGCGAGGGAATACACCGTCGTATGGTATATGTAGAGTTAGAAGAAGGTGCCGACTTAGAGAAGGTTACAGCCGCAATCAAGGCAGATCCATACTTCGCTAACGACGAAACACACGTGTTCCAGGTAGAGAGCGTTGACGACCTCAATGATGTTGGTCACGGCGTAAACCTCGTTCGCAAGGGCGTAAGTGGTAAGACACACAACCAGATGATAGAGTTCGACATGAAGATTAACAACCCTGCCCTCACCGCACAGGTACTTGTAAACGTTGCTCGTGCCTCTATGCGTCAGCAGCCAGGTTGTTACACCATGGTAGAGATACCTGTAATAGACTATCTCCCAGGCGACCGTGAGGAACTTATCGGTCATCTCGTGTAAACCGTTTGATATAAAAAATACAATTAAGCCACCAATCTTAATGTCAAGGATATATCTATGACAATAAGGTTGGTGGCTTTTATTTTATATTATCAGTCAGATAACTTCCTTTTGTAAGAGAGACGAATTTTCTTAAGGCTACTCTTCGTTAGGAGATATCACTAAAGCTACTATGAGTTTGTTGAAAGTAACGCCAAATGATATTGATGATACTATACCTGCCGCAAAAGCGAAAAAACAGATACCTACTGACACAGGTTCATCGTGTCCAAGTGCAAGACTTACCTCCTGTACGCCCTCCATTCAAGAAAACAAAGGTGGGGGGCGGTAGAGAATGTGCCTTCCGGAAAATAACTTACGCAGTTTTTACCTCAGAGCCCCCAAATATCCAGCAAGATGAGATGAAAAGTGCGTAAAACAACGTTACTCTAACAATATTAAATCTGACTAAGTTATTTTTTTTAACATTACTTAAAATAAGCCATTGGCATAAAACTTTTCTGCCATTTCGGATTTATTTCAAAATTTTATTGTACCTTTGCATGTGAGTATCATTCTTTACGGGAATGATATTCCAAGACATTGTGGGTAAAAACAAAAGCATTCGCTATTATTTCGCGTTTAGCCAAGAGCGTCGGAAACTCTATTGGGAATAAAAAGCACGAAAATAATATGTGACAGGTGGCTCGTATAGTAGTCTCTGGAAAAATCAATTAGCGATGCACACGCAACAGGCGTGGTGCATTCTTAGATTTTTCCGGGGCTCCATCCGACGCCGCCCCGTGCTAAACGCGATAAGAGGCATCACGCCTTTCTTATTACCCTATTGCGTTTGCGGATTGATAGTTGGGTGCCACTATACTACTATCAATCAATTATGGCAAACAAAACTCTAAACAATGCTCGTGCGGCAAAAAAGGATGAATTCTATACCATGTTCTATGATATAGAGACTGAAATGGAAGCCTATCTCGACTACAATCCCGATGTGTTTCGTGGCAAGACAGTACTGCTGCCTTGCGATGACCCTGAGTGGAGCAACTTCACCAAGTATTTTGCACAGAACTTTGAAGAATTGGGATTGAAGAAGCTCATCTCTACAAGTTATGCTCCAGAAAGTATGACCTATAAAAACGGCATACAGTTGTCTCTGTTTGAAACTCAATCTCCCAAGTATGATAAGGATAAAACTAAAACGCATGGGAAGATATTTGTTCTTACTGAAGATTCTACAAGAGACAGAATGACCAATATTAATGATCTGCAATGGGATTACCTTGAGGGGGATGGAGACTTTAGAAGCAAAGAAGTAACTAAGTTGAGAGACGAAGCAGACATTATCATTACCAATCCTCCATTCTCCCTATTCAGAGAGTTCTTAGCATGGATTGTTGAAGCAAATAAGCAGTTCATTATTATTGGCAACATCAATTGTGTAACCTACAAAGAAGTGTTCCCTTTGATAAAAGATAACAAGGTTTGGATGGGATACTCTATTCACAGCGGTGATCGAGAATTTGGAGTTCCAAACGAATATCCATTGGAAGCATCTGGTTGGAGAATTGATGAGAATGGAAAGAAATACATTCGTGTAAAAGGAGTAAGATGGTACACAAATATAGACCATGGTCATCGTCATAATCCAATTCATTTGATGTCATTGTCTGACAATATAAAGTATAGTAAACATAAAGAGGTTAAAGGGATAGGCTATAAACATTATGACAATTATGACGCTATTGAAATACCATACACAGATGCGATTCCTGCTGACTATGAAAGAATGATGGGAGTACCTATATCTTTTCTTGATAAGTATTGCCCAGAACAGTTCGAAATTGTCGGAATGGCAAAGCGAGGAGCAGGAGACCCCAGTTTAAAATCGAAAGTTTATACGAAGGATGACTATCCTAATTATAGCGACTTAAACGCCACTCCTACAATTATGGACGAAAAAGGCATCCTTCATAATACATATCCAAGAATACTCATCCTTAGAAAGCAACAATAACAATGGAAGCAGAATTGCATGAATATACAGTAAAGGAGCTATGCGAAGGATTCTATTATAGTGAACGTGACGGAAAAGGTCTGTATGGCCTGAATGGAAATCTAACTATCCAACCCGAATACCAGCGTAACTACCTCTATAGTGAGAACAAAGGTGAGAAAGAGGTTGCAGTAATCGATTCTGTTTTGAAGAAATATCCTTTGGGATTGCTCTATTTTAATAAGTTGTCTGATGATCGCTTGGAGGTTTTGGATGGACAACAACGCATTACAAGCCTCGGTAGATATTTGACTGGCAAGTTCTCGTACATTAAAAAAAATGGTCTTCCTTATAAGTTCAAAGCATTGAATAAGGAAGAAAGGGAACTCGTTGAGAACACAAAGGTGTTAGCTTACATATGTGAGGGAACAGAGACGGAAATAAAGGAGTGGTTTGAGATTATCAACATCGGTGGCATACGTCTCAACAACCAAGAGAAATTGAATGCTATTTACTCCGGTCCTTTTGTAAGTGCTGCCCGAGAAGAGTTTAGCAAGAAGGATAATCCCCGTTTGCAAAAATGGGGATGCTACATTACTGGTTCAGCCAACAGACAGGAAATCCTTCAAGAAGCTTTGAAATGGGTAAGCAATGATCACATCAAGGACTATATGCAAGAGCATCGGCGTGATACGGACATTACTGAATTGAAAAACTATTTCGATGACGTCATCTCTTGGATAGAAAGTACGTTCGATGATGTTTACCCTAAAATGAAAACGGTGGACTGGGGCAGGCTGTATGAAAAGTATCATGCCATACCTTGTGACCATGCCAAAGTTTCAAGGCAAGTAAAAGAACTTTATGATGATCCATGCGTCAAGGACAACAAGAATGTGTTCGAATATGTGCTTGGCGGATGCAAGGATAAAAAACTGTTGAATGTCCGTGTCTTTGATGATAATATCAAGGGGCGCGTCTATCGTCGCCAGACAGGTGAGGCAAAAGCCAAGCACATCAGCAATTGTCCTCTCTGTGCCTTGGATGATGGTCCTAACAAGGATAAGATCTGGGCACTGAAGGAAATGGATGCAGATCATGTGTTGGCTTGGAGCAAAGGTGGTTCCACAGACGAAAGTAACTGCCAAATGCTCTGCAAGACTCATAACCGTGCGAAGGGCAATAGATAAATTGAAACATATTATTTAAACTAAAATATCATATTTATGAAAAAGTATTTATTTTTAATGTTACTCATGCTTATTGGAGCATTTGTAACGACAACTATCACAGGTTGCAGTTCTGATGATGACGATTCTAAGGTTCAAGATTTAAGTATCGTTGGTACTTGGGAAGATGAGTCAAAGATGAAGGATGCAGTATGGACATTCAACCAAGATGGAAAAGGCAATTGTGAAGAGAAAATGTCAGCGATATCCTATGTAATTGCTTTCACATATACCTTTGATGGAAATACGTTGACTATATCTTCCCCCAAGAATGGGAAGACTTATAATCAGACTTATAAAGTGGTAGTAAACAAAACGAACAAGATGAAAGTAACGGGGGAAGATGGTACGACGATTTCCTTTACGAAAATTCGATAAACGCAGACACAATCTAAAAAGCCCACAACCGATTTGTTTCCTTATCAGTTGTGGGCTTTCCCCTTATATTATCTATCTAATAACTTCTCTTTGTAAGAGTGAGGAGCTTGATTGTTGCTCCTCATCGTCAGAAGATATTACTTAACCTCCTCGAATTGCACACCGCCTATAAACAAGCCGATAGCGTGAGCGTGCTGCAAATGTGCTGCAAGCCGAATGCAAAACATCAAGCTTGTTTGAATGTTCTGCTGAGGCGTAGCGCACATTATCAAAATGTGCTGCAAATTCGGAAATAAGCATCGATAAGCAAACACGCACTCAACTGCTGCAAAGGTAGTGCAAACCGAGAGAAATACAAAAAAAAATCACATTTATTTTTTATTTCCGAGGTGCCGCCTACCTTATTTAAAGGTAGTGTGTTTTTACTTGTAAATACCAAATGTAGTACCTCAAAAACTACAAATGAAATGTCACAAAAGTTAGTTCTAAAATACCACAAAAGTTAGCAATAAAACAGCACAATTCATAGCATTAGACGACTAAGGAAAGCCATAAAGTTACTACGGAAACTTATTGGGTCGCTACGGAAACAACTACGGAAACTCCCTCTATAACTACGGAAACTTTGGCCAGTACTACGGAAACGATTCTAAAAAATAATCAGAGAAAAATAATGTTTGTCGCATAAAGACCAAACAAATCGCCACAAAAACAATGAATACTTACTTATACCTCAAAAATTATAAATAGAATACAACAAAAACTTAAACTAAAACACCTCAAAATTTAAAAATAAAAAGCGAAAACTGCAGATTCTCAGTAGTATATTGGATATTAAAGATAAAAATCCATAAGAGTTTAACTCTTCTGTTGGCAATATTCTTGTTTTAGGTAATGGTAAAACAATAACTTGGTACAAAAATGCTAAGCAGATTTGCACCTGACGACATAGTTCCACTTAGACAATTGCTCGTCAAAAACGATACGCTTTAGCCTTTCGGATTCATATGATTCGTCAAGCGTTCTTTGAGTTTGATATTTCTTAGAGTTGATGGAGGCATAAACGACCAAGCCTTTGGAGGTAGTTGTCTCATTTGCTTTTTTACAAGCATATTCAGCTGACAGCAATGGGACTCCGCTCCAAGCTCTAGTTATATGTGCAAACAACCTATGTTCTATAGGATTGTACTTTGAGCAATATGGAGGGTAATGCACTATAATGATGTCTAATCCGATAGAGGCAGCCAACTTCATAAGTTCCTGTTTGAAAATATGATGCGAGGCAGAGTTAGAGCCTCCTCCATCACATAAAATGCAGATAGCGGTAGCTTTCGGATATTCCCATTGCAGGTAGTCATTCCAAATGCGTGCGACGTTGTCACATACGAACTCTGCAGTGTTATGGCTATTCCCTAGGGTAAGATGCCCTACGTTCCTTTCCACATCATAGATGCCGTGCGGAACGATGGTCCCTTTAGAAAAAGAAGCAAAGTCATGGTCAAGTGCAGCAAGTTCATGTTGTGAGAAGGTCTTACCGGCACGTTTGAAGTTGCCCAGCATTTCCTTCTTCTTAGTGTCGATACAGAGAACAGGTATTCCTAGACGCACACAAGAAGTCCAAGTGGATTCCACCATTTTGAATTGAGCATCTCGGTTCTCAACATCCTTCAATGTCTTGGTCTTGTGGAAAGAGCGTTTCTTGAAGCCTCTGAGCTTTATCATCTTACGAACAATGTAACAGGAGATAGCAATGGCTTGTTCTTTGAACATTTGTTTTATTTGAGTTACCGAAAGGTCTAACCATCTTACTGAGTCATCCTGCGGAAGACCTGCCATGTGGTTTTGGACAATCTCATCAAACAGAGACAGGTATTCAGGATGCTCCTCCAAGATGGTCTTTCGACCGCCTCCTGAAGCACGCACGGCAGCAACGCCATGTTTGCCAATGTTGATAGCTCTTGTAGCACAATATAGCCGACGCTGACGTTCGTCTAATTGTTGGATGTATGTCAAATCGTCTTTAGAAAAGACTTCTGCTAGAATCTTTGTATTCATTATAACTGCCTGGAATCAGTTGTGAAGATACAAATTTTCTAGCAGATTAAAGAATATAAATAGTTAATAATCAGTAAGATGAATATAAGGTTATGACAGTGGAATTTTATAAGAAATATGATGCAAAAGAGGAGTTTAGAACTCTATCTTTTAACCAATTGTTGCTTCACGAATGTAACACAAGAATGTACCAAGTTATTTTTTAAACATTACTTACGCATTTCATGTTTTCATAGTTTTTTAGTACCTTTGCACAAAAATACAGATTATGTCATACAGCAACCCCATTAACAAAAGTAGAATTTGTTTTTACCTATGTGTTCTATTTTTAGCACTTACTAAAGGTGCCTTTGCAGATGCTTGGAAAGTTCCATTCCGCAACTTAAACATTGAAGATGGACTAAGCTCTTGCAATGTACAATGTATGATAGAACTGATGGATGGAAGAATTGCCATCTCGACATTAGACAATATCAATATTTATGATGGAGTATCTTTGCGTTATATCCATCAAGGAGCTAATAATTTCATCAATATTCCTAATTTCACAGGACATTGCCATTTATATGAAGACAAACAGGCTCATTTGTGGATAAAGAATTATCCACAAAAATTGAGTTGCTTTGATTTGCACACCTATAAATATGTAGAGAATTTTGATAGTATTTTACGATACTACAAAATCAATACTCCTATAGAAGATTTGTTTTGTGACGACAACCATGGATTGTGGATTCTAGAACGCCATGGTATCTTACGATGTGTTGACAGACCTCTGCTGCGTATCAAAGTGCCCCATCACCAATCAGTTCGTCTTCAAGATTTAGTACTTAAAGACAACAAGGTCTATTTGTTTTATTCTAATAGCAAAGTGGAGTGTTATAATGCCGCAGATGGCAGGTTTCTGTATTCATCCCAGGCATTAAAAAAACAAGAGGTAAAAAAATATCAAAACACTTCTCTTCTAATGTCAGTCAACCGCCGTTCAACTAATAATGACCCAAAAATCCAGACCTGCACCCATTATATATATCAATTGAGATGCGGAGACTCGCAATCCATTTGGTTACGTTTTGATACAAAATCACACCGTTGGAAGACCATTCTTGCTGTAAATGGTTATTTACACACATTGTCCATAGGAAATCAGCATGCTTTCGTGACAAGTCCCAATCTGTTGTATATCTTGGATTTAAAAGATGAACATTTAAATAGGGTTGAGTCATTATCAATGGAAAACGGTTCGAAACTTTCTTCAGGAAGAATGGGAACAGTTTTGGCAACTTCAGATGGTGGATTATGGTTGGGAGCTTACGACAAAGGCATTTTCTATTCCCATCCTTGCATGATACAAAAAAACACAGGATTGTTAAGATTCCGCCCCATTTTATCCCATATTATCAAAAATGGAGAATTGTTACAATGCGGCACAAAAGAATTGCCAAAAGCAGAGAATTTCACCAAGGAATTATCCTTTACGGGGATTCCCCATAAGCTAACATTGCAGTTTGCTGCCCAAAACTACTATCTGCCAACACTGACAACCTATTATTATCGAGTGTTAGGCAGTACAGATACATGTTGGCATGAAGCCTCATGTGGCAATGGCGAGGTTGACGAAAAAGGAATGTTAAGCCTCAATCTCTCTGATTTAAGCTATGGAAATTATACGGTACAAGTGATGGCAGGCAAATCATGGCAGTCGAAATTATGCCAGTTAGATTTGCACATTCATCATCCATGGTATCATATTGCGTTTTTTATCCTTTTGATTATGGCTTGTTTAACTGTGGGGCTTTGGTTCTTTTTGAGACGTAGAAAGAAACAACCAACCATAGAAAATGAAAAAATAGCAGAGCTACCATCTACAGAACTCACGCTAAAAGCCATGAACTTGATTGAGAGCCATCTCACGACTCCCAACTATGGTGTGGAGCAACTGAGTAAAGATTTATGCATGGAGAGAACAGGATTGTATAAGAAACTAGTGAGTCAATCTGGCAAAACTCCAAGTGCATTCATCAAAGAGGTTCGAATAAAAAATGCCCTCAAATACTTATTAGAAGGATATTCTGTTCAAGATGTATCTGTAAAAGTAGGATTCAGTTCTCCAAGCCACCTCATCAAGGCATTTCAAGAGAAATATGGCTGTACCCCAACTGCTTATATAAAGAATCAACACTGATGATATGTTGAATCAACATTTTACGAGTGTTGATTCAACATCCGTGTTACTAACTTTCATCATGTTTACACTATCTTTGCAGTGCAATTTATAATTAAAAAATGTACAGCAATGAACAGTGTGAAATTTTTCTTAGTATCAATCATCATGAGTTGTTGTTTGGGGTTACATGCTCAGACAAGCAATATTTTGATTGGTAACTATTATTATTCTGCCCCTAATGGCATAGCTTTTATCAAGGAGGGGCAAACCGCCTTTGTTATTAATCCAATGATGGGTGCAAATCGCTTCACCGCAGTTCTTTTCGATGAACAAGAAGCCGGATTCGCTCAAGCTCATCAAGTAAATGATTACAATGCGAGCATCGTGGCTCCAGATGACTCTTACCATTGTATCCGCTTCCAGACCAACGACAACAGTAATGTGACGATAGAATGGTCGAGAGTCAGAGATGCTGCCATCGGTCGTATGGTGGCATCACATCCTACAAATCTTTCTTTTGACCTCACAAAAAACTGGCCTGGTTTTAAGAGTTCTTATCAACAAACTTTGTTTGGCATAGAAGGTATGTCAAAAGGCACGTTTGGAGAATGCAAATGGCAAATGAATGTGAGCGATTCACTTGTTAGTTTCGATGGAAAACATGCCACATGGCGTATTGGCGATTCTGGCAAACCTACATACTTTGTGGCAGGGTTTGGCGCACTACCAGATTTTCAAGCTATCGATCATCTTTTGAAAGAAGCTTGTCAAAAATATGAGAGAAAACGTCCGAAGGCTGTTACAGCCATTGGTGACTTCGTAGGTGCTATGACCAATAATCTTAACAATACTCGTGTATATAGCAATGATGATCGATTACTATTTATTCCCGTATCACGTTCTTTTGGGTTAAAAAATGCCAACCAAGCCCCAGTGTTCTGTTGGGATAGTTTTTTCAATGGTTTAATGGCTACTTATGACAATCCAGCTATGGCCAAGGCCACATTTCGTGCAGTTTTGGATGGTGCTTTGCCAAATGGAATGATAGGTAATGTAAGACATTGGTCAATGGGACCAAGCACAGGTAATTCTCAACCACCAGTGGGAGCAATGTGCATTTGGCGAGCTCATTTATTACGTCCAGACATAGAGTTTTTGCGTGAGGCCTATCCTGTTCTGAAAGCATGGAATGCTTGGTGGATGAAATATCGAAATGCAAAAAAAGATAGTTTGTTGGAATGGGGAGACGAAGGTAGGAGTTTTGAAATCGCCATGTATGAGACAGGATATGATGATACTCCTCATTTTCAAAAGGTGAAAGGAGTCAAGATGATAGGGACAACCATGAACTGTTACGCAGTTGACCTATGTGCTCTTTGGGCGATGGATGCGCATTATCTCTCCCTTATAGCCAATGCCATCGGCGACAAAACAGCTGCCGAACAACACAAGAAGGACGCAGAAGAGATGAACAAACGTATTAATGAAAAACTTTGGAACGAAAAACTTGGAATCTATTGCAGTCGTTTTTGGGACAATGAGGATGGCACACCTGGAGATTTTTTAACAAAACTGGGGCCACAGAATTTCTATCCTCTTATCTCTGGTGCAGCCAACAAGGAACAAGCCAAGAGGATCTTGCAGATTATGACTGATCCCGATCAATTTTGGGGCGAATGGATTCTACCTACTATTTCTCGGAAAGAACCTGAGTTTATACATCAGCGTTATTGGTCTGGCAATATATGGGGACCATCTAACTATCTCGTTTGGCTTGGTGTAAAAAAATATGCTCCTGCTTGGCTAAAAGCTGCATATGCCCAAAAGTGTGTGCATCTATTTATGAACAATTGGAATAGTGCTGGATATTGTGGTGAGAACTATTTTGCTACGACTGGTAGAGTATGCAGTAATCCGAATTACACCTGGGGAGCCTTGCTTTGTTTAGCTGGGATAGAGTCACTTATAGATATATCTGATGATGGAGACATTATAAAAGGCTCCGGATTTAATGAGGTCTGTGACTTATATAACATCATGCTTCTTGGTGAACCATATCATATCTCCTTGAAGCATTCTAAGTCAAAGAGTAAAATGAATATCCAAAAGTAAGAAGAGTTTATGAAATAGTATAAAATAATTTTAAATTAGTAATGGTAAAACAATAACTTGGTACAAAAATGCTAAGCAGATTTGCACCTGACGACATAGTTCCACTTAGACAATTGCTCGTCAAAAACGATACGCTTTAGCCTTTCGGATTCATATGATTCGTCAAGCGTTCTTTGAGTTTGATATTTCTTAGAGTTGATGGAGGCATAAACGACCAAGCCTTTGGAGGTAGTTGTCTCATTTGCTTTTTTACAAGCATATTCAGCTGACAGCAATGGGACTCCGCTCCAAGCTCTAGTTATATGTGCAAACAACCTATGTTCTATAGGATTGTACTTTGAGCAATATGGAGGGTAATGCACTATAATGATGTCTAATCCGATAGAGGCAGCCAACTTCATAAGTTCCTGTTTGAAAATATGATGCGAGGCAGAGTTAGAGCCTCCTCCATCACATAAAATGCAGATAGCGGTAGCTTTCGGATATTCCCATTGCAGGTAGTCATTCCAAATGCGTGCGACGTTGTCACATACGAACTCTGCAGTGTTATGGCTATTCCCTAGGGTAAGATGCCCTACGTTCCTTTCCACATCATAGATGCCGTGCGGAACGATGGTCCCTTTAGAAAAAGAAGCAAAGTCATGGTCAAGTGCAGCAAGTTCATGTTGTGAGAAGGTCTTACCGGCACGTTTGAAGTTGCCCAGCATTTCCTTCTTCTTAGTGTCGATACAGAGAACAGGTATTCCTAGACGCACACAAGAAGTCCAAGTGGATTCCACCATTTTGAATTGAGCATCTCGGTTCTCAACATCCTTCAATGTCTTGGTCTTGTGGAAAGAGCGTTTCTTGAAGCCTCTGAGCTTTATCATCTTACGAACAATGTAACAGGAGATAGCAATGGCTTGTTCTTTGAACATTTGTTTTATTTGAGTTACCGAAAGGTCTAACCATCTTACTGAGTCATCCTGCGGAAGACCTGCCATGTGGTTTTGGACAATCTCATCAAACAGAGACAGGTATTCAGGATGCTCCTCCAAGATGGTCTTTCGACCGCCTCCTGAAGCACGCACGGCAGCAACGCCATGTTTGCCAATGTTGATAGCTCTTGTAGCACAATATAGCCGACGCTGACGTTCGTCTAATTGTTGGATGTATGTCAAATCGTCTTTAGAAAAGACTTCTGCTAGAATCTTTGTATTCATTATAACTGCCTGGAATCAGTTGTGAAGATACAAATTTTCTAGCAGATTAAAGAATATAAATAGTTAATAATCAGTAAGATGAATATAAGGTTATGACAGTGGAATTTTATAAGAAATATGGGGTCACTAGTAAAACCCTGTGTTTGATTCTTTGATAGATAATGCTTGTTTCTCGAAAATTGCTAGTACTTTTGCAT
>CAKQSF010000021.1 GCA_934272845.1 uncultured Prevotella sp.
ATTTTAGATATTCTCCCTATTCTCAGCCTGGAGGGCTGTACATTATTGGTAGTGTATAGCCCTCCAGGCTAATATTTCCATACCTATGCCAAATCCGTAGGCTTCGCCCACGGTTACTCATAGTATAGCCTTCCAGGCTAATTTTATCCATACTTATGCTAAGTCCGTTGGTACCGCCCACGGATTTTAGATATTCTCCCTATTCTCAGCCTGGAGGGCTGTACATTATTGGTAGTGTATAGCCCTCCAGGCTAATATTTTCCTTCCTATGCCAAATCCGTAGGCTTCGCCCACGGTTACTCATAGTATAGCCTTCCAGGCTAATTTATCCATACTTATGCTAAGTCCGTTGGTACCGCCCACGGATTTTAGATATTCTCCTAATTCTCAGCCTGGAAGGCTGTACATTATTGGTAGTGTACAGCCCTCCAGGCTAATATTTTCCTTCCTATGCCAAATCCGTAGGCTTCGCCCACGGTTACTCATAGTATAGCCCTCCAGGCTAATTTTATACTTTGCACATAGTCACCATTACTATACTTTGCACGTAGTCACCATTTTATTATCGCTTCTATATAACATGTATCATCCCTGCGTTACAGAGAACTTGCGATTGAGTCTGTCTAGTGTTCTACTTTCAGGCGAATCTGTAGCGCAGAGATGGAAATGTTATTTCCTGTTTTGCTCAGGGGAAGGCCCCTGTGGTGAACTGAATACTTACTTAAGAATATGCGCCCGCGGATTTAGTGTGCTGTGACGGCTATGCCTTTACTCACTAATCTCTATCTTTTTACCAAACAATAAAGCCCAAATTACCTTGTAATTTGGGCTTTATTGTAACGTGCTGATTATCAGTGTTATCAAAAATCATTATTTTTCTTCATATTCTCTACATACCACTTTCTGTCCAGTTTGCCGTTTTTGTTGCGTTTCACGCTCTCTACAGCCTCATACTGCATTGGCACCTTGTAACGCTCCTTTACACCCGCGAGGATGTGGCGGGCGAGGGTTTTCTTGTCGAGCACGGCACCACTGCGCAGCACTACAAGGAGGCAGAGGGCAGACCCTAACAACTTATGAGGACGGGCAATGCAGATGCAGTCCTTAACGTCAGTGAAGGACATGGCAGCATCCTCCACCTCCATGGGCGATACCTTGTAGCCGCCCACGTTGATGGTGTCGTCATCGCGCCCCAGGATGTGGAGCATGCCTTCAGGGTCTATGAAGCCATTGTCGTTAGTGTATATGGTGCCATTGCGCAAGACCTCGGCAGTCAGCGCTGGAGCGTCCTTATATCCCGTCATCAGCGTCATGCCCTTACAGGCAATCTTGCCCTCGGGGGTAATGAATATTTGCGAGTTAGGAAGTGGCTTACCTAGACAGCCAGCGAGGCATCGCCCGTCGTTATAGTTATATGTGGCGCAGATGCCCGTTTCGGTTGAGGCGTAGGTGTTGTAGAGTCGTGTCTTAGGCAGCAGTTCACACAGTCTGAGCATGTCGCTGTGGGGCATAGGTGCTGCTCCTGTCTCAATGAAGTCAATGCGGTCGGCATACTGCTTGAGTCTGTCGGCAGAGAACTCAAGGAGCATGCGTATGTTGGCAGGTACGAGGAAAGTGGCAAACTTCGTAGTCTTAGGCAGTCCGTATTGTTCCAATGGCAGTTGCAGTGCGCGGTAGAAGGCGTTGATGTCCTTCATGCCGTCTTCAAGGATAAGCAGAGTGCCTCCCACCTTGAGTGTAGGGAATATTTTAGACCAGCATCCGAGGTGCGTCATGTCGCCAGCAATGATGAATACGAGGTCGCTTGAATAGCCCTGCCCTTGTATCAGGTTGTCGGTGTTCGCCTCCACCGCTCGTTGGCTTATGATAACGCCTTTTGACAGTCCTGTGGTGCCTGTGGTATAGAGTGTGAAGTCTCCGTCCCATGCCTCGCCAAGGAGAGGTATGGGCAGTGGCTCACGGCGCTGCATGCGGTCATAGAGTTCTGCGTAGGTGAGGACTGTAGAGCCTGAGATTATGGCTGGCTTATTGTAATTCATAATTCATAATTCACAATTCACAATTCATAATTCACAATTACTCATGGCGTAGCCCGATTATTCATTATTCATTATTCATTATTCATTATTTATCTTCCCCTCCACCATCTTCACGATGTTGTCGAGCGACTTAAAGTTCTTTGGTGTTACGTCAGCCGCTCCGAGTTCTATGTTGTATTCCTCAGAGAGTAGCATCATGATGGTTGTGATGTCGAGGGAACTGAGTTCCGCGAAGAGGAAGTCGGAGTCGATGTCTACCAATGGCAGTGCATCCTCCAGTATCTGTCTTATTCTTTCTTTCATAACGGTAAGTTTAATTCATAATGCATAATTCATAATGCATAATTATTAATTATTAATTATTAATTTCGTTTATACCTGTTTAGCGGTATCTTTCCCTCCTCTCGGGGGGAGGTTAGGGAGAGGGGTTAACAACCTATACATCAGTGGCGGCAGCAGCCACGACATGAAGACCACGCACGACATGCCCAGTATCGTTATCTCGGCTAAGGAGAAGAGGGCAGGGTGCTTGGCGAATATCAGCGTGCCTATACCGATGAACATTATCAGCGCCGAGAGCAAGATGCTCTGGCGGTAAGAGACGAGTATGCCCTTGCCGTGTTTGCGTTCGTGCATGCAGCCCTCGGTGATGAAGATGGTGTAGTCATCACCTTGACCGAAGATGAAGGTGGCGAGGATAATGTTCACTATATTAAACTTGATGCCTAACAGTGCCATGACGCCCAGTATCCATAGCCAACTGACTGCCATAGGGATGAAGGAGATGATGGCTAACTTCAGACTGCGGAACGATGCCCACAGGAAGAAGAACACAATGGCGGAACATGCCCAGCCTATGTAGTTGAAGTTGTCAGAGAGTGTGTTAGCCAATGCGCTGTTCATGCTTGCCACATCGAAACTGTCGGGGTATTTCTTAAGCATCGTCTCCACTTGGTCTTTCTTCACCTCCATCTTGTCTACCACGGTGTATCGCGCAGCCACGCTGTCAATGCTGATGTTGGAACGGAACACGGTGGAGGTGAGCGGACGGAAGTATGTGAACGCCTGTGGGGTGTATTCTCCCTGTATGATGTTGCTAAAGTCGTCAAATGCGCCTTGTGCGAAGCCTGCCTTCTGAGCCTCGGCAGCGAGTGTGGTGGTCAGCGTCTCGTGGTGTTTCGTTATGAAGTCGTGCCACATGCTTAGGCGGTGAGCCTGCTCTCGTTGTGAGGCGAGGAAGTGAGTGGTGCGGTCAAGGCGTCGCGTCAGTGCACTGTCGAGTGCCGCATCAATAGTGGTGGCGGTGGCAGGCACGTAGAGCGTCACCGTTGTGGTGTCAGCATCCTTTGACATAAGGCGCTGGAAATACTCCATGTCCGAGCGTTGCTGTGGGGTCATGTAGTTGATGTTAGCCATGTTAGAGTCGAACTCCACGTCGAGGCTGAACCATCCGAAGACGACTGTCAGTATGGCTACTATGGCTATGAGCCACGGTTTCTCGTGCAGTTCCACGGAGGCAATACGGCGCAGTATGTCAGACTTCTTCTCTTTTACCGGCTTAACGAAAAGTGGCAGGTATATGAGTACGAAGAAGATGGTGCCGATAAGTAGCAGTGAGGCAAAGGTGCCGAGGTCGCGCAGGGCAGTAGCATCGAGTGGCACAAGTGCGAGGAAGGCCCCCACGGTGGTAATGTTGCCCACGAGCAGTGGCATGCGAATATCTTTCAGTGCCTTCTTCATGTTAGGTTCGTGTTCGGTGTGCGCCACGAGGTGCAGCGGATAGTTTACCGCTATGCCGAGGATAACGCTGGAGATGCCTATGACGATGATAGAGACGCTATCGTGTAGCAACGCCATGCCGCCAAGGGCGAAGAGCCATCCCCAGCCTATGCTGAGGGCTATGAGCAGTATGTCACGTATGGAGCGGAAGGAGAAGTAGAGCAAGGCGAGGATAAGCACCACGGCAAGCACCACGGCAATGACGGAGTCGTGCTTAATCTGTGTGGCGTTGCCCACGGCAATCTGTGGTCCTCCCACCACGTGTGCCTTGATGCCAGGATACTTCTGCTGCATGCTCTGTATGCTACCATTTATCAGCGTCAGTAGTTGGGCGTTCATCTCTGTCTCGGCATTGCCGAAAGGTGATGGAATAGTGACGATGGCGCGTGACATATCGGGAGTGAAGATATAGCCATCGTATATCTCAAAGTGTGTCTGCGGCTGCAGTTCTTGCAGTCGTGCCACGATGGGTGTAAAGAGGTTTAGTGGGTCGCGCCCAATGTTATCAGACAGCAGTCCACCGGTAGGGAACATCAGCATCTCCTTGTCCTGCTGCATCTGTCGCGCCACGTAGTCAGGAGCAGCCAGCAGAGAGTCCATCCTGTGGTAGTCGGCAGCGGAGAGGAAGTAGGGTATGTTGGCGTAGACAAAATCTTGCACCTCTGCAATGGTCTCAGCGTCCACCTGTACTGTCATGCCTTTAGTCCATCCAGCAGTGTCTTTCTTCTCCACATCTTCGGCAAAGCATGCCACTGCCTCGGTCACTTTGTCGGCATCGCCAGGGTTAGTGAAGAGCACAGCGAGTTGGTTAGCGCCTGCTATGTCCTGATATATGTCGAGTGCTTGGCGGTCCTTATTGCCGAGAGGCAGAAAGTCAGAGATGTCTTCCTTGTAGGTCAGTCCGAGCGTAAGGACGATGAGCACAGCGGTGAGGAGGAAGAGAAGGCCTAGTCTGAAGCCTGGTCCTAACCCCCTCTTGCGTCCCCCCATGTGGGGAAAGAGGTTACTGATGTCTGTCATATGCTGTTGTAAATTAAAAATTTAAAATTATGATTACCTTATGCTGGTTGAACCTCCACAATCTATTTAGATTGTATCTCTTCCTTCCCTTTATACCACTTTCTGAACCATGATGCCCTTTCTCTGAAAGTGCCGTGTTTCTGTTGTTCAGCCAGGGAGACGCGTTGTCCTATCTCTATGTGAATAAAGCCCTTGTTGAGGTGTTTTGCACTCTTTGGCAATACCTGTCCGGCACCATACAGCATTAGTGGCAGTATGTCGAGGTTCAGTTTCTCGGCCAACATGAAGGCACCTTGGTGAAAACGCTGTATGTGGCAGTCTGCTGAGCGAGTGCCCTCAGGGAAAACCGCTATGCTGTAGCCGCGCTCTACCAACGATTGCAGGCGAGGCAGCAGTTCGTCGGTGCCCATCGACACGGGGTAGAACTCCGCATGGCGCACTACGTAGCCAAAGAAGAAGTTGTTCCACACCCAGTCCTTTGTGAGTACCACCATTCTGTCCGTCAGTTGCAGCAGTGCCATGAGGTCGAGCGGCGACTGGTGGTTGCAGATTATCATGGCAGGGCGATGGAAGACCTCGCCGTGCTTGTTGCCAACAGTGAATTTTACGCCAGGGATGCCGTGGTAAACCATGACGAGGCGCGCCATGAAGTGAATCAGTCGGTGCAGTTTGCGACGTTTCTCCTCCGTCATGCGCCCTATCTTGATTAGTGCTATAGCGATGGGGTTCATCACAAATAGCGACATGATGACGAAGAAGAGTAGGGCATATATTGTTCTCACACCCACCATAGTCTTTCTAATTGCCCACAGAGGTAGCCCATAGAACAACGCCATGAAGCAGAGAATGGTGTTAAGAATAGAGATGCGGGTGAAGTCATACGCTGGTCGGAAGTGTGACACACGCTCCTCACGCGGGGGATAATACACGTTGACAGGCACCTGAACGAGCCTTACACCGTGCCATGCTGCGAAGACGAGCAGTTCCAGTTCAGCCTCGTAACGCGACGTAAGGAAGCGCAGTCCGTAGAGTTTATGTATTGGGTAGAGGCGATATCCCGTCTGCGTGTCGCGTAGCCTTTGTCCTGTCTGTACGCAGAACCAGAAGTTGCTGAAGGCGTTGGCGAACTTACTGCCTCCCGAACGCTCCATGGCGTCCAGGTCCTTGCGTTCGCCAATGAGCAGCGCACCAGGATGGTCAATGTTAGCCTGCAACAGAGTCGGTATATCTTCAGGGAAGTGTTGACCGTCAGCATCAAGCGTTATGGCGTAAGAAAAGCCCATGCTGAGAGCCTTGCGGAACCCTGTTCGTAAGGCGGTACCTTTTCCGCTGTTCTTAGGTAGTGACAGCAGAGAAATGTCATTGTGGTTACGCAGCAGTGAGGGAGTGTTGTCCGTACTGCCATCATTAACCACGATAACGTCCATGCAATAGTCCTTTGTGCGGCGCACCACGTCGTCGATCGTCCCCTCATTGTTGTATGTAGGGATGATGACGCAGATGCGGCGTGACCTGAGTAGTTGCTTGCAGGTTTCAGGGTCTGTTATTTCTTCTTTTCCTCGCATATATTAATGGCGCTCCTCGCATGTTAAAGATAGTTTTGCGAACACCGTCTTTTCGTTCTTTACTACGCACTGAAACGTTACGTTGCCGTCTTCTTGGCGTATGTTTGAAATGTCATACTCCACCACTGTTGTCACCTCAGGCGTTATGATAGAGAGGAACTTCACGTTCTTAGCCCTCTTCATCATGAGGCACGTGCCCAGTGCTTCTTCCATTATCTCCACCGCCATCTGTGTGATGCATACCCCTGGTGTGATGGGGTGGTTAGGGAAATGCGCATGATATATAATGCTGTCGGGCAGCAGTTGCAGTGTGGCGTTGACGCTGTCAGCATTGCGTTTGAGCGCAAGTAGATGGTAAAGAGTATTGTTGAGTTTCATTATCTATCTTGCCATTATGGCGCATCCCGCCATGATGAGGAATGCGCCTATCCATTTAGTGTAGTCCACGCTTTCGTGGAAGAAGAGGATTGATAACAGCATGCATATCACGTAACTCATGGAGCCTAGTGGATATGCCACACTCAGTGGGAAATGCTTTACCATGTACATCCACAGCAGGTTGGCGGCAAGGAAACTGATGCCGCAGAGCGCAAACTGCCAGTTGACGAGGAACGAGCGAAAGAACGTCCATGTCCAGCCCAGCGGTGCCATGCGCTGCAGTCCTATCTTCAGCAATACCTGTCCGAGTGCCAGTAGTGTGCTCTGTACTATGGCAAGAAGTACCAGTCGTGTTATGCCTGTCATGCCCTTTTCATTACTATGCTGCGTGAATATATCTCTTTTGGCAGTGGCTGATGTAGTCTCTCGGCAAAGTTGCGGAAGAGTTCCGTAGACTCATCGTGCATGCCAATGAGCACCATCTGTGCCCGTCCTGTCTCTATCAAGCGGCGAGCGTCGCGAAGTGCCCAGTCGAGCGACTTGTCGCCCTGCGTATATGTAGTGTTATATCCGTGGCACTTAGTGCGTATTGCTATGGCGCTGCCCACGGTGTTGTGGGTAGACTGCATGAAGAGTGTAGGGCTGAGAGTCTCCTCCCCGTTGTCGGTCATGTCGATAAGGAACTTCTCGCTGGTCTCCAGCATGCCGTATGCCGTGCCCGTAATGATAGCGTCAGGACAGGTAATGCCAGCCATCTGCAATGCTTTTAGCGAGGAGAGCGTAGCCGCCTTGATGAGTTTTCCCATGCGGCGTGACTGCATAGGCGATACAAACTCCTTCAGTTCAGGCAACTGCGCAATGTCGTCAACGATGTATTCGCTTGCCATCACCGCTTCGTAATGCTTTTCGTAACAGTGTGTCTCCACCGCCTTGCGACTGATGATGAGGCTACTGTCGTTACCGCCGAAGCCGAAGGAGTTGCAGACCACGTTGTTCAGTATGACGCCATCCTTGCCCATACACGGTGTTATGCCTCCCTCCGTCTGGTTCTTCCAACCTATGTTAGCAGGAATAAAGCCATGCTTCATGGCGAGGATAGAGATAACAGTCTCAATGGAACCCGATGCCGATGTGGTGTGTCCTGTGTATGCCTTAGTGCTCGACACTGGCGGCATGTTGCTAGCGAAGACACGTTGCAGTGCGATGCTCTCGCTGATGTCGTTGTTAGGCGTTCCCGTTCCGTGGGCATTGACGTAATCAATGTCCTCTGGCTTCATGCCGCTCATGGTGAGTGCATCGTTCATTGCGAGGTAAGCCCCCTCGCCGTTGTCAGACGTAGCGGTCTGGTGAAACGCGTCGCAGCGGTTGCCATAGCCAGCGATATACGCCTCAGCGTCAGCCTTATCCCTCTCCAGTACGAGGAACGCTGCTCCTTCGCCGAGGTTTAGTCCAGCGCGTGTAGCGTCAAAGGGTCGACACTGTTCCTTGTCGAGGATAAGCAGTGTGTTGAAGCCATTGAGGTGGAAGCGGCTCAAGGCCTCCGTTCCGCCAGCGATGACAACGTCGGCCTCACCGCTCTTAAGCATTTCGCAGCCAAGGATAATGGCGTTGAGGGCAGAGGAACAGGCAGTGCTGATGGTGCACACCTCAGCGTGGTCCAGTCCGCAGAGCGTGGCAATCTCATGAGTATTGCTGCCGCAGTCGTGCTTGTTCACGTAGGCAAGGTTACGGTCTTCCGTCCTCATGGATGGGAAGAGACGCTCCGTCACGTCCATACCGCCCACGGTGGTGCCAGAGATCAGTGCCACCTTGCGGTCTTTTAACTGCTCTGCGGTATAGCCTGCTGCAGTCATAGCCTGCTTAATGGCTATTGCGCCAAGCAGCGAGGTGCGGCTGATGACGGTGGCTACATCAATGCCGAGCATGGACTTCATCTCCTCGTCAGAGAGTTTCACCTCGCCCACAGGCAGTTCACGGTGTGTGGAATGCAGGTAGCGCATGGTGCCAATACCGCTTCGTTGTGCCTTGAGCGATGCCAGCGTCTCCGTAGCGTTATTGCCAATGGCGGAGATTATGCCGTAGCCAGAGATGGAATAATTCATAATTCACAATTCACAATTCATAATTCATAATTCACAATTCATAATTCACAATTCATAATTAGTAACTATTTTGGGTTGGAAGCCAATACTTTGAGTAAACCCTATTTCGTATTGTGGCGTAGTCTAATTATGCATTATGCATTATGAATTGTGAATTATTAATTTACTTCTTTCTATTCTTCTCAACGTATTCTGCGATAGTCTTCACGCTGGTGAAGATACCCTTAGCCTCAGCAGCGTTAGCGAGGCGAATGCCATAGTTCTTCTCGAGGAGTACGATAATCTCCAGTGCGTCGATAGAATCGAGACCAATGCCGTCATCACCGAAGAGCGGTGCGTTCTCGTCAAATTCCTCCATTGAAAGTTCCTCTAGGTTGAGGGCTTCCTTAATCTGTTGCTTTAGCGTGTTTATAAGTTCGTTCATAGTTGTAAGACCCCTCACCCATACCATCCATCCCGAGGGGAGGAAAGAATACTCTTAACAGGCTATGGGGATTTTGTTTATTTTTGTTTGTAATTTAGTTATAGTTTGCTTAATTATGCATTATGCATTATGAATTTTACTTCCACTTCATATTCTCCATTTTCATCTGCGTTAATCCATCCGCTTATTATGCAGCGTGTGGTGTCAAAGGCAGCCGTGGTGGTGAGTATGTTGTTCATCATCTGTTCGTCGTGGTCAGGGAGGATGTAGAATGATGTTTCGCTATGCCACCCGTTGCGCAGTGCTATCTCGCCAGTGGTGATGTTAGGCAGAGTGTAGACAAACACTGCCGGACTGGGGAAGAAGTTGTCATCGTCCTTGATGGTATCAATAAATCGGTGGTCAGAGATGCAGGAGGAAGTGCGGTTGAAGAGTATTACCGCGCAATCGTCGTTGACTAGCGTCTCTTTTGCTGTGCGTTCATCATTTCTCTTCATGACCTCAGCCTTCAACAGTTCCGTTGCCACGAATGCCAGGCGGCTGAGGGTGTCCATTTTATAGAACTTAGGGTAGTTGCCTATCCTTTCCTTGTATATTGCCGTGAGGTCATCCTTAGATGTTAGTTTCACGGTGGCGACAGTGTTAAGTGTTGTGTTAGGTAGCGTATTGGTATTCGCCTCGCCTTTAGTATAGAGCACGGCAGCGTTGCATCCGCCAAAGCCAGAAAGCATTTTTATGAACGAGTGTTTTCCAGTAGATATTGCTTCTGGACTTATCGTTACCTTTCCGCTAACGCCCCGTTCGCTGTATCCCATTGAAGGCAAGATGATACCATCATCGAGTGCACGTGCCGTCAGTATTGTTTCTATTACGCCGGCTGCTCCCATGGTGTGGCCGTAGTAGCCTTTAAGTGCCGATAGCGGAATATTGCTAAGACTGGCACGCTCTATAGCCTTCGACTCCATTTGGTCGTTATACATTGTTGCTGTGCCGTGAACGCCGACTGTAGCGAGTTCTTCTACGCTGCAATGTTGTAATATCTCCTTCAGCGCACGATAACATCCCTCGCCTTTGGGGTGTGGACCACTGATGTGGTAAGCATCGTTGCGTATGGCACCATTCACTGTCTGCCATTCTTTCTTCTCATCGCCCTTGGCGGTGAATATCATTGTGGCGGCACCCTCGCCAAGGTTCAGTCCCAGTCGTTCTTCGTCAAAGGGACGGCATGGCTCGGGCGACAGAGCCTTGAGGCAGTTGAAGCCTGAGATGATGAACTTTGTCTGCACGTCGCACCCCGTTACTATTACGGTGTCATACAGTGCCGAGTCTATCATTCGCATAGCCAGTATCTGTGCCGCCACACCAGATATACAGGCGTTGCATACCACCACGGGCATCGTTGTAACACCAATGGCGTTGGCAATCTTCTTTGCTGTATCGCCTGGTGGAATGCCTATCTCGCCCTTAGTGGTACTGAGGACGAAGAGGGTGCGGCTGCTTGCCACGTCAATGCTGTCAGCATGCAGCAGAGCCTCGTGTGCGGACTTAATCGCCAGCCTCACGAAGTCGGGCTCTTCCGTGAATAGTGCAGCGGCAATGGGGAAGGGTACACCTCTCACCCCTGCTCCATAACGACGAATGGCAGTACGTCCGTTGCGCACTGCCTCATAGTTCTCTTCTGTTGTATCGCCGAGTGGTGATGTTATGTTAGTTGCTTTTAAGTACATTTTCTTATTCGTCTCGCACCGCCATCTTTACCTCTGCCGTTGCTATTTCCTCATTATCCATGTTAACGGTGGCGTTAATGAGTGTCATGCCGAACGCCTCTTTCACCACCTCTATATTGGTAGTGATAGTAGTTCCCACGGCAGGGCATTTCTTTATCTCCATGCTTTTTACGGCGGCTATGAAGCCTATCTGTATGTCTCGGTGCAGTATATACTTGTTTATGTAACCTATGCGTGCGGCGCATGTCTGCGCTATGTTCTCCATGAGTCCCGCAGGTGTGAAGCATCCGTCTTCGGTGAAGATATTGTCCTTGCGTATCAGCGTCTCTGTAACGGTCAGCGTGTCGTCGTAATGCACCAGCGTGTCGACCATGATGAATGGAGGTTGCTGAAGGAGGAGGAGCGAAGCGTACATTTAAATTAAGAATTAAAAGTTAATAATTAAAAATTATGATTACCTTTATTTGGTGAATACATAGGCGTTGGTTCCACGAGCGTCGATGTTTCTATGTCATACGCTAAACCTAAAACAACTGCAAACAACAGTAATCATAATTATTAATTATTAATTATTAATTTGCAAAGTAGTTATACCACTGTTCTGGGTACATCTTCAGCATGCGTTCCTGTTCCTTTATGTAGGCAGTGGATAGTTCGTCAATCTGCTTAGCCCTTGGCAGGCTTTTGTCATACGCCAGCGGTGTTACATATATCTTGTATGCAGTCCATGATGTTTTCATCACGTTGACAGCCAACACGTCCATTCCTCTCATCGTGGCCACAGCGAAAGGGCCGTGTGGGAAGTGTGCCGTTACGCCCAGTAAATTTTTCTCTATGCTCTTTGGCGAACCAATAACCCTGTCTGCTGGTATGCTGACGATCTCGCCATCGGCAAGGGCAGAGTTAATCATGAAGAGATGGCTCATGTCCGCTTTTATGGGTATCATGCGTATGTTGGTATGGCTGAACATCTTGTTGCGGTTCATCATCACCGACTCCTTTTCGCCTGCGAAGACGAGAGCGTTGAACCTCTTAGTCTTCGCCACCAGCGTATAGCCCGCAATCTCATAGTTGCCGATGTGGGCACTCATCTGCACGAAGCCATCTTGTTTGTCGGCTAAGCGAAGGAAGTGGTCGTAGCCCTCTATCTCCACCTTAAAGTGATGCCCGGCATACATGGCGAACTTGTCTATTACTACCTGGCTGAAGAGGCAGTGGTTCACGTATGTCTTCCATGCCGCTTTCAGTGGTCCATATCCATGTTGCTTGCGGAAATAGTGGTAGGCAATGCTGCGGCTGGGGTTAAGCATTAGGCATACGGGTATTACGAAGATGGCGGCAAAGATGTAGAACACTCGTGGGTCTACATACCTCAGCATAGCGATAAGCCTGCGGTGCATGGAACCAGTGCCGAAGGTGGCGGAGGCGGAAGACTTCATAAATTAATAATTAAAAATTATGATTACTGTTTCTAATTTAAAGATTATTAATTTTAAATTATGATTACTGTTGTTTGCTGTTATTTATGCTTAGTATCTGATACTGTTATTTATGCTTAGTATCTGATGCTGTTATTTATGCTTAGTATCAGATGTAGAAACGTCGACGCACGTGGAGCCGATGTTTATGTTATTCACCAAACAAAGGTAATCATAACTTTTAACTTTTAATTTTTAACTTTTAATTTTGCTTTCTATAAACCTGCAGAACTCCCTGAAGGTCTTAACGTCTCCCATTTCATTCTTCTCTATGCGGAAGTTGAAGGTGCGCTTAACCATCACTACGATGTCTACAAAGTCAAGGCTGTCGATTCCGAGGTCTTCCTTAAGCGTTGCGTCAGGCGTTATGTCCTCTTCGTCTATCTCAAACTCCTCTATGAGGTAGTTTTTTACTATCTCTTCTATTTCTGCAAGTGTCATGTCTTTATGTATTTTTCTTTTTTTAATTTTTCATCATTACTTAGTAACTATTCAGCGATGGACTTGCCAACGAACGCCTGCACTTATATGCATGCTTTCTCGGCATAGAAGAGTTAGACATTCATTGGCTGAACTCGGCTTTGCCGCTTGCCTTAGCAAGAAGCCAATACTATGAGTAACCGTAGGCACCGCCCACGGATTTAAGATGCTCTCCCTATTCTCAGCCTGGAAGGCTGTACATTGTTGGTAGTGTATAGCCTTCCAGGCTGATATATCCATACCGATGCATAATCCGTAGGCTTCGCCCACGGTTACTCAAAGTATAGCCTTCCAGGCTCATTATGTCTATTGCGCGTAATCATCCTTAAATCATCGCAGAATAGTTACATTACTTAACACTGCAAAGTTACATAATTTTTTTGTAATATCAAAGATAAACCTTTGCTTTCATTTACTTTATAATCTTGTTCATGTTGTAAACTTTTCGTGGAATGGCAGTCTTCTCTTCTTTATCGTATTCTTCTGTTAGGCGTACGTGCAGGTTGCTGGGGTATGGTTCCATGGCACGGAGGAGTGCTGCGTTGTCAGTGTTGTCGCAGTATGAGTATACCTCTACGTTGGGATGAACAAGTGCGAAGAGCAGTGAGAACTGTCCGTGTCCTTCGTTGATTACAGACACTTGTCCTGAGGGATTGTTGCTGGCGTCATAACTGTCAATCCATGTGCTGAAATCATTGTAACGCTTTAGCATGCGTCGTGTCTCCCGTTCAACGCTGATGCCCTTGTACATGTATTTGTACAATATGTAGTGGTGATAGTAATGTGTGGTTTCTATGCGTTGCTGCATGGCCTTGTAGTGTTCTATGTACTGGTGGCGGAAGGTGCGTGTTATCTCCATCTCCGTAGAGCCATAGTTTAAAAGTTCGGTATGCGGTATACGCTTGCCTATCTCTATGTCGATCTGTCCTCGGCACGAGAAGGCGCTCCCCCTTGGCATCACGTGGTTCATTCCGTGGATATACACGGGCAGTATGTCGGCTTTTATGTCTTTGGCAATGAGGAAGGATCCTCTGTGGAAGCGTTCTATCCTTTTGTGTGTACGTTTGCCTTCGGGGAATATGATGACGTTGTAACCACTTGCTACGGCACGTGCTATGTCAGTCTTGAGTGCCTCTATCGGTTGGTCTACGTTAATGAAGCCGGCAAGGCGAAACAATGGGTTGACAAGCGGATTGCGCCATACTCTTTTGCCTACCACTACCTTTATGCGTGGACTCAGCACGTAGAGGAATATAGGGTCGAGCATGGACTGGTGGTTGCATACCAACACACTGCCTCGCTGGAAGGTTTCGCCATGGTCGTTGCGTATGTTGGTCTTTATGGTCCAGAAGAACTTTACGTTGAGTCTGAAGCACAGGTTGGTCAGGCGGTAGAACAGTTCTTCGGTTTTTTCCTTGCTACACGGCGTAAGCCTTAGCGCAAGGCAGAACAGGCAGCCTATCATTAACTCTAGAACGTAGATGGTAGTGGCAAGCACTGTTACCAGTATTTGTTCTAGTGTGACGGGCACGTGGCGCACGGCATTACCGTTTCTAACAATCCATTCGAACACCAATGGCGGTATAATCCATGCCATTAGTACCACTATTATCATGCCCACAACTGTTACCTCGGCAAGTGAGTGGAGTGCTGGGTGGCGCGCCACGATGAGCGAACCCATGCCAATGAACATGATAAGGGCTGAGATGATTATGCTGTTCTTGTATGAAGGGAGGAGTTTCTTGCGATAGGCATATTCGTTTATCAGTCCGTCGGTCATGAAGATGGTGTAGTCGTCGCCCTGGCCGAAGATGAAGGTGGCGAGGATAACGTTGACAATGTTGAACCGTATGTCGCAGAGGTCCATTATCCCCAGTATCCATATCCAGCCTAACGCCATTGGTAGAAACGCTAAGAGGCTTAACTCCAGTCTGCCGAACGATATCCAGAGGAAGAGGAAGACGACAAGTCCGCAGGCTATGCCTATGTAATTGAAATTGTCTGACAAGAGGCGTGCTATGGCGCTGTTCAGCCCGATGAAGTCAAAGGAGTATGCCTGTGAAGCAGACGGTGCATGGTTGTTTATCCTGCTCTCTATCTTGTGTGCGTCCTTGCCCTGCGCATCGATAACGTCGATGACGGAAGGTCTCCCTGTGCCTGTGCTGAACGAGGCGCTGAGGAGCACTGATCGTAATGGCTCAAAATATTCAAAAGGTTTTGGCTTATATTCACGTGCCAGAATATTGCGAAACCCCTTGAAGGCATCGGGACTGAACCCATAGTGAGGTGCGTTCTCCTCTATTGCGAGAAGAACCTGCTGGCGGTGCTTGCCCCAGAAGTTGTTCCATTTCTCTATGCGCAGGCTTTGTTCATCCTTTGAGGTTATGAACATCGTTACGTCAGAGTAACCGTTCAGCGTTCCTTCGTTCTTCATAGAGTCAAGCACAGGTGCCAGTCTGCTGCGCATGGCGAGAGCCTCGTCCCAGGTGTTAGCCTCGGTCACCACGTAAACGTTAGATGTATCGGTCACTCCAGCCGAAGCACGCAGTTCACGAAGCAGCGTGTTCTGCTGAGGCGTCATGTAGTTAATGTGGCTCATATTAGCGTCAAACGATGTGTTGAGGCTAAAATATCCTAGCACCAGCGTCAGTATTACAATCACTGGCACCAGCCCCCTCGTTCTGCTGACGTTTATCGCTGACACCCGTCCGAAGGGCATGCGCTCCGCCTGTGGGCGTCCCTCTCGTTTCCTTATGAGGTGAGGCAGGAACACCAGTACGAAGGCTATGGTGCCAATGAGCATGAATGCGGCAAAGATACCGAGGTCACGCAGTGCGGGGGCATCGAGCGGTATCAGTGCGGCGAACGCTCCAACGGTGGTTATGTTGCCAATAAGCAGTGGCGTCACCATCTCCTTGAGCACCTCGCGCGCTGTCCCTGTATGTTCCTTGTGGGCAATGAAATGTATGGGATAATTAACAGCAATGCCTATAATGACCGAACCAATGCCAAGGATAATCAGCGAGACGTTGCTTCGCAAGACCGCTATGCAGCCCATGGCGAAGAGCCACCCGAAGGCTATCGCTATGCCTATGAACAGCAGACTCTTGACTCTGCGAAACGAGTAGAGCAACAACAGCAGTATCAGCGTGACCGAGATGGAGATAGCCCACTGGCTGTCTGTCTTTATCTGTCGGGCGTTGTCCACGGATATCACTGGTGCGCCAGTAATGGCAACCTCCACGTTGGGGCAGACAGCCATGGTACGGCTGACGGCACTGTCAACGTAATTTATCAGCAGCGAGTTGTTAGCAGATTCCGTAGCGCCGTAAGGTGATGTAAGCATTACGATGGCGTACTTTCGTCCTTGCGTGAAGATGTAGCCATTGTCTATCTCGAAGGTCATAGTCTTCTGCTGGCTTTGCAGGCGCTGCATGACAGGCGTGAAGAGCGCCAGCGGGTCGTTGCTGACGTTAGTCGTGAAGAATCCCGTTGTGGGCATCATCATCATCTCAGCGTCGTTAGCCAACTGTCTCTGGGCATAGTCAGGCGCAGCGAGGTGGCGTTCCATGGCGGCATAGTCAGAGTCGCAAAGGAAGAGAGGCATGTTCTGATACACAAAGTCTGTCACGCCCATGTACTTCTCAAAGTCTACCTGCGATGTTATCTCCTTTATGTGTCTGCGTCCGTTACCTTCACTCACCATGCGTGTAAAGGAGTCCACCGCAGCAGTGATGTTTTCCTGCGCTAGGTCAGCATCTTTCACCGTGTTCTTCGCCTTAAACATTGCCACGATGCGCTGTCCGCCAGATATGTCCTGATATACCGTCATGGCCTTTTGGTTGTCAGCGGTAAGTGGCAGAAAGTCGTAAATATTCTCGTTGTATGTCAGTGTCGACATCATCAACGCTAACAGGCATGGCAGCGCCACCAGCAGAGCGATGAACGCACGAGGCCTTTGATGAAGGAAATCGTATATTTTAAGAAAGAAATTTACCATGTATGAGGTGTCTTCGTCACTAAGTAATATTGAAAAAATGCATAAGAAAACATTACTCTAACAATATAAAAATTGAATAAGTTATTTTTTTAATATTACTAAATCATATAGTTCCTGGAAGAAGTGCAGTTCCTTTTCGCCTATAATCTGGAGTATGTCGCCCAGGTCGTCGTAAGTATAGTGTTCGCTTCCGCGTTGTTTATATATTTTAGAAGCCTTGTATGCAAACTCGCGCCATAGGTCGCCTATCTCTGTTATTCTGGTGGCATAGTCGTTGAGTTCATTTATCCCTGTGATTGTGGCTGCTTCTTGCAGGAAAGCGCCGTAGATAAAGCGGAAGCCTGCTCCGCCAGTACCTATCTCCTCCTGCATGCGAACGAGTTGGGCAAGGTTCAGCATGGCGCGTCGTTTGCCCATCGCCTGCTCCCAGTGGCGTATTCTCTTTGCGAGGAAGAAAATCCCGTTTGTTCCCAAGAAGGGTATGAACCTTGGCTGAAACGCCATGGTGCGGCATGTCTTCCTTATGGCACGGATAATGAGCGGTCGCAGGTCGGGCAGTGTTTGGGGCATTGATTTAATCCAATACATCTGTCCCATCAAGGGATACGTTCCACCCTTAGCAAACCTTACTTTTCTTAGTTCCTTGGCAGTAATGTTGACTTTCTTTAGTGCTACGGAGTCATGAACGGTGTAGTAGTTAGTAGCCTCGTCTTTACCAGTAACGCAGATATTATGTCCGTTGAAGTGGAAACGGTATTCTATGGGTAGATACGAAAGATAATACATGCCAACCACGCAGCCTACGGGTTTCCTTTCCGTAGTCATCACCCTGTCGAGCGTTTCCATTGCGCGTTGTTCGTTAAGAAAGCGTCGTGTCGTTGTCTTTATGCCGAGCAGTCGTGTCACGCGTTTGAAGAGCACGCCAGGGAAGGTGCGGAACGACGTTACGGGCATGCCTGACATCTTCAGAAACGGTGTATGAACAAAGTATAGCCCACTCGCCAGCCCGAATATCATCGGTTCTGAGAGGTTTACGCCTTCATAGCGCAGCAGGGTAGATATGGCACCATTCTCACAGTGGGCAGCAGTTTGATGTTCTATGTTCAGTTCCATCTGAATTCTTATGGTAAGTAAGTATTCAAAATTATTTATATAATATATCAGTAAGTGAACATTTTTATTTCTGAAATTATATTAAATATAAAAATAATTTTGAACACTTACTTATCTGTTACTAATGTAAACTTGTTGGTGGGATTAAGGGTTAGGTATGGTTTTCAGTTCCTCAACGGTTATGCGCAAAGCCTCGGCATAGGTCTCCAGCACGTCGTCAGTGAGTTCATTGAAGTGCTTAGGCTCAAAGTGCTTTCTTATCTTGCGTTTTGGTATGCCGGTATAGTCAGAAAGCAGGTCCACGTCCATCAGGTTCTTAGCGCAATAATATTCCAGCGGACTGCTTTTCCCTTCCTTAATGCGACCGAGAATCTCCTGGCACTCATCGTCAATGGCGTCCCATGTTACCTCGAGTGCATCGTTCTTAGGTGCCCATCCATCGCTCAGCACCTTTTGGTACTGTCCGTTAGCGTCTACGGCATAGTTCACGTCGCGCACCATGGTGGTGTCAAGATATTTATGGTCCTGTGGTACTTCTTCTACTTTCATCTTTCTTTTTGTTTAAGGGTGGTTCTATTTGCCGGGAAGGCAATGCTTTGAATTTTAGTCTTTACTTTGCCCGATGGTATGTTACGGATTATCAGCGAGATAGCGTGAGCGTTGTAAACACTATGTAATTACCTCGTGATTAAGGCTTAATTACATGGTAATCTCAACCATATTACATGGTAAAAGCGTCATATCTCCATTCCTTAGCATACGGTGAGCATGATGTAACAGTAAGAGAAGCGTGCGCTTTCGGGCACCATGACGAGTATTTTCTGTCCTTTCCTTAGTTTGCCAGAACGCATCAGTTCCTCAATCATGGCGAAGGCTGATGCCGACGCAATGTTGCCCACGTAGGGCAGGTTTAGGAACCATCGCTCCTCAGGTATGCTCAGCCCCCGCTGTGCCAGTCCCTCAAGTATGCGCTCCTTGAAGAACATTGACGAGAGATGAGGCAAGAACCAGTCTATGTCGTCGGGACGGAAGTGGTATTTCTCTGTCAGTTGTACAAGATAGTCTATGCCGAGGTTCACAATGTTCTCCGCCAATAGGCGTGTGTCTTGTTTTACGGCAAAGAGGGACTTGTTGAGCCATTCCTGTTCGGGAAACGCCGTCCATCCGTGCAGCGTGCCGTTCTCGTCCTTCTCGCCCCCAGCATACATACACGTTTCTTTAGTGTTGGCAAAGGAGGTGATGTCTATCCAGTCTACTTGGAGTGACTGTGCGTTAGAGGGTTTGCCTTGAAGCAGCAGTGCGTAAGCCCCGTCAGAGAGCATCCAGCGCAGAAATTCCTTCTGGAAGGCAAGCATGGGTTTGTTTTCGAGCAGCGAAAGTTGTTCAGATTCTTTCTGGAAGTAGGATGCTTTCATCCATGCCGAGAGGCGTTCTGAGGCAGATGCCACAGCGTTGGCCGCAGGGTTCAGTTGTACTGCCATGCAAGCATATTTCAGTGCGTCGACACCTGTGCAGCATGAACCAGCGAACGAGACGACCTCAGTGTTACGCGTACCACCCAGTGCACCGTGGACCATAATGCCGTGGGAGGGGATGAGCGTCTCGGGCGAAGCGGTGCCGCAGGCAAGCAGGTCGATGTCGTCAGCAGAGAAGGAATCATCGAAAAGTCCACGGATAGCGTTGGCAGCCATCTCCACGTTGGTGTGGGTAGGATTGCCGTCAGTGTCAAGAGCATAGTAACGCTGACGGATGCCGTTGCGGCGCAGCACTATGCCGCGTGCCTTTGACGGCGTACCGTCTATAATGCCCAAATACTTCTCCATGTCGTCATTGCTGACGGGAGCGTTGGGCAGAAACTTTGATGCTTTTGTTATATATACGTTCATGGTTTACTGTATTAAGTTCGCTTTCGCGCTCTTTTTCTCGCCATGGCAAAACTTAAACGAGTTTAGTTTTGCTCACCTGGCTTAACGAAAAGGTTCGCTATAAATGGTCGTACTACAATCCTTGCGTTTATGGTAACTAACTCTGCGCAGGGGGTATGTGATATAGAAAAATAACTGGGCGAAGGGAGAGACGATGAACAGCACGAAGAGAAGGTAATAGTAAAAGGCATTGAGCCGGTGTCGTCGCCGCTTGTCGCCATAGTTACCCTTTATCCTTACGAAACGTGCCCACAGCAAGAACATACGATAGCCTACCTTCTCCATGAATATGATGCTTGGCTTATATATTATGCCGCCTGCGGCTAAGAGTTTGGCTTGCAGACTGTTGAGGTTGTCGCTGTGCAAAGCATCCTTTATTATGGTGCCAAAGCGTGAGGTGTTGGCGATGGTCTCCTTGTCTATGCCTGCGGCAGGCAGAAAACGGGTGGGGGCTGTCTTGCCGTGCAACTGCCATCTTACGACGGTTATAACACTGATGAGGTTGGGCGCAGCGTCTTGTACAACGATGTGACCCACCAGTCGAGAGCCAGCCTCCTGTATGTAGTCTTTTACGCGCAGCAGGGTGTTTAGCCACATGTTGCGACAGGCGTTAATGAATATCACGTTGCGACCGCGGAGGTATTGCTTTATCTCGCTGTCAAGAAAAAAAGATTGCAGGGGCAGGGAGGGAGATAAAAACCATGATTGTCCTGCCACAATCACGATGTCAGCATCGTGCACATCGTCAAGGTTTATTGCTTCTATGCCTGATGGCGGCATGCCAAGACGACACTCAGGGAATACGTCGAAGAATTCTGCATGCGTCCAAGGGTAGGGATATTTGTGTATGGGGACAATCTCCTTGTACACCACAGTGTCGTCCACATCTCCTATTGTTGAGCATATTGAGCGTGCGACGCTTAGTGCCTGACCTGTTTGGGAATAATAAAAAACGACGTATTTCATGGAGAATGGTGAAGGTTCTATTCCGCTTGCTCCGCTATGGGCGATAGTGTGTAAGTGATGTTAAAGCGGTGGTTCTCCAAACGTATGTTATCGTTTGGCAGAAAAGATACGGTGCGCCCTTTCTTGCTGGCGTTAGTCTTCGTTAGAAAGTTAGAGAGCAGTAGTTGCATGTCGCCTCGCAACACGCGGCGTATGTACCATTTGTTAAGCGGACCAATGACGTTGAGCACCTTAGCCTTGCCTTTACGGTACGTGAAGTCGAAGGATTTCACGCCGAACTCGTTTGCCACGGTGCCTATGATGCTACCGTCCTCCTCCGTACGCATGATGCAGAGACTGGTAATCTCGTGACCGCGGGCGTTCATTACAAGGTTGTACTCTAAGTCTTCGGCATGTGATGTGATAGATAAGAGCGTCATCAGTAGGATGACGCTACTTCGTAGTAAAAAGGCTTTCATTTATTCTGGTGTTCAACTTTACATTGTTAAGCGTTACGATGGTGGCATCGCCAGTCTTCTCCACCATCTTCACCGTGCTGATCATGGTCAGTTGGGGGGTGAAAGTAAGTTCTATCACCTTGTATATCTGCTTTACCTCTTTCTTCTTAGGATAGAGTTTTGCGAAATATCCCTTGCCCGACTTCCATATCTCCACGCTGAAGTCCCTTGACTTACTGATGCTTCCGCCAGTTATGGTGCTCAGGATAATGCTGGTAATCTGACGGAATATCTTGTTCTCGCTAACCTTTATCTGCTGTGTTTTCTTTGACGACTTTATGCTAACGTTGTCGCCATTGATGATGAATGTATAGTCGTAAGGCGAGGTATATTGCCAGCGCAATTTGCTTGGCGCAGCGTAATACATGAGTCCGGTGGAGACAATATCACGGCTGAGCAGTTTGTTAGTCTTTTTCTGTGTAAAGGAACACTGCATGCTCTTCATTGATGAAGAAACCCTGTCGAATTTCTCTATCACATGTCTTTTCTCTGCTTCAGCCACCTTGGTCTGTGCTAGGCTGACGAGAGATAGCATACTCATCAGAATAATCAATAAGTTCTTTCTCATACTTTTCTGAATTGATAATTGAGTCCACTTGAAAAAGTCAGAGCACTATCAATCTGAAAGTTGAACAGCAAAAAGAATCCTAAAACAGGTTCTTTCTTACTATAAAATTCATACAGAATGGCTCTTCTTATGGTTTTTACCGTCACTTAGTTTTAAACTGTAAGCATTTTGGGGTACCCTTCTGTTTTGATGGCACTTTTTAAAGTTGGCTCATAATTAAGAATTATGATTACTGTTGCACGGCGAATACCATGAGTCTTGGTTCCTAGTGCGTCAACGTTTTTACGTCGACGAAAGCAAGGGCCAAGCAAACCCAAGTAATCATAAGTTCTATTTTTTCATTTTTAATTCAATGTACCCACAGAAGTCGCTGAAGGTCTTTATGGTTTTCATATCCTCGCCTTTAATCTTAAAGCCGAAGATTTTGTCTACTATCACCACTATATCAACGAAGTCGAGGCTATCGATGCCGAGATCTTCCTTCAGCGTGGCGTTGGGCGTTATCTTCTCTTCGTCTATCTCAAATTCTTCTACGAGGAAATTCTTTACCTCCTTTTCTATTTCTGTACGTGTCATATAAAATAACCATAGCCCCCTCATGCCTCCCTTTAAGGGGGAAATGAGGTTACTGTTGTTTGTTGTTAAATTTATAAATCCCCTCATGCATTCCCCTAGGGGAAAGTGAGGTTACTGCGGTCTGCTATATTACTTAATTAATTGAAAGATTATGATTACCTTATAAAGTGTTGAGCATTTGCAATCAAATTACCTTATAAGTGTTGAGCATTTGCAATCAAATTACCTTATAAAGGATTGAGCATTTGCAATCAATCAAGTGTATCCTTCCCTTCACTCGGGGGTAGGGTATGGAGAGGAGTTTTTGCTTTACACACCATGATGCTGTGTCCCTGTCCCAGTCCATCGTAGATATGCTCCACCTCCAGTCCGGCAGCGTTGACACAACGTTCCATGTCCTCCGTGTTATACATCTTACTGTTGCCGTTGGCGAGTGCGGTAAAATACAGGCTCGTCATGGTTAGGCAGAACGCTGCTGGCTCAAAGCGTTGGCGGTCCCACAGTGTCTCCATGATAAAGAGGCGCGTGTCCTTGTCCATCGCAGCCTTGGCGCGAGTCAGTATGCTTGTTATCTCGTCCATGGAGAAACAGTCAAGAAACTGGCTCATCCATATGGCGTCAAGTCCCCCCTCACGTTTAGGGAAGAAAGCCTGTGGGTCGAGAAGGTTTATGCCATGTCCCTTAATGCGATCGGCACCATCCTTACCACTTACGTTCTCGCGCATCATCGCTATTTGTTGTGGCAGGTCGAGTATGGTAACCTCCACGTCCTTATCGTGGCTAACGCATTGCAGTGCCCATTTGCCCGTGTTGCCACCGACATCGTAGAGCGAGCGTACGTGGTGCTTACCAAAGACAATCTCTAACGCCTCGGGGAATGAAGAGTCACTATAGAAATGGTCGAAGCCGAACCATGACTTCTGTACTTGTTCGGGCAGTGATGACAGTCCCTCGTAGATGGTAGGCCAAGAGCCGAAGTGTTTCAGTCCGGCTGGCTTACCTTCCTTCAGTGCTTCCTCCAGGTGGAACCAGCCTTCGTAGTTCACATCGTGGTTGAAGTCGAGGTTCACACGTGTTGCCTGGTCATTGAGCAGGAACCATCCTGTCTTTGATATGGTGTAGCGGTCAGTATCGGTATCAACCAGTACGGTGCCTATGCACAATGCTGCTTCAAGGAGACACTTTACGGCATAGTCAGAGAGACCTGTCCTCTCTACTACTTCCTCGCGTGTCATGCCGTTATCACTGTCGCGCAGCATGTCGAGGATGCCGAACTTCACCATCAGTCGTGATGCTTGGAATACTATTGGCCCCCACGCTATGAACTCTGCCATGCGCTGTGCCTCACGAGCGGACAACTGCTCCGCTGTATATTTCTTTTTTAGGTTTGGGAAAAGATGCATTTTTTTTCTCTTTCTAGAGGTTCTAGGTTTTCTAGAGTTTTTCTAGGTTTTCTAGAGTTTCTAGAGTTTCTAGGTTTTCTAGGGTTTTCTAGAGTTTCTAGGGTTTCTAGGTTTTCTAGGTTTTCTAGGTTTTCTAGAGGTTTTCTAGGGTTTTCTAGGGTTTTCTAGGGTTTTCTAGAGTTTCTAGAGTTTCTAGGTTTTCTAGTTCTTTATTTCCTTTTTACCACCAGTGCAGCATTCGTTCCACCGAAGCCGAAGGAGTTGCTCAGTACGGTGTTAACCTCAGTCTCTACCGTGGTAGTAGCGATGTTCAAGCGTTCTGAGTACTCGTCAGGGTTGTCAAGGTTAATGTTAGGCGCTACGAAGCCACGGTGCATCATTATCAATGAATACACCATCTCGCTGGCTCCTGCCATCCAACATTCGTGCCCTGTCATGCTCTTGGTGCTACTTATCAAGGCGTGCTCTCCGCGGAACAGATGGTCGAGGGCTATTGCCTCGTACATATCACCCTGCTTAGTGCTTGTGGCGTGGGCGTTGATATAGTCAATGTCCTTTGGTGTCATGCCAGCATCATCAAGTGCCCTTGTCATTGCCACCATGCTGCCTTCGTCACTGGGTTGGCTGAGCACAGCGTTGCCGTTAGACGAGAAACCGTAGCCGCATACCTCGCCTAGTATCTTCGCTCCGCGTGCTATGGCGTGGTCATAGTCTTCAAGTACCAGTGCTGCAGCGCCACCGCTGGGCACTAAGCCATCGCGGTCGCGGTCAAAGGGTCGTGAAGCACGCTGGGGTTCGTCCATGCGCATGGAGAAAGTGCCAATAGCGTCGAAGGCTGACATGGAGAGATAGTTTGTCTCTTGAGCACCGCCACACAGTATAATGTCTTGCATGCCGTGGCGTATCATGGTGTATGCAATGCCTATGGAGTGGCTACCGCTGGCGCAGGCAGAACTGACGGAGAAGTTTATGCCGCGCAGATGAAAGGCTGCGCTCATGTTCATGTTCACCGTAGAGTTCATTATCTGGAACACGTAACTCTGACCTAAGAGTTGCGTATCGTGCTTTTCGTCCATCAGCCTTGCCAACTCTATGGTGTGACGGGCGGAGGAGTCGTTGCCGAATATGCAGCCTACTTCGTTATGAAGCAGGTAATCATCGTCAATGCCTGCCATAGTGAATGCTTCGCGGCTCGCCATGTAGGCATACTCTGCTTCTTCTGAGAAACTGCGGCGTGTATGGCGGTCTACGAGACCTTTCAGTTGTGGCTTCTCTACAATGCCCGTGAGGGCGGATTGGTATCCATAGTCAAGGCGTATGGTCTCTATGCCTATGCCGCTTTTGCCAGCATGTAGAGACGTTGCAACCGATTCTATGTCTGTTCCGAGGCATGACCATATTCCCATGCCGGTTATTACCACTCTTCTTGCCATGTAAAGTTGTGCGTCTGTTTTTCTGTTTTTCTAAATTGTATTAGTGATGGTGAAAAAATAAATTGTTCCAAGTTATTTTCTGATCGTCACTTAAGTGCAAAGGTAAGCATTTTTTCTGAGAGAAAGGGTAATATAGAACAATTTTTTTATAGAATCGTCCTATATTTTTTCTACAATCTTTTCTTCTTCTATTCCATTCATGCAGGCGAAGTCGCCACGGCGGCATGGTTTGTTGCCGAAGACTGAACATGGCCGACACTCTAATGGCAATTGCACGCAGTCTTCTTCCTTTTGTCCCCAGCCTAGGAAGCCGGCGTAAGGGTGTGTGGCGCCCCATACGCTTACCACACGTGTGCCTACAAGGCTAGCGAGGTGCATATTGCCACTGTCCATGGATAGCATCACGTTGAGGCGCGACATTAACTGCAGTTCCTTACGCATATTTCCTAATAACGTTGATGCTGCTATCACTCTGCCTTGCCAATGCTCCTGCCAACGGAGCATTACCTCGCGTTCCTCGCCACCGCCACCGAAGAGGAACAGTCGTGACTCGGGTTGGCGATTTAACAACAACGAGATGGTGCGTTCCATTTTCTCCAGTGGGAGTATCTTGCCTTTGTGGGCGGCAAAGGGTGCTATACCTATGGCGTTGCCCTTGATGCCTGTGAGGAGTTTCTCTACGTCAGCGTCTACGGTGGTGAATGTCATGACTGGAGCATCGTGCTTCATTGTGTCAATCTTTTCTATGCCTGGTATACGGAGGCGTCGCAATACGTTACGATATTTCTCAAACGAGGTGCTGAGTTGCATCATACGCTTCTTGTTACCCTCTGCTGTCAGTGCTCTGCGTTCCGCTCTGCGTTTGTCTATCTTCGCCACACGGTAGCCTGCCATACGGAAGCGCATGGAGAGATAGTGTGTGCGCAGTACGCCGTGCATGTCTGCCACGTAGTCGAATCGTTCTTGTTTTAGTATTGTGAACAGGTGTGATAATCCTCTCACGCCCTTGTATTCGCCTTTTATGTCAACGCCAAGGAAGTGTACTCTCTCGCCCAGTCCTTCGAATAGTGGGGCACAGAATGGGCGCGATAGCACTGTTACTTCTGCCTCGGGCAGTGCCGTTACCACTTCTTTTACTACTGGGGCAAGCATGGCTACGTCGCCAAGTGCTGAGAATCTTATCATTAGTATCTTCATGGGAGATTGGTGGTTTGGGAGATTAGTCGTTTGGTGGTTTGGTCGTTTGGTGGTTTGGTGGTTTGGTCGTTTGGTGGTTTGGTGGTTTGGGAGATTGGTGGTTTGGGAGATTGGTCGTTTGGTCGTTTGGTCGTTTGGGAGATTGGTCGTTTGGTCGTTTGGGAGATTGGTGGCTGGTGGTTTGGGAGACCAATACGAAATTTATCGCAAAGATACTTCTTTTTTCTTTTATTCAGAAATATTTCCTGTTTTTTCTTTGTGTGGAAGTGTTTTTATTCTCCAACCTTTACCCATTTGTTGCTGGCGCCGTAGCCGCACCAGTAGCCGTAGCCTCCGTTGATGTTAGAGCGTATGTTATTGGTGTAAGGCATAAAGAAGTTGCCTGATAGCGATGTGGTGTTCTGGAAGTCGTACCATAGGTCATACGATTGTTTGTCGAGGGTACATAGTTCTATGCATACCATCTCGCCCAGTTTGAAGTATTCGGAGTGGTTGTCTTTCTTCTCTGTTATCAGGCGTGGTTGATATACGGGATGTGTTATCTCTCCTCCTTCCTCAGTGAAGGCGGTATCGTCAAACGTTCCTGCGTCGCATTTAAAGAATTGCTGTGCTCCTTTGCCTTTCTTTTCAAAGAGAGTGTAGTACTGCTTCCCTGGTGGGTCGGTGAAGACGGCAGAGAGACAATACAACGAGTCGGTGCCTGCAACCTTTTCCTGCTTTACCGCTGTCAGGGCAACGGGCTCTGGGATTGTCGTTGTTGCAGTGGCGTGCATGTCCTTGAATGTTATGTCGATGGTGTAAGTCTTGCCCACCTCGCCCTTCATCTCTGTTGTGGTATAGGTATATGGTGGCAGGTATTTGTTGTCGTAACTGCCCATGAGCACCACTTCTTTCTCTCCATCGCTGATGGTAACACGTGCCCAGTTAAGCACGTGATCGTTGATGCTACTTATGGGTTTGCTCTCCATTGATACGGCGAGCGATGTCGTCAGTAGCACTACGGGGTGATCGCCTTGTTTTATCCATCCCTCTACCACGATGTGTTCTTCCTCTTCCTCGTTGATGTAGTCATCAGCACAGGCTGTGAGGAGAAGAAGCAGGGGGAGCAGTAAGTGAAATACCTTGTTTTGCATATTCTTGAACTTAGAATTTCATGTAATAACTTATTGATGGTAGCGCACGCATGAAGAATTTCATGTTCTTGTAGTGGTATCCCTCGTCATTTGCTTTCATGTAATAGAAGAGGTCATGTTGGTTTGCCGTCATGTTATATATGGAGAGGTTCAGTCCTTGTTCGTGTATGTGGCGAGTGGGTCGTAGGTGGTAGTTCACAGATCCGTCTATTCTGTAGTAAGGTTTCAGTCTGTTGGCGTTGTGTTCCGCAAAGTCTGCTATTATTTGTCCGTTGAGCAGGTAATACTGCTTAGGTGCGGTGAAAGGTGTTCCTGTAGCCCACACTCCTGTTACGCCCACGTCCCATCGCTTTCCGAGGTGGAAGGTTATGACGCCGTTCACCTCGTGTTGTCGCTCATGAGAGGAAGGGAACGTGCCTTGCAGTGTGCGGTGGTTGAAGGTGCGCCACACTCTGCCGTAGGCGTATGTCACCCATCCTGTTATGCTGCCTCGGTTCTTGGCCAGCATGATGTTGATGCCGTAGTTGTGTCCTTTGCCATTGAGCAACATTGCCTGTAGGTTGTATTCTGTAGAAACGAAGGAGTATATCGTGCCGTTATATTCCGTTTGGTTGGTGAGCCATTTGTTGTAAGTTTCAAGCGTAGCAGTATAGTTACCGTCTGGTGTGGTGTAGCGCATGGAGAGGTTGAGTGTGTGTGCAGCCTGCGGCATTAGTCCGTAGGTGCCAGTTGAGAGCCAGAACTCGAATGGTGTATTGAGTGTTGACATGCCTGTCTTTGTAAGATACTGATGGCGATAGGCGTATCCCATACTGATGTCGAGGTTGTCGTTATGGCTGTATGTCATGCCTATGGATGGCGATAGATGGCGGTAACTGTTGCCTTCTGCATGATATAGTGTTCCTCTGATGCCCGTAGTGGCTGTAAGCCGTGGCGACAGGTGCCACTCCTTATCGGCGTATGCGGCGAGTAGTGTAGAATGATTTTTCTCGTCTTTTGCCGTAATGTTCAGGAAGTCGCTCTTTACCTCTGGTGTCTGCGGTTGGAACCCATAGGCAGAGGCGTCGATTCCCAGGGTCCATGTTTTCCAGCCTAGGGAGAATTTATTGCCTGTCTCGTGGAGCCATGCTGGCAGGTGTGCGTAGAGTCCTGTCATGCTCATTCCGCCTTGTGACTCGGTGCGGGTGTGGTATGCCTGGTTGGTTATACGTATTGTGCCGTCGTCGTATGTCCATTGTATGGAGGTCATCATGTTCTTCCATTTTAGCGTGACGTCTGCCGCCATGTCCGTCTGGCTCATCGTTGCGTCGTCGTTGCCCGAATAGAAGTTGAAGCGCAGAGTGTGGCGGTTGTTGAGTCGGTGGTTATAGGTCACGTTGGCGTCATAGAAGGAATATTTCAGCGTAGACTCGTCACCCTTCAACAGTCCGCTGTAGAGTAAGTTGAGGTAAGAGCCCCGCAAGGATAGTGTCAGTTCCGACTGTCGTGTTACGGGTAGTCGCAGTGTGCCCTGTGATGACATCAGTCCCACAGCCATTTCTCCCGTCACACTATCTGTTGGCTGATAGAATGACTGCATGTCGACTTCTGCGCCGAGGCAGTCGGGTGAAGCGCCACTGGCGAGTGTTTTTCGCAGTCGCATCTGGCTGAAGTGTGAGGCGTTGAAGACTGAGAAGATGCCCAGCAGGTGTGCTACGCCATATAGTGGCACGCCGTCAATGCTAACGCTGTTATGACTTGTTTCGCAGCCCAGGATATGCAGTCCAGCGTCATACTCCCCGTTAGTGGTAACGCCTGGCAGCATCTGCGCGTAGTGTAGTGGGTCGGCATTTCCCATAATCTTCGGCAGATTGTTCATCATGCCCATGTCCCACAGCACGGTGCCTTTGTCGTCGGTACGCAGCATGGTGCCGCGTGTTTTGCCGTAGACAATAACAGAGTCGAGCGATACTCTGTTGCGTGTATCGCTCGACTTTGTTTGTCCTGTCGCTATGGTGGATATGAGGAAAAGGAGGATAAATAACCCAAGCCCCACCCCCCTCTTGCGTCCCCTCCAGGGGGGAGTGAGGTTACTGGTGTCTGCCATATGCCTTTTTAAATTAATAATTAATAATTAATAATTAAAAATTATGATTACCTTATATAGGCTGAACCTCCACAATCTATTTAGGGTATCTCTCCCTCCCCTCGGGGGGAGGGCAGGGAGAGGGGTTCGAGGGGTTTCCTATTTCAGCATATTCTCCACATCCTTCACGATGGTCTCTGCCTTATCGATGACAGCCTTGAAGAAGTACTCGGTGAAGTAGTCAGGGAAGGCGTAAGATGTGCCGTCAGTGAAGTTGATGGTTGGTGTGAGACCGTAACGAGTTACCTCATAAGGGTGTGTCACGTAGTTAGATGGATCCCAATAATACTCCCAGTCCTTCCAACTCCTTATACCCATCTTCATGGTAGCCTGCTGCACTGCGTCGTTGGCAGGGCTATTGGTGATGTATGCTGAGATGTTGTTGTTCACTATGTCCTTTGCCTTCTCTACGGAAGCCTGATCCTTGCTATCGCAATCGTCCATGGCGTCGACGATGGTCTTGCCGTTGGCGGTAGAGAAGTGGACTGTCAGTCCGTTGAGTATCGTTGCTGTGGCGCTGATGTTGTTAACGTTGCTGATATTTGTTGCTGATGAAGCGGTTGGCGTGCATGCAGCGCTGACAGTGAGGAGCGTTGTGTTACCCTTCTTCAGCGTGGCGTTGCATGTGCTGTTAGCACCGTTGAGGTAGTTAAAATCGGTGTTGACGGTGAATGCGTCGTTCTTAGGTTTGATGTAAATGTTAGCGTTACCCTTACTCTGACCTATGAGTGTCAGTTCGCCGTTCTCAGCGTTCTTGTTGCCAAACTGCTCAATGTTCACTACAGCCTTTACGCGTTCCTCACTGTTGCGAGTGAGCGTGGCGGTGACGTGGGTAGGAATGTCGAAATACTCAGTCTCAAAGACGTCGGTGTAAGGTTCGCCTTGTTTTATTACTACCTTGTCGTTAGGACCTATTGCAGGAACCCATCCGGTCCAATGCCAGTGATCTTCATCGTAAACCTTGATTTTGCCTGATGTTCCGCTCTTCTGCACTGTCAGGGTCCACTGTGCTCCGTCTTGTGCGGTGTACTTCATGGTGAGGTCGCCATCCTTCTTTGTGCGTGTCCACTTGCCGTTGTAAGAGGCTGTGTACTCGCCCTGCATGTTAGACATCATGAGGCAGCGGTCCCAGTATTCGTTTGTTATGGTGTACTGATATAGTTCCCAGATGGTGCCTATCGCTATGCCGTTTTCGTCATAGTTGTAGCCAATCTTAGAGTAATATTCGTGTGTAAAGTTTTTGCTTCCCGTCAGTGTACTCTGTATGAATTCTTCTGCGAAGTCGCTGAGGTCGCCATCCTTTACCTTTTGCAGTTCCTTGCTGACGTTAGCGTACTCGTGCCACTCGCCTGGGTCGAAATATGCTTCCAGACTGCGTGCCTGTGCTTCCATGAACGCTTTTTCCTCTTCAGGTGAGAGGTATGCGCTCTTCTGTGGAGCCTCTGCTACGTATGTTCCGGTGAATGTTTCGTTGGTCTCGGTATTGGTGATGGTGATAGTGTTGCCCTCGCGTTTTACCTCGAAGGTGTATGTCTTGCCTTCTTCAAGTGTGAAGGCGCGCGTGGTGATGCCAGAGAGTGTCAGTATGTCGCCACTGTAACTATAAATGCCGCCATACTGCTTTTTGTTGGTATTGTCCACAGCGTCGAAGGTATTGTTGTTATACATGGTCATCGTATAGTTACCGATGTTCCATACGCCTGCCAGCGTCTGCTGTGTGTTATCGCCCTGTTCTTGTTTGTCGCCATCGTCGCTTGAACTACAACTGGTGAATGTGCCAGCCGATGCTAGTAGCATCAGTGGGAGGAGGAGTTTCATTGATTTCTTCATAACATGAGAATTTTTTAGGGTTATTAAAAATTAGGTTTAGGGTGGTTCTATAAATTACCACCCTTTATTGTTCTTGGTTACAAAGGTAAGAAATTTTAAACCTATTTCCAAATATTTTCTTTATTTTTTTAGCAATAGGTTAAGGCATCTATTGCTGGCAATCCTTCAGTTGGCACAGGTAGTTGTATTTATTGCTGGCAATCCTTCAGTTGGCACAGGTAGTGATAGAAGTCGCATGCGGTAGCGTTCTTTACTCCTCGTTCTATGTGGGGCATATCGTTGTAGGAGCGGAAGAGTGTTTCAAGGGGCATCTCGTCTTCATCAAATTGTGGCGAGAACACTCTCAGGCGTGCTGCTTTGCCGTTGCGGTGATAATCAAGGATGGCTTGCCCCATTGGGTCGGAAATCTTCATGCTGAAGATTAAGTAATGTTTAAAAAATAACTTAGTCAATTTCTATATTGTTAGAGTAATGTTTTCTTTCGCATTTTTTATCTCATCTTGCTGGCTATTTTGTGGCTATTCATCAGTCACGATGCTCGCATCGACCCCCTCCGCTTTCGCTTCTCCCCCGTTTGGCGGGGGAGGGCAACCATCTTCATATCCCCAAAATATCTCAGCAATCTGAGGTAAAAACTGCGTAAGTTATTTTTTCAACATTACTAAATTAAGAATTATTAATTTTATGCATCGCCCTCATAGCGTTGAGCACGGCTAGCACCGTAACGCCTACATCGGCAAAGACTGCCATCCACATGGTGCCTAAGCCCACAGCGGCAAGGAGTAACACTGCTACCTTTACGCCTATGGCGAAAGCCACGTTCTCGTGCGCTATGCGTATGGTGCGGCGTGCTATGCGTATGGCAAGGGCTATCTTGCGTGGCTCATCGTCCATCAGTACCACGTCGGCTGCCTCTATGGCTGCGTCACTGCCCAGTCCGCCCATCGCTATGCCAACGTCAGAACGCTTCAGCACAGGAGCATCGTTGATGCCATCGCCCACGTATGCCAACGTCTTGCCTACAGGTTTCTCTGCCAACAGACGCTCTACCTCAGACACCTTGTCCGTAGGCAACAACTCCGCCAGGCATTCGTCAAGACCTATGCGGTGCGCCACGTCTTCGCCCACCTCACGGCGGTCGCCTGTCAGCATTACCGTGCGCTCTACGCCAAGATGCTTCAGCGCTTTGACAGCCTCGGCACTGCCCTCCTTAACACGGTCGTTGATGATGATGTGGCCAGCGTATTTACCGTCTACCGCCACGTGGATAATAGTGCCCACACGGTGGCAGTCGTGCCACTGTGCACCGATGCTCTCCATCATCTTTTTGTTGCCCACGCAGACCGTCTTGCCGTCGACAGTGGCACGTATGCCTTGCCCTGCAATCTCCTCCACGTTCTTAATCTCGCAACCGTCTGTCGCCTCCTCAGGGAAAGCGGCGCGCAGGGCTATGCCAATAGGGTGCGTGGTGAAGTGCTCTGCATGAGCAGCAAGATGCAGCAGCACCTTCTCCATGTCGGAGTGCTCACCGCTGTGCTCCTCGCAGTGGTCGCCGGCGTGAACTGCCTCCACGGCAAACTCACCGTGGGTCAGCGTTCCTGTCTTGTCGAACACCACCGTGCCTACCTTGGCAAGAGCATCGATGTAGTTGCTACCCTTTATCAGTATGCCGCACCGTGATGCACCGCCGATGCCACCAAAGAACGTCAGGGGCACGCTGATGACCAGTGCGCATGGACATGAGACAACGAGGAATATCAGTGCGCGGTTGAGCCATAAGGGCAGGGTGTCTATGAAACTGCCACCGCCAAGCACGCTGGGGGCAAACCACTGGCAGAGCAGTGGCGGAATGAAGGCCAGCGCCAGTGCTGCGAAGACCACGATGGGGGTGTAGACGCGTGCGAAACGAGTGATGAACGCCTCGCTGCGTGACTTATTCTCGTTGGCACTCTCCACGAGCGCTATAATCTTCGATACGGTGCTCTCGCCAAACGTCTTAGTGGTGCGTATGCGCAGAACGCCCGTCATGTTGATGCAGCCAGAGATGATGTCATCGCCCTCGCTCACGTCGCGCGGCATGCTCTCGCCTGTCAGTGCTAAGGTGTTAAGAGCCGATGTGCCAGAGATAACCGTGCCGTCAAGGGGAACTTTCTCGCCTGGTTTCACCACGATTACCTCACCCGTCATTACCTCGTCGGGTGCCACGGTGGTGACGTTAACGTCTGTGCCGTTGGTGCGTTCCACGTTAGCCGTGTCGGGGCGAATATCCATAAGGTGTGATATGCTCTCTCGGCTCTTGCCCTCGGCATATCCTTCAAACATCTCTCCCACTTGGAAGAAGAGCATAACGAACACCGCCTCGGGGAACTCCGTCTCCGCCCCGGGGAAGAAGCCTATGCACAGTGCGCCGATGGTGGCGATGGACATAAGGAAATTCTCGTTGAAGATGTCGCCGCTCACTATTCCCTCCACTGCCTCCTTCAGTGTGTCGTGGCCTATGAGCAGGTAGGGCACGAGGTAAACGAGCAGTAGTTGCCACACTTCGAGGTTACAGTGGTTCTCTATTATCGCCGCGCTGATGAGCAGCACGGTGGTGGCGATGATGAGTGCGAGTTTTTGCTTTACGCCCCCCTCCTCATGGTGGTGCTCATGGTGGCAACCGCAGCCGCAGCCGTGGTCATGATGGTCATGATGGTGCTCATGATGGTTATGATGCTCATGATGGTGGTGTTCATGGTGGCAGCCGCAGCCGTGGTCATGATGGTGGTGTTCATGCTCTTCGCAAGAGCAATGTTTCTTTTCCTCCATAGTTTCTGTAGTATTGGTTTTACTTTCTAGATGCAAAATTAAGAAGAAATGCTTGCAACTGAGTTGCAAAATATGGAGCCGAGGTTTTTAATTTCGATTTAAGCATAGCCTGGAAGGCTATACTATGAGTAACCGTGGGCGAAGCCTACGGATTTTGCATAGGAATGAAAATATCAGCCTGGAGGGCTGTACACTACCAATAATGTACAGCCTTCCAGGCTGAGAATAGCGAGAGTATCTTAAATCCGTGGGCGGTGCCCACGGTTACTCATAGTATTGGCTTCCAGCCAAGGCAAGCGGCAAAGCC
>CAKQSF010000022.1 GCA_934272845.1 uncultured Prevotella sp.
TGGGCGTTGACGGATTCGAACCGCCGACCCTCTGCTTGTAAGGCAGATGCTCTGAACCAGCTGAGCTAAACGCCCTTTTTTTTATTTGTCACGCCATATAGCGGAGAGAGGGGGATTCGAACCCCCGTGGCACTTTTGGCGCCTACACGCTTTCCAGGCGTGCCTCTTAAGCCACTCGAGCATCTCTCCCTAGGGGATTGCTTTTACGACTTATGGCGTTGACCTCTTTGTCAATGCGGCTGCAAAGGTAGTCATTTTTTTTTGTCTATGCAAATTTTTCTTTAATTTATTTGCAAAATATGGTAAAAAGGTTGTTATTTACGAAGTTTTTTCCTAACTTTGCTTGCGAAAAGAACTGTTTTATTATAATGGTGGTTCTATAAATTGCCACCGTTATATAAAACATTACTAAGTAAGTATTCAAAATTATTTTTATATATGAGTAAGTGTCCAGTCAATTATTATATGGAATATTTAATACAGTCTCTTTGGCGCATCTGCTTCCTCTGTTTTCAGTCACAATGTTTACATTGTTCCCTCAAACAGAGAAAACATCTGCATCCAAATAGCCTATATTAAATATTAAAATAATTTTGAACACTTACTTACAATTACGTTTTGTCATCTTTCGGACTTTTATCGGTTTTAAGTGTAAGTGCGTTCAGTCGAGTAACACGCTACACTTCTTCTCTTACTTACATTTTGACCTCTAAAAAAGCCTCGAAATATAACCAAGGTAATAAATAGAATCACCCATAAAAAAGACTTTATTCTATCTACTATGAACTTAAGAGAACAATACGTTGCAGCAGCCGACAGATATGCCGCTGAGGATAAGATGTACCGTCGTTGCGGGCGTTCCGGGGTGTTGTTGCCCAAGGTAAGCCTCGGTTTTTGGCATAATTTTGGTTATGACAGCGATTATAATAAGTGTCGCGCCATAACGCACTATGCTTTTGACCATGGTATTACACATTTTGACCTTGCCAACAACTATGGTCCTCCTTATGGAACTGCTGAAGCAACCTTCGGTAGATTGATGACAGAGGATTTTGGTCCTTATCGTGATGAACTCTTTATTGCCACTAAGGCTGGTTATGATATGTGGCAGGGGCCTTATGGCAACTGGGGCTCACGCAAATATCTCTTTGCCAGTCTTAATCAGAGTCTTAAGCGTATGAACCTTGATTATGTAGACCTTTTTTATAGTCATCGCTATGATCCAGAGACACCGTTAGAGGAAACTCTTCAGGCTCTTGTCGATATTGTGCGTCAGGGTAAGGCTCTTTATGTCGGCATATCCCGTTGGCCATTAGAAGCCCTAAAGGTTGCCAAAGAGTATCTTGCAGCCCATGATGTACCATTATTAATATATCAAGGCAGACTGAACCTTATTGACCGTCAGCCGCAGGATGAGGGCATTCTTGACTATTGCCACGACAATGGCATAGGCTTCATCTCCTTCTCACCATTAGCACAAGGCTTGCTGACAGATAAATACCTCAATGGCATACCAGCCGACTCGCGCATGATGCACAGCGATTATTTAAAGCCTGATGCTTTAACGCCAGAACTCGTGGCGAAACTGCGCAAGATGGCTGATGAAGCAAAGGCAGAAGGTACCACGCTCTCTGACAGGGCATTGCAGTGGGTTTTACAACAGAAAGGCATCACGTCTGTGCTAGTCGGTGTCAGTAGGGTAGAGCAGATGGAACGAAACATTGCTGCTGCAATAAAGTGTTGATTATGAATCTTCCAGAATATGAAAATATAAGAATGCGTATGGCGCAGAACGGCAAGCGAGAAGTGCTTGACGTGCTGCGCCAACGTTTCGTTGCGCTGACCCCAGAGGAGTGGGTGCGTCAGCATTTTGTGCATTTCCTAATATCTCATCGTGGCTATCCTGCAGCATTGATGGCAAACGAGGTAGAGTTAGTTGTAGGCGAGAAACACCTGCGTTGTGACTCCGTACTGTTTGACCGAGAGCGTCGTCCACGTATGATAATAGAATATAAGGCCGAGAGCGTTCCTGTTACCGACAAGGTGTTGCGTCAGGTCGCTACATATAATATGCTGTTGCATGTAGATTATCTCATGGTGAGCAACGGCAACACCCATCTGTGTCTGCATTATAACGCAGCGGATGGTAAGTGGCAGTATCTAGCCGATATACCTTATTATAAAGACTTATGAGGTATGTTCAAAGCCTTGGCTTCCTCAAACTTTGCCTTCATTGTAGGATTATTTAAACTTTGTACTTGCTAATTCATAGTTCCTTCCGAATATCTCTTGGAAATCCAACAGGCGGTTCTCGAAGTTCGTAACGTCAATAGACTTACTCTGGGCTATAGCCAGCTGCTGCTTGTCTTTCCTCAGCCGCAAAGGCATACGAGGAATCATTGCTGTCCGACAACTGATAAGGCGTAGTCCCCGTGTTATTTTCTATGTCCAGTCCAGCCATCTCCAGGTCGGTAATACAAGAGCCTGTTGCAAAGAAGTACATGGTGATGATTATTTTTATGGCAGCGTCAATCTCTTGTTCTGAAGCAGTAGGCGAAATATGCGATTCGAAGTTGCGCCAACCCTTTATCAGCGTCAAGTACTGATATAACTTCTGATATTCATCATTTTCATTATACTTCAATATCCATAACGGACGTATTGCGTGTATAACATCCTTCCATGTTACGTCTTGTCCTTCATATTGAGGTTTCACCTCCTCGCCTGTCATCAAGAAGAAAAGTTTCTTGAGGTAAGCCTCATACTTCGTTACCAACAAGTTGAAACTAACAAATTTGTCCACTATTGTCGCTTTCTTGACAAACAGATCCGAGAAGGCACGAGAAATGAAAAGACCTATGCTGTCCAGACTTTCGATTGACTCCTTTCCCAATACAAAGAACACGCTGTTGAGGACTTCATCCTGTGGGCGCATATATCTGTTAACGCCAGTCAAGGTAACATCCAAGATGTCCTTTATGCATTGTTTTATCTTGTCGTTGTTTGCTTCGCTGTCTTCTTGTTCTTCTTGTTCTACCTGTACTTCCTGTTGTGTTTGTTCTTCCTCATGAAAGTCTTTTGCATTATCTAGGGTCACTCCGTCATGCAGCCATGCCGTAAGAATATCAGTTCTCTTTGTCGGGTCTAGAATGAACTCACGCAGAATATGGTCAGCCTTTGGCATAACAAGGAACGAAGGTACTGCTTTTCCTGTTATCTTGTTCAAGAACTCACGAGTCTTTTGTAAGTCAAGTGTCTGTTTCAAGTTCTCAAAGCGATTAAACTCATTCAGGTTCTGCTCATTAACGTCACAACTCATGATGTTGAAAAGTTGGCTGGGGTTCAATCCCGTCGCCTCGCTAAGAGTCATTATCTGTTTGTGCAACTCGCTTATCTGATATTCCGCAATATAATCATAGATGGTCTTTCCCTTATCAAGGTGCAGGTCACCGCTCTGTATGTCGTGCAGAATGATGAGAGCCGTCTGTTGATCTTTCTGTGAAAGTGAGGCAAATGTCTTGCATAGTTCTTCCAAGGCCGATTTTGTGAGTTCACTTCCCGGACCTTCCGTGTATAAGTTCTTAATGAACTTCTGGAATTTAGAGTCGATGTATTCTGCATCAATGGTGCCAGTGCCTGTCTCCGTTATATAAGTGTCTATGGCATATTCCCATGTATCCTTGTGTTCGACAGTCTCTCCGCCCTCAAAAAGTTCACGATAGCGTTGCAGCAATACATGATAGGTCTGCTCATCTATTTCCATAGTAACCTTTGTATAAGTGTCACCATGCTGAAACTCATACACCTTCTTTTCCCAAACAAACCCTTGCAGTTTCGCCGCTTCAAGCAGATGGGTCATTTCCGAGAAACATTTTGCGAACATGTTTCTATCTTCACGAGTGTTAGGCAACTTCTCGAAGTTCTTGATGTCGTGAGAATAGAAAATATCTCGAATAGTAAGGAAACGCAGGTTAATGTTGGAGAGGTTTATCTCCAACTTATCTACAAACACTCCCAAAGGCCTATCAACATACACATCCAAGGCATCATTGATATTCTGCTCCATCGTGTAAGGGTAACTGTAATACTTTATGATACCGAATGGCTTGTCGGGACCGAACAGACGGTTGGTGCGCGAGAAGGCCTGAATGATGTCAACATACTTCATCGTCTTGTCCACATAAAGCGTGTTCACCCATTTTGAGTCGTAGCCAGTCAGCATTTGTGTGACGACGATAAGTAGGTCTATCTGCTTGCTATGGTCGTTTTCTATGCCGATGTATGGCTTCTTGTGTGCAAGGCGCTTCGCAACATCCTTCTTGTACTTGGCATAGTTTGCCAGTTTGAAACTCATGCCATACTTGGAGTTGTAGTCCTTGAGCATTTCTACTATGGCATCCTCACGGGCAATGCCCTCGTCAGAGTTGTCGATATTGTTGTCGAATATCGCCACAACGTTCATTGACGGATAATGCTCCTTGAACAGTTTATAGTAGGCTATCGCCTCCGGAATGTTCTTTGTTGCGAGCATGGCATGGAACTTCCCGTTCTTGCTGAGTCTGTCCCAACCTTTTATTATATCTTGCGCCACGGCAAGATGATGCTTGTCCGTTTGATAGATGTTCTTTGGCAAATAGTGCTCTATGCCGTGAACTTGCTTGGCGTTCTCCGTATAGGTGTCGGGCATTTTCAACTCAGATACAAAACGGTTGTATATCTTCTGAAGTTCCTCGTCCTTGTCAATAAGTTTTAGATATTCCTCTGTCGTGCGTTTCTTCGGCTCTTCGTCAGGATTGCGGTCTTTCAGTTTAAGGTCGATATTACGGAATGCCACCAACTCGCGCAGTTCGTCCTCGTCATAGGTATTTACCATATATGGGTCAAAGCCTAACACGTTGCCGTCGGGTATGCCACTGGCAATAGTGTATTTGTGAAGCATATCGCCAAAGAGCGTTTCTGTCATAATCTCGTTCTTGGCATTCTCTTCAAACACCGGTGTGCCTGTAAAACCGAAAAACAAGGCACGGGGGAACGTGTTCTTTATGCTGATAAGCATGCTACCGAACACACTGCGGTGGCACTCGTCAACGATAAACACCAACCGCTTCTTGCCTATCATGTCGATAATATCCTTCGATATGCCCACACCCTCCTTAATGTTGCTCATCTTCTGTATGGATGTCACTATGAGGCGGTCGTCGGCATCCGTGCTTTTCAACTTGGCAAGCAGTATGCTTGTGTCTGCCGTGTCCTGCACAGAGTCGGGGTCATCGGCAAAGCCACGGTATTCGTCCAATGACTGCACCGACAGTTCTATGCGGTCGAGCAGGAATACCACCTTGTCGGCATCACCAGAGTTGGCAATAAGTTGTGCCGACTTAAACGATGTCATGGTCTTGCCCGAACCCGTTGTATGCCAGATGTAGCCACCACGGTGCTGGTGCTCATCCCAATTGGTTTTCTTCACCACATCGCTTATCTTGCTGGCTGCAAAATATTGGTAACTGCGGAGCACTTTCAGCGTCTTGTCCTTGTCATCGGCAATGGTATAGAATCCCACCATCTGGTGAGCCATCGGGATAGAGAGCAAGTCGGTTGCCACCTGTTTCCAGTCGCTTACAACCGTGTTGTTGTAGTCCTCCCAGTGGAAGAAGAATTGTGGAGAGAAACGGTCTTCCGCTCCAGGATTGGCAAAGTATAGTGTCTCCTCTGGCGTCATTGCCACGAATATCTGCACCATCGAGAAAATGCCTTTCGCAAACACTCCCTCATGTGTGTATCGCTTCAACTGATAGCAGGCTTGGCTCACATCCACTCGGCTGCGTTTCAGTTCCACATGTACCACGGGCATACCGTTGATGAGCAGCATCAGGTCGCCACGGCGCTCGCCCGTCATTGCCTCCTTAGTCTTAAACTTAGGTTGGCGGGCTATCTGATAACGACTTTGACCTGCCGAGATTTCCTTTGGGTCAAAGATTTTAAGGTATACCTCTTTGCCATAGTTATTCTGGTCGGCTTCATTGTCTCGCTTTATACTAATCTGTTGGCCATTGATAAGTTTGTTGACGGCATAAGGAGAGTCGCACATGTTCACTTGGTCTATCACCTGCTGCATCTCGCTCGGCGTAAGCGGATAGTCGCCCAGTTTATCGATGCCACGATTGTTGTCATAGAGTATGTTTGCCCAGTTCTGTACGAGTTCTTCCTCCGTCGGGTTCTTTATCACCTCGTTCCATCCGTGATGGAGTAGGTGCTCTGTCAATGCCTCTTCAAAGGAGAGTTCCTTGATGAAACTCTGTATGTCGTTTGCCATGATGATATGTTTTTAGTTGTTGTTAGGATTGTCTTTTACAATCTCCCAATGTCCGTTCTTTTTAGATCCGACCCTACATATAGTTCCTTGTTCTTGCAGCCAATTAAGTTCACGTTGTATGGTCTTTCTGCTTAAGCCCAGATACTCCGCCAAAGATTTCGTATTTAATGGGACATTTAATGGGACATTTTCAATCTCTATAGTTTCTTGACCTGCTATTAATTTTAATATATCTCTTTGTCTTTCAGTTAGTTCATTGACGGAATTTACTGCGACATTTAATGGGACATTAGTCTCGCTACCGTTGCAAGGACGGGCTGAAGGCCCAATAAGCACATAGCCCAGGGCAAGCGCAGCGACACCCTGGGTGCTTGTCGTATTATCAATAGTGCGCCCTGAAAGGGCAAAAGCATTAATCCTTAAACACATATTCCTTGTTGTATTCCACTCCATACGATTCCAAAAACTTTCGGTACTCATCTTGAAACGACATTTTCTTGTGATGCATACCTTGATTCTTTACATATTCCAATGTTTTCTCTACGACTGACTGGCTGACGGAGAAAACACCATATCCATTCTGCCATGCGAACGTACTATAATATGGTTCTATTGTTTTCATCCATCTACTGCTGTTGCGTTTTATCTCCTCCACAACATGTGATATAGTGACATCTTTTGATAATAGGAATAAAATATGTACGTGGTCGCATGTTCCGCCTACCTGTATTACTTTGCAGCCTGTTGCATTAACCAATTGTCCTATGTAGGAATGAACGCGTTCGAGGTCGTTTTCACGAATAGGAACACTCGTAGTTTTGATGTGAAATATCAAATGTATGTAGATTTTGCTCAATGACTGTGCCATATTTATAACGCTTTTGCCCTTTCAGGGCGTTGATGATATGTTTGTCGTAATTCATACCCAGGGTGTCGCTGCGCTTGCCCTGGGCTATGCGCTTGTTGGGCCTTCAGCCCGTCCTTGTTTACGACAGTTGTAATTTTTGCAACCGTCGTCTCTTGAGACAATTCTCCATCTTCATATATTTTTTTTAGAAGTCTGGTCTTCCCTCCTGCTGATTATCTCGTCTATCGTCATAGTGTTCTTTCCTTTCTGTTATACGAACATCTTGTCCAGGCACGCAGCCTTTATTTGCTTTAACTTCTCCAAACGCTGGGTCTGGAGGGTGATGCGACGGTCGAGGGCGGTGAAGTATTTTCCTATGACTTGCTGTTCTTGCATATCACAATCATAAACCCAAAGATTTCTTAGTGACGACGGATTAATTGCAGGAAAACTTGTTCCTGTACAATTATCCATAATTTGTTTCAAAAATTGATTGCTTTGAATAACAGTAAACAAGAACAATGCATCCTTCAAGGCTCTTATTTGTGCATATCCCGTTGAGAACACATAATCCTTATTTTCCATTTGATAATAATAATTATTCTTTTGATAAGGTCTAACTGTTTGATAAAAAATATCTCCTTTCTCTGCAAGTCGCTGTGCTCTTGATGGAGCAGAAACTTTGTTCTCTCTTCTATGAGACTTCATAATCGTACCACTAACAGATTCCAAGTCTACGTATTCAAATGAATCTGGTAATTCACATTTTGGATTTATGATAGCAATTTCTCCCAGTTTCACTTTCTTCCATTCCCCCTCAAACCCTTTGAATCTAACCTTAGGCACAGTCTCTCCCTCTTGTGGGAACATGGCTTGCAAACTTGCCTCCTTCACTTGTTTCAGGGAGGCAAGACGATAGGTGGAGGCGGAGATGAGGGAATCGAGATGAGTGAAGTAGGACGCTATTTGCTTCTGCTCTTGCCTATTATTGGGTATGAACTCTATGATGGAATCTATATCTCTTGATGATGCATTTGGCTGCGCACTATAAGTTAGCAGTTTTACTAAATCTTTACGAAATTTCTGTGAACTAACAATTACAGTAAGAAGTCCATAATCAACCTTGCCTGTCTTTGTGAATTTGCCGACACGTTGATTCTGATACATAAATTGGGTGTTTCTTACAACTGCTACTTTGCCAGTCGTTGCTCCAGACATTGCTATAACTGCATCTCCATTATATAGTCTGAAAGACTCGTCGCCTTTAAGCATCTTGTAATTTGCAAATTCACCGCCCACAATACCCGATTCCAAAATATTTGAAATTCTTACAACGGGTATGCCAGTCAAAACGAAAAGATTGCTAAGAAACGCATATCCTCCAGCAACAGGTGCAATATCCCCAATAAGAGCAGTCTTCCACTCCCCCTCAAACCCTTTAAATCTTATCTTTGGTACATTCATTCGTTGTCCTCCTTATTCTCAGCTTGTTGTAAATAAAAGAGTTGTTTTTGGCGTTCTATCTCTATGCGCAGTTGTTCCTTGGTTGGCAAATATGTAAGATATTTTGAGGCGAAGAGATGGTCGTTGTCGTGCAAAACTGAGTAGCGTGCTATATCATCATCCGTATCGGCACATAATATAATGCCCAAAGTAGGATTATCTCCCTCTGTTCGCTTCAGTTCATCATACATACGAACATACATATCCATCTGCCCAACATCTTGGTGGGTAACCTTTTGGCTTTTTAAGTCAATCAAAACAAAGCATTTCAATATATAATTATAGAACACCAAATCTATATAATAATCCTCTTTTTCTGTGTGAATATGTTGCTGACGAGCCACAAACGCAAAACCTCTTCCCATTTCGAGTAAGAAATGCTCCATATTAGTGATGATACTGCGTTCCAAATCCGACTCTGTGAAATCAACATTCGGAGCAATGCCGAGGAATTCCGCCACCACAGGATTTTTTATGTAATCCAATTGGTCTCCTTGTAGAGATTTAGTATTTTGCAGCATCTCTTGTTCTACCAGTTCTTTGCGCTGTGATTGCAGCAATCGGTAATAATATTGCGAGGATATGTTGCGCTGCAATGTGCGAACGCTCCAAGTTTGCTGTTCTGCCTCTTTGGTGTACCAGTCTCTTGCCTTTTCATCAGACACTTGCAATAATGTGCGATAATGTGTCCAACTAAGCATAACAGTAGATTTTCCACTCACTGCGTGGAAAATCTCTTTATAACTGTGATAGAAAGAAATATAACTGTACAAATTGCTCTTTGTAAATCCCTTGCCATAAAGCCTTGTCAGGTCTTTTGACAGTTTCTTGATTATTTGAGCACCATACTCAGCTCTGGCATTACCTTTCATATCCTCTTCTGATATTCGTCTGCCTATATTCCAATTACGTTGTACGAGTAATACGTTTACAGATTGATATGCACGTTTCCTGGCATCGTCTATGATGCGCTGCATATCATTAAGAAGGTGCTGATACGTGTTCTTATCAACTTCTGTGTTTACGGAGGAAACATCCATATTTTTTCTTATATCCATACCATTTACCCTTTCATCAACTCCTTTAATCCCTCTATCGCAAACTCGTCGCCCGTGAGTTGTCCCACCAACTCTGCCATTTCCTTGTTGGCAGCAGCCATGTCGCGGTCAATCTGTTGATAACTGACGGCGTATTTCTTGCTGAGGGCAAGGACAGAAGATTCAAGGTTAGACAATTCAGAGAGTAACGTGTCGTTGATACCACTGCAAACAGGCACAATCCATTTCGTGTGTAGGAAGTTGGCAACCTCTTCATCTGTCAAGGTCTGAACAGCCTCCACCGTCTTGTCAACGAGAGTCTGTCGGTCGGTCTTTATCTGCTTGTTCTTCTTCGTCTGTTCATCCCAAAGCGCCACAATCTTCTTTAGTTTTGCCTTTGTCTCTGGCTCAACATCAGCCTTGGGCTTGGCATCCGCCTTGATAGCAGACTTGTTGAAGGCATTGTCCTTCTCGCTGTCGAGGTAAGCCTCCGTCTCCTCTTCGCTGAACGACTCACGCAGTTCGTCCAGTTCGCTACTGATTGACTCAATGCGCTGCTGTAATGCGCTGAGGGCATCCAGTTCAGTCTGGAACTTCTCGTGCTGAACCAAATCAAAGGGAATGATACGACCTTTTACACCGTCGGGAACCTCAATCTCCTCGTCATTCTTCTTCACGAGTTTGTAAGCAGTCTCCACCTCACGAGTGGTGTCAAGCCCATCCTGCTGAATGGTCTCAATGTCGTTGACAATCATCTGCCAGTTGTTTGCCAACGCCTGGTAAGCAGCATACTTATCCACCAAAGGAATGTTTCTCAGGCGAGAGAATATATCCAATGCAATTTCGTCCTGTGCCGTAAGTTCATGAACAGACTTTACGTTGTCAATGAGCCGACGGTGCATAGCATCAGCGAAACCATTGAATGTAGCGTCAAACTGCTCCTTAAAGGTCTTGACATCTTTGTTGTTCTCAATGATGCTTTGCGTGTCTTCAGAACGGAGTAGGGAATACGGTTTGTCGGTCTCAGGCACGAACAAGTCGCTGCGGAGTGACGGCAGAGCCTCCCAGTATTTCTGCAAAGCATCAATCTCTTCGTTAGGAATACCGCCAAACATAGTAGCGTAAATGTCATATCGCTCTGCCTCCTCGCTTGAGTCAACATAACGAGGAATATTCAGATTGTAGGCATTCTCACGTATCTCATCACGACTGACAGTGCGAGAGAAACCTTTTATTGTCTTACGATCACGCACCGTGTCGGCAATCTTCTTTATATCGCAAGCACGCAGGCGGTTCTGTTTGCCATCCTTAACAAAGCCTTTGCTGGCATCAATAATCAGCACATCGTCGTTCGCACGATGCTGCTTCAGCACCATGACGAGTGTAGGAATGCCCGTGCCAAAGAAGATGTTGGCTGGCAGACCGATGATAGCGTCGATGTTATTCTTCTCTATGAGATTGGTGCGTATCTGTTCCTCCTCGCCGCCACGGAACAATACGCCATGAGGCAACACGATGGTCAGTATGCCGTCGGGCTTGATGTGATGGAGTTCGTGTAGCAGAAAGGCATAGTCAGCCTTGCTCTTTGGTGCTACGCCATAGTCCTTGAAACGGGCGTCCATCTCCTTGTCCGTTGGGTCCCAATGCTGTGAGTATGGCGGATTGCTGACTACGGCATCCACATAAAGTGGCTGACCTATTTCGCTTCCAGCCTTGATGATAGGCCAGTCCTCGTCGAGCGAGTCGGCACAACGGGTATTGATGTTACTTGGTTGTATGCCTCGCATCACCAAGTTCATACGGGTGAGGTTATAGGTGTTTTCCTTCAGTTCCTGGGCATAATACTTCACGCGGTTCTTGTCGGCGATATGTCTGCCAACCGACTTACCGATGGTGATAAGCAGGGAGCCTGAGCCAGATGTCGGGTCGTAAATCTCTATCTGACGCTTGTCTTTCTGACTCTCGGCAACAATCTCCGACATCAGGATGGCAACCTCATGAGGGGTATAGAACTCACCTGCCTTCTTACCAGCATTGGCAGCAAAATTGCCAATCAGGTATTCGTACACGTAGCCCAGCACGTCATAGTCCTGCGAGCCATCAGTAGGAATATCCTTAATGAGTTTTATGAGGTCTTTAAGCGCACGAGTCTGACTCGCAGGGTTTTCACCCAGTTTGCTGAGTCCTGCCTGCAAGGTCTTGAAGATGCCGTCATACACAGGCTTATAGTTAGGACTTACCAAGCGATCGAAGGAGTTGAGAGCCACGCTGAGGTTAGCAACAGTAAAGTCGCTGTCGGGCTTGAGCCATGTAGAGAAGAGGTTATTGTACTCAATGAAATAACCGATGTTGTTCTTGCAGTATTCTATAACGATTTTTGAGTTTTCTTCCTCATAATCCTCCACAAGATTCACCAAGTCATCCTCAGTCCATCCGTCCTTCAAGAGATAGTTTACCTCATTATCAGAGAGGAACTTATAGAATATCAAACCAAGAATATAGTCCTTATACTCATTGGCATCAATCTTTGAGCGCATCTTGTTTGCCGAAGCCCATATCTTATTTGCGAGTTGTTGCTTGTTCATGTCGTGTGTATGTCTATTGTAGTTCTACAGTTGCAAAGTTATTTTATATCTGTGCAATGTTTCTGCATAGATAAATATTTCTTTAGATTCTCTTGTATTTTATCCCTTATTTCATTGCGGAACCATTCAGGAGCCACTACTTCTACATCTGGAATAAACGAGAAAATCTGTTGCGAGAGTTCCTTGTTGGGCTTTACCCTTATGCTAACCGTGCATGGTTCGTTTAAAACCTTTTGACTATGGTGTATAGGTTTAGAAATAACATAAGGAAATCTTTTTTCAGAGAATCTTAGAACAATCTCTTCTGTAACGATATCATTGTCGTCATATGGAACAGATACACCTATCACATCATCGAAAAAAGTAGAGAAGTCCACACTATTGTTCTTGACAAAGGGTTTGTCAGACAAGTCGTATATTTCAATTCTGTCTAATGCATAACTCTCAATCCTGTTTTTAATGGCGTTCATGCCGAAAAGGAACCAACGACCATTGTACTGCTTAATGTAATAAGGATATACCAGTATCTGTCTTTTATCCTTTCCGTAAGATTGATAAGATAGTTCAATTGTCTGATGGTTAATCGTAGCATCAATCAAGCCAGAAAGGTGCTCCAGTCCTTTCAGCATAGTATTTTGGTCAAATGCTATAAGATTCTCCGTGTTTGCCTTTATTCCGAACCGATATTCAAGATTTGATATAACCTCTTCCAGCCATGCGTTTGCAGGGAGGCCTCGATACCTACTGAGCATGTCGATGGTAGAGCGCAGGTTGTTGACTTCTTCAGTTGTCAGTTCGTTCTTGAATATAGAGAAGTCATAGTCTCTGTAATGATAATAACACTTCTTGCCGTCATATTGCGTTGCGACGATGGGTGCATAATACGGTCCCATCCTTAGGTTCGCGATATCCTCACGAATCTGTCGCGGACTGATGTTATATCCTAATTTCTCGCTGACGCAGTCTATTAGGTCATCAAAACAAAACCTTCTGTGCTTATTGCTAAAGCATCTGTCTAATATTTGGTAGCGTAGGTATGCGTTTTTGTTTACAGGCATATATTCTTTTGGTTAGTGTCTTTTTATAGATTATCATTATAAGTAAGTATTCAAAATTATTTATATAAATCAATAAGTGAACATTTTTATTCCTGAAATTATATTTAATACAGTCTCTTTGGCGCATCTGCTTCCTCTGTTTTCAGTCACAATGATTACATTGTTCCCTCAAATAGAGAAAACATCTGCATCCAAATAGCCTATATTAAATATAAAAATAATTTTGAACACTTACTTATATCTATGCAAAGGTAACAATTTTTTCGGAAAGAGAGGTTAAATGCTGTAGAAAGTAACTATTCTGCGGTAAATTAAGGGTGATTATGTGCAAAGCGTAGACAGAATTAGCCTGTAAGGCTGTACTGTTAGTAACCGCGGGCGTAGCCCACGGATATGATGTAGTGGAAGGGCATCTGCCTGGAGGGCAGTACATAATCTGCGTGGTACTGCCTTCCAGGCAGCAAACAGTGTGAGGTTCCAACATCCGTAGGCTACGCCCACGGTTACTAAAAGTATTGGCTTCTTGCTAAGGCAAGCGGCAAAGCCGAGTTCAGCCAAAGAAATGCTAACGTTGCCATGGAGCGAAAGCGTGTACGTAAGAGAATAACTGAAGTATTAGGTTTGTACGGGCTGCGCTCGGCTCTGGCTAAATCCGCTTAAGTGAATAATCAGTAGACGTAATCATCACAGAGTAGTAACTTTAGAAAACGTAATGGTAAAAAACAATATTATTTTGATGTGACATAATGCGTGCGAAAAAGCAATTTTTGTGACACTTTGATAAAAACAAAAGTGCAAATAAAAATGGTAAAATAGAAATAAATTTGCAATGGAGTAGGGGAGAGAATACCATTTGTACCATTTAATCTCGCAATCACTATGCTTTGACAATGTGATTAGGGCTTAATAACAATGTAAAAGCGGCCTGATTACAAGTAAAAAGAATATATAAAAAGCGTTACAAACAACTGTTTGTAACGCTTAGATGTATGTTTTAACACCGCGGAAGCGATGCGCTATAATTATCGCGAAGAGTAATACGTTGATAGTGAATAGAATAACAAAAACCGTAATAGTTGCGATATTCAGAGCAAAACATTTCTTCGTGGCTTATATGCGAATTATGGAGCACCATGAAAAATCAAAGTGTTACAGAAAGAGGGGATAATGTAACAAAACGAAAAAATGCCCATGCATCGTCTCCTTTATTGTTCTACGAATGTGGTGACGCTGCGAGGTGACAGTATGGTCTCTCCGTTGCAGGAGCCTATGGGTGCCAAACTTTCGGTAGCAACGTCGCTGGTGCGATATTGCTGCCAATGTTTTCTGTTGCCGCGGTCGAGTGAGAAGTTTACTGGCTTTGCTTCATCAGAATAGTTGATAGCAACGATTACCCATTTCCCGTTAGCGTTTTTGTATGCAGAACACATAATGCCATAAGGGTCGTTGTAACCTTCCTCAACGGTTTCTCCGTCAGCCGACACGGTAGTGATATCGTATCGCTGTGCGCCAGGGCGTATAAAGCGGCTATAGTTGCCAAGTGTCCACATTAATTTTGAATCAACAGCCCTGCCACTCTTCCAGTCGTCATTACTGAATATGCGAATTAGTCCGTCGCGATAGTCGCCACCAGCGGCGCGCCACCAACTCCAACTTTCGGCATTAGCGTAGACAAGGTCGTGGTGGATAATACGAGCCACGTAGAGAGCCGTCTTCATAGTGAAGTCGTAACCGCCACCACCGCCAATCTCTTCATCGTTGCCCATGATGCAAGTCTCGGTCTGCCAAAACTTGATACCACTCTCCTTACAAGCCTCGCGCAACTTCATTCTTATCTCGCGCATAAACTCTACAGGGGTGTTAGTCCAGTAACTGTGTCCGCCAATGAGATGAGGCAGATGCTTAACGTCCCCCAGATAAGTAGCAGTGCTGTCCTTCGTAAAGAACGCTTTAATTTCGTAACCGCGCTGCCAGTCGGCAATGTGGGTGTCAAGCATGCAGCGATAGTCGCTCGACTCATTAACAAGAATCTGCGTGTTAAGATTTTTTCCCGTCAGCGCTTTGCTAAGTTCTCGTGCAACACGGGCAACCTCACGATTTGTAGCGGGACTGCCTTCCTGCTTCGGACCAGTCCAGTTCCAGTGCCCGTCAGGTTCGTTAATAGGGCTGATGTAGTCAAAATGTATGCCGTCATGTTCCTCAATCCCTTTGAGGGAAGAGGCGATAAACTCACCAAACTTATCGTAACAATCATCCTTAAGATTAATGGTAGCGTCACGCCCAGTATTAGTGGCAAGTCCGTTTTTGGTGTAATATACAGGTGCGGAGTTGCAGAAGGCTAAGAAATAAGGCACGCCACGCTTCTTAGCCAACTTCAGAAACCTGCGTTGGCCAGCCTGTTTGTTCCAGTTGTATGTGCCGTCGGCATTGAGAAAACATTCCGTGCGTGTGCTACGTTGTATTTGGGCGTCATCGCCCTGCTCCTCGCTTCCGGCACCAAGATTAAAACGCCAAATAGAGAGGCCAATGCCCTTAGGCTTGCCAGAGGCATCGTTCTCGGTACTGAATAGCCAGTCGGCTATTTTCTCTTGCTCTTTCTCCTGCCATAATCCTATGAACTGCATGCTCCAAGCGTCGCTCGCTCCGAAGTGCAGAATGTGCTGTTCGGGCGAAGACGTAAGGATGGTGTAATTAGTAACTCGGTTGTTAGTCTGTGCGATTGTCGTTATCGGAATTAAGAGACAAAGGCACATGCGAAGAAGAAAATTGTTGTACATGTAGGCAAAGTTACTTATTTTGCATGAGATTTATGCATGTTGATACAAAAAAAACATGACTTTTGTGTAGAATTCTTGAAATACAGCACAAAAGCCATGCAAACCCCATGTAGTGATATGAAGTTATTCCCCTTGCTTTTTGGGGCGTGGAGGACGTCGCTCGCTGCGCATTTTCTGGTATTTAGCGTACTGCTCCTCGGTAAGAATAGCCTTAACCTTAGTCTCCATCTCCGTTCTCTTCTTCTCCATCTCTTCGCGTGAAGGGCGTTCACCCTGCTTACTTGGGCGCATCTCCTTGAACACCTCCTGCATCTTGGCAGCCTGTTCATCCGTCAGACTCAGTTCAGTCTTCATCTTCTCCATCATGTTTCCGCGTGGACCTTTAGGTTCGGGGCGCTCGCCCTGCGCCAGTGCAGTTGCTGCTGAAAGCATAGTCAGAGCAACCATCGTAATGATTTGTTTCTTCATAATATAAATGTTTTAAAAGTGATGTCTTACGTTATTATTGGTAACTATTCAGTTCACCACAGGGGGCTTCCCCCGAGCAAAACGGGAAATAACGATAAATGTTATATAGAAGTTCACCACAGGGGTCTTCCCCCGAGCAAAACGGGAAATAACGATAAATGTTATATAGAAGCGGTAATTAAAGGGAGATTACGTGCAAAGTATAGATGGGAGATTAGCCTGGAAGGCTGTACTTTGAGTAACCGTGGGCGCAGCCTACGGATTGTGGGTACGTTCCTGTTGGCTGCCTGAACTCGGCTCTGCCGCTTGCCTTAGCAAGAAGGCAGTACTGTGTTAGGCGGTGTACAGCCCTCCAGGCTGATGTCTGCCGACCTATCAATATCCGGAGACTGCGTCCCCGGTTACTCAAAGTATTGGCTTTCAGCCAAAGAAAGCTGTAAAGCAGAGCGCAGCCAAATCAGGATAATTCTGCCATGGCGAGCAAACTTGTACGTAAGTGAAGACTTTAGTCGGCATAACCTACCGCTGAATAGTTATATTATTGACACGTAAGACATGAAAAGGTTTAAGGGTGGCGTAAAAAAAATATAACTTACAGATTATAATTTTTGATGTAAAAATGCACTTGCAAACTAACAATGTGTAACAAAAAAGTATAAAAAAGTTGGTAGTTACAAAGTAAATGATTAATTTTGCAGTATAAAAAAGAAAACGAACAAAAATGAAACTGAATAATACACGCCGTTGTACCGCCATGCTTTGTTTGGTGGTAGTGCTTAACATTCAAGGCTATGCTTTACCAACCACCCAGACAGGGGCAGCAAAGGCAAAGACAGAGGTAAAGAGCGATGCTCCGAAAAACGTTAATGCCACCGTGGCAGACACCACGAAAACGGCAGTGACAGACACCACAGCAAGCAGTATGCTTGACGATGCTGCGCTGGAAATGGCAGACACCACGGCAGTGGACGAAATGGCAGAGGGCGGTGTATATACCCAGTTGAAAAACAAATTCGTAGATGGCGGTGTACTCTTTATGTCGCTCATTGCGCTGACGCTTATCCTTGGTCTCGCTTGCTGCATAGAAAGGATAGTATATCTCAGCATGTCAGAGATAGACGCGAAGAACTTTATGCGACAGTTGGAGACAAAATTAAAGACAGAAGGCGTGGATGCAGCGAAGACATTGTGTAGAGATACGCGCGGACCAGTAGCGAGTATCTGTTATCAAGGATTGTTGCGCATAAACGACAGCATAGGTGAGATAGAACGCTCAATAAACTCTTACGCCTCAGTACAGGTGGGAAATATGGAGAAAGGAAGTTCGTGGATAACACTGTTCATTGCCATGGCGCCGTCATTAGGATTCCTTGGTACGGTGATAGGCATGGTGATGTCGTTCGATAATATTGAGATGGCAGGAGATATAAGTCCGACTATCGTGGCAGGCGGCATGAAAGTGGCACTAATAACCACAATATTTGGTATCATCACGGCATTGATACTCCAGTTGTTCTATAACTATATGCTGTCGAAAGTGGACCACCTCACGGCACAGATGGAGGAAAGTGCTATAACGCTGATGGATATACTGAAAGAGCGTAAAGAAGAGAAAGCAGACCCGACAAAGTAGAACGGTGTAAAGGTTCTTGACAGATGGATAGCATAATAGCAAACATAATAATAGTCATCTCAGCCATTACGTTGGTGGCGGCAATAGTCATAACAGCGTATTCCGTATGGCATTCCGTTCGTATGGACAAGCGAGAGAATACGGAAAACGGCATACCTACGCGCAAGATAACGCTTGGTGTTGTGGCATTGCCGTTGGTTGTGGCATTGCCAACACTGCTCTTCGCTTCGCTGACGGATGCATGCATCGTAACAACGTTGGTGTTGTTGCTCGTAGCAACGGTGTTAGTAGTGTGTGGCAGGGTGCGTACACTCAGTCGGATAAGGAGGAGATAAGATGATAAGAATACGCAGACGACATAAGAAAAGTATGGGACTGAATATGACGTCGACCTCAGATATCTCGTTCATGCTTCTCATCTTCTTTCTCGTTACTACCTCCATGGACAGCGATAAGGGGCTGGGCAGGCAATTGCCACCGCTGAACCCTGACCAGAAGGAAGTGGTGCAGGACGTAAATCGTGACCATGTGCTGACGCTGCATCTGATGAAAGGCGGACGAATGACAATGGAAGAAAAAAGCATGAACATAGACGATGCTATGCGAAAAGAACTGCGTCACTTCATAATGGCTAAAGGTCGTCGCCATATCATAGAGATACAGGTGGACCGTGACGCAGACTATGATTCTTATTTCCATCTGCAGAACCAAGTGGTTATGGCATACACGGAGTTACGTAATGCCGCAGCCATGAAACTATATGACCGCCCTTACGGCAGGTGTAGCGAGGGACAGCGAAACGAGATAATGAAAATGTATCCGCAGCGCATACAGGAAGTGTCAAACAATCCAACGACAACGCAAACTGACCTATGAGCATACAAATACGTAAACGCAGGCACCGCGGTGTGCCAACGCTCAACATGGCGTCAATGCCAGACCTTATCTTTACAGTACTCTTCTTCTTTATGATAGTAACACACATGAGAACAGAGTCGGTAAAGGTACACGTGAACGTGCCAGAGGGACAGGAACTGAATAAGCCAACGAACAAACGAGCGGTGACAAACCTGTATATTGGCACCGACGCAACAGGCGAAACACGCATACAGATAGGCGAACGCATAGTTTCGTTGGACATGGTAGGCAGTGCGGTACTCGCTATTAGCAACAGCCTGAGCGATGAAGACCGTGAACTGTACACCGTAAACATAAAGGCGGACCGCAACACACCGATGGGCATAGTGACCGACGTAAAGCAGGAACTGCGCAAGGTGGGAACGCTGAATATAAGATATAGCGCCGTGGAAAACGATGGCACGATAACCAGTAAAAGATAATCTATCATATATTACAATAATGGCACACTACAAACTTGACGCCCTTGACAAGCGTATCATAGACTTGGTACTGAAGGATGCACGCATCCCGTTCCTTGAAGTTGCACGAGCATGCAACGTTAGTGGAGCGGCTATACACCAACGCATACAGAAACTGACTAACCTCGGGATACTGAAAGGTTCGCAATACATGGTGGACCCAGAGAAGATAGGCTATGAAACATGCGCTTATATAGGCTTGTTCTTGAAAGACCCAGAACGTTTTGACGAAGTGGTAGAGGCACTGAAGCATATACCAGAGGTGGTGGAATGTCACTATACCACTGGAGGTTTCGATATGTTTATTAAGATTTATGCCTACAATAATCATCACCTCCTCACCGTAATTCATGATAAGTTGCAGCCTTTGGGACTATCACGCTCTGAGACTATAATATCATTCAATGAGGCAATACACCGTCCTATCGCGATACTCGATATGCCTGGTGATGAAAAAGACGAAGAGGATAAGTAAGGAACAGATGATGCGTGGCATGAATTCATAACTGATAATACAGATGAAACAATACTTAGACCTCTTGAATAGAATAATGACAGAGGGCACTGTGAAAACAGACCGCACAGGTACTGGTACAAAAAGTGTCTTCGGTCACCAGATGCGATTCAATATGGCAGACGGTTTTCCGCTGCTCACAACTAAGAAACTGCATCTCAAGTCAATTATATACGAGTTGCTATGGTTCCTAAAAGGCGATACAAATGTAAAATATCTGCAGGAGCATGGCGTAAGAATATGGAACGAATGGGCAGACGAAAATGGAGAACTGGGTCCTGTTTATGGTCACCAGTGGCGTTCATGGCCCGATTATAAGGGCGGTACCATTGACCAAATACAGCAGGTTATTGATACTATTAAGACACATCCTGACTCACGCCGCATGATGGTGACGGCATGGAACCCAGCAGAAGTGGATCAAATGGCGTTGCCACCGTGTCACTGTCTGTTCCAGTTCTATGTGGCAGACGGCAAGTTGTCGCTGCAACTCTACCAGCGTTCTGCTGATACTTTCCTCGGTGTACCATTCAACATAGCATCATACGCTTTACTGCTACAGATGATGGCGCAGGTTACAGGCTTAGAGTGTGGAGACTTTGTGCATACAACAGGCGATACACATTTGTACCTAAACCATTTAGAACAGGCAAAGTTGCAGTTGACACGCACACCGCGTCCGTTGCCAAAGATGAGGATAAACCCTGACGTTAAGGACCTATTCTCATTCCAATACGAAGACTTTGAACTCGTAGATTATGACCCATGGCCACACATTAAGGCAGAGGTGAGTGTGTGATTTAATTCATAATGCATAATTCATAATGCATAATCAGGCTGCGCCCTACGCGTAGTAGTTAATGAATTATGAATTATGCATTATGCATTGTGAATTGTGAATTATGAATTATGCATTATGAATTGTGAATTATGGTAAACATTATAGCCGCTATAGCAGAGAACAACGCTATAGGCAATGATAATAAATTACTCTACTGGTTGCCCAACGACCTTAAACGTTTTAAAGCGTTGACAACAGGGCATACTATCGTTATGGGCAGGAAAACGTTCGATTCACTGCCCAAAGGCGCACTGCCCAATCGACGTAACGTAGTTCTTTCACACACAGTTACAACCATAGAAGGATGTGATGTGTATGCTTCATTAGAAGAAGCACTGCAACATTGTACACCCGAAGAGGATGTCTATATTATCGGTGGGGCGTCAGTCTATGAACAAGCGTTGCCCCTTGCGGATCGTCTCTGTCTCACATTAGTGCACGATACACCCGAGAAAGCAGACGCTTTCTTCCCTGACTTCAGCGCATGGCATGAGACATGGCGTGAAGACCACGATACAGACGAGAAACATGCACAGAGATATTCTTTCGTAGACTATACGAAATAAATCGCTGATGTTTGCGTTATATTATATGAGTGGTACCAATAACACCGCTGTATGAATTAAATAATGAACAAGAAAACAATCCACATACTGGCACTGTCGTTATGCTCTCTTACCGCAATGGCGCAAGAGAGCCAGACGGCATTTAACTTTCTGCGTATACCAGTGAGTGCACATGCTGCGGCATTGGGTGGAGAAAACGTGTCACTTGTAGAAGATGACGCGTCACTCGCATTGTCCAATCCATCGTTACTCAGTTCAGTGTCGCACCAAACGGTATCTTTTGGCTATATGAACTATATGAGCGGAACAAACATGTTCACCGCTAACTATACTCATGTATTGAACGAAAAGGCTACAGTCGGTGGTGCAGTGCAATACCTTAACTATGGGTCGATGAAGGAAACAGACTATGTTGGTAATGAGACAGGTTCGTTTTCACCAGCCGATATGACCTTTGAAGGACTGTTTTCATATACTCTTGCCAACAATCTTGTTGGTGGTATCGGAGCAAAGTTCATATATTCAAAGATAGGAAACTATTCCAGTACCGCTGCAGCCATTGACCTCGGCATCAACTATTACGACCCCGACTTAGACTTCTCTGTTGGCTTTGCGGTAAAGAATCTTGGCGGACAGTTGTCGGCTTACGATGAAGAGTTCGAGAATTTGCCAATTGACATAATGTTAGGAGTATCACAAAGAATACATAACACACCGTTTCGGGTGCATGCTACATTCTGTGATCTAAACCATTGGGACTATGCTTTCATGCAACATCTAAATATTGGCGCTGATGTTATCATACTTCCACAGTTCTATGTGGCGGTGGGATATAATCTAAAGCGTGCTCATGACATGAAGATAGAGGCGAACAATCCAGACGATAGTGGCAGCCACGGAGCAGGACTTACGGTAGGTGGCGGACTGTTGTTAGACCGTTTCAAACTCAATATAGCCTACGGTAAATATCATGTAGCATCATCGAGCCTAATGTTCAATGCCGCATTTAACTTTTAAGACAAAGTAATTGCTCAGAATCGTACTCTAAATAGATTTTGATCATTTACTGATAACCTCTAATTACTACCTTAAACGCTATGTTAGAAAAGATTAACGAATACATAAAGAACCTCCCTTTAGAGAAAGAACCACGTGGATTGTATGAGCCGATACGTTACATTCTCTCGCTCGGTGGCAAACGAATACGCCCCGTGTTGATGATGATGGCGTATGAACTGTGGCGTAATGACAGCGAAAAGATATTGCCATTAGCGGTTGCTTTGGAGACATTCCATAACTTCACGCTGCTACATGATGACGTGATGGACCATGCAGACGTACGTAGAGGTATGCCGACGGTACACAAGAAATGGGATGAGAACACCGCAATACTGTCAGGAGACAATATGCTTGTGCTCGCGTTCAGGTGGATGCAACAATGTCCTGCTGACAAGATGCCAGCGGTATTGAAGGTGTTTACCGACACTGCGGTAGAGATAGACGAAGGCCAACAGTATGACGTTGACTTCGAAAGTCGTGACGATGTGCGTGAAGAGGAGTATATAGAGATGATACGTCTCAAGACGAGTGTATTGCTTGCTTGCGCTGTAAAGATAGGCGCCATCATGGCAGATGCCCCGGCAGAGGACACAGAAAACCTCTATAAGTTTGGGGAAAGCATTGGTCTGTCATTCCAGTTGCAGGATGATTATCTCGATGTTTATGGCGATCCAAAGGTATTTGGCAAGGCGATAGGCGGTGATATCACCAGCAACAAGAAAACATACATGCTCATCAACGCCTTCAATAAGGCAGAGGGAGCAGACAAGGAAAAACTGACACGCTGGATAAACGCAAAAGAGTTTGACCGTGAAGAAAAGGTAAAAGCGGTGACCGCTCTGTATAACAAACTCGGAATAGACAAGATGGCTAAGGCAAAGATGGAGCAATACTATAATGATGCCATAGCATATCTTGATAAAGTGAATGTCAGCGATGACAAGAAACAGGCTCTCCGACAGTATGCTGACATGATGATGAAGAGAGAAAAGTAAGTAAAGTATGACATTTATAGATACACATACCCACATAGATGGGGAGGAGTTCAAGGAAGACCTTGACCTCGTGATTCAGCGCGCCGGTGATGCCGGTGCGCTGAAACTGTTTGTACCAGGCATCAATCTTGACTCAGTAAAAACCGTAAAGGAAGTGTGCGAACGCTTCCCCAGTGTATGTTACGGCATGATAGGATTGCACCCAGAGGAGGTGAAAGCAGACTATAATGACGTTCTAGACCAGATGGAGCAGCATCTTAATGACGGTTGGATAGCAATTGGCGAGGTAGGACTGGACTATTACTGGTCACGCGAGTTTGAGAAAGAGCAACTAGAGGCGTTTGAAAGACAGGTACAGTGGTCCATTGATACAGGTCTACCGCTGATGATACACTGTCGTAAGGCGCAAAACGAGATGGTAAAGATACTACGTAAGTATGAAGACAGACTACCAGGCGGTGTCTTTCATTGCTTTACAGGTAATGAATTAGAGGCAAAAGAACTGTTGTCGTTTAAGAACTTCTGTCTCGGTATAGGGGGAGTATTAACGTTCAAGAAAAGTAAACTGCCAGAGACCCTTGCCGCAGCGGTGCCACTTGACCGCATAGTACTTGAGACCGATGCGCCTTACATGGCACCAGTGCCACACCGAGGGGATAGAAATGAGAGCGCATACGTAGTCAATATAATTGAGAAAATGGCAGAGTGCTACGATGTTAGTGCCGATACAGTGGCACAGATCACTACAGAAAACGCCAACAGATTGTTTAAAACAGCCCAATAACCCAAATAGAAATAATGCGAAAAAGACATTTTTTCATAATAACACTGTGCGGCATCGTGGTACAAATGCTGACCTCCTGTGGAGCAGATGCATTCATGCGCAAGGGTGATAAGGCGCTTGCGTTAGGCGAATACTACGTGGCTGCAGAGAATTACCGTAAGGCTTATTCAAAGACACCAGCCTCAGAGCGTGACCTAAGAGGAGAACGAGCACTGAAGGTGGGCAAAGCATACGCTGCGTTCAATAGCCATTTGAAGGCACTTGCAGGCTATCACAATGCGGCAAGGTATGGTAAAGCCACGGCAGAAGACAGTCTGCAACTGGGACGTTTGCTCCTCCGCAACGGGGAATACCGTGCAGCAGAGGCAGTGTTTACAGCGTTACAACAGTCAATGCCAGATAATATACTGGTCAAAAATGGGTTAGAATCGGCACAGAAAGCACCAGCATGGAAACAAGAAGGCTCACGATACACAGTAAAGAGGGTAGACCTTTTCAACAGTCGAAGGGATGATTACTCCCCCGTTTTGGCAGGAGAAGACTTCAGTAGGCTATATTTTACGTCAACGAGAAACGATGCCTTAGGCGATGAACTCAATGGTGTCACAGGCATGAAGAGTGCCGACATCTTCTTCTCAGAGAAGGACGATAAAGGAAAATGGAGCAAGCCCGAAGCCATAGGAACAGGACTTAACACCGAGTATGACGAAGGTGCATGCTGCGTAACGCCTGATGGCAGTCAGATGTATCTTACGCAGTGTACCTATGATGCATCGTCTCCGCGTTATGCAAAGATAGTAGTGTCAAGCCGAGCAGATGCCTTATGGGGTGCGCCAAAGGATTATCCGCTGACCAATGACACCCTTTCCGCATTCGCCCATCCCGCTATCTCGCCCGATGGTGAGTGGCTTTACTTTGTCAGTGACATGCCAGGAGGCAAGGGAGGACTGGACATTTGGCGTACAAGGATAACCCCATCAGGCCCAATGGGCGTAGAGAATCTTGGTGAACCGATAAACACTCCCGGCAACGAAATGTTCCCTACGTTCCGTCCTAACGGTGATCTTTACTTCTCGTCAGATGGTCATCCAGGCATGGGAGGGTTGGATATATTCATCGCTACCATAGGTGATGATAACCAATACCACATCTCTCACCCAGGCTATCCGCTAAATTCGCAGGGCGATGACTTCGGTATGACGTTCGATGGTTATCACAATCGTGGGTTCTTCTCATCAAGTCGTGGTGACGGTAGGGGTAATGACCACATTTATTCGTTTGAAAATCCAGAGATAGTACAACTGATAAAAGGCTGGGTTTATGAGCAAGACGGTTATGAACTGAATAATGCCGAGGTCCGCATAGTGGGTGATGACGGTACCAATGAACACGTAACGCTGAAGAGCGATGGCTCGTTTGAGTATGCGGCACAGCCAGGAGTAGAGTATATTATACTCGCAACATGTCCTGGATATCTTAACCATAAGGAAGAGATAAAGGTGCCAGAAGCAAAAGAGTCAGAAACATACACACTGCAGTTTGCCCTGCCTAGTATCTCCGCTCCTGTGCTTATTGATAATATCTTCTATGAGTTTGACAAAGCGACGCTACTTGCCAGCAGTGAGAAAGCGTTGGACTCACTCGTTATGTTGCTCAATGAGAACCCCAATATCACTATAGAACTGGCAGCGCATACGGACTACAAAGGCCCAGAGGCGTATAACAAACAACTCTCGCAGCGACGTGCGGAGGAAGTGGTGAAGTATCTTATAAAGAAAGGTATCGCTGCAGACAGACTGACACCAGTAGGCTATGGTGAAGAGAAACCAAAGAAGATACGACGAAAAGTGGCTGAGAATTATCCATGGCTGAAGGAAGGTGACGTGTTGACAGAAGACTTCATTAAGAAACTTAAGCCTGCGGAACAGGAGACAGCCAATGCCTTGAACCGCCGAACAGAGTTCTCCGTGCTAAGAACAACATACAACGTGTTTGATAAAGACGGCAATATAAAGAACCTGCCGAAACCCAAAAAGAAAATAACAGAGGAAGAAAGTGATGATTTCTTCTTTGAAATGGAATAGTTGTTTGGTGGTTTGGTAGATTAGTAGATTGGTTGTTTGGTAGATTGGTTGTTTAGTTGTTTGCTGGTTAGCACAGGAATAACATAACAAGTAACCACTAAATCCCCAAACGACTAAATCCCCAAACGACTAAATCCCCAAACGACCAACCCCCCAAACGACTAAACGACCAATCCCCCAAACGACTAAACGACCAACCCAATGTCTCTCCCAGAAGATTTTACCACATATACCAGCAACCTGTTTGGCGCTGACAGATGGCAGCGATACCTTGCCGCCTTTGAACAGCCAGCACCCGTCAGCATACGTGTTAACCCCTTTAAACGTTGTGACCTCACGCACATGCCAATAGAGCGACAGGTGCCGTGGTGTCGTGACGCTTTTTATCTGTCGTCACGTCCCGATTTTACGCTCGACCCATTGCTTCATGCTGGTGCCTACTACGTACAGGAGGCATCGTCAATGTTCCTCGACAGAGTGATGGCAGAACACTGCCCCGACAGTATGTTCGGCAAAGGCGCAATGGCACTAGACCTCTGTGCTGCACCAGGAGGCAAGAGTTCTTTGTTACGTGCCGCATTACCAGAAGATGTCACGCTGTTCAGTAATGAGCCTGACCGCAGAAGAGCAAACATACTGATGGAGAATATGCAGAAGCAAGGGCATCCAAACGTTATCGTGACCAACAACTACCCGAAGGATTACAATAAAAGCGGACTGCAATTTGATTTCATCTTGACAGACGTACCATGTTCCGGTGAAGGAATGTTCCGCAAGGACGAAGGAGCGATAGGCGAGTGGAGTCTGCAAAACGTGATGAAATGCGCTGCGCTCCAGCGTAGCATAGTAGAAGAAATATGGCAATGCCTAAAGCCAGGCGGCATCCTTGTCTACAGCACCTGTACCTTTAATACGCATGAGGATGAAGAGAACGTGCGCTGGATAACGGAAGAACTAGGTGCGGAACTGCTGCCAGTAGACTGCGATAAGGATTGGAATATAACAGGATCGTTGCTTGATGGTTGGCAACAGCCCGTTTACCGCTTCATCCCAGGCACCACACAGGGCGAAGGACTCTTCATGGCAGTGTTACGTAAGCCAACAGATGACGCATCGCATGGAGGCAAGACAGACATGAAAAAAGCACTATCACGTTTACGCATACTTAGCGATGGAAAGCCAGTAGGCACAGTAAAAGGAAAGAGCGTTATCCCAGCGCATGCAGAGGCATTGCTCACAAATTTGCAAAAGGATAAGTATCCAGTGGTAGAGTTGACCAAGGAAGAAGCCCTGCATTACCTGCACCACGATGCTATAGTATTGCCATCAGATGCACCTCGAGGCTTTGTCATCGTAACATACCAGTCGTTGCCACTCGGTTTTGTGAAAAACATAGGCAACAGAGCCAATAACCTCTATCCGCAAGAGTGGAAGATAAAGAAGAATATTTAGCGAGTATTAGATGGGTGGTTCTAAATTATAGAACCATCCAGATAGAAGTAAGTATTCAAAATTACTTTTATATATGAGTAAGTATCCAGTCAATTATTGTATGGAATATTTAATACTGTCTCTTTTGAACATCTGCTTCCCCAGTTTTCGGTCACAATATTTACATTGCTCCCTCAAACAGTGAAAACAATTGTCTCAAAATAGCCTATATAAAATATTAAAATAATTTTGAACACTTACTTAAAGATTTATTTAGGATAACAAACACAATGAAAAAAGGATTATTTGCGCTTGCCTTGGGCACATTCACCCTTGGCATGGCAGAATTTATTATTGAAGGTATTCTTACCGATGTGGCACACGACCTTAGTGTCTCCATTCCACAGGCGGGACATCTTATCTCCGTCTATGCACTAGGCGTATGTGCAGGAGCGTTTTCTTTGATACTTATGCACAGGTATCGCCCAAAGAACATACTGCTGTTTCTTGCTTCGCTGATAGTTCTCGGAGCCGTCATCGCCACCGTAGCGCCAAACTATTGGCTATTGTTGTGTGCAAGGTTCATACAAGGCTTGCCACACGGAGCGTATTTCGGAACAGGAACGATAGTAGCGGTAAAGATGGCGCAGGAAGGAAAGGGCACGAAAGCCGTTGCCATGATGTGTGCCGGCATGCCATTTGCTAACCTTATGGGCGTACCTTTCGGAACATTCCTGAGTCATACGTTTTCATGGCGCGCCCCATTTGCCATGTCAGTATTGTTAGGACTAGTAACAGTCTACATGATATATCGCTGGGTTCCCAACGTAGAAGCGTTGCCCAACAATGGCATGAAAGCACAGTTTAAGTTCTTGCGCAATCCTGCCCCGTGGCTTATCATAGCCGCAACGTTCCTTGGCAATGGCGGCATACTGTGTTGGTTCAGTTACATTTCACCGTTGTTACAAGTAAACGGTGGCTTCAGTGCAGGCAGCATCTCCATGCTTATGATACTTGCAGGATTAGGAATGGTAGTAGGCAATCAAGTAAGTGCTCTGCTAGCCGACCGCATTACGCCAGGTCGCTTCACCTGTTACCTGCAATTCTTAGCCGCAGCAGCGTTGGCGTGTACCTTCTTCTTGGCAGACTATGGGTGGGTATCAGTCGTAATGATGTTCATATCCTGCGCCTGCCTCTTCGGTATCGGTTCGCCAGAGCAGTACCTTATAGTAAAACATAGCGAGGGAGGAGAGATGCTTGGTGGTTGTTGCATACAGGGAGCCTTCAACCTAGGCAACGCCCTTGGTGCCTTTTTCGGTGGAATACCCGTCGCAATGGGGTTAGGATATAATTATCCAGCACTCATAGGCGTACCGATGGCGTTGGCAGGAGCCATGTGTTTGCTGGTGTTTCACAGACGATATGAGTAAGGCGTGGCGTAGAGCCGATTTCCCAAATTTACCATTTGGATAGAGTTAAAGGTGCGTTTGTGCAACCTGTTTGTATAAAGAAAGTTACGCTAATAATAGATTGTTAGGGCTTGGTTGCGATGCGATAAATCCCTTTTTGCAGTGTTTCCGAAATTTACCATTTCCTGACGTTTTGTGGTAACACATTGCAATGGTGAGAAAGTGTGCATAAAGTAAAGACATTAATTGACGTAATCATCGCTTCTATATAACATGTATCATCCCTGCGTTACAGAGAGCTTGCGATTGAGTCTGTCTAGTGTTCTACTTTCAGGCGAATCTGTAGCGCAGAGATGGAAATGTTATTTCCTGTTTTGCTCAGGGGAAGGCCCCTGTGGTGAACAGAATAGTTACGTTATGTGGTAACTATTCAGCGATATTTTAAGGGTGATTATATGCAAAGTACAGATAGAATTAGCCTGGAAGGCTATACTATGAGTAACCGTGGGCGAAGCCTACGGATTTGACATAGGTATGGAAATATCAGCC
>CAKQSF010000023.1 GCA_934272845.1 uncultured Prevotella sp.
GAGAAAAGGTACGCAAGCATAATTATGAATTATGCATTATGCATTATGAATTAAACTATGCCATGGCGAGAAAAGGTGCGCAAGCATAATTATTAATTATTAATTATTAATTAAACTCTGCCCTAGGCGAGAAAAGGGCTGTGAACGATAAAAACTTACTGTAAATATAAAAAAGTGGCAAAACTGCACGTTTTTGATATGAAAAATGTGTAACTTTGCCAAAAAAACATATTTATGGATATAAAACGCGAAATAATAGCAAGACTTAAAGCATGGAAAGACAATCCGCGCAGGAAGCCATTAGTACTACAAGGCGCACGTCAGGTAGGCAAATCGTGGGCACTAAAAAGATTTGGAACAGAATGTTTCGACACTACGGTGTATATAAACTTTGATACCATGCCCGACATAAAAGAAGACTTCAAACGCACCAAAGAGCCAGCGCGCTTGCTTAAAATGATGGAGATGGTAACGGGAAAGAATATACAGCCCTATACTACACTTATAATATTTGACGAGATACAAGAGTGTAACGATGCGCTGAACTGTCTGAAATATTTTTGTGAAGACGCACCTCAATACGCTATAGTGTGCGCAGGCTCACTGCTTGGCGTCGCACTCAACCGTACGGGAGCGTCATTCCCCGTGGGCAAGGTTGACTTCATGACACTATATCCCGTATCGTTCGAGGAATTTCTCTGTGCATATAACGAGCGACTTTATGCTACATACGGCATGTTAGACAGCGCAATGCCAGTGCCAGAAACCGTGCATCAACAGTTTATTGATGCCTACAAGGTGTATCTCGTGTTGGGCGGAATGCCCGAGGCGGTTAGCGCATACCTCGACACTAACGACTGGACGGTGGTAAAAAACATACAAGACGCCATATTACAGTCGTATTCTCTCGACTTCGCTAAGCATATTAATAATAAAGACATACCGCGGGTGTTTCAGATATGGGCAAACCTTCAAAACCAACTGGCGCGCGAAGACCGCAAGTTTCGTTATGCCGACATACAGAAAGGTGCCAGGGCACGTGAATACGAAAGTGCCATAGAGTGGTTGGTACTCGCTGGGCTAGTACACCGCGTATATGCCATAGAGACACCACGCCTGCCACTCTCTGCTTACAAGAAAAGCAACGCTTTCAAACTCTACCTTAACGACGTAGGGCTATTAGGAAGAAAATTTGGGTTAGACGCCACAACCGTTCTCAAGGGCGACAAATTGTTTACGGAGTTCAAAGGAATACTAGCAGAGAACTATGTACTGCTGTCGTTAGTGCGTCAGTATGGTGGACAGCATTTCTATTGGACGTCAGGCAATACTGCCGAAGTAGAATTTGTGCTGCAACATGGAGGGGACATAATCCCAATAGAAGTGAAAGCAGACCGCAACGTGACCGCCAAAAGCCTGGCATACTACCGTAAATCATACTCACCGCGCCAGTCCGTACGTTTCTCTACGCTTAACCTGCGCAAGGACGACGACTTGCTAAATATCCCACTGTATCTTGCTGACAGAATGACCTCTTTATTGTTAAATATATAACTTTCAACTGACTATATGTTACAATTTGTAAGCATCCCAGTCAGCAGGTAATCATGCCCTTTTTACGAGGTAATAATTAGTTAATTACAACGTAATAAGGCACAGACTGCGCACGGAGCCTAATGCAGATAAAACTGTAAGTAAAACCGTGGTGTTTAGTTACAATTTTTCTTGAGTAAAGAAAAGTAACTGTTCAGCGATTATTAAATGGTGACTACGTGCAAAGTATAGTATAGTATAGTATAGTAATGGTGACTATGTGCATAGTATAGTAATGGTGACTACGTGCATAGTATAGTAATGGTGACTACGTGCAAAGAATAGTAATGGTGATTATATGCAAAGTACAGTAATGGTGATTATGTGCAAAGAATAGTAATGGTGATTACGTGCAAAGAATAGTAATGGTGATTATGCGCAATGGATAGAATTAGCCTGGAAGGCTATACTATGAGTAACCGTGGGCGAAGCCTACGGATTTTAGGTACAAACATTGTTTGCTGCCTGGAGGGCAGTACGCTGCAATTATGTACTGCCTTCCAGGCAGATGCTCATTTAACCCATCTAATCCGTAGGCTTCGCCCACGGTTACTCATAGTACAGCCTTCCAGTCTGAGAATAAGGAGAGTATCTAGAATCCGTGAAAAGACCTTTCCGTGCTCTCTGTGATATCTGTGTTCCTTTGATAAAAAAGGCGAGCGAGTAACACGACCAGCCCTTTCTCTCAGCACCTTCGGTACTGAGAATATGTCAAAAGAACACAGATATCACAGAGTACACAGATGAATCTTTTCACGGATTTTGTGCCTACGGCACTGGATATATAGAATCAAACAGAAATGATTTGAGAATACCAACAATATTGGTTGCTTTTATCTTTCAACATTAATCTCCATTAATCTAACGCTAATCTTTCATTAATCTATCTTCTAACGAAATATTTGATTATATGTAGGCAAGAGCAAAAGTTTTAATGAGAGATTGATGTTAGATTAATGATGATTAATGTTATGGAAATAGTGCGAAGCACAATTATTACTTTTCTCAAATCATCTCTTTTTGACTATAGAAAGAAAATCCGTCATTATCCAGCGTCGATAGACGCTAAAAATCCGTGAAAAGACCTATCCGTGACAGTCAGTGATATCTGTGTTTCTTTGATTAAATAGTCGGTCGCCAAAGGCGAGCGTATAAGCACCCCACCCCTCTCTCAGCACCTTCGGTACTGAGAATATGTCAAAAGAACACAGATATCACAGAGTACACTGATGAGTCTTTTCACGGATTTTGTGCCTACGGCACAGGATATATAGAAAAAGCATTGGTGAAACCAGTGGACCTACAGCCCACTAATTCCGCCAACGCATATACCCTTATATCTCTCCAGCAGTGGCAGCATCTTCCGTCCCTTCCTTATCTGCGCTCGTCCCACAAGGTGGTAAGGGTTACACGGCGGCGTAACATGCACTATCAAGCACACACGCCTCACAAGTTCACGAAACGTCATAGGCAAACCCTCAGCATCGCGCATAAGGTCGGTGCAGAAGAGAATGTGAGTCATCTCCATGAGGTCCGTCTTAGTAGAATTCCACGTAAGACCCTCCTCCTCTTTGTGCGTCAGCAGGCGCTGCATGTCACAGACAATACGCTCACGCACCTCTTTTTCTTTCATTTTCATCATTTGCATTTCCTTTTCTTTTGTTACTAAAATGTTTTTCATGCGTATTAGATTAATGTTTTACATAGTATTAGATTTCGCATGCAAAGTTATTGCGTAAGTGTGCACAAACAGTTCAATCAGAAAATTTCTTAGTTAAAGAACTTAAATATTTTAATAAAATTAACTTAACAGACTGTGTAAATAACTAGCCTGGAGTGCAGTACTATGAGTAACCGTTAGCCAGGAGTGCAGTACTATGAGTAACCGTTAGCCTGGAGGGCAGTACTATGAGTAACCGTGGGCGAAGCCTGCGGATATGGTGTAGCCAGAAAGGCATCTGCCTGGAGGGCAGTACACCATCAGCAGTGTACTGCCCTCCAGGCAGCAAACGATGTTTGTACCTAAAATCCGTAGGCTGCGCCCACGGTTACTCATAGTATTGGCTTCCAGCCAAGGCAAGCGGCAAAGCCGAGTTCAGCCAATGACAGTATAACATCGCCATGTAGCGAATATGCGTGCGTAAGCGCCCCTATGGAGTAAGCATCAGCGCCTTCGGCTGCTGACACGTGGTCAAAAGCACACGGATATCACAGACAGTCACGGATATGTCTTTTCACGGATTTCGTGCCTACGGCACAGGATATTTTTAATGATTAAATCCGTCATATCCAGCGTCGATAGACGCTGAGAATCCGTGAAAAGACCTATCCGTGCTCTCTGTGATATCAGTGTTCCTTTGATTAAAAAGTCGGTCGCCAAAGGCGAGCGAGTAACACGACTCGTCCCCCTCTCTCAGCACCTATGGTACTGAGAAGTTGTCAAAAGCACACGGATATCACAGACAGTCACGGATGAGTCTTTTCACGGATTTTGTGCCTACGGCACTGGATAAATAAAAGGTGGGGAGGCACGTATTATGGTAACAATTCAGCGATTATTAAATGGTGATTATATGCAAAGTACAGTAATGGTGATTATGTGCAAAGAATAGTAATGGTGATTACGTGCAAAGAATAGTAATGGTGATTATGTGCAATGGATAGAATTAGCCTGGAAGGCTATACTATGAGTAACCGTGGGCGCAGCCTACGGATTTTAGGTACAAACATTGTTTGCTGCCTGGAGGGCAGTACGCTGCAATTATGTACTGCCTTCCAGGCAGATGCTCATTTAACCCATCTAATCCGTAGGCTTCGCCCACGGTTACTAACTGTACAGCCTTCCAGGCTGAGAATAAGGAGAGAACCTAGAATCCGTGAAAAGACCTATCCGTGCTCTCTGTGATATCAGTGTTCCTTTGATTAAAAAGGCGAGCGTATAAGCCCCCCCCTCTCTCTCAGCACCTACGGTACTGAGAAGTTGTCAAAAGAACACGGATATCACGGAGAGCACGGATGAGTCTTTTCACGTATATCACGGATATCACGGAGTGCACAGATGAGTCTTTTCACGGATATCACTGATATCACAGACTGTCACGGATGAGTCTTTTCACGGATTTCGTGCCTACGGCACAGGATATATAAAAGGTGGGGAGGCACGTATTATGAAGATGTTATTAATTTTTGTTAAATATATTATAAAATGCTTTGATTTCGTAGAATATTATTAACTTTGCATCGGTTTCATACATCATGAGGCAACAAATCGTTAACAGTCTGTAATTTTAGTAGCGATTGCTTTTTTGGTGTATTTGATGCCGTTATTGCTAATCGTAGTGATGCAAAACTAACCATTTCGGTACTTTTCCGTAAATGCTATCAGCAAGGTACAACCTTCCAGGCTGACGACAGGTATAGTACTTTAACATCCGTAGGCTACGCCCGCGGTTGCTTAGGGTACAGTCTTCAGTGGTGATAGGCATACATGGATAGGTGCGCGAAGAATATGACGTAGAAGGGAAAAAAAATTAATCAATAATCTAAAAACTAACTAAACTTTTATGAAAAAGAAATTACTTAATCTAATGATGCTCCTCGTGGCTTTGCTCATGGGGGGGGGAGCGTATGCAAAGGTTACAACACTCCCTGTAACCGAGAACTTTGATGCTGGAACAGCAGGAATATTTAGTGTAGGAACAATAGTTAATACCAGTAATATAGGTAACGTACTTGCTATAGGAAATGCTACACTAGATTTTGTATCTGAAAAAGATGTAACACAACCATATTCACTGGCAGAAAATGAGAAAGTAGTTATTTCGTATAAACAATATAATGGATATCTTTCGACTGGTAAGATCAGTACAATGGAATTGAAAAATTCTGATGGGGTAACTTTGTTAGGATACACTTATAATACATCCGGAAATATAACGGATGTTAAGATAAATGGAGAAACTGTAGATGGTTTTACTGCATTTTCTGCCGCTAGTTACAATGGTAGTAAAAATGTAAACGGATTTTCTGGAAATGGTAAACCGTATGTAAATAAAGAAGGATATAATCCTCAAATTACTGTTAGTATTTTGCAAAGTGGATATATAGAAATTTCTTTTGTAGGAAAAAACGGAAACGGCTCATATAATAAAAAATTTTCAGGAATGCTTGGAGATGAAGTTAAGAAAGATTTAAAAACTTTATCTTTTACAAGTACGATAGACAATGAAGATAGACGTTGCGCTATTGATGATATATCCATTACTTCTGTAATTCAAGAAATTACGTTTGTTAATTATACTATAAAAAGAAAATGTGGTGATGAAGAACTAAATTTTGAAAGTTCGGTGATTGCGAATGGAACTGAGTTAACTGTTGACAAGAATCCTTATTGGAAAGACAATCAGAAGTACATTTATGTAAGCGATGACTTCTCTACTGTTGGTGCTGTAACTGACGGTAAAGACAACGTCTATACTATCACATATCGCAAGGCTGATACATACAACTATACAGTTAAAGATAATTTCAACAATACACTTGCAAATAGTAGTTGTTTTGAAGGCGAGAGCGTGGCTATTCCATATCCAAAATATGTTATTAACTCAGGAGCACTTTATACAAAAAATGCCATAAGTAGTCAGTATAAGGATAAAATAACTCCTGATAAGGATGGGTATAGCAAGACTTTTGATTATAGCGCAGCGAATATTAATAATGTAGTATATTATTCTGAGGCTGAAAATATAAGTGGACTTACTGTTAATACTACGGGTAATGTTGATGTACGTGCCTCAAACGCTCTTGCCGCTCTCGCTAAGGAGGATACAAAGATAACAACACTGCCCGCTGGTAAGTACATAATTCATGCAGGTGTCTTCTCAAGTGCGGGAACCCCAAACTATATCATCAAGATTGCAGCGGGTGAAAACATTTATGAAGCATCTGTAAAACAAGTAAACGCTTCAGAGGTAAATTCTGAAGTTATTACCCTGGAGCAAGCATCGGACATCGTGCTGAAGTCTGAGGGTATGGGTAACAATAACCTTCTCGACTACATCTACATCACCAAGACTGCGGAAACAGTAGACCTCAACACTGACCACACCTACACTACCTACTGCCCAGCAACAGACCTCGACTTCACTGGCGTGGAGGACGTAGAGGTTTACAAGGCAAAGGTAAGCGGCGACAAGGTTGTTACAACAAAGGTTGAAGGTAAGGTGAAGGCTGGCGAAGGCATCATTATTAAGAATGTGAACAATGTGGAGTCAGTAACAGTGCCTACTACTACTGGAGCAGGGACACTCACAGACAACCAACTCGTGGGCGCACAGACAGCCATCAGCGACTGGACAGGCAAGAACGCTTACATGCTCGTTTGCAATAACGGTGTATATGAGTTCCAGAAGATAGGCTCTGGTACGCTGAAGGCTGGTAAGGCATATCTCAATGTTCCTTCAGAGGCTGGCGCTAAGCCTAGCGTACTCGTCTTCGGTGACAACAACGCTACTGCTATCAGCGGTGTAGAGGAGAAGGCAGAGGCTCAAAGCGCTGCTATCTATAACATGCAGGGCATAAAGGTAGAGAAGGCTGAGAAGGGCGGACTCTATATTATTAACGGTAAGAAGTATATTAAGTAAGTCGTTTGGTCGTTTAGTAGATTAGTAGATTGGTCGTTTGGTAGATTGGGAGATTGGTCGTTTGGTAGATTGGGAGATTGGTCGTTTGGTAGATTAGGAGATTGGTCGTTTGGTAGATTAGTATCTGCGCAAATAGCCCAACCACTAAACCACTAAATCACTAAACCACTAATCTACCAAACCACCAAACGACCAACTAAACCACTAATCTACCAAACCACCAGACGACCAACTAAACCACCAAACCACTAAATAACAAAACAACAAGAATAGCAATGAAAAAGACATATATAGCACCAGAAATAAATGTAGTAAAGGTACAGACAACAATCATGGCGGGGTCAGAATATGGTAAGAACGAAACGCCAGATAGTGCAGATAAAGCGCTTGGTCGCCACAACTCTATACAGTGGATTGACGACGAGGAGGACGAAATTTAATTCATAATTCATAATTCATAATTAATAATTAGGCTACGCCTATAAAAATAATTATCGGGCTTCACACCTTAGCGGATTTTCTCCGCCCAGTGTGAAGCCCGCTTTGTTTTGTTTATGCCTCATGCCTCAGAATCCAGTTTCGGAAGAAAGGGTCCTCCACTTCGTATTCCTTTGTTTTTATAACGTAGCCAGCCTGCATTAGGCGTTTGATGCCACTATAGAGCGTACTTGTAGGTATGGAATGTTGGGAGAGCACAGGTTGTCGTTTTGCAATGGATAACATGAGAAATTTGTCAGTCTTGTTGAAATTTACCCAAAGGCGTTCAAAGTCAAGGTCATGAACTGTTGTTATTTGTGATATAGCCTCGCTGACCACATTATCCCTAATGTAAGAGTAAGATAGTATTTCCCACACCTGTGAAGCCAGTTGCTGTGTGTAATATGGGTGACACAAGGTAGTGTCGACAATGGCTTTCGCTATGTCTGTAACATTGGCACCGCTATCCGCAGGCAGTCTTGTGGAAATATATTCCAGGAAATCGTTCTCGGGTATCTTGTCTAAATGCATCAAGGTACCGAAGTGATAGAAAGGAGATTTTTTGCGTTCGAATATCTGTGTCATCATAGACTCTTGGCTGCCGAGAAAGATATAATTGATATATCGTTGTTCTTGCATAATTGCTCTTAATTTCTTGTTGAGTCCTTTATCTATGTTTTCAATTTCCTGAAACTCATCGAGCACCACAATCATTTGATTTTCTGGTGAACTGACCTTTTCTAATAATTTTAGAGCGTCTTCTAATGCTACCGTAGTGTCTATCATGGGTTGGAAAGAGATATCTACGGCATCGGTCATAGGGTTGGTGGTAATTGATGGTATAATACGGAAATGACTCATTAAGTGCTTTATTTTCTCCATAGGATGGAGTTTGAAAACTTCTTTCAGTAGTGTAATAGCAAGATTTTCTGTGCTTACCACCATCTGTAGATTGATGGAAATGTATGGTCTGCCAAGTTCCTTAACGGCTTTTTTAACTAAGGAAGACTTGCCAAATCGTCGTGGACTTATCAGTATTAGATGGTTCTCACTGTTCATGGCGTGTTTTATGTATGCCAACTCTTTTACTCTGTCTGTGAAGAAGTTGTCTTCAACTATTGTTCCGAATTTAAAGGGATTTTTCATATTACGAAATTTTTCGTTACGAAATTTTTCGCAAAGGTAAGTTTTTTCCCATAAATGCTAGTATTTTCATGGTTAAGTAATATTAAAAAAATGGTTTGCATGTTATTTTACGCAAGATGACGGGGGAGAGAAAGTAACTCTCTGCCGTAGAGAGGGGGTGAGGCCCGCTTTTGCGTGTTTTTTGTTTTAAAAAACAGAGGATATTTTGTAGTAAAATATTTTTTTCTTAACTTTGCAGCAGACGAAGATAAATAGTCCATTATAAATAACTGTAAAAAATAATATATAAGTATACTTACTTAAAAAATTTTTTTTACATATATAAGGATATTGTAGATTCATGGTTGCTTGTTGAAAATCAACATAACCCGCGGATAATTATTGCTATGGGTGGTAAATCGATGAATACGAATATAATGGAAGTAGAACTATATAATAAAATTAAGAACTATGCAGGATAAAGATATTGATACTCTTATTAAGGGTTTGGAGAAGGCGGAATATAATACCTTGCGGATGAAATCTATGAGAAATGAAATGGTTGTTCATTGTGACGAGAATGGTAACATAAGTCGCCAGCCTGCTCGAGAAGTGTTCAAGGAATTATATAATGAACCTGCTCCGCAATATTGAGTAAGGATATAAACTATCATTACGCATAATGTGAGCGGGCTTCACACCCATGACGGGGGAGAGAAAGTAACTCTCTGCCGTAGAGAGGGGGTGAAGCCCGCTTTTTCTGTAAAATTAATACGTTTTAATTCAACCAGCGTGTTAAACTAATAATATTTGAGACGGAAACAACTTGATTTAGTGCATTAAGACGGTGTATCCATAACAGTATACGTTATACTATACATACAACGCTTGGAAACGGCTTAAGAATGTAGTAACTTTGCAAACAGAAAGGAAAAAGGGCAACCCCCACAGGGGAGGAGGAAATACAAACAGACAGGTTGTAACCTAAGACCACCAAACCACCAATCTACCAATCTACCAATCTACCAATCTACCAATCTACCAATCTACCAATCTACCAATCTACCAATCTACCAAACCACTAATCTACCAATCTACCAAACCACTAATCTACCAATCTACCAAACCACTAATCTACCAATCTACCAAACCACTAATACCATGAAAAACACACAAGAGAACGATTTGAAAGACTTTCAACTCAGCAAGCACTTCATGCTGTCGGAATTTACACGCAGCGCAACAGCCATAAAGCATGGCATAGACAACACACCGGACGCTGACTCAGTAGCGGCACTGCAGGACCTCTGCATCAACGTCCTTGAACCACTACGCAGGCGCTTTGGCGTGATACGTATAACGAGCGGCTACAGGTGCTTGAAGTTGAACCAGATGGTGGGAGGGTCGCGAACCTCTCAACATCTCTTTGGCGAGGCGGCTGACATTCATGTGGGCGGCATTGAGACGGCGAAGAAGTACTTCTACTTTATTAAGGAGAACCTCGTCTTCGACCAAATGCTGCTCGAGATGAAGCAAGGGCATGTGCACTGCCTGCACGTCAGTTATACCTCGGAAAGGGTAAACAGGGGATATGTAAGGACGCACTACGATGTTTAATTAATAATTAATAATTAATAATTAATAATTGGGCTAACGCCGTTGTAACCTTTAACCCCACAACCTCAAACTGTTAACCTCAAACAGGTAACTGTTAACCTCACAACCTCAAACCATTAACCATTAACAAACAATTATTAACCATTAATCTAAAAAGAAAGGAAAAACACTATGGCAATTCAGTATGTAACTAAGCAAGACACTCGTAAGAACGGTAGCAACCTCTGGTACGGTCGCGCCATCCACCCAGCAACCATCAATCTTGACGCTCTGGCAGAGCGCATACAGCACAACTGCTCTATGACGAAGGGCGACGTGCTGGCGGTGCTCACCGAGATGGTCAGCGTGATGAACTATGAACTCCAGAACTCTAACAAGGTGAAGATCGACGGGCTCGGTACCTTCTATATGGGCATACGCACTAGCGGTGCCGCTAGCGAGGATAAGTTTAACGCTGTTGACAATATCAAGGCGTTTACCGTTAACTTCCTTGCCGAGGGTAAGAAGACTAACGGCAAACTGGTCCGTACCTTCACCGACGGCGTTAAGGCAGTAAAGGCGGTGTAAAGGCTCTGCCCCCTAATCCCCCCACGGGGGGATGGGGGACCACCAATCTACCAAACCACTAAACCACCAATCTACCAAACCACCAAACGACTAAACCACCAATCTACCAAACCCCAAAACCACCAAACCACCAATCTACCAAACCACCAATCTACCAAACCACCAATCTACCAAACCACCAATCTACCAAACCACCAAACCACCAAACGACTAATCTACCAAACCACCAAACGACTAAACCACCAATCTACCAAACCACCAATCTACCAAACCACCAAACGACTAAACCACCAATGATAAACAACAAATGGAGCGTCATTATAAATGCCGTGCTGACGGCGTTGACGTCAATAATCAGTGCGCTGACGGTAGCGTCATGCGGTTTTAATGTATAATTAATAATGAATAATGCATAATTAATAATTAATAATGCATAATGCATAATGCATAATGAATAATTAAGGCTTCGCCGCGGTAGTATGCCATGGTGAAGCCTTTTTATTTAAGGGCGGTAATATATAGTAACAATTCAGCAATGGTTACGTCAATTAATGTCTTTACTTATATGCACGCTTTCTCGGCATAGAAGAGTTAGACTTTCTTTGGCTGAACTCGGCTTTGCCGCTTGCCTTAGCAAGAAGCCTACATTTTGAATTAACGTTAGACTTTCTTTGGCTGAACTCGGCTTTGCCGCTTGCCTTAGCAAGAAGCCTACATTTTGAATTAACGTTAGCAATTCTTTGGCTGGAAGCCAATACTATGAGTAACCGTGGGCATCGCCCACGGATTTTAGGTACTCTCCCTATTCTCAGCCTGGAAGGCTGTACATTATTGGTAGTGTACAGCCCTCCAGGCTGATATTTCCATACTATGCCAAATCCGTAGGCTTCGCCCACGGTTACTCATAGTATAGCCTTCCAGGCTAATTCTATCTGTACTTTGCATATAATCACCCTTAAATTATCGCTTCTGTAAAACTCTTTTCATCATCACTAAAGTAAAAAAAAGAGTGAAAACTACTGCTATTCAGTAAATTCTTTGTAATTTTGCAGATAAATAGGAAATTATACATAATATATAGCAATGGAATATAACTTCAGAGACATTGAGAAGAAATGGTTCGACTACTGGAAGCAGCAGAAGACCTACCACGTTACAGAGAATAAGGATAAAAAGAAATTCTATGTGCTCAACATGTTCCCTTACCCATCAGGTGCGGGACTGCATGTTGGTCACCCACTGGGTTACATTGCCAGTGATATCTACGCTCGCTATAAGCGTCTGCAGGGCTTCAACGTGCTCAACCCTATGGGCTACGACGCTTACGGACTGCCTGCAGAGCAGTATGCCATACAGACAGGACAGCACCCTGAGGTTACTACCAATGCTAATATCAACCGCTACCGTGAGCAGTTGGACAAGATAGGTTTCTCGTTTGACTGGGACCGCGAGGTGCGCACCTGCGACCCTGGTTACTATAAGTGGACACAGTGGGCGTTTCAGAAGATGTATAACTCCTTCTTCTGTAACTCTTGCCAGAAGGCACAGCCTATAGAGGAACTCGTAAAGCACTTCAGCGAGAAGGGCACAGAGGGCGTTAATGCCGCTTGCACCGAGGAGATGACATTCACCGCTGAGGAGTGGAACGCATGGGACGAGAAGAAAAAGAACAATGTTCTCATGAACTACCGCATAGCCTTCATGGGCGAGACAATGGTAAACTGGTGTGCCGGACTGGGCACGGTGCTTGCCAATGACGAGGTGGTAGACGGCGTCAGCGTGCGTGGCGGTTACCCTGTAGAGCAGAAGAAGATGCGCCAGTGGTGCCTGCGTGTCAGCGCATACGCACAGCGACTGCTCGACGGTCTGCAGACCATACAGTGGAGCGACTCTATCACCGAGACACAGAAAAACTGGATAGGCCGCTCTGAGGGTACAGAGGTTAACATTAAGGTGGCAGACCAGGACGTAGAGTTCACTATCTTCACCACACGTGCCGACACCATGTTTGGCGTAACATTCTTTGTACTAGCGCCAGAGTCAGACCTCGTTGACCAGGTAACGACAGCGGAGCAGCGCCAGGCAGTAGACGAATACGTAAAGTACGTAAAGGGCAGAACAGAGCGTGAGCGCATGATAGACCACACCGTAACGGGCGTCTTCTCAGGTGCTTACGGCATCAACCCTATCACGGGCGACAAGTGTCCTATATATGTTTCAGAATATGTGCTCGCAGGTTACGGCACAGGAGCCATCATGGCGGTGCCAGCGCACGACTCACGCGACTATGCCTTTGCTAAGCACTTCGACCTCCCTATCATCCCGTTGATAGAGGGTGCCGACGTTAGCGAGGAGAGTTATGACGCCAAGGAAGGCATCGTGATGAACTCGCCAATGGAGGGCAAGACAGCCTATAAGGGCTTTAACCTCAACGGACTGACCATCAAGGAGGCTATAGCAGCAACAAAGAAGTTTGTGAAGACTGAGGGATTGGGCAGAGTGAAGGTGAACTACCGTCTGCGCGATGCCATCTTCTCACGTCAGCGTTACTGGGGCGAGCCGTTCCCTGTATATTATAAGGACGGCATGCCAGTGATGATACCAGAGGAGTGCCTGCCTATACAACTGCCACAGGTGGAGAAGTTCTTGCCTACCGAGACGGGCGAGCCACCATTGGGCAACGCTACCAAGTGGGCGTGGAACGAAGAGAAGAAGTGTATCGTAGACAATAGCGAGATAGACAACAAGACTGTCTTCCCTATAGAACTCTACACTATGCCAGGCTTTGCAGGTTCGTCAGCATACTACCTGCGCTATATGGACCCACACAACGACCAGGCTCTCGTAAGCAAGGAGGCAGACGAGTACTGGCAGAACGTGGACCTCTACGTAGGAGGTTCAGAGCACGCTACGGGTCACCTTATCTACTCACGATTCTGGTGTAAGTTCCTTTACGACCTCGGCGTAAGTTGCAAGGACGAGCCATTCCAGAAACTCGTTAACCAGGGCATGATACAGGGACGCTCTAACTTTGTATATCGTATAAAGGACACCAATACCTTCGTTTCTCTCGACAAGAAGGAGGGTTATGACGTAACACCAATACACGTAGACGTGAACATCGTCAGTGGCGATATACTCGACGTAGAGGCGTTCAAGGCATGGCGTCCAGAGTATAACGACGCGCAGTTTATACTCAACGATGATGGCAAGTATCTCTGCGGATGGGCTGTAGAGAAGATGTCGAAGTCAATGTTCAACGTTGTCAACCCTGACATGATAGTAGAGAAGTACGGTGCCGACACACTGCGCCTCTACGAGATGTTCCTTGGACCAGTGGAGCAGTCAAAGCCATGGGACACCAACGGCATCGATGGTTGTCACCGCTTCCTCAAGAAGTTCTGGGGACTGTTCTTCGACCGTGAGGGCAACAACATCATTACCGACGACGCACCTACGGCAGAGCAGGAGAAATCACTCCACAAACTCATCAAGAAGGTAACGGGCGACATAGAGCAGTTCTCTTACAACACCTCTATCTCTGCCTTCATGATAGCCGTTGGCGAGTTGCAGAAGTGTCACAGCAAGGCGGTACTGAAGGACCTCGTAGTGCTCCTCGCACCGTTTGCACCATTCATGGCAGAAGAACTCTGGCACGTGCTAGGAGGCGAAGGCACCGTATGCGATGCACAGTGGCCTAAGTGGGACGAGGCAAAGTTGAAGGACTCAGAGAAGACCATACCAGTACAGTTCTGCGGCAAGACACGCTTCACCATACAGTTGCCTGCCGACATCAGCCGTGAGGACGCGGAGAAGGCTGCACTGGCTGACGAGCGCACTGCGAAATATACAGAGGGCAAGCAGGTAATGAAGGTTATCGTGGTGCCAGGACGTATTATTAATATTGTAGTAAAGTAGGGCTTGTGGATTAGGTTTTGGGGTCTTAGGGCTTTGTTTTAAGGTCTTAGGCTTGGGTCTTTGTTTTAAGGTCTTAGGGCTTGCCCATCCTGTCCTTGTGCGGTGGCGTTTCTACGCCATCGACCCCTCTCAAATAAAAAGAAATATGCAAATAGTTTTCGCGACCAACAACGCGCACAAACTCTCAGAGGTGCGTGAGATACTCAGCAGCCTTGCCACCAACGGCAGGGCTGCTGACGCTAATGACATAGAGGTACTGTCGCTCAACGACATAGGTTGCCACGAGGATATACCCGAAGATGCCGACACACTGGAAGGTAATGCCATACAGAAGGCACGCTACATAAAGGAACACTACGGCTACGACTGTTTCGCTGACGATACAGGCTTGGAGGTAACAGTCCTTGGTGGTGCACCAGGCGTCTATAGCGCACGCTACGCATCACTCAGCGACCCTACGGCAGCCTCACACGACAGCGAGGCGAATATGCGTTGCCTCCTCAGCAACCTAGAGGGTAAGGCAGACCGCACGGCACGCTTTCGCACCGTAATAGCCCTTATATATAAAGGAGAGGAACACCTGTTCGAGGGAATAGTAAATGGAAGCATAACCACAGAACGCCATGGCGCTGATGGCTTTGGATACGACCCCATCTTTGCACCCACAGAGGCAGACGGCCGCACCTTTGCCGAGATGACCAGTGAGGAGAAAAACGCTATAAGCCACCGAGGAAGAGCAACACAGAAACTGGCAGAGTTCTTTGGCAAGTAAGCGTGCATGTAAGCCTTTATATGGAGACGAAGTTTCCAACTTCGGTTTAAGCAAGATGCAGCAAGACAATTATGGAGTCGAGGTTAAAAACCTCGACTCCATATAAAATCTCCACAGTGCGCAAGCATAATTATGAATTATGAATTATGAATTATGAATTTAACTATGCTATGGCGAGAAAAGGTGCATGAACATGATGAAACATATTTTATTAGTTTTCTTAACAATCCTCTCCCTTAACATTAACGCGCAACAACGAGTGCAGATATGGAAAGGCACAGGGGTACACGCAAGTAGTGTTACGCTGGACGCTTATCTGCCAGAGGGTGCCCCCTACCCCACCGTGGGTGTTGTGGTATGTCCTGGAGGCAGTTACTGTTGGCATGACCGCGAGACAGAGGGCGTGGCAGTAGCACGCTGGCTGCAGAAGAACGGCATAGCAGCATTCGTATTAAACTATCGCGTGCAGGGCATATTCCAGTATGTCACCCACTCACGACTGATAGTGCCAGGCAGACGTCACCCTATGATGCTACAGGACATACAGATGGCGATACACACCGTAAGGGAACATGCACGGCAGTGGAACGTAAATCCAGATAGCGTTGGGGCAATGGGGTTCTCAGCAGGCGGCCACCTTGTGATGTCGGCGGCAGAGTATCATCATACAGACTTTCTTACACCGTTAGGTATCAGTGTAAAGCATTCCTTGCGTCCTGACTTCGTGGTGCCGGTTTATCCCGTAGTAACCATGCAAGGACCGCTGACGCACAAACGCTCACGCAGGGCATTGCTAGGAGAATTACGCAAGTATCGTCGCTCGCTGCGTGACAGCCTGTCGCTTGAGAAGCATGTACCAGCAGATTGTCCGCCAGTGTTCCTTGTGAACTGTAAGGACGACCCAGTAGTGAAATACCGTAACTCCGTAATACTTGACTCTGCGCTCACCGCACGTGGCATTCCTCATCGCTATATACTCTATAACACAGGAGGGCACGGCTTTGGCGCTTCAGAAGAAAAAGGTACAGCAGAGTGCAGGGAATGGAAAACAGAGTTCCTGCGCTGGATGAATAAAAAAACACGGGCATCATCGTTATGATGGTGTCCGTGTCGTAATTATGAGTAGTTAGTATTATGTAGTTATTTCCTTATCTTAAATAAGCATTCCAAAAGGATTAGGCACGAGTTGGTGGAATTAAAACGTATTAATTTTACAGTCCGCTAATTCCGCCAACGCATGATTTGGCATCCCTAACCTTAGGTTAAGTCACTATTACTCCCTGTCAGTTACTATTACTCCCTGTCAGTTACTATTACCCCCTGTAAGTTACTATTACTTCTTGAAAGTCGCTATTACTCCCTGTAAGTTACTATTACTTCTTGAAAGTCACTATTACTCCCTATAAGTTACTATTACTTTTTATATAATACGGGGTTAGTGCTTGGGTCATTGTACATTTTCATCTGGCGGTATACTTTCATGTACTTACGTCCTGCAGCAATATCGTCCAGCAATTGGTCTATAGCAGTAGAAAGGTCTACCTGCTGCTCCAAGAGCACAGCGAGTTTGCCACGGCATGTAGCGATATGCTCCTCAGAAGCATCGGTACGCTCTGTCTGTTCCTTCATGTGCCATATCTTCAGTGCGAGGATAGAGAGGCGGTCGATAGCCCAAGCCGGAGACTCAGTATTGATGGTAGCCCCTTCCTGCACCTTCACGTCAGCATAGAGTTGGCGGAAGTAAGTGTCGATATCCTCCACCATGTCCGTACGGTCTTGGTTAGATTTGTCGATGCGTCGTTTCAGTACCAGTGCTGCTGCAGGATCTATCTGTGGATCGCGGATAATATCCTCGAAGTGCCACTGTACGGTATCTATCCAGCATTTGTGGTATAGTGTGGCATCGATGGTGCCAGCCTCGTAAGGGTTATTGATAGGAGTCTCAACGTTATCGTGAACGTGGTAGTCCGCAATAGCGCGTCGGAATATATCGTTGGCTTTCTCTGTAAACATGAAATATGTTGAAAATGTGATTATTATTGTGATAATTTCTGCAAAGTTACTTAAAAAGCATTGAACCGCCAAATATTTTGAAGTATTTTTGAATAAAGGCTATCTTGGGTATCTAGGTTTTCTAGAAGTTCTAGAAGTTCTAGAGGTTCTAGTTGTTCTAGGTTTTCTAGATCTTCTAGAGGTTCTAGGTTTTCTAGAGGTTCTAGTTCTTCTAGAATATCTAGTTCTTCTAGCATTTCTAGTTTAACCAAACCAAAAATTTGCTGATTTGAAGTTTTTGTTGTACCTTTGCATCTTGGTATAAACTATTCGGGCAAACAATTTACATATAAAGCCATTAAACGACCAAACATGACTAGAAAAGAGATTCAGGACATAATGAGGGAACGCATCCTTATACTCGATGGTGCTACGGGAACTTACCTGCAGCACTTGCAGTTGACGGAGGATGACTTCAGAGGAGAGAGGTTTAAGGAACATCCTGTACCACTGAAGGGGTGTAATGACGTTTTGTGCCTCACGCAGCCACAGGTTATCGAGCGAATGCACCGTGACTATATTGAAGCGGGAGCAGACATCGTTGAGACTAACTCCTTTAACTGTAACTGCTTCTCGCTTGCCGACTATGCTCTGGAGAATCTCGTGTATGATATCAGCAAGGCTGCCGCTGAGTGTGCACGCCGCGCTGGAGCACGTATAGTGGCTGGTTCTATTGGACCTACTAACCGTACGGCATCTATGTCGGCTGACGTTAACAATCCCGCACAGCGCGACGTAACGTTCCAGCAACTGTATGATACCTACCGTGAACAGGTCAACGGATTGCTCGACGGTGGGGCTGACGTGATGCTCATTGAGACTATCTTTGATACTCTTAACGCTAAGGCAGCGCTGAAGGCTATAGAGGACGTGGCGCAGGAACGCGGCACGGATATACCTGTGATGGCATCTGGAACACTCTCTGATGCTTCTGGTCGCACATTGTCAGGACAGACGGTGGAGGCATTCGTGGCATCATTGTCACACGGAAACTTGCTGTCTATAGGCTTAAACTGCGGTTTTGGTGCAAGACAGTTGTTGCCATGGCTGAAGCGAATAGCAAAGATTGCACCCTGCCCTATCTCGGTGCATCCTAATGCTGGTTTGCCTAATGTTATGGGCGGATATGATGAGACGCCTGAGACTTTTGCTGAAGCGGCTGAAGAGTTCCTCTCTGCTGGGGAGACGGAGGATAATACGCATCATAGTCCGGTGAATATATATGGAGGTTGTTGCGGTACTACACCTGCGCACATCAAGGCTCTGGCGGAAGTGGCGAAGCACCACTCCCCTCGCCCACTGCCAAACAACCAAACAACCAAACGACCAAACGACCAAACGACCAAACAACCAAACAACCAAACAACCACCCTCTCAGGTCTTGAAGCCCTGAGACTGTGTAAGGAAACAGGGTTCGTAAACGTTGGAGAGCGTACCAACGTGGCAGGATCGGCAAAGTTTAAGAGACTGATACAAGAGAAGAAATACGACGAGGCACTCTCCGTAGCACGTAATCAAGTGGAGAACGGAGCGCAGGTTATTGACGTATGTATGGACGACGGACTCATTGACGGTATAGACGCCATGACAACGTTCCTCAACCTCATAGCCTCTGAACCAGAGATAGCACGCGTGCCAGTGATGATAGACTCCTCAAAGTGGGATATCCTTAAGGCTGGACTACAGTGCGTGCAGGGCAAGAGCATTGTTAACTCTATATCACTGAAGGAAGGCGAAGAGAAGTTCCTCGCCAAGGCACGTTACGTTCACTCTATGGGAGCAGCGGCAGTGGTGATGTTGTTTGACGAAAAAGGACAGGCTGACACCTACGAACGCAAGGTCAGCGTGGCACGACGTGCTTACAAACTGCTGACAGAGAATGGTTTCCCTGGCGAAGACATCATCTTCGACCCTAACGTACTGGCTGTTGCTACAGGTATGCCTGAGCACGACGACTATGGCAGAGCCTTTATTGAAGCCTGCCGAACAATACACACTGAGATGCCTGAGACACACCTCTCGGGTGGTATCAGCAACCTTAGTTTCTCGTTCCGCGGCAATAATGTGATACGTCAAGCGATGCACTCTGTGTTCCTCTATCACGCTATGCAGGCAGGACTCGACATGAGTATCGTTAACCCTGCCATGACAACCATCTACTCTGACATTCCAGAGGATATGCTAAAGGCAGTGGAAGACGTAATACTGAACCGTGATAGCGGTGCCAGCGAGCGGCTGATAGACTTTGCACAGGCTATTAAAGAGGCGGAGGATGCACGCAAGGCGGCTGAAGGAGGTAATGGAAAGGCTGCTGCACCAAAAGACGACTGGCGCACTGCCCCACTCCACGACCGTATTAACCACGCTATGCTCAAGGGACTGACTGACCATATAGAGGCTGACACGGAAGAGGCATATCAAGAGACTGGCACTGCCCTCGCCGTGATTGACAACTACCTCATGCCTGCCATGGAACAGGTGGGAGAACTCTTCGGACAGGGCAAGATGTTCCTGCCACAGGTGGTGAAGTCTGCTCGCGTCATGAAGAAGGCGGTGGCGGTGCTCGAACCATACATGACTGCACAAAAGCCTGCAAGCAATGATAGTGAATCTACAAGCGATGCAGGCGAATCAGCAAGCGATGCAGGCAAATCCTCGTGCGGTGACGTTTCTACGTCAACCGCTTCCGCAGCCCAGCCTACTATCCTAATGGCCACGGTTAAGGGCGATGTTCACGACATTGGTAAGAACATCGTCAGCGTAGTAACGCAGTGTAACGGTTACGATGTGATGGACCTGGGCGTAATGGTTGATACTGAGACTATTATCAATGCCGCAAAGGAACATGATGCTGCGGTGATAGGACTCAGCGGACTCATCACTCCGTCGCTCGACGAGATGATTAACGTGCTCAGAGCACTGCGTCATGAGGGCATGACAACACCTGTATTGGTGGGCGGTGCCACGACATCTACACTGCATACCGCTGTGAAGATGGCGCCAGAATATCCTGATGGCGTGGTGATACAGGTGCGTGCGGCAGCGGATAATCCTGCTATCATACGCCGACTGCTTGCCGATGACCGTGAGGAATATATTGCAGAACTGAAGGCGCAGCAACGCATCATACGCGAGAACTACCTGCGTGACGAGGCTGAAAAGAAACCAAAACTGACGCTCGAGGAGGCAAAGCGTCGTCGCCACGTAAAGAAGGCGGAGGAGGTGGCAGTGCCTACGGCTGAGGCAAGGGTGCTGATAAAGTCAGACAATCACTCGCTGATACATCCAAAGGGCGAGTGTATGTGCTGCAATCCTTTGGTGCCACTCATAAACTGGAATTTCTTCTTCTCTGCATGGGGACTGAAAGGACATTTCCCCGAACTGCTTGAAGACAAGGAAAAGGGTGGGGAAGCACAGAAACTCTACCGTGACGCACAGCAACTGTTAGAGAAGGTGATACGCCTCCGTTTGCTACGCCTACAGACAAGGGCGCAGATACTGCCTGCATGGGCTGAGGGTGATGACATTATAATAAAGGATGCCAAGGGCAACGAGCACCGCCTGCCTATGCAACGCTCACTGCGTGATGAGCCTGAGACTAAGTGTCTCGCTGACTACGTGATGCAGCGAGAGGGTGGGGCGGAACCACCTGAGGACTACCTCTGTCCGTTCGTTGTCAGTGCTGGCGTAGGACTGGCTGAGATGCAGGAACGCTATCGTGCCGATGGCGATGAGTATCACGCTATTATGCTGAAACTCCTTGCCGACCGTTTAGCGGAAGCCATGGCAGAGAAACTCTCCATGGACCTGCGCGACACTATGCACTGGGGCAAGAAGAACATACGTATGGCGTTCGGTTACGGCTCATGCCCAGACCACAGCATGAAGCAACAGGTGTTCGACATCCTCGGAATAGGGGAGGAGACAGGACTATCGCTCACTGAAAGTTACATGATAAACCCTGGAGAAAGCATCTGCGGACTGATATTCGCTAATAGCCCCGAGAAATTTTTTAATGTTTAGGAGATTGGGAGATTAGGAGATTGGTAGATTAGGAGATTGGCAGATTGGGAGATTGGTAGATTGGTACCCACCAAACGACCAAACCACCAAACGACCAAACAACCAAACGACTAAACCACTAAACAACCAAACAAACAACCAAACCGACAATGAAGATAATAGACATAATAAACCAAGCCAAGGAGTCGGGCAAACCTCGTTTCTCCTTTGAACTGCTGCCACCGCTAAAAGGTGACGGCCTCGACAAGATATACGGTGCAATAGACCGCCTCGTGCCATTTAACCCAGCCTTCATCAACGTGACGTGTCACAGAGAAGAGATAAAGTACACGGAGCGTCCCGACGGACTGATACAGAAGCACGTGATGCGCCGCCGTCCTGGTACGGTAGGTGTCTCTGCCGCTATAAAGCAGAAATATAACATAGAGGTGGTGCCACACCTTATCTGCGGTGGACAGTCACGTTACGACATAGAGGACACACTGATAGACCTCGACTTCCTCGGCATACAGAATGTGCTGGCACTGCGTGGTGATGCCATGCCAGGAGCACACCGCTTTGTGGCAAACAAGGACGGACATGCACATGCTGACGGACTGGTAAAGCAGATAGTAGACATGAACAACGGCATCTTCATTGACGGAGAGCCTAACACCTGCCACCATACCGACTTCTGCATAGGCGTGGCAGGCTACCCTGAGAAGCACGTAGAGTCACCTAACGCACTGACTGACATGGGCTACCTCAAGCAGAAGATTGATGCTGGAGCAGAGTATATAGCAACACAGATATGTTATGACGCAGACACACTCATTGAGTTCCGCGACCGCTGCGTCAAGGTGGGCATTGATGCTCCTATATTGCCAGGACTGAAGCCTTTCGCCACAAAGACGCAGTTGACGGTGTTGCCACAGACATTCGCCGTAGACCTGCCGCAGGAACTGGTAGACAAGGTCAGCGCATGCAAGGATAATAACGATGTTAAGAAGGTCGGAGTAGAGTGGGCGATAGCGCAAAGCGAGAAACTCATTAAGGCTGGATTCCCCGTGCTACACTTCTACACCATGACAAAGACCGAACAAGTAGAGAATATAATAAAAGAATTAGGTATTTAGTGGGGTGGGAGATGAGGAGATAGGCTGATTAGTCGTTAGGGAAACTATGTGTTTGTATTCATCCCAATATACAAAACAACAAAACGACCAATCTACCAAACGACCAAACGACCAAACGACCAATCTACCAAACCACCAAACAATCCCAAAACAACAAAACAACAAGATATGGCATTAAAATGTGGTATAGTAGGTCTGCCTAACGTAGGCAAATCTACACTTTTCAACTGTCTGTCAAGTGCAAAGGCACAGGCAGCCAACTTCCCTTTCTGTACAATAGAACCTAACGTGGGCGTCATCACCGTACCAGACGAGCGTCTTACAAAACTCGCTGAGATAGTACACCCAGGAAGAATAGTCCCAGCAACATGTGAGATAGTAGACATCGCCGGACTCGTGAAAGGTGCCAGCAAGGGCGAGGGACTGGGCAATAAGTTCCTTGGAAACATACGTGAGACTGATGCCATCATCCACGTGCTGCGTTGCTTTGAAGACGAGAACATCACCCATGTCGACGGCACTATAGACCCTATACGCGACAAGGAGATTATCGACACAGAGTTGCAGTTAAAGGATCTTGAGACTATAGAAGGACGTCTTGCTAAAACCGCTAAAATCGCTTCTACTGGCAATAAAGAAGCAAAGGTAGAACTGGCGGTGCTTACTGCATACAAAGAGGCACTCGATGCAGGTAAGAACGCACGTACAGTGGAGTTCGACTCTAAGGAAGAGCAGGAAGCAGCCAAGAACCTCTTCTTACTTACCAGCAAACCAGTGCTTTACGTATGTAACGTAGACGAGAACTCTGCAAAGGACGGCAACGAATGGACCCGTAAGGTAGAGGAACTGGCTAAGGAAGAGAAAGCAGAGTCAATGGTAGTGGCTGCAAAGACCGAAGAGGACATCGCTGGCTTTGAGTCATACGAGGACAAGCAACTGTTCCTTGAGGAGTTAGGACTGGAAGAGTCTGGCGTCAACCGCCTCATCAAGAAGGCTTACTCGCTGCTCAACCTCCAAACGTTCATCACTGCTGGCGAGATGGAAGTAAAGGCATGGACATACCACAAGGGATGGAAGGCACCACAGTGTGCTGGTGTTATCCACACCGACTTTGAGAAGGGCTTTATACGTGCAGAAGTTATAAAATACGAGGATTACATAAAATACGGCTCTGAGGCTGCCATACGTGAGGCAGGAAAACTAGGCATCGAAGGCAAAGAATACGTTGTGCAGGATGGTGACATTATGCACTTCAGATTTAACGTGTAAATTAATTCATAATTCATAATGCATAATTCATAATTGTATTTGCCTGCGTGCCGATTTGTATTTATCTATGAAAGAGGAGAATATAATAAGGGATAAAAGTAAGGAATTTGCGCTAAGGATTATAAAACTATACAAATACCTTACAATCTCGGCACCACTACGTGAATTTGTTTTATCAAAACAGGTTCTGCGTAGCGGTACAAGCATAGGGGCAAACGTAAAAGAAGCCATCAGAGGACAGAGCGTTGCAGACTTCCGTGCCAAGATGAATATTGCATTAAAAGAGGCGAGTGAAACTCAATATTGGCTTGAATTGCTTTATGAATCAGATTATATTGACACTAAATCATACAACTCTATTGTCAATGATGATATAGAATTAATAAAAATATTGACAAAAATAGTAAAGAATACTGATTGCGACGATAAATAAGCGTCGTGGCGTCTGCCTAATTATGAATTATGCATTATGAATTATGCATTATGATTATGAATTATGATTTATGAATTATTATACGTCCATTGGTCTCCCGACCTTGTAATGTTCCATATTGGTTCGTTAGCCATACGCTGGTATTCCACCTGCTGGCTGATAGGACTGCTCCTCTCTTACCTTACCGTAAAGTATCTGTACCGCAAGCAAAAGATAGCCGACGAGAAGTTTGAGCCACTCTTCTTCTATTGCTTCGTGGGCATACTCGTAGGAGCACGACTGGGGCACTGCCTGTTCTATGAACCTGGCTACTTCCTCAGCAGCGGTGCGCACGTGATAGAGATGCTGCTGCCTATAAGACAAGATATGTGGGGCGACTGGCATTTTACTGGCTACGAGGGACTTGCATCACATGGCGGCTCCATCGGCGTAATACTTGCAGGCATGCTCTATTGCCACCGTATGAAGATGAAACCACTTATCGTATGCGATACCGTCTCTATAGCGGTACCATTCACTGCCACCTTCATACGACTCGGCAACCTCATGAACTCAGAGATAATTGGCAAACCAACAGACCTGCCGTGGGCATTCATCTTCGAGAGGGTGGACATGCAGCCACGACATCCAGGACAGTTATACGAGGCGATAGCCTATCTATGCATCGGCATAATGCTGATAATGCTATGGAGAAAACATCCAGAACGCATAGGCACTGGCTTCTTCCTGGGCATGCTCCTATTCTGCGTCTTCACTGTCCGATTCTTAATAGAATATACTAAGGAGGTACAAGAAGCGTTTGAGGCTGCGCTGCCCGTAGACATGGGACAGATTCTCTCCATACCATTCATCATTGCTGGTGCATACCTTATATGGAGAAAATAATTAATAATTCATAATGCATAATTCATAATTCATAATTTGGCTACGCCACACGTATTACACGTAACGGATTGTGCATTATGGATTGTGAATTATGAATTATGAATTTTTGGCTACGCCACACGTATTACACGTAACGGATTGTGCATTATGGATTGTGAATTATGAATTATGAATTTTTGGCT
>CAKQSF010000024.1 GCA_934272845.1 uncultured Prevotella sp.
CATTAATCACCCAACTACGTATTCTCTCATTGGAGCAATGGATTGTGCTTCGTACTACTTTTATAACATTAATCACCCAACTACGTTTTCTCTCATTGGAGCAATGGATTGTGCTTCGTACTACTTTTATAACATTAATCACCTAACTACGTATTCTCTCATTGGAGCAATGGATTATGCTTCGTAATACTTTTATAACATTAATCACCCAACTACGTATTCTCTCATTGGAGCAATGGATTGTGCTTCGTACTACTTTTATAACATTAATCACCATTAATGTTGAAATATAAAAGCAACCCTATATTGTTAGTATTCTCAAAGTATTTCTGTTTGAGTATAGTATCTATCAGCACACCATTTTTTATATTTAAACACACAAGGATTTAAGGAACGATACTTAATTGTCAATCAACTCTTATAACGTGTTTTCTTCTGTGACTTCTTGCTAAAAGACGGTGCTTACGCCTTACGTACTTCTTATAGCCCACGTATGCTGCTATTGCTCCCACTGTACCAAGCAAGAATAGCACAATACCACCACCAAGGTTGTCGCCCTTGACCCTTGACCACATATCTACTACCGCCGGTGTGCTATCACCAGCATCATGAATCATAGCACAACGAGCCACTACACTACTGTCTGGATACATTATAGGGTTGAGATGGGCACGTCGCGCCTTTTCACCAAAGAAGTAAGCAAGGTTTACTGTCGAAGGATAAACAGCAGAATCACTCATCGCTTCCAATATATTATCGGTAGCCACACTACTAACATAACCAGTGGCATCCATATTAGCAAGTGCCACATCACCCTTACACAAGTAGTTTATGAAATATGCAGCCGCCTTAGGATTGCCAGCATACTTAGGTATCACCCAGCCATCAAACCATACGTTGCTCCCCTCGCAAGGAACATTGTAATTGAGATGTACATTATTCTTCTCCGCTTCTTCTATCGCCCACACGGCGTCTCCGCTCCACGTCATGTTAAGAAGTGCCTTACCTTTAGTCATTGTCTCCTTGCCAAAGTCAGCCTCCCAGCCTTCAATGTTGGGCTTTAGTTTCTTTAAATACTCCTCAACTGTACGGATATTCTCTGGCGAATAATCATTCATTAGGTCTTTTACAGTCAACTGACCATGTGCAATCTCCTTACGACGAGCATAGATAAGCGCTGTGCCGTAACTATCGCGGTACGAGTCTTTCATCAACAGTTTCCCCTTATAACGCGGGTTCCACAGCGTGCCCCACGTGTAGGAATCTTGCTCTGGCACATGATCAGCATTATACAGTATTCCCGCCGTGCCCCACATATAGCCCACGGCATAGTCATGCGCCCTGCGACCAGGCACGCTTACCGCATCTATCTGGCTGACAATATAAGGCGAAAGATTCTTAATATAGTTCGGCGTCTTGCCAAAGTCGGTATCTATTGGCAGAAGAAGGTTCTTGCGAAGCATCCTTTCGATGATGTATTCAGATGGGCATACCACGTCAAAATCCTCATGACCGCGCTCTATCTTAGTTAGCATTATCTCATTAATATCAAAGGTTTGATATATAACCCTAATATTACGTCCTGTCTGTTGCTTATACCATTCAGGAAACTCCGCTAACTTTTCTTCATTGATATAATCGCCCCAGTTATAAACTTTCAACACTTCCTCACGCGGTTCTTGCTGAGAGCAACTGCCGCAAACTAACGATAGTGCTATCAACAGAATGCAAAAAGAAGGGTAATGTAATAGATTCTTTATCATTTTACTTTAGAAGAACGTCGGTTTATTATGAAGAGTAACACCAATACAAGCACGAATATAATGGTGCTGAGCGGTCGTAACTCAGGCGTTAGTCCACCCTTTCGTGCATCAGCGTAAATGAATGTAGAGAGAGTCTCAAGTCCCTCATTACCTATAGTAAAGATGGTTATGGCGAAATCGTCAATAGACAACGTAATGGCGAGCATGAAACCAGCCACCATACCTGGCAATATCTCTGGCACAATCACCTTGCGCAATGCCTGAAAGGGCGACGCCCCAAGGTCAAGGGCAGCCTCATAAAGGTTAGGGTTCATCTGCTTCAGTCGTGGAAGTACACTTAACACCACATAAGGCGTGCAGAAAGCAATGTGAGCAAGGACAACAGTGAGGTAACCTTGCTTTATACCCAAGGACACAAAGAGCAGGAATAAGGATATACCAATGATAATATCGCCATTAAGTATAGGTATGTTATTAACGAACATGATAGCCTTTCTTGCTCTATTCTTCATATTGTAAATGCCTATTGCGGTAAGAGAGCCAAGCAGAGTTGAGACCGTTGCAGTTATCAGGGCTATACTTATAGTGTTAACCAAGGCATCTGTTAGGGAGTGGTGCGTGCCAGAAACAAACAGGTTCTTGTATAGTTGAAGCGAGAACCCCGTCCAGTTTCCCATCACCTTTGATTCTGTAAAAGAAAAGATGATGATAATGATGATAGGCGAATAGAGCAACAGCAGTAGCACCCACAAATAGCCCTGACACAAAACGCGACGTAAGGTTCTCATAGTATTCCTCCTTTCTCTTGGTCATTATCATCAGAAGCAAAGATGGTAGAGGCTCCTATGAGTAGTAACATGATGAGCGAGAGTGCGGCACCATAGTTCCACATGGAGTTGTTTACATTCTCCTGAATAGTCGTTCCAAACAGTTTTATGTTATTCATTGTCAGTAGCTCAGAGATGGCGAAAGTAGAGATTGTAGGCATAAACACCATCAACACGCCACTGGATATTCCTGGCATGGATAGCGGCAGTATAGTTTTTATGAACACTTGCCATGGTGATGCGCCGAGATCTTCCGCAGCCTCGATATAACTACTGTCCATCTTCTGTAGCGTATTGTATATGGGATATACCATAAAAGGAATAAAGTTGTAAACCATACCGAAGAGTAACGCCCCTTCTCCGAGAGCGATACCTGCGAAATCGAACAACGCTACGGTGGCAAGTGTACGCACAAGTATATTCACCCACATAGGGAGTATGAACAGCATCACCACCGCATTAGCATGCCTCATCTTACTTCGGGCAAGGATATATGCAGCAGGATAGCCCAAAAGGATGCAGATAAGCGTGGTAAGCACAGCGATACCTATGGAATAGACAAAGGTGTTCACGTCCTCGGAACGGCTCATGAACTTCGTAAAGTTGCTCAGAGTAAAACTCCCATTCTCATCAGTAAAGGAATAGAGAACAATGAGCAGTAACGGCAGTACCACAAATATAGCGGAGAAGATGACGTATGGTAGCGTCCAACTCTTACGTGAATAGAAAAACTTTTTCATTACAATCTTAAATTAATAATTAATAATTAAAAATTGATAATTATGATTACTGTAGCAGTTGGCAGCATCAACAACGTAGAAAAGATTTCCTTTCATGCCGACATCAACTAAAGACATATAACTTTTATTGGCATCAACAACGTAGAAACGTCGATGCACGAGGAGTTCCTCGCCTAAGTACCGTAATCATAATTTTTAATTATTAACTTTCATTTTTCAATTCGAAACATTAGATTATCACATCGTTCACATCTATCTTTATGCCTACATGGTCTCCAAGGTCCCATTGGTCTTGCGTGTCTACGTATAATTTCTCACCCCAATCAGTATCAACCGTGAGATGATAGTGGTTGCCCTTGTAAAGTATAAAAGCTACATTGCCAGTGAAGATACCATCTTCTTCATTGTCGGTCAGTTCTACCTTATCACACGGTACATACACTTCTACACTTTCTTTTCCACGCAACGCAGTCACTTTCTCATCACTAACAGTAAACTCGCAACCAAGGAAAGTAATGGTATTGCTACCCACCTCTGCCAGAAAAACATTCTCGTCAATGTTTCTTTTCATTATGTGTATGTTGTCAGGAGCCACACTCATGCCTACAGTCTCGCCTACCTCAAAGTGACGATAGTTGTGCATCATAAACTCGTAGCCATCAGCCTCAGCCAACATTTCATAGTGAACGCCCTTGAAGATTGACGATGTTATCTTGCCAATGAACTGTGCTTTCTCCGTATTGCGACTTACCCCAATGTCTTCAGGACGTATTACCACGTCAACCTTCTCGTCCTTCATAAAGCCCTTGTCGACACACTCTATCTGTTGTCTCGCCACAGAGACCAAACAGTCACGGAGCATAACACCGTCGAGTATATTACTCTCACCGATAAAATCTGCCACAAAAGCGTTTGAAGGCTCGTTGTATATGTCGGTAGGAGTGCCAATCTGCTGAATACGTCCGTTGCTCATCACCACGATAGTGTCACTCAACGTCAAGGCTTCTTCTTGGTCGTGTGTCACGTAAACGAAGGTGATGCCGAGACGTTCGTGCATCTCCTTCAACTCCAACTGCATATCCTTACGCATCTTCAGGTCAAGAGCAGCAAGTGGTTCGTCAAGCAGCAGCACCTCAGGCTCATTAACTATGGCGCGTGCTATGGCAATACGCTGCTGCTGTCCCCCAGAGAGGGAGTTAACATCACGGTACTCATAGCCACTCATGTTGACCATACGCAAGGCGTTTGTCACCTTTTGCTTCATCACGTCAGCCGCCATTCCCTTCAGTTTCAAGCCGAAAGCAATATTGTCGTAGACATTAAGATGTGGGAAAAGCGCATACTTCTGAAAGACGGTATTGACAGGACGCTTATATGCTGGCGTATCAGTCATGTCGTTACCACTTATGCTTACCACCCCTTCCGTGGCTACTTCAAATCCAGCCAAGAGCCTGAGCAGTGTGGTTTTACCGCAACCTGATGGGCCGAGTATCGTTACGAACTCTCCTTTACGAACATACAGGTTGATGTTATCCAATGCCGTCTTGTCCCCAAAACGCTTGGATACATTCTTTATCTCTATAATATTCTGTGATCTATTGACCATCACCGTATATTAATGTGGGTATCTTTCTTTTAAAACTGATATAAAATTACTTTTCTTTTATATACTCCGCAACCATCTCTGCGGCACGTTCTCCGTCTACTCCGGCTGAGACTATTCCGCCAGCATAACCTGCTCCTTCTCCCGCGGGGAAGAGACCTTCTATCGTTATGTGCTGTAAAGTTTCAGGATTGCGTGTAATACGTACTGGTGCAGAGGTTCTTGTCTCCACGCCTATCATCACGGCTTCGTTTGTAAGGAAGCCCTTACGCTGCCTGCCGAAGGTCTTAAAACCTTCTCGAAGACGCTTTGTTATACCGTCTGGCATCCAAAAATGCAGTGGCGAAGAGACAACTCCAGGAGCATAACTGGTACGCGGGATGTCGTAAGAAAGTTTTCCATTCACAAAATCGTGCATACGCTGCGCTGGTGCTGTTTGCTTCATGTTACCTTGTTGCCAACAAGCCTTCTCCAATTGTTGTTGGAAATTCATTACGCTAAGTGCCTCACGCATAGCATCACAACATGCTATTTCTGTGTTATCTTCTGTAGCGAGCCCCATAGCCGGAATATCCTCTGGACGAACTTCCACCACCATTCCGCTGTTAGACCATTGTCCTCCACGGTTGCTTGGACTCATTCCGTTGACCACTATCTGCTCTTTGTCTGTAGCGGCTGGTATGATGAAACCACCAGGACACATACAGAAGGAGTACACTCCCCTGCCTTCTACCTGCGTAACGAAGGAATATTCCGCTGCTGGAAGCCATTGTCCCCTGCCTTTTGGCGAATGATACTGTATCTGGTCTATTAACTTTGATGGGTGTTCTAGGCGCACGCCTACTGCTATTCCCTTTGCTTCGATGTTGATATTAGCCGATGCAAGGTAACGGTAGACATCACGTGCGGAGTGCCCTGTGGCAAGGATTACTGGTCCATGATAAACCTCTTCCGCACCACTGTCGAGGTTTACCGCCTCACAGCCCTCCACTTTATTGTTGGTAACGAGCAGACGTACCATCTTTGTGCGGAAGTGAACCTCTCCCCCACTCTTCTGTATCTGCTTGCGCATATTCTCTATTACGCCTGGCAGTTTATCGGTTCCTATATGCGGGTGGGCATCGGCAAGGATGCTTGTCGATGCTCCATGCTGACAGAACACGTTGAGTATCTTCTCCGTATTGCCGCGTTTCTTACTGCGTGTATACAGTTTTCCGTCAGAGTAGGCACCTGCACCACCCTCACCGAAGCAGTAGTTGCTCTCGCTATCCACTCGCTGTTCTTTCTTTATCTTAGCAAGGTCGCGTTTGCGCTCTCTTACGTCTCTGCCTCTCTCTATGACGATAGGTTTCACGCCAAGTTCTATCAGGCGAAGGGCAGCGAAGAGACCGCACGGTCCCTCTCCCACGACAACAGCCTGAGGAGCATGTGACACATCACCATACTCTACCCTCTCGTAGCCATCATCCTGCGGCATTTCGTTTACAAAAACTCTCAGCGTCAGGTTAACGAAAACCTGACGCTGACGTGCATCGATGCTTTTCTTTAACACACGTACCGCCTTCACGGTTCGTCTGTCAAGGGAAAGTTCACGGCTGATGTAGTCCGTTATATTTTGTTCGCTGTACGCCACCTGTGGCAATACGCGAACCTGCAATTCCTTTATCATTTCTTTTACTTACTTGCCTCAAACTCTTCAAGTATCTTCTCTGAAGGCTTTGCCGTGCAGAGTGACACTACCACAATGGCCATGGCTGATACTATGAAGGCTGGCAACAATTCGTAGATGCCCCAAACACCACCCATTGGTGCGATGAGATACTTCCAAACGAATACCATCACGCCTCCGGCTACCATGCCGCAAGTGGCTCCAGCCAATGTGGTACGCTTCCAGAACAACGCCGCAAGCACCAAAGGACCGAACGTTGCGCCAAAGCCTGCCCAAGCGAAAGACACGATGTCAAAGATACTGTTGTTAGGATTCCAAGCGAAATAAACAGCGAGTATCGCTATTACCATTATCGTAAGACGGGCAATGAGCATAGATGTCTTCTCATTAACCTTCACGCCTAACACTTCGCGGAAGATGTTTTCAGAGAAACTTGACGCCGCAGTCAACAACTGTGAGTCGGCTGTTGACATGGTGCAAGCAAGTATACCTGCAAGTGTAACGCCTGCCATCAATGCAGCCAAGACACCTTCCTGCGCAAGAACATTAGAGAGTTCTATTATGGTACGCTCCGCATCAGAGGTACACTGGAAGTTGTGTATGATGCCTTCATGGCCTACCGCGTTACCGATAATGCCAATGCCGATAGCAACAAACATTGAGATGAACACCCAGACAGTAGCGATACGGCGTGACAGGGGTATGTCTTTCTCGCGCTTTATCGCCATGAAGCGCAACAGTATATGTGGCATACCGAAGTAGCCGAGTCCCCACGCCATCGTTGACGCTATCTTCAGCCAACCGTATGGCTTTGCATCATCTGTGCCTATATCATAACTTGACGTTACTGACAGATAACCAGGCAGTTTCGTTGCATTATCCAAGACATTGTTTATGCCTCCCGCTGCATCTAAAGCAAATGTTACTATCACTACGAGCGCAACAGTCATCACAATGCTCTGGATAAGGTCTGTGGTTGAAACAGCCATAAATCCTCCCATCACTGTGTATGAAATGATGATAGCAGCACCTATAATCATGCAGACATGATAGTCGTATCCGAAAAGGCTATTGAGCAACGTTCCCACCGCCTTGAATCCTGCCGCAGTATAAGGTACGAAGAATATCAATATCACAACGGCTGCTATGCACATCAATACGTTTCTACTGTCATGAAAACGCTTTGAGAAAAACTCAGGAACTGTTACCGCATTCAGCGTAATGGTGTACTTACGTAGACGCTTTGTTACAAAGAGCCAGTTAAGATACGTACCTATTCCAAGTCCGAGAACCGTCCAGAAAGGGTCGGCAAGACCTGTTATGTATGCCAATCCTGGTATTCCCATCAGCAACCAAGAACTCATGTCTGACGCCTCAGCACTCATAGCGGCAACCAAAGGACCTAACTGTCTGCCGCCAAGATAGAACTCTGAAGAGTTGCTGGTTTTCTGTTTGCCATAATAATAGCCTATGTATATCATGGCAAAAAGATACACTACGAAAGATAATAAGATTAATGTCTGTGTCATTTATTATTTATTATTATTACTACTCTTAAGCCTCTGTCTCGCTAACGACTTCACTCTCTAGTGTTTCCTCTACATTCTGCTTTGGCTCTGGCTTTGGAATAAAACCGAGGGCTGCTACCACGCAACTCATGATAGGGCTGATGATATTGAAGAAACAGAACGGCAGATAAACGAACGTCGGTATTCCGAGCACTGTGCTCTGGGTCATACCACACGCTGTCCACGGCACAAGTACTGACGTTACGGTGGCAGAGTCTTCCGTTGAACGGCTCAGCAACTCAGGCTTATAACCACGCTCCGCATACTCGTCACGGTAGATTGAAGCATTCATAATGATAGAAAGGAACTGGTCTCCCATCACAAGGTTGAGCAATACACCTGAGGTAACTGTTGAGAACACCAAAGAAAATGTGTTCTTAATGCTGCGAAGAAGCACGTGTGTGATGCTCTTCAACATATCACTCGCTACCATGCATGAGCCAAAGCACATTGCACAGAGGATAAGCCAGATAGTGTCGAGCATACCTGCCATACCGCGCGTTGATACCAACTCGTTGATAGCCTCAAAACCTGTATCAACACTGGTGTGGGTGTAACAGGTTATCATTATACCCATAAAGAGGCTCTTGGCGTTCATTACTGTCTCGCCAGCAATCTTAACGAGCACGTCTGACTGCAATATCAGTGCGCATACGCAAGCGGAAAGGGCTGAGAGAAGCAGCGTGATGAGTGATGGTGTCTTACGATAGATAAGGAATCCCGTAAACGCTGGCACGAGGAGTGTCCACAATGAGATGTTAAACCCACGGTCAAGACCTGTAAGATACTGACTTATTTCCACCGTCTCGCCATCGTACCACAATCCTATAACGAGATACATGATAAGAGAAATGGTAATGCTTGGCACCGTTGTGTAAAGCATATAATGGATATGCGTAAACAGGTCTGCACCTGCCACTGACGATGCGAGCACCGTAGTGTCACTCATTGGCGACATCTTATCACCGAAATATGCACCTGAGATTATGGCACCTGCTGTATAAGGTGACGGTATTCCGAGTGCATCGCCTATTCCCATCAACGCTATACCAATGGTAGCGATGGTAGTCCACGACGTACCTGTCATCACAGAGATGATTGAAGCGATAACACAGGCACACGGCAGGAAGAACATTGGCGACATGAACTGCACGCCATAGTATATCAACGTGGGCACTACGCCACTTATCATCCATGTGGCTGACATCATACCGATAAGGAGCAGGATTAGGATTGAGACACCGGCATCGCCGACTGTCTTCTTTATCATCTCCTCAAAGACTCCCCATTTCACCTTATATATAGCCATAGACAATGCTACGCACACTGCGGTGGCGGTCATAAGGGCTACCTGTGACGCGCCAGAGAGGGCATCATCGGGGAATATCTTTACTACGAGGACAATAAGGGCAATTAGCACCGCCAACGGAATGACAGCGATTAACGGATGCGGATGTTTGGTATTCTGTTCCAATTCTATAAACATTAAGCCCCCGCTCCGTCCTTTGCCGCACAATATGTACATACAAAAGAAGGAACGGGGTGATATATACTATTTTTTACTTACCCCAGTAATATGTGAAACCTACGGTAGCGGCACGGTTGCCTGTGTGCTGACCTACGAGGTCATGATATTTTGCTTCTACGAGCCAATGCTTGTTTATCTCCTTTGACACGGCTACATCGGCATAGAAGTTTGCTGGAGTATAATATTCGCTGTCGTATGCCTTACGTGAGTTGTAGAGCATTGTTGAGGTAAATCTCCAACCATCGTTCAGGCTTACCTGTGGAACCAACTTCAGGTTTACGAAGTTATTATACTTGTTACCATCAGCGAATGAACTCTTCTGCCAGTTATAGTCAATACCAGCGGTAAGGCGAAGCGCACCCTTATGCATATAAGCCGTTGCACCTACCTGCAGGATATTGTCGTGATCCAAACTGCCTTCAGCGAAGTTCTTGTGCAGATTCTTCACGATACCCATGATGTTAAAGTCCTTCTTCTGATACGTATAGCGTAACTCTGCTGTGTAAAGTGGTGACTCTGTTACGTTCTTTACATATCCCTGCCATACATCATTGTGTAAGAAGAGTACCGCATTCATGTCTGGACCTTCAAAACGACGAGCGAATGTTGCCTGAACGGTGTTATGCTCGTTAACGTTCAACCATGTAGACGCAGTAAAGAAGTTTGATGTCGCTGTATGGTTGAAAATGTTGTTCTTATACTGATTTGAGAAGTAGTTGGTAGAGAAACGCACACGGTCGCCTACTGAAAGGTGGAACTTACCGCAGGTCCAATCCAACTGTCCGTAGATATCCTCGTAGCGAGAACGTGCAGTCACATCGTACTCACCTATAACATCTGTTGTCTCAGCAGAGTAACCTGACTCTACACCGCCATTGATGTAAAGGTTCTTTGAGATGAACGGTGCACCAAGTTCGACAAGTCCGTAAGGGTTAGTGCTCATAACGCGCAAGCCTACCTCATTGTCATGGTTGTAGTCTACGCCTGCCTGGAACATTACGTATGCGCCATCGCCGAGGTCACGTGTGTAACAATCATCGAAGTTAAAGGAACGGGAGAATACAGGAGAACCGCCTATTTCCCTTGTACGGTTGTAGGTCTGGGCACCTGTTATTATCATATTATCCTTATCTGTGATGTCCCAGTTATAGTGAGCACGAACGTTCTCGTTGAAGCCATGCTCCTTTGTACCATCATCAAACTTACGGTTTTCGAGGTCTACCAAACCATAAAGGTGGAGTGAAGAACTGTTGCCCGTCAACCAGTCGGTAGCGAACACCTCACCTTTGCCATAGGTATCACCCTCCACAGCCACGCGTCCTTCGTTGCCTTTCTCGTTGCTGCGATAGTAAATATCAATAACTTGCTTCAAACCACCGCAACCTTTCTGTACGCCAGGGTTGATGCACACCTTGATACACTTTATCTCCTTAGCCTTAGTATTCTTTACGAATGACTCAGCGTTCATCTGAATGTTCATGTTATCAACACGCACAGCGTACTGACCAAACAGTTTCTTCTGTGTAGCGTTGTCGCTATTGTCACCAATAACGGTCCTGCCGTCGATGGTCATCACGTCAGGCAACATCATAAGAAGATCGAGTACAGTCTCCTCACCGTTAAGATTCATTTGGTCTACATTAATAATGTAACGGTCTGCTCCATGCTCTATTACAGCAGCGTTTGCCATGTCTGCTGCGCAAAGCATAGCACAAGAGAGCAGCACTGTGCCACCTCTTTTGATAAGATTTTGCTTCATTTCTTTCGTTTGATTTTGTTTAATGTTTGCAAAGGTAGCAAAAAAAACAGAAATTAGGCACGCATTTTGCAAAAAAAGTGTAATTTTGCACCGTTTTTACACATCTTTCCTTAACAAAATGATATACAACAAGAAAAACATAGCGGTTTTTGACTTTGACGGAACCTTAACAACGCGCGACACGCTGCTCATGTTCATACGTTTTGTGGTTGGCACAAGACGCTTCTTCATGGGCATGCTACTGTTCTCACCGCTCATGATATTGATGAAACTTAAACTTTATGACAACAGCAAATGTAAGGAGCATGTCTTCTCGTGGTTCTTCAAGGGCATGAGGCATGAGGCGTTCGTTGAATATGGCAGACGCTTCGCTGGCAAGGTTCGTTGTGTAGCACGACAGGATACCACTAAGGCACTGGCGCAGCATCGTACCAACGGTGACACCATATATATAATAAGCGCGAGCATCCGTGAATGGGTGGCTCCATACTGCGAGTCACTTGGCGTTACTGCCGTATTGTCAACAGAGGCTGAGGTCGACGATAACGGATGCCTTACAGGGCGTTTCTCTACACCCAACTGCTACGGTGCGGAGAAGGTGCGACGTCTGTTGACGATAGAGCCTGACCGTGACTCGTATCACCTTACAGCATACGGAGACAGCAGTGGCGACGCGGAAATGTTCGCATTGGCTGACGAGCATTACAAGGTGTGAGCAACATCAGGGAAATGGTAAATTTGGGAAATGCCGTAAAAGTTGCCTTTTCACCATGTAATCACATAGCTTTTACAGTGTAATCAGATAGCTTTTACAATGTAATCACATAGCTTTTGCAGTATAATCAGACAGACATTGTAACAACACCTCATAAACACCTGAATATCAACAAGAAAGCCTTACTACTCCAAGCCAACCACAAAATGGTAAATTGGGGAATTGTTAAAAAATACAATTTTATCGAAGTTGTCATTTTTTTTTCGTAATTTTGCCGTAAACATTTAAGTATCCGAGTATTTAGTGACGAAAAAAAAGAAATAAGATTATGAGCACAACAATATCACGTGTATCCACATCATTTAGGTTACCACCAGAACTTCTTGAAGAACTCAAAGAGTATGCCAAAGCTACCAACCGTAGCCTTAACAATTATGTTGAGAGTATTCTGACAGATGTAATGAGAAAGACAAAAAAGGAAGAAGTGAATATCATCACTCCTGCCTTGCAAAAAAAACTTGACAAAGCAAGAGAAGAAATCCACAATGGACAATGCGTCACATTGAGGTCTCATGAGGATATCGACAAATACTTCGCAAGTCTATGATATACACTATCATCACTTCTAAAAGTGCAGAGTGTGTCATCAAGAAATGGAAGTTATGAAATTCATGATGATATCATAACTGTTCTTGTATTAGATGTCGAAGGTCACTACAATGACAAGTAGGCCTGCTGCCATCAATAACAAATGTATAACAACTAAAAACATCAACATATAAAAAAGAAACTAAAAGAATAGAAAGATAATAATAACGAAATATTAAACTTGCGTTTACTAATTTGTTCGGAATACACTTGAAATTTGGCGATTGAAAGTATGTACAAACGAATGAATAAGTTCTGTGAACGTCTGCGCTGTAGCGTGGGCGGAACTTATCGTTTGTACGGGCATCGCCAAAGCCTCAAGTGTTGATAAGGGAAGCCTACGCTTCTTCTTTGTCTACACTTAACAGCAAGGCTTTGTTGTCCTGTTGATGCCCGTTTTACTCCGATAACGATTTTGGTCTATACGCATCCACTTACGTTATAGCAATGGACAGACTAAGAATGAAAAGTAGTAATGGTGTCGAGGACAACATTACGAAGATTGCGCAGTTGTTTCCCGACTGCGTTACTGAGACTGTGGACGAAAGTAACGGTCAGCCTAAACACTTAATAGATTTTGAAAAACTAAAGCAAAACCTTTCTGATAGCATCATATCGGAACGCGCGGAGCGTTATCAATTTACTTGGCCCAACAAGAGCAAGGCTATTCTCCTTGCCAACTCTCCCATTAACGCCACGCTGCGCCCTTGTCGTGAAGAGAGCGTTGATTTCGACAATACACAAAACCTTTATATAGAGGGTGATAACCTCGACGTATTGAAGTGTCTTAAAGAGACATATCTACATAAGGTCAAGATGATTTATATTGACCCACCTTATAATACTGGCAACGACTTTATTTATGAGGATGACTTCGCACAGTCATCAGAAGAATATCTCTCCAACTCAGGGCAGTATGACGAGCAGGGTAACCGTATGGTTGCTAACACTGAGAGAAACGGACGTTTCCACACCGATTGGCTCAACATGATTTATCCGAGACTGAAAGTTGCAAGAGACTTGCTAACTGATGATGGGGTGATATTTATAAGTATTGATGATAATGAGGTGGAGAATCTTAGAAAAGTGTGCGATGAGGTGTTTGGAGAGCGTAATTTTGTTGGTAATATTATATGGCAATCACGTACTTCTATTTCTAATGATGATGATATATCAACCAATCATAATCATACAATAATTTATTCAAAGAATCGAGAATCCCTTGCTTTTGGAGGTGATGACATCGATGAGTCTGATTACATTAATCCCGACAATGATCCTCGTGGACCATGGAAATTGGTTCCGATTGATGCAAATCATGTTGGAGGTGATACTAATTATCCTATACGTAATCCTAAAACAGGTGTAGATTATTATCCACCTAATGGACGTATATGGTGTTACAATAAGGAGACACTAAGTTCTTTAATGAAGGACCATCGTATAAAATTTGGAGTTTCTGACGATTCTTCACCTAAGCGTAAACTTTTTCTTTATGAGAGAAAAGCGAAAGGTGATTCGAAAACGCCAAGTTCCATACTTTTAGACGCAGGAACTACGAAAAGTGGCACCATGGAAATTATGGGATTGTTTGACAATCAAAAAGTATTTGATTATCCCAAGCCAACAACATTAGTAACAAGGCTTATGCAATATGGGTTTATACGAGATAATGATATAATATTAGACTTCTTTTCTGGTTCAGGAACCACGGCACATTCAACTTGGAAATATTCATTAGATAAAAATCAAAATGTAAAATTCATATTAGTACAATTGCCTGAAGATTTGGACAAATCTCTATTGGCAGCTAGTACTGATGCAAAAAAAACAATACGTAATGCAATAGCATTACTTGATAAATTAGGTAAACCACATTTCTTAACAGAAGTGGCAAAGGAACGTATCCGCCGTGCCGGCAAGAAGATAAAGGAAGACTCACCTGCAACAACCAAAGACCTTGACACTGGCTTCCGCGTCTTGAAACTTGACACTACAAACATGCAGGAAATCTATTATTCTCCAAAGGACACTGATCAACGCAACCTATTTAATATGGTGGACAACGTGAAGCATGACCGCACAGGAGAGGACTTGCTATTCCAAGTAATGCTTGAACTCGGGGCTACCCTCGACTCGAAGATAGAGACTACAACCGTAGAGGGCATGAACATATATAACGTAGCCGACAACTATCTCGTGGCTTGCTTTGACATGGACGTTACCGACAAGGTGGTAACTGCCATAGCAAAGATGCAACCTATGTACGCCGTGCTCCGTGACACCAGCATGAAGAACGATGCCACAATGACAAACTTTGAGCAAATATTTAAGACTTATTCACCAGACACTGTTACGAGAATCCTTTAAGAACTATGGAGCCGAGGTTTTTAACCTCGGTATAAAGAAACCTCGGTTAAATAGTAAGCAAACATCGATAAAGAAGAAGATGATGAAGTTAAAGTTTAAGATTCAACAATACCAAACCGATGCCGTGCAGAGCGTGGTGGATGTATTCAAAGGGCAACCGAACCAAGATAGTCTTACATATAAGATAGACAGGGGAAGAGAATACATACAGGAAAGCAAGACGCACGACATAAAGAGAGAACAAACTAACATAGATTTTGACTATGACAATGGCTTGGGCTATAAGAACAACCGACTCGTCATTAATGCTGACACCATATTAAATAACATACACCAAATACAGACAGAGAATAACATACACCTTGACAATAAACTGTGCCATGAACTCGGTGCCTGTCAACTCGATGTAGAGATGGAGACGGGTACGGGAAAGACATACGTCTATACCAAGACTATGTTTGAACTGAACAAACACTACGGTTGGACAAAGTTTATCGTGGTAGTTCATAACAAAGCAATAAGAGAGGGCGTAAAGAAGAGTTTTGACATTACCGTGGACCACTTCATGGAGCAATACGGTAAGAAGGCGCGATACTTCATATACGATAGCGACCGTCTTAATGATATCGACTCCTTCTCACAGAGCAGCGATATCAACGTGATGATTATCACAATTCAGGCATTTAATTCCACGAAGTCAAAGCGTATCATCAGCAAAGAACGAGACGAGTTCGGTTCACGTAAACCTATCGACGTGCTTGCAGCCAACAACCCAATCGTTATTCTTGACGAACCACAAAACATGGAAGGCATTGCCACACAGACCACGCTCAAAAACTTCAATCCACTCTTTACCTTAAACTACTCTGCCACGCACAAGAAGCATCACAACACGGTGTATGTGCTCGATGCACTCGATGCATACAATCATAAGTTGGTGAAGAAAATAGAGGTAATAGGCTTTGAACTGAAGAACCTGAAGGGTACCGACAGTTACATATACTTTGACGAACTACTCCTTTCTAAGAACAAGGCACCACAGGTGCGACTGGAGATAGAACAACAGAGCAAAAACACCGGTAATATCAAGCGCACATATAAGATTTTTAGCGATGGCGATGACCTATATAGCAAGTCGGGATCTATGGAACAATACAAGGGCTATCAGATTACTGACATCATAGTTGACAGTCTGCACCCAGCCAACAGCCAAGTGAAGTTTGGTAATGGCGTGACACTACAGTTGAAGGAAGTGACAGGTAACGTGCCTGCTGACCACAAGACACGCATACAGATAAGGGAAACGGTTAAGGCACACTTCCGCAAGGAACGCACACTTTTCCATCGTGGCATTAAGTGCCTCTCGCTCTTCTTCATTGATAAAGTGGCAAATTATCGGCAGTATGACGAGGAGGGCGAGGAAGTACTCGGCAGATATGGTGAGATATTCGAACAGGAATATCTCGCTGAACTTAACGTGAACAGGGATATATATGACCCAGAGTATATGGAGTATCTTAACAGCATACCCGTAAGAAAGACCCATGAGGGATACTTCGCCATTGACAAAAAGACCAAACGCATTAAGGACAGCGAGGAGAAGAAAGACGCAGGAAGTGATGATGTATGGGCATACAACCTCATCATGAAGGATAAGGAACGACTATTGAGTCTTGACCCTGCTTACTCACCTGTGCGTTTCATATTCTCACACTCAGCGTTAAGGGAGGGTTGGGACAATCCAAATGTCTTTCAGATATGTTCGCTACGCCAAGCCAACGACACCACAAAGAAGCGACAGGAGGTGGGACGAGGACTGCGACTATGCGTGGACAATAATGGCATAAGACAAGATGCCGACACCCTGCAAGACCAGGTACACGCCATCAACCGTCTTACGGTCATCGCCTCGGAAGGTTATGCTGACTTTGTAGGTGACCTGCAGAAGAACATAGCAGAAGATTTGTACGAGCGTCCAACGGTAGCCAACCAAGACTACTTCATGGGCAAGACCTTCACCATAGAAGACGGAAGCCGACACAGCATAACGGCGCAAGAGGCGAATCTGATACAGTATTATCTCATAAAGAACGATTATATCGATTATGACGAACATGTGACGGAGACATATCGCACAGCCTCTACCAATGGTACACTCGCCCCTCTCCCACCCCAATTACAATCTTACAGTAAGTGGATTCACAAGTTAGTGCAAGGCATCTGGAACCCATCGGTACTCAATGACATGATAGAGGACGGCAGCAAGCCACGGACCCCAGAAAACAAACTGAACGAGAACTTTAGCAAGAAGGAATTCCAAGAACTTTGGAATCGCATCAACCACAAGTACGCCTACACCGTACGCTTCGACAGCGAGGAACTGATAAAGAACGCTGTGGCTACGATAGACAAAGAACTAAACGTGTCACGATTGAGTTATGTGGTGACAAGGGGCATACAGAGGGATGACTTAAAGTATGACGATATGACAACAGGAGGCACGGGCATGATGGTGCAAGAGGAGATGCAGTATGATGAATTACAAACAGACGTGGTGAGTACGGTGAAGTATGACCTTTTGGGAAAGATAGCCACCAACACTAAGTTGACACGAAGAACCGTCGCTACAATCCTTATGCGCATACAGCCTAACAAGTTTGATATGTATAAGGCGAACCCTGAGGAGTTCATTCGTCGTGTAAGCAGATTGATATTAGAGCAGAAGGCAACACTAATCGTTGACGGTATAAGTTACAACGAGATAGACGGCAGTTACGACACCGCCATCTTTACAGAAGAGAAGCATACGACATTCGACAAGGCTTACATGGGCAAGAAGAGTATCGTAGACTACATCTTCACAGACGGTACGGCGATAGAGAGCGTGGAAAGAAAGTTCGTACAACAACTCGACATTGCCGACAAGGTAGCGGTATACGCTAAACTACCAAAGGGCTTCCACATACCGACACCAGTAGGCAATTACTCCCCCGACTGGGCGATAGCATTCAAGGAAGGAACGGTGAAACACATCTACTTCATTGCAGAGACGAAAGGCAGTATGTCGTCACTCGACATAAGTCCTATAGAGAGCAATAAGATAGAATGTGCCGAAAAACTTTTTGAAAAACTATCAGACGAACAATTCCTATATCACAAGGTAACCAACTACGATGACCTAATGGAATGGGTGAAGTAACATGGAATTGGAGGAAGTACAAATTCCTACATCTTTAGGAATTTATTAGACAAAAAAAATAAAATAATATACTGAAAAGTTTGGTAATATGCAAAAACATTTGTAATTTTGTATTCGAATTAGATTTCAGACATATGGCAGCAAATTCAACATACATAAGTAGAGCCCCAGGTGTTTCACTTAAAGCGGAACTCAAGTCGCGCGGATTTACGCAAAAAGCATTTGCGCAATTACTTGGTATGCGTCCATCTCATCTATCCGAATTTATTAATGGCAAAAGGTCATTTACGAAGCAATTCGCAGAAAAGTTAGAAGAGTTATTGGAAATTCCAGCTTCCGTTTGGCTAAAATCTCAAGCCAAGGCAGATTACACTTCAGCAGTAAGCAAGTTGGAAAAACTGAACAACCACGAGGCAGATAAGTTATTAGTTGAGTATGACGAAATATATGATCTTAAAGTTATTTTCAAATATACTGATATATTCAAAAATACATCTGAAGAAAGGTTAGACTTCTGTCGTTCCGTTTTACATTTTGATTCTCCATCAATCCAAAAGAGAATCACCGCTGGCTATTTTCACAAGTCAGAAAAAACAGGATTAGACACTAGGATGATTGCGACATGGTCGGTTTTAGCAATGTTTGAAGCCTCAAGACGACCTCTTCCAACAGGAGAGTTTAAGAAAGAAAAATGTGATGAATTAGCAGAGAAACTTAGTCGTATTTTCAACGAGAACTATAACACCCTAAATCGAGTTATGGGTACACTTTCTGAATATGGTATAAAGTTTTGCGTAGTACCAAAAGTGCCACATGCTTCTATCGATGGTTTCTCGTTCTACAGTGATGGGGTACCATGCATAGTAGTAACGAAACGCTTTAACAGAATTGACAATTTTGCATTTGCCGTTCTGCATGAAGTTGGGCATCTGAAACTTCACCTATCAAAAAATGCTATCGGGAGAATTAATGTTGTTGATCCTGACTTAGACAAACTTGCAAAAGAAGAAGAACAGGCTAATGAATATGCAGCAAACGCATTGATTCCAGAAGAACTTTGGAATACACAGCCTGCAGTGCAATTAAATCCACGCGTAATTCAGGCACGATTTACAAGATGGGCTAAAAGTATAAACAAAAATAAATGGATAGTATTGGGGCGTGCCTCTCATGAGACAAACATATATATGTTTAAGTCTGATAAGACCCGAGAAATTAACTAAAATAATTATGGAGGAATTTAAAATATAACAGAGTAAAGGAACGAAAAATCCCACTTGTCTGGCAGGACAAATGGGAAAAAACGTTCACACATTAGTGAAAACGAGTTCCTACAAAAGAACTCATTTCAACGGTGGCGAACTTACTCATATGCAAAATTAATACTTTTTGCACGAAATCGCACCCGTTTTAATGAGAAAACTACATTCTTTTAACATTTAATTACTATAAAGTAATTGAATTATATAATTTTTTCATTAAAAATTTACGCAATAATGGATAAATCTATTGCATTGAGTCTATTTCCTGATTTATATTCAGAATCTACTCACACAATTGTCAAGAAAAAACGAAAAGAACAATGGACATTTAAGAAAAGTAAGAACTTCGGTTTTGAGTTCTGTTCATCCGCATTCTTTTGCGGACAATATGGTATACCTCTGATAAAGAAGTATACTAAAGATTGGCCAAAACGTTTCATTACTCTTAGCGAAATGAAAAACGTTGGCAATAATAATATAGGTATTGCAACATTTGACTATGATTATGTTTTGGATAAATTGGTATCCAATCCTTCTGCATTTGTTGAATCATTTTCAACCTACAAATGCATTTGCGAACCCGATTTATCTATTAATGTGGGGGAGCCTTTAGCTATAGCTATTGCAAACTCTTTTCGCAGTCATAGTACATCATATTACCTTCAACAACATAACTGCGACGTAATTCCTACAATAAAATGGGCAACCCCTAATACATATGATGTTTGCTTCTCTGGATATGAAAGAGGAGGAGCAGTCATAGTCTCGACTATCGGGGTAATACATGATGAACGCTCAAGGATGTATTTTGTACGTGGTTTCAGAGAAATGCTCAAACGCCTTTCACCTGATTCTATAGGTTTGTATGGCAACCATCCCGAATGGATAGATTCCCTTACACCTTCCCAACTTGATGTTAATTACTTTTGTCACGAACGCTTTAATAGAATGAGAGGATATGGGAAGTAGAGGTAAGTTTAGCAATTTACATGGGAAAACTGGAGGAATTCCCATTGATAGTCGTGATTATTCGTGCATTGGGTTTCTTGGAAAAATCAAAATTATTCAATGTGATGCAAGGAAAAATAACCCGACTCCTACATATTCCAACACGGCAAATACAACTTATTTCTCTTACTCAAAGGAGAATCATCGTATAGAAAAAATCTATTATTATAAAAATCACCAACTTTACAAAAGCGTTGATTTTAAAAATAATGAAATTCCGCATACTCATTATTGGAACAACAATATCGTTGGACGTAAAAGTCATGATAAACACAACTCTCATGAGTTAAATAATCGTGACCGTAGATTGATGAACCAAGCATTAGAATACAATAAAAGTCATAAATAATCATGGATGATAAAATTTTAATTACCAATTTCTTTAGAGTTGGCAATAATGGGGATAAGAGTATCAGAAAAAGCGATTTGGGATGGGGAGAAACTATTATCATGGACGCACAATCAGATGATCCTGAAACAATATTTAGATATGTTGTAGAAATCGTAGGGCTTAATATCCTTTTCTATTGGTTGAAAGACCGCCAATGGTACACTATAGAGACTGAAAAACGTCCTATAGAAGTACGACGTATTTATCCTAACCCTAATTGGGACGGTAAATGCGAGATGGACAAATCTGGCTCTGACGGGGTACTTAACACGTGCTCTGCGGGGGAAGTCTTGGACACTTTTGATGATCCTACTATGATATGGGACAATCTCAAGATTAATGGAGTGCCTATTGGAAAAGTTTTAGAAAATTCGGTAATTACTGACTTGGATTAATAAAAACATTAGTCAACTTATTCTTCATGAGCCTACTTTCCTTAAAGGAGGAAAGGGGCTCAAAGCAATACTTCGTTGATTAGGAAACTACACATCATGTTATTATAGGCATTACACTTGTCATAAATTATAACCAAAACAACCAAAAAACTTACAATTTTCTTGCATATTTCATAAAAAAAAGTTATCTTTGCACCCGATTTAGAACAAATAATGAAGAACGATGAGAAATGTAAACATTATTAGCAGCCTTATTATCGGTCTTCTCCTTCTACGAAAGAGGGGAAGTGATAAGGTGTGCCTATAATTGTGAACAACATACAGCGTAAGCCTTTTTCACTTCCCGTGGGGAGCGAAGAAGGCTTTTTCATTATATAAGCATACACAAGATGTAAGCAAACGAAGCATAGAAAAATAAATAACGTAATACACATTATATAATTATGGCAGATAGATTGTATATTTTCGACACCACCCTGCGCGACGGTGAGCAGGTTCCTGGATGTCAGTTGAACACTATTGAGAAAATTCAGGTAGCAAAAGCACTGGAGCAACTGGGAGTTGACGTTATCGAAGCAGGCTTCCCTATTTCTAGCCCTGGCGACTTCAACTCTGTAATCGAGATTTCAAAGGCTGTTACATGGCCTACTATCTGTGCCCTTACACGTGCCGTTGAGAAAGATATTGACTGCGCTGCAGAGGCTCTTAAGTATGCTAAGCACAAGCGTATTCACACTGGTATAGGTACCAGTGAGTCACACATTAAATATAAGTTTAACTCTACTCGCGAGGAAATTATTGAGCGTGCCGTTCGTGCCGTGAAGTACGCAAAGAAGTATGTAGAGGATGTTGAGTTCTATGCAGAGGACGCTGGTCGTACCGACAATGAGTATCTGGCACGCGTTATTGACGCTGTGACAAAAGCTGGTGCTACTGTATGTAATATACCTGACACCACTGGCTTCCGTCTTCCTGGCGAATATGAGGAGAAGATTAAGTATCTCTATGAGCACGTTGATGCTTTTGCTGCAGGTAAGTCTATCCTCTCTACTCACTGCCATAACGACCTCGGTATGGCTACAGCCAACACTGTAGCAGGTGTCCTCGGTGGAGCACGTCAGGTAGAGGTAACTATCAACGGTATAGGTGAGCGTGCTGGCAATACAGCACTCGAAGAGATTACCATGATTTTCAAGACCCACCCTGACCTTGGCATAGAGACCAACATCAACACTCAGCGCATTTGGCCTACAAGCCGCATGGTGTCTACACTGATGAACATGCCTGTACAGCCTAACAAGGCTATCGTTGGTAAGAACGCTTTTGCTCACTCAAGTGGTATTCACCAGGATGGCGTGTTGAAGAACGCAAGCACTTACGAGATTATGGATCCTAAGGAGGTAGGCATTGAGGAGAACGCTATCGTACTGACAGCACGTTCTGGTCGTGCTGCCCTGAAGCATCGTCTGCACATCCTCGGCATAGAGATGGATCAGGAGAAACTGGACAAGACTTACGAGAAGTTCTTGCAGATGGCTGACAAGAAGAAGCAACTGGGCGACGAGGACTTGCTCGTTCTGGCTGGCGTATCTTCTTCTGCCGACTCTAACCTCGTTCAGTTGGAGACTCTGCAAGTAACAAGTGGTAAGGGTGTTACTCCTATCGCTGCTATGCGCCTGAAGGTTGCTAACGAGATATTTGAGGCTGCTGCAACTGGTAACGGTCCTGTTGATGCTTCTATCAAGGCTCTGAAGCAGATTATACACCGTAAGATGGAACTGAAGGAACTTACCATTCAGGCTATATCAAAGGGTTCTGACGACATCTGTAAGGTTCACATACAGGTAGAGCACGAAGGTGCTACATACTATGGATTCGGAACAAACACCGACATCGTTACAGCCAGCGTAGAGGCATACATTGACTGTATTAACAAGTTTAAGGTTGCCAAAATCTAAAGAAACGTAAACACTATATTATAAGCAAAAAACTTATGAATACATTATTCGACAAAATCTGGGACGCTCACGTTATTCAGAACGTAGAGGATGGTCCTACACAGTTGTATATAGACCGCCTCTACGCTCATGAGGTAACAAGTCCACAGGCTTTTGACACTCTGCGTGACAAAGGTATTAAGGTATTCCGTCCTGACCACGTTATCGCTATGCCTGACCACAACACTCCTTCTGACCAGCAGGAGGTTATCAACGACCCTGTAGGCCGTAAGCAGGTGGAGACTCTGAAGGCTAACTGCGCAGAGTTTGGCATCAAGCACTTTACTATGGGCACTAAGGACAACGGTATCATACACGTTGTGGGTCCTGAGAAGGCTCTCTCTCTTCCTGGCATGACTATCGTTTGTGGCGACTCTCACACCTCTACTCACGGTGCCGTTGGTGCTATCGCTATGGGTATCGGTACCTCTGAGGTAGCACAGGTATTGGCTTCTGAGTGCATTCTGCAATCTAAGCCTAAGACAATGCGCATCAACGTGGAAGGCGAACTGCCAAAGG
>CAKQSF010000025.1 GCA_934272845.1 uncultured Prevotella sp.
TCTTTAGCTCAGTTGGCCAGAGCACGTGATTTGTAATCTCGGGGTCGTTGGTTCGAATCCGACAAGAGGCTCGAAAAGAAGGACATTCCAATGGGGATGTCCTTTTTTCGTTTCATAACTTTATAGGGTGGTTCTATAAATTACCAACGTTATGTGAAACTTAATTGGTGTAATGACGTTTTGTTATCTTTCGGACTCTTATCGGTTCAAGTCTGAAGTGCGCTCAGTCGAGTAGCACGCTACACTCATTTTCTTACTTATACTTTGACCTCGAAAATAGCCTCGAAATATAACAAAGGTAATTTATAGAACCACCCCCTATATTGTCCCATGAAAAGGGCGATTTCTTAAATTTACCATTTTCGTATGGCAAAGCGCAGGTAGAGTGTAATAATCTTAATATTAGCGCTTTATGCTGATAGAGTAGGGCGATGTGTTTTTTTACAATGTAATCAGGCCCTAATTACGCTGTAATCACTATCTAATTACAATGTAAAAGAGCCTTAATTGCGTTGCAATTAGGGCTCTTTTACTCTATTTCCGAAATTTACCATTTCCTCAGTCTGTGAAAAGTGGCTGTATGTTAGTTCTCTTTCTTTGTGTTCGTCTTGTTATCACCGCTGCGGTATTGCGACGGTGTTACGCCGTGTATCTTCTGAAAATTGCGTCTGAAGGCAGAGGCGTCGTTAAATCCGCATGCCAATGCTATGTCGGTAATAGAAAGGGTCGTGGTACGCAGCATTTCCTCCGCTTTGTCTATACGTTGCGACATGATATAGTCCATAGGCGTTTGCCCCGTTGCTGTTTTCATCTTGCGGAATAGTTGTGCGCGGCTCATAGCCATTTCGTCAGCAAACTCGTTTACTCCGAAGTCTGGGTTCTTGAGATATTTCTGCATTAAATGCTGTGCTTTCTCGAGAAATTCCTTTTTCTGTGTTTGGGCATAGTCCTGCGTGGCGTTGTCATTCCGTTGAGGCGATTCAATGGCTGTGGGCTGTGGCGTAGTGGTGTTCTGTGTCGATTCCCTGCGTTTGTTTTTCCTTCTAAAGAGTAGCCATGTGCCTGCGGTGCAGCCTAGCAATGCAATAATAAGTAATGTGATATAAACGCTCCAGTTGTTGTTGTCCTCCTTTACTTCAGGTACGCTCACGTTAGAGTCGATGGCGAGTATGCCCTGTTCGCTGCCAAAGAGTATTTCTTTAGATGTAGGGTCCAGGAAATATGCGCCCTCAGCAAACTCGTGTTCGTTAGCGCTTACTATCTCAGCCCTTAGCGTCAGGTTGTCTATACGAGTCAGTAGGTTGCCAGCAGCGACATAAACGTATCTGCCTTTGCATATTAACCCTTTTACGCATAGGTTTGCAGTTTCGTTCTTTAGTAAGTCGTGCCAGTCTTTTTCACCATTTCTTTTGTATGTAACACCATTTGATGTGCCACACCATACCGTGCCATCGCCTGCTACGCTGATGACGTAGCAAATACGATCTGGCAACTCCAAGGTTGTAATATTGTCCTTACGCTTGTATATTCCGTCTTCAGATGCTATCCATAATGCCCCGTCAGAGGTCAGTGTGATGTCGTGAATCTTTTTCGCTATGGTGTCTATAGGTCCAATTGCGTTGAGTGATATGGGGTTGATGGTAGCCAGTCCGCTCCATGTAGCCGCCCAGACGCATCCTCTCTTTCTGTCTTCAATGAGTTTGTAAATACGGTTATATGTGTTTGTGGAGTCCTTTCTAAGCATGATATGCTTGAAGGATTCTTTTCCATCGGTATTGACATATATTCCGCAGATGGTGGCAATCCACAGTCGTTTTTTAGAGTCGAGCATTAGGTGTCTTACCTTTTTTGCCATTTGACTTGTTTCTCCAGGATAGTGGTATACGGAGGTTACGGAGCGTTTGTCGTCAGAATATGCTATGCCATTATGGTCGTAACCAATGAAGAGACCGTTGCAGCCGTTGCTGCAAAGTGTTCTTATCGACTTACTTGCTTCTGGCAGAAATATCTTAGGTGCGTTGTTGCCCGTGAATGCGTAGTATATGCCGTTATTAGCAGTGCCAACCCATAGTTTCTTGTCTTGGCTCAAGTAGATAGCATAAACGTCTTGTGCATCGAGTTTGGCTTGAGCGGCAATGCTACCTTGGTATATGATGGAATCCTTTACGCCTTTGGTGTATTGTACAAGTCTTTTGTCTATTCTTTTCCATGTATGGAGTTTGTCTGTGATTGTCTCTTTATCTTCTTTTTTCAGAGCCTTTTTTATGTCTGCAGGAACCAACGTTTCGTTTACGGTTACGAAATCATCACTTTTGTATCTGTAGAAAACGTATATCTGCGAGGTTTTGAAGTAAATCCATAGAATGCCTTTTTTGTCGAGAAAAAATTTTGCGGTTCGGTTGTCTGGGGCATCGTGTTCACCCTTGCCGGGTGCGTAAGTTTTTATAGAATAACCATTAAAGCGGCATAAACCGTTCATCATGGAGAACCAAAGGTCACCGTTTTTATCTTCGGCAATGTCGCTTATGCGATAGTCGGGCAGTCCTGCTCCAATGTCAAAGTGGTGAAAGTGTAGCAGGTTTGCCGTATTATCCTGCTTCGCTACCGCATCGACCGTGGTCAGAATACTGCATATCGTAAAAAATATAATGTATAGAAAATGTTTTATGGGCAGCATGTTTTAGTTTTTAATTATATTGCAAAATTACACAAAAATAATGGCATTTTAGTGTGATAAGATGTAAAAAATCTCATTTCTGATACTTTTTTCATGTTTATTGCTATAAGAGTAGATGGTTTGGGGTGTTTCTTAGGAGTAGAAAGATACTGATTGATGTTTATTAGAGATTAGAAACATCCTATCATTAGTATATTCTTAGTAACTTTGCAACATGTAAAGGATAACACAAAATCAGGTAACATAAAACGAACAACACATTGTTATTTAACTAACTAATACGCTTGGTAATGGCTGTCATCGCACCTGGACAGTTTAGGTTTGTAGTACTTGTAGTAGGAAATCAGTTGTAAGGATAGTGAATAAGGTGCACTTGCAAAACAAAAAAGCCGTTCTGACTCCGTGATGGAATAAGAACGGCTTTTGTTTTTGGTTATATGATGAACCACCTTATATTGAGATAAATAATATCTAAGATAAAGTTGCCTTGTACTATAACATTAATTATACCAATTAATTTTTCGCTATCACTATGCGGTGGTGGGCTTATAAATCTGCTTTTATTTTAATGACGCCTTTTGATGGCTTAGCGTTCACGTATCTCTTTTTGCCATTTTGCTCAATGCAAAATGTAAGAGGATGGTTAAAAATCTTTTTGTTAAGCGAATTGTCAAAGTTTATAATTATAGTGTTCCCTTTGTGCTGGACAGTAAAGAAGGTAGCGTCGCGCTCTTTCCTGTATGCCATTACTTCAGCGAATGTTCCTACCCAGACATCGTTTGTGTGTTCCTTTACATAATCATAAAACTGCCATAACTCTTCTGGATGGTACCATTTGTCGTAGCCTTCCGTTATGCCGTGGGTCATTGTTACTCCCCATTGTCCTTGGTTTATCAGTTCGTTAAGCCATGTTTCCATCTTGGGCAATGTGGTTTTGTTATTTTGTTGTCCTTGTGCTGTTTGGAACTGTCGTGAGCCTATGCGTCCTTTGTCAACTGCGTTTATTACCTGTTCTGTCATTGCGTTGTATGGATAGGCAAGTGTCAAAGGAGTGTGGCCGAGGTTAGCATTAAAGGCCGAGTCGTTACGGTAGACGTCTTCCATGAAAGAATCAAGTCCTACCTTTATGCAGTTAGGGTGACTCCATGAGTGACTACCTATGTCATGGCCTTTTTTCTCCATTTCCTTTATTTGTTTCCAGGTTAGGCGTGCACCGTGATTTGTATTTGTCTTTCCTACCATGTTGCCTATAATCCAGAATGAACCGCGAAAACCGCGTTTCTCAAGATTGGGTGCTACCAGAGTGTAGTGTTCCGCTAAACCATCATCGTAGGTAAAACTTACAGCGGCTTTCTTGCCTTCGTAATATGGGGCTATTGATACTCCGTCAGAGGATTTCATGTAAGTATTGAACCATTCTGTTCCTATAGGAAGGAAAAGGTTGTGACCGTATTTGTTAAGATGGGCTGTGTCGTTAGGACCTTGAAAATACTTCTTACGGAAGTTAGCATCGCGTACCTTTATGATACAGTCTTCCGTATAATTGTATAACACAGGAATATTGTTCTGTTGGCAGACTTCTCGAATGGTATTGCAGACTTCGGCAAAGCCAGGACGGTCTATGTACCATGGGGTTACATATCCTATTTTTGCCTTAGGACATTGTTTCTGAATGTTTTTTATGAACAAAGTGAGGGAGTCTTTGAACATCTTTAGTGAATCAGGGTTATCCTTTATCTTCTCTGCATCGTTGTGCCCGGCTATTATTAGCACATAGTCTGCTGCAGGATCCATCAACTTCGCTTTAGTGTAAATGGCGGGACCGAAGTTGAATTTACCGTCATGGGTCCTGTCAAAGGCGATGCAAGCACCATTCTTTCCATAGTTGTTGTATTTCATTCCCATGGCTTGCGCCATCTTGTAGTGCCATGTTTCTTCTTTAGGAGCCTTATGGTTGGCTGTGTATGAGTCACCTATAACGTTGATGATGCGTTGATTTTGGGCAAATAATGTTACTGAAAAATAGAGTAGTAATAGTAATGTTAGTGTCTTCTTCATATATAATTTATTGGTGTTATTTAGGTAGGTGTTCTAAATTATTTTAATATAGACTATTCTGAGGCAACTGGTTTCACTGTTTGAGGGAGAACTCCGTGAAACGCTTGAGCCTTGCGAGGAATGCGAGCGTTGTGACAGAAAACAGGGAAGCAGATATTCAAAAGAGACAGTATTAAATATTACAAATAATATTAGAATATAAATCTACTCATTTGTAAACACAATTATGAATACTTATTTAGTATATTATTTGGGAACGGAAATGTAATTAAAACTAATAGGAAAGCCATCTGTATGACTTTCCTATTGTTTTTGCGTGTTCTAAAGTGTTACTTTGTGTAACTATATACTATGTCCATGATTTTCTTACCTATGGCATCAGCCTCCTCCATGGTGTGAGCCTCACTGTAAACGCGGATGATTGGCTCCGTGTTTGACTTGCGCAGGTGTACCCATTTGTCAGGGAAATCAAGTTTTACACCGTCTATGTCATTGACAGTAACGTCTGGCTGTGACTCATACATCTTCTTAACTTCAGCGAGCAGTGCGTCAACGTTGGTTTCTGGAGTAAGGTCAATGCGGTTCTTCGCAATGAAATACTCTGGGAATGTCTTGCGCAGTTCGCTTACCTTCATGCCTTTCTGGGCAAGAGAAGAGAGGAAGAGCGCTATGCCAACGAGTGCGTCACGACCGTAATGGCTCTCTGGGTAGATGACGCCACCATTGCCTTCGCCACCGATTACTGCGCCAACTTCCTTCATTTTGGTTGTAACGTTAACCTCACCTACTGCTGCTGCACTGTAAACACCACCGTGTTTCTCGGTAACATCACGAAGGGCACGGGTGCTTGACAGGTTGCTGACGGTTGCGCCAGGAGTGTGTGAGAGTACGTAGTCTGCTACACTGACGAGTGTGTATTCCTCACCATACATCTTACCGTCTTCGCAAATGAACGCCAAACGGTCTACGTCAGGGTCTACAACGATACCGAGGTCATAACCGCCTTTCTTTAGTTCGGCCATGATGCCAGAGAGGTTCTTCTCTAATGGTTCTGGGTTATGAGCGAAATCACCGTTAGGTTCACCGTTGAGGAATTTGTATTCTACGCCTAAACGATCGAGCAGTGGAGGAAGAATGATACCACCAACACTGTTGATAGAGTCGACTACAACTTTGAATCCTGCCTTCTTTACCGCTTCTGCATCAACAAGTTTCAAGTTCATGACAGCATCTATGTGACGCTCATCGAAACTCTCTTCGCTGTATTTGCCAAGATGGTCTACGTCGGCGTATACAAAACTCTCTGCTTCTGCAATGGCAAGTACCTCTGCTCCGTCTGCTGCGGTGAGAAATTCGCCCTTGTTGTTCAGTAATTTGAGCGCGTTCCAGTGACGAGGGTTGTGTGATGCCGTGATTATTATGCCTCCATCAGCACCTGCCATGGTAACAGCGAGTTCTGTGGTTGGGGTTGATGCGAGACCGATGTTGATAACATCGTAGCCCATGCCGAGCAAGGTACCGCATACAACATTCTTCACCATCTCACCAGAGATACGTGCGTCACGACCTACAACAATCTTATTGCTGCCAGAAGGCGTTGACTTACGTATGAAGGTGGCGTATGCTGATGTGAATTTTACAATGTCAAGTGGGTTTAATGTGTCGCCCGCAGGTCCACCAATGGTACCGCGGATGCCTGAGATTGATTTTATCAGTGACATGTTTCTTGAAGTTTAAAGTTACTTATATCTTTGTTTTGCAATGATGCTTCGGATGTTCTTCTGGAGCGTTTAAAAGGTACTAATATGGAGTCTCGGATGTACCAATATGTTGGTCTGGTTATGTTTATTCCGCACGTTTATATGTTATGTCGTAATGACAGGCGTAGACGTTGCTCGTGGCTTGTGTCTGTCCCTTGTCGTGTGGAACGATAATCTTTACCCTTGCGTGACGGTTTTCGGGGTTGTTACGCCCAGGTTTGATGTATGTTAGGGGTACAAGCCAGCCGTTTGGCACGGAACTACTGCTATAGAATGTCATCATTCGACCTTGAGTGAAGGTTCCATTGAAGGTCCCACTGGTGTTTCTTACCGTCATTTTGGTTGGGAACATAGTCCAATCGTACACACCTTTGTCGGTTAGTTGTAGTGAATCACCGTTAATATTGAACTCATCAAATCTGCAAAGCAGGTCTGCGCTTTCACCGTCTTTTACGGTTTCACCAATGCCTTTGTCTACAATCTGCATGTAGATACCAGTACTTTTGAAGAACACATATTCGTTTTTCTCCACAGAAGTAGAGTCTCCTTGAGCGTGGAATGTGGCCTCGCTGATAGGATTGACATTATATTTTACCAAATAGTTGGATATGGCTGCCTGCTCACGGTCTCTTTGTTCTGCGTATGTTTCGGTGTCGCTACATGATGTTAATGCCATGGCCGCGAGTGATGCTGCGCAAAATATGTGGAGTTTATTCTTCATTTGTTGGTTTATAAGTATTTATTTTATGGTGCAAAGATACGAAAAAAACGTAACATGGTGGGCAAAGTAGCGTTAAAAAACGTTACGTTCACCACCATGTTACGCTTAGTATGGTGTATCGTGGCCACTAAAGTAAGTCTGCATATTTGCGTATTGCCTCTCTTACAGTTTTCTCCGCTTCTGCCAATGAGCAGTAAAGTCTGCCACCAGAAGCGTTCTTATGACCACCGCCATTAAAGAATTCTTCTGCCATTTTGTTGCAAGGGAAGTCGTCAACGGAGCGTAGGCTTACCCATATTGTGTTGTCTTTCTCCGTGTCTTCACGCAGGGAAATGGATAATCTGTGACCTTTTATCTGCAGAGGCATGTTTACTAGTCCCTCGGCATCGCCCTTAATGAAGTGGAAATGTTTTTGGTCATCGCGTGAAATGGTATAATATGAGGCACGATATGGGGTAAGAACCTTCAGTTTTTGGTACAATACGTACCCCGTAAGGCGTAGTCTGTCTATGCTGTAAACGTGAAAAACGTTACGGTAAATTTTATCTTTGTCGATGCCTTTGGCCAACAATAGTGAGATGATATAGAATATCTCTGGCTGAGTAGAGTTATAGGTAAAGCCACCAGTGTCGGTCATCATGCCCGTATATGTGGTTGTTGCCATTTCTTTTGTCATGGCTTCATAGCCTCCGAGTTGCCATATCAGTCGGAAAACAATCTCTGATGTGCTTGACATGTCGGGGTGTGAAACCTTCAATACGGCGTCGATGTCAGGGTTGAGATGATGATCTATCAGCAGAAATTTGGCTTTACAGTCCTTTAATTCTGCCTCGATAGCAGCCCCTGTTCGTGACAATGTGTTGAAGTCTAAGCAGCATATAAGGTCTGCTTTCTGTATTATTTCGTGTGCTTCAGTTGGCTTTTTGTCGTAGCGCAGCATCTTATTTGAGCCGGGAAGCCACTGTAGAAAGTCGGGATAGAGGTCGGGTACTATCACTGTCACGTTCTTTCCCTGTTGCTCAAGGTACCTTGCCCAGGTGAGCATAGAGCCAAGTGCATCACCGTCAGCATTAATGTGGCAGAATATTGCCACGTTATTAACAGATAAAACGAGGTCGCGCAACTGTGCGACCTCGTCGTTATTTAGAAGGTTTATATTCATTAATAGAGTATTGCCTTATAACTTTATTGCGTTATTACTATTCTATAGTAGCATTATTACTATTCTATAGTAGTGCTATTACTATTCTATAGTAGTGCTATTACTATTCTACAGTAGCATTGTTACAATTCTATAGTAGTGCTATTACTATCCGAAAACAGCGTTACTGCTATTCAAAAGTAACGTTATTACTATCCGAAAATAGCCTAATTTTAGAACAGTTTGTTTGGATAAACGCCCTCTTCCACGAGTTTTGCGATACGTGCTACTGTGTCAGGACGATCTTCTGAGTATGTAACACCGAACCATTTGCTTGTAGTGTCAAGCACTTTACATGTTGCTGTGCCATCATTGATGAGTTTATTAACCATCAGTGGGATGAAGAACTCAGACTTTAAGTTGGCAATGTTTGCAGGGTCTGACAGGAATTCCTTGAAGTATTCCTCTGAATGCTGGAAGTAGTCAGGAGTAAAGCCCCACATGTTCATACTTACTGGGCACTTCTCGTCAACGGTAACCCATGCTCCATCGTCAGCGTTGTTATCACGATAAGCCACTGTTCCGTCAGCCTGACGTGCGATTTTAGTACGCTCTACGCAAGTAGTAAGGCATCCATTGGCGTCTGTTGAGCATATACCACGGCTAACAGTACCGTTCTCACTAAGTGTGTTGCCTACACGGAATCCAACCATAGCGTACTGACCAGTTGCTCCTTCAGGCAATTCAGAGAGGAATTTGCCTACTACCATGAATGCGTCGCGGTTGTAGAAGTCATCGCAGTTAATAACACAGAAAGGCTCCTTGATAATGTCTTTTCCCATGAGTACAGCGTGATTGGTACCCCATGGCTTTTGGCGACCTTCTGGAACACTAAATCCTTCTGGCAGTGCATCGATGCTTTGGAAACACAATTCACACTTAACCTTGCCCTCGTATTTAGAGAGTATCTGTGTGCGGAACTGCTCTTCGAAGTCCTTACGGATTACCCATACGATCTTGCCAAAGCCTGCTTGTATCGCGTCATAGATACTATAGTCCATTATGGTCTCACCGTTTGGGCCCAGACCATCAAGTTGTTTCAGACCACCGTAGCGGCTTCCCATGCCTGCTGCAAGGAGAAAAAGTGTTGGTTTCATAATATTCTTTTGTTAATGTGTTATGTATTAGTGCTTCATTAGCGATGCAAAATTACCTTTTTCTTTTGAAACAATCGTAATTTTTAATAAAATTAACATGGCAAAAAGGTAATTTCTGTGCTTTTTGTGTGATGTGTACCCACACACTTTTGGGAATAATTCATAATTCATATTGTTTAATTCATAAATCATAACGTATAAATTCATAAATCATAATGCATAAATTCATAAATCATAATGCATAAATTCTTAAATTATAATGCATAAATTCATAAATCATAATGCATAATTCGTAATTATTTTGTGTGTTTGGGCTTTCGTTGTTACGTTGTAATTGTATTGCTGCAACTATGTGTGGTTAACGCATTGTCGAAATTATTGGGCAGTAAAATTGTTGCAATTTACTTTTATCTGCACGTATAATTATGAATTAAGCATTATGCATTATGAATTTATGCATTATGAATTGTGCATTATGTATTAAGCATTATGAATTAATCAGTATGAATTTACTTCAGCGGGTTCCATCCTTGTGAGAGTAGTTCGAACTCATTGCCGTCGCGGGCCACGAGTTGCATGCCCAGTTCTGGCTTTGTTATGTGTCCGATAACCTTAATACCTTCCATGTTTTGCAACGTCTCGTTGTCACCGATAGGGCATGTAAAGAGTAGTTCATAGTCCTCGCCCCCGTTCAGTGCGCATGTAGTGACGTTCATGTTTAGTTCTTCTGCCATGACGGCTGTTTGATAATCAATAGGCAAGAACTTTTCGAACACTCTACAGCCCACGCCCGATTGTTTGCAGATGTGGTGCAACTCAGACGATAGACCATCAGAAATGTCCATCATTGCCGTTGGGTGTATACCGGCTTCACGTAGTTTTATTAAGATGTCTCCGCGTGCTTCTGGCTGCAGTTGACGCTGAATGAGGTATTCCTTACCGGCAAAATCAGGCTGCCAAGCCTCGTCCAGTTCGCGTTGCAGTGCCTCTATTCGCTTAGTGTCCTTGGTCTCTTTCAGTTTTTTCTGAATGTCCTTAACCTGGCTGTAGTACACCATTTTCTCCCGTTCCAGCAGTTGTAATCCCATATAAGCAGCCCCGAGGTCGCCTGAAACGCATATAAGGTCAGTATCTTTCGCACCGTTGCGGTATATAATATCTTCTTTTTTTGCCTCGCCAATACATGTAATGCTGATAGCAAGTCCTGTAAGTGACGATGTGGTGTCGCCTCCTACGATGTCAATTCCCCATTTGTCGCAGGCAAGATGCAGTCCCTCATAGAAAGCCTCCATATCCTCAGCGACAAACCTTTTCGATAATGCTATAGACACGATAAGTTGCCTTGGCGTTCCTCCCATGGCGAAAACGTCGCTGATATTGACCATAGCCGACTTGTATCCGAGGTGTTTCATGTCAACGTATGTAAGGTCAAAGTGAACACCTTCCATCAACATGTCTGTCGTTACGAGTGTTTCAGTGTCAGGATAGTGCAGCACTGCGCAATCGTCTCCTACACCTTTCACTGTTGATGTGTTGTTTATCTTAATATCCTTTGTAAGTCTTTCTATAAGACCAAACTCTCCAAGTTTCGCTATTTCCATTTTTATGGTTTCGTCGTTGTTTTTTGTTTATAACGTTTTTATAATCTTTTTACCATCTCTCTCATTATCTCGGTCATCAGCGGTTCAGCGTTATTTGCCGCTTCTTGCACCTCTTCGTGGGTTGCTTCTACAGGAGTGTCTGATATTCCCATGTTGGTAATGACGCTTACTCCGAACACCTTCATGCCACAGTGTCGTGCTACTATTACTTCCGGTACGGTGCTCATGCCCACCGCGTCACCGCCAAGCAGGTGGTAGGCACGGTATTCTGCTGGTGTCTCATAACTCGGTCCTTGTACTCCGAAGTACGTACCGTGAACCAATCGTATGCCTTTCTCTTCGGCAATAGAGTCAGCGAGAGCAATGAGTTGTTTGTCATAAGCCTCGTGCATGTCAGGGAAGCGTGGTCCCTGTGGTATATTTTTGCCTCGTAGTGGGTGCTCGGGGAAGAAGTTTATGTGGTCCTTAATAACCATAAGGTCCCCGATACGGAAGTCTTTGTTTGCTCCTCCAGCGGCATTACTAACAAAGACCGTCTCTATTCCCAGTTCTTTCATGACGCGAATTGGGAACGTTACCTCTTTCATAGAGTATCCCTCGTAGTAGTGGAAACGCCCTTTCATGGCGAGTATGTCGCGTCCGCCAAGTTTTCCGAATATAAGTTTTCCGTCATGTCCCTCCACGGTTGAAACGGGGAAGTGTGGTATATCCTTATACGGAAACTCGTATGTGTCAGTAATCTCAGAAGCCAATTGTCCGAGGCCTGTCCCCAGTACTATCGCTATTTGGGGCGCAGTAGTCATCCGCGCCTGCAGCCATGCTGCCGTTTCTTTGATGTGTTCGTACATACTCAATAATTTTATTGTTGAACTTTTCCTCCTCGCCAAGCATGAAACTGACGTGTATTGGTTGTACATATATGTTTTGTCTAACCTCGTCAGAGAGTCCCTTGATGTTCTCGAGTCGTGTGGCGTCTTTCTCTGTCGTTATGATAATGGCAGGTTTCTTTATCATTTTGAATGACATGTTGATAGCCTCTACGTCGGATGCCGTAAACTGATGATGGTCTCCGAAGAACATTGGTGTGATGCTTTTACACTTGTCTTTCAGGTCCTTCACCATTTGTTGTGGAGACGCTATGCCTGTAAGTAAAAGCACGTTTGGCAATATTGCCTTTTCCTCCTCGCCTTCTTTCTGTTGCTTAATCGGTTTCCCTTCGGGGTAGAGGGGTTCCAGTGGACTGTTTTCTATTGTTGTAAAGTACAGTTCTTGGTATGGAAACAGTTCCATGGCACGCCGTAATACGCGGAAACTCATAGGCTTGAGGTCCTTTGGGCATTTTGTTATTATCACGATGTCGGCACGGTTTTTACCCTCTTTCGGTTCGCGCAGTCGTCCCGCAGGCAACAGTTTGTCGTAGATAATGAGTCGATGGTAGTCCACGAGCAGAATGTTCAGCCCAGGTTTTACGTACCTATGTTGGTATGCATCGTCCAGCACTACCAATTGCGTATCCTTCGTTTCTGGCGATGTAATCAGTTTCTTGATGCCCTTACATCTATTTGCCTCCACAGCCACATATACATTCTTAAACTTGCGGTGCATCTGGTACGGTTCGTCACCAATCTCAGGCATTGTGGTGTCCGGCTTTGCCAGTCGGTAGCCGTGGCTCTTTCTCTTGTATCCGCGACTCAGCACAGCCACCTTGATGCGGTTGTGAAGCAGTCTGACGATATACTCTACGTGTGGTGTTTTGCCCGAACCGCCTACGGTAATATTTCCCACGGCGATAACAGGCACATCAAAACTCCTGCTCTTCAGGATGTTAGCATCGAAGAGAAGGTTGCGCACGAACACACCAAAGCCATAAAGCCACGACAGCGGCAGTAACCATTTGTTTATCTTGATGAAGTCGCCTTCCATGTCTTTTCTATTTTACTGTCAATACAATAGGGCAACGTGCCTGTATCGGACTCTGTTGTTGTATGTTGCGTACCATGACGAATGGCTCGTAGTAGGCACCGAGAGTAGTGTGCAACTGCTCGTCGAGGTTATTGCCATTACCACTGACAGTCTCTGTCAGTTGCGTCAGCCAGTCGCTTGGCTCAGGGTATGCAATCGTTTCATAACTCTTTATCTTCGCCAGTTGTGCAGCCTTCGCTATGGCATCGTTGATGCCGCCGATGCCGTCAACCAGACCAATCTTCACAGCATCCGTGCCCAACCATACACGTCCTTCCGCTATTTCCTTTACCTTACTGATAGGTAAACGCCTACCGTCTGCCACACGTTTGCAGAACAGTTCATAGCCGTTGTTTATGTATTGTTGCAACAAAGCCACCTCCTCAGCATTGAACGGACGTGCTGTCTGTGCAAAATTGAAGTCAGAATGTTTATTCGTCTTAACATTATCAAACTTTATGCCAAGTTTCTGTGTCATAAGGTTACTGGCGTCAGGGAATACTCCGAAGATGCCGATAGACCCCGTCAGCGTGGTAGGTTGCGCCATGATGTAAGACGAAACACACGACATATAGTATGCTCCAGACGCTGCTGCGCCGCTCATTGATACCACAACAGGTTTCTTTTCCTTCAGCGTCTTTATGGCGTGCCAAATCTCTTCAGAAGCGAAAGCGTCGCCACCACCAGAGTTAACGCGCAGTACCACCGCCTTAATATCATCGTCCTTAGCCAGAGTCTCAAGGTCTTTCACCACAGTAGGACTTACTATTCCGCTCTCGCCCCCGTTCAGGATACCAGCCTCTGGTGCCCTTACTATGGAGCCTTCACAGTAGTAAATAGCAATCTTTCGGTTGTCGTCCTTACTGCCGTAAGTACTGTTGTTCAGTGTGCTGCAAGTTATTTGGTCTATCTCCTTGTTGCTGTCAATGCCGAGCAGTTTCTTCATCTCTGTCTTAACATTCTCGGCATACAACGTTTTGTCTATCAGTTTGTGTTTCAGTAGGTAAGCGGTGTTCTGTATAACAGACATGTCGTCAGCGCAACTGTTAACCTCCGCCTTACTAATGCCGCGTCCCTTGCTTATCGCTTCAGTCACTTCGTCCCATATACCACTGATGTATCGCGTTACCTGTTCGCGGTTGGCGTCACTCATTTTCTCCTCCGTGTACTCCTCCGTAGCACTTTTGAACTTGCCCACCTTTACCACAGTCATCTTTACTCCAAACTTGGCGAGCAAATCCTTTAGGTACATTGGCTGCGCTGCCAGACCGTGAATGTCTAGCATTCCAGACGGGTTAATCCATACTTTATCGGCAACAGAGCAAACGTAGTATGCCCCTTGCGTATATTCTTTGGCATAACTGACGATAATTTTCTTCTTCGCCTTAGCACGTTCCAGTGCCTGTCTTATCTCCTGTAGAGATGCATAGTCAGTGTTTACGATGCCCGCTTCAATGTATATTGCTCTTATTTCCTTTGACGCTGCCGCCTTGTCGATGGCTCCGACGATGTCGTCAAGTCCCTGTTGCATGCCACTGTCGTCCATCAAAGACTTAAAAGCATTCTCTGTTTTATGTTCGACTATGTCGCCAGAAAGGTTGACTACAAGCACGCTGTTGTCCTTAACTTCCAGTGTGTCGGTAGAGCCAGAAACCATGATGGCAGTGATAACAACAGTAGCCAGCAATGTTAAGCCAATGAAAAATATTGCGCACCCCGTGAAGGTCGCTAAAGTGAATTTAAAGAATTGTCGCATATTAGTGATGATGAAACTTGTTGCAAAAATAATAAAAATAATCTCAATTCTGTACTTTTCTTACATTTTTTTTCGTTTTTTATTCAAATATGTGCCTAATATCTATACATCTATAAAATAATTTTAGTAAATTTGCATCGCAAACACAAAGAAAATCTCAAGTGGTTATCGTGCTAACTGACATCAAACTTTATAACTAACTATACAATATTATGAAATTAAAGAACGTAATGCTGCTTGTATTGCTCCTTATCGTAGGTAGGGTAGGGGCAGTAAAGTATGACCTTACTAAGTCAATGCTAGTCTATGACGATGCTAAGGGATATGGCTTCGATATTGTTGAAGCCCCAAACCTTTCCGCCAAGAAAGGCGTTGCGAAACCATTCTATTTCTCAGTAAAAGTGCCCGATGGTAACTATCGCGTCACAGTAGAACTCGGAAGCAAAAATCGTGCGGCAGAAACTGTGGTGCGTGCAGAGTCACGCCGTATGATGACAGGTAAGTGTGTGACACGAAAAGGACAATTTCAAACGCTCATTTTCAATGTTAATAAGCGCACACCCGAAATCAACGGAGGCGGTAAGGTGCGCATAAAGAAAAGCGAAGTGGGTAGCATGACGTGGGACGATAAACTCACCTTGGAGTTCAACGGTGCCGCCCCTGCTGTGCGTTCAGTGGAGATAGAAAAAGATACCACCGCCGTAACCTTCTTCCTCTGTGGCAACTCCACAGTGGTAGACCAAGGTCGTGAGCCATGGGCATCATGGGGGCAGATGGTTCCGCGCTGGTTAACAGATAAGGTATGCGTCGCTAACTACGGTGAGAGCGGACTCACGGCGTCGTCATTCATGGCGCAAGGTCGCCTTGACAAGATACTCTCTGTGATAAAGCCTGGCGACTATGTGTTCTGTGAGTTCGGTCATAACGACGAGAAAGAGAAAGGTCCTGGCATGGGAGCGTGGTATCATTACACCGTGGCACTGAAGAAATTTGTTGATCGTGTGCGTGAGAAACAGGGCAAGATAATATTCTGTACCCCTACACAGCGTCGTTTCTTTGAGAAAAACGGCACCTTGCGCAATACCCACGGTGATTTCCCTGAGGCTATGCGTGCCGTTGCTCAGCGAGAGAATGTGCCCCTGATAGACCTTAACAAAGAGACGAAGATTCTCTTTGAAACCATGGGCAACGAAGGTTCAAAGCATCTCTTGGTTCATTATCCACTCGGAACATTCTCATGGCAGGAAAGAGTTTTCGCTGACAATACACACTTCAACCCATTCGGAGCATACGAAGTAGCGAAACTCGTAGTTATGGGCATGAGGCAGAACGGTCTCCTCGCCGACGGTTGGCTCAGTGCCGACTGGACGGACTTTAATCCTGCTCAGCCAGACGACTGGCAGACGTTCTACTGGCCACAGTCACCACTGCATGATGGTACGAAACCTGACGGCAATTAAAAGTGCGGCAAACAAGGAAAAAGTTACAATCTGTAAGTAAAACTATGTGTTCTGCTTATAATTTTTAGATACGCTTGTCTGTAGCGTAATTAGGGCCTGATTACCGTGTAATTAAGCCCAAATTACACAGTAAACACTATCTGATTACAAAGTAATTGGGATGCTTTCAGATTGTAAGTTGATGCAAGTTGAATTTCCTGTAGGTATCTGTACAAAAAGTATAAGAAATGTTTTAATCCACCATTAATCTATCTCTTGTGAGATAGTCAACTAAAAGATAAGTTTTAAAAAAGTATTAATGAGAGATTAATGTTAGATTAATGGAGATTAACGTTAAAAAACTGTGCAAAGCACAAGAGACTTATTCTTAAATACATTGACATTAAACGTAATAAATAAACCGAATAACAAAAAATAAACGCATGAAGAAGAAATTTCTATTAGTTTCCGCTATGATGCTCTTCACGCTGACAGGCTCGGCACAACGCTCGGTAGATAAACTTGACCGTGGCGTGGTGGCTGTGAACACAACGAAAGGCGTGTTCGTTAGTTGGCGCATACAGAGTGAGGAGTACTATGATGTGAAGTACAATCTCTACCGCAATGGTACGAAGATTGCCGAAAACCTGACAACTTCTAACTACACCGATGCCGGTGGCAACACCTCAAGCACTTATCAAGTGGCAGCGGTGGTACGTGGCACGGAACAGAAAAAGTGTGACGCCGTAAAGGTTTGGGCTAATGACTATCTTGACATTAAGCCTAAGCACGACAAGTCTATCACTTCAACATTGATTCCTAACGATGCTTGCTGCGCTGACGTAGACGGTGATGGCGTTGTAGAGATACTCCTGAAATACACCAACAAGGAAGAGGCTGAAAACCTTTTCCCAAGAGAAGGCAACAATGGAGAGTATACTATCTTTGAAGTTCTAAAACTCGATGGTACCGTGCTGTGGTGGGTTAACTGCGGTCCTAACATGGGCGACTTCCAGAACAACGAGCAGAACATCGTGGGCTACGACTGGGATCTCGACGGAAAGGCAGAGGTAGTAATGCGCCTCTGTGAGGGTGCCACCATACACTATGCTAACGGTGATACCTACACCATAGGCGCAGACGGCAAGAACGGCACCAACTGGACCAACTATCGTGTGCCAAAGAGCGAGGGCAGCGTAGAATGGTTCACGCACTATGGCAATGAGTTCCTGCTCTACTGTAACGGTCAGACAGGTGTGCCATACCAGTGCATCGACTTCCCACTGAAGAGACTAGAGGCAGGCGAGACAGACCTTACTAAGGCATGGGGCGATGGTTATGGTCACCGCTCAAACAAATTCTTCTTTGGTGCGCCATACTTTGACGGTCGTAAGCCAAGCATCTTCCTCGGACGTGGTATCTATACACGCCATAAGTTCATTGCGCTCGACGTAGACCCGAAGACTCATGAACTGACTACCCGTTGGAAGTGGACTAACAACCAGGCAGGTTCACCATGGTACGGACAGGGATATCATAACTACGCTGTCGTAGACGTAGACTGGGACGGTCGTGACGAGATAGTATGGGGCTCAATGGTTATCGACGATAACGGTAAGGGACTCTCTACAACAGGTCTCGGACACGGTGACTCTCAGCACCACGGTGACTTCGATCCTTACACACACGGGCAGGAAGGCTTCTTCTGTAACGAAGACCGCCCTGCAAATAACTATCGCGACCTCACCACGTCAAAGATTTACCACCGTGTAACAGGTAGCAATGATGACGGTCGTGCCATAGCAGGTAATTTCAATAATATCTATCCTGGTGCCATGGGCTTCTCTGCTCACGACGACGCTATAAGCCTCGTAACAGGAGAGAAGGTGGGCAACCTTACAAAGGATGGTGTAGGCATGAACTTCCGTACCTACTGGGATGGTGACCTCTGCGAAGAATCATTCAATGGCGGTGACAACACCATGGGTAGCATAACAAAGTATGGTAGTTGGGATCATGTAAAAGAGTTTACAGGCACCCTCACTAACAACAGCACTAAGGCAACGCCATGCTTCATGGGAGATATCTTCGGAGACTGGCGTGAGGAGTTCATACTAAGAACAGAAGACAACAACCTGCGCATCTACACTACAACGATAGAGACCAAGTGGCGCAACTACTCTCTTTGGTATGACCATCAGTACCGCAACGGTATGGTGTGGGAGCCATGCGGCTATAACCAGCCACCTCACGTATCATACTTCCTCGGCGAACTGGAAGGCATCACTCAGGCACCACCGTCATTCGGCATGACAGGACGCACGGAGGTGGCTAACGGTAGCACCATCTCTGCAAAGGAAGGCATCGTAACAACATGTGAGACAAACGACATGACAGTGAACGTTGCCGAGGGAGCATCACCTTATGTATATATGGACAACGCTCCAACATGGGTACAAGGCTCTGCACCGTCAGAGGCAACAGCCGCTTCATATCCTATCACTACCGCTACATACACACATACCCTGAAGGGCGGAGCCTTCGGTGGCGACATGCGTCTCGTAAAGCAGGGTGATGGCGTGCTCGTCTTGCCTAATGTGGTAGAGAAACACAGCGGTAATACCGACGTCTGGGGTGGCACACTCACATTTGACGGTACATTGCAGAACTCACGTCTGTGGCTCAACCGCCATACCACACTCAACTCAGATGGTGGTAAGTTCCTTAAAGGCATACAGGCAGACTATGGTGCGACAATCCGTGTAGGCGGCGCATCAGAAAAGGCAAGCACTATAGAGGCAGACTCACTTATCCTTAACTTTGGTGCCATTTGCGAACTCGACATCTTCAGCGAGGGACTCGCTGCCGACCAGATGAACGCCAATGTGCTGAAGATAGAGAAGAAGGTATGGCCAAACGGTGGCGGTCCAGCATACAACACACCAGTATTCCGCATCACTACACATGCCGCATCAGCCGATGCAGCAATAGCCGACGGCAAGTACTGTCTCGGCACAATAGGTAGTATCGATGGTGACCTTAACAATATTGTCATCGAAGGAATGCCTAACCAGAAGACAACACTGTCTTACGAAGACGGCAAACTCTATCTTGATGTTAAGAACTATGAGTCTGCACCAGTAGAGTGGGTAGGCGACAAGAACACTGTATGGGATCTTGATGATACGGAGAACTTTAAACACGCCGACACAGGCGAGGGCTCAAAGTTCTTCACAGGTTCGCCAGTAACATTTAATGACAATGCTACGTCATATAATGTTACCATTAAAGGTAACGTTTCTCCAGAGTCTGTTACCTTCAATAATACCAAGACCTATACGCTCAATGGCGGTAGTATCATTGGCGATGCAGAGTTGATAAAGAAGGGTAATGGTGAGGTTTACTTGAAGAGTGCCAATAATATAGGCAAGACAACCGTTAGCGGTGGTACACTCTACGCTTCATCATTGGCAAACTCTATAGGCACGGACTGCGGTTCGCTCGGTACTATAAATAACTCTATCTATCTCACTAATGAAGGTGCGATAGCATTGTCTAATACTGGTACTTCTGCTCAGAAGATTTTCATAGGAGAAGGTAATGGCGTTGTGACAGTGCCTGATAATGTAACCATGACACAGGTGGCTTATATCTCTTCTAACGGAGGACAAATGCTGACAAAGAATGGTAACGGTACGTTCGTCTTGCAGAGCACTCTGGCTACTCCGCTTACTGTGGCTGCAGGAACATTTAAGTTTGATAAGGACTATTCTTATACTAAGAACGTAACCTTGCAGGGAACAAGTTCAATTTCTGGTAATGGATTTGTAGGAGCGTCAGTAAATGTAGAGTCAGGTGCAAATGCTACATGGACACTTACTGATACATACTACAAGTCTTATTCAGGTAAACTGACGGGTAGCGGCAACATAACAATCGTGCCAACAAATACTGTGCAGCGCGTGAAGATTGCTGGTAACTGGTCTGCCTTTACTGGTACGGTGAAGTATACCAATACAAAGATTGTCTTACCACTCTGCAATTCATACGGAATACCTAACGGAACGCTTGACGTTGCAGCAGATTGCTATGTAAGTAATGTTGCAAAGAGTTATGCAATAGGTAAGGTTACTAACGGTATCTTTGAGCATCCTGTAGCAGACTTCAGTAGTTCTGCTGCCGTAAGCGGAAGCAATACATGGAAGTTTGGTAACAGTTCTGATGAATTGGGAGACTTTACGTTCGCAGGTAAACTGTATGACGCAAACGGTAACAATAAGGCGAACTTCGAGAAGATAGGTACATGTAAGATGACAGTATCTAATACATGGGAGAACTCTGGTACAGTGAAGGTTAGCGAAGGTGAGTTGCATCTTAACTCAATGAAGACTCTTGGTACAGGTGCATTGACAGTTGCTGAGGGAGCGTCATTGACAGGTCTCAGTGCCACTACATCATCATCTGCGAAGAAATATCCTGTGACGAACAAGTCGGTTACCGTCAGTGGTACATTGCAGTGTGGTGCTGCCGCTACGAGTCTCTTCGGATACTGGTGCTTTGGGGAGAAACCACTCACATTCAAGTCTACGTCTACTTATGTAGCAGGACTTAACAAATGCGCAACAAGTAGCAACCCAGGCTGTACGACAATCTTCGGTACGGGAGATAATTCTTCTATCACGTTCGAGGATGGTGCTACAGTGAAGGCGTTCTTGAGCAGTTCGTATGATCCATCTGCTACGGTGACAGCGGACAACTCTGATTACTTCCGCTTGTTCTATGATTTCGCTAATGTGAAAGTAGGCAAGGTGAATTTCGATTTACCAGCACTCCCAGAACACTATTATTGGGATACAACACATTTCTCTGAAGGCTATCTCTACATCCGATACACTTCACAGACAGGCATATATGGTGTTAGCGAGACGGCTCCAGTCGTTGTTGACGTTATTAATGCTTCAGGTGTAAAGGTTATGGAATATGTCGCTACAGTATCTACTGCAAGGGCAATGTTCGCAGGAAAGCCATTACCTAAGGGAGTGTATATCCTCAAGGTAAGAGACGAGAACGGAAATGGTGGAACGATATCTGTTCGTAAGTAAAAATTCTATTGATACAAATATAAAAGGCATGACGCGTAGGCGTCATGCCTTTTTGTTATATTGCCATGTCAAAGTCATAAAACATCTTTTTGTTATATTGCCATGTCAAAGTTATA
>CAKQSF010000026.1 GCA_934272845.1 uncultured Prevotella sp.
TGGTAACTATGTGCAATGGATAAAATTAGCCTGGAAGGCTATACTATGAGTAACCGTGGGCGAAGCCTACGGATTTGGCATAGGTATGAAAATATCAGCCTGGAAGGCTGTACACTACCAATAATGTACAGCCTTCCAGGCTGAGAATAGGGAGAGTATCTAAAATCCGTGGGCGGTGCCCACGGTTACTCATAGTATTGGCTTCCAGCCAAGGCAAGCGGCAAAGCCGAGTTCAGCCAAAGAATTGCTAACGTTGCTTCAAAATATAGGCTTCTTGCTAAGGCAAGCGGCAAAGCCGAGTTCAGCCAAAGAAAGTTTAACTGTGACATAGTGAGAAAGCGCGCACGTAAATGAAGGCTTTGGTTAACGTGACTATCGCAGAATAGTTACAAAAATAAATAAAAGTCATTGGAAATATTTTTTTGATGCTACTTACAATCTGAAAGCGCCCCAATTACCCTGTAATCAGGGCGCTTTTACAACGTAATTAGGGCTTGATTACACTGTAATCAGGCCCTAATTGCGTTATGAACAAATGCTTCTTAAATCTGTAAGGAAAACGCATTGTTTTCCTTACAGATTGTAACTTTTATGTGTATAGACAGAGTCTATGGCTTATTCCCAATTTCCGTTCCCGAAATAACTATAGCGATTGTTGTCGGGGTTGACCACAATCTGCTCCACAACAATCTCTGGGTCTATCATGATGAGGCGCAAGGTGTGTTTGCCTGGCTTCACATCAAAGGTAGTAGAGAGCCATCGCAGGTTGTCGAATACCTCATCTCGCCTCATAAGGCGTCTCCCGTTCTGCCAACCACTCAACAGAAGTTTCTTGTAATCGGGCAGTGGTTTCAAAACCTTTGATGCTGCGAGGTTCTGCTTAGTGTATTCTTGAAATTCATCATGCAAGCCCTGTCGTGCATCAATAATCTGTAGAGGCTGGTCGTCTATCTGCACACCTATGCGAAGACCACGAGCAGGGTAGACGTCTTGAGTAGGCAAGATGCCTATGGCTATGTCCTTCCTCGTCATCTCAACATCATATTCCAGTGCTGCACCGCTACCGTCAGCGTGGCTCGTTGCCGTCACGTTATCGCTGCCCATGCAACCTTTACCTCGTCCAAGGTCAGGAAGAAATATCCATTGTGCGTCCTTTCCATCCACCTTTTTTATATATTTATAGGCAGGAATAGAGTATTCTGATGTTGGTGCAGCAGAGAGATTGTTCTCAATCTTGAAGCCGAGCGTCATAGGGTTGCGGTTCTTATCGGGTATAGCCCAATGTGTGTAGCCAATGTGGTTGTCGAGCATCATGCCGTTCCATTTACCACCTGCCAGCGTGTTGTTGTAGTAATCTGTCAGTCGCTGGTCCTTCTTCATCAGTGCTTCTATGGCGAGAGAGTCCCCCATAGTGGCATAGTTGTATATCTGTGCCACGCCAGCACTGGCAACAACGGGATAGTAAACCAGTTGATAGAAGGCGTCCTGCATCTCCTTAGGTAGAGTAGCCTTGAGGTTCTCGCATCGTGTCACGAGTGACTGCCATAGGGCATTGATGCGCAACATCTCCTCGTTGTTGAAGATACCAGGATATTGCACCTCAGGCTTTCGCCACAGGTTAAACTTGCTGTATTTGCCTATTATGTCGGCAATCTCGTCAGAATGTTCTTTGCCGAAAATGCTTTCTGCAAATCCTTTGAGATATTTGCTCTCGTCGCCAGGCAGTATCTTCTCGGGGTTCCAGGCATAGTTCATGATGAAGTCGATAGGCACCTCCTTCGGCTTTAGGTCACCTACGTTGATAATCCATATCCTGTCTATGCCCGACTTGTAGGCCAGGTTAAGTTGTTCGCGCAGTTTTGGAACGGTAGTGGTGTTCACCCAGCGGTCGTTCCACGGTCCGCCGTTCATGTCGATGTGGTAATACATACCCAGTCCACCTTTGCGTTTACGCTCCTTCTCGCCTCCCATGCGGCGTATGTACCCCCAGTTGTTGTCGCAGAAGAGTAGTGTAACGTCATCGGGAACAGTAAACCCAGCGTCGTAGTAACGCTGCACCTCGGTGAAGATCGCCCATAGTTGAGGCACGTCACTTGCCTTCTTGTGCAGCACATTACTTATTATTCTTCGCTGACTGTCAACAACCTTTCCGAGAGTTTTAATGTTGTCGGCATCGTTGCCGTTGCCCATTGCCACGTCGCCATCACCACGCATACCTATGGTTATGATGTTCTCGTAGTTCTTGGCATTCTCTATTCCCTCGGCAAAAAACTTGTCCAGTCGTTCAGGATTCTTTGAGTAATCCCACGGTCCCACCTCGTCACGGCGTGTGGTGTACTCCTTGTGTGCGCGCATCATAGGCTCGTGGTGCGATGTTCCCATCACTATGCCCATCTCGTCAGCCACCTTTGGCGACATGGGGTCGTCTTCATTGAATCGGCTTCCCCACATGGCAGGCCAGAAGTAGTTAGCCTTTAGGCGCAGTAGCAGTTCGAATATCTTGCTGTAAGCCTTGGAGTTGATGCCACCAAACTGCTTACTGCACCATGTACCGAACGATGGCCACTCATCGTTAATGAATATTCCGCGGTACTTCACCTTAGGTTCGCCATCGGTGAAGGTACCCTTATTGACGAAGAGTTCAGCGTGTTTCTGCACAGGAGCGTCTGCCATCCAGTACCATGGCGATACACCTATCTGTCGGCTCAGTTCGTAGATGCCGTAGATAGTGCCTCGCTTGTCGGAGCCAAGTATGACGACTTTCCCCTTGTCTGTAAACAGAAGGTACTGCTCCCACTTGCCTTTCAGTGCCTTAGCCTGTTTGCTGTAGGCTTTGGCAAGTGCGCTCTTGCCCACGGTAGCCACCGTGATAGGCGCTCTGTCGCTACCCGTCACGGAGCGAAGGTCGTTTCGCAGGTTGCGCACAGCAATCTTTACGCCTTCCCATTCATCTTGTGAATAGGCTATGGTGTCATTATTTTGCGTGAGACATAGGGCTGTGTCGTCGCCTCGGTTGAATGTTATGAACTGCTCTGCGCCAAATGTTTTACCAGCAAGCAGTACGAGGCATGATAATAAAAACTTTCTCATTAAGTAAGTATTCAAAATTATTTATATATATCAGTAAGTGAACATTTTTATTTCTGAAATTATATTTAATACAGTCTCTTTGGCGCATCTGCTTCCTCTGTTTTCAGTCACAATGATTACATTGTTCCTTTAAACAGAGAAAACATCTGCATCCAAATAGCCTATATTAAATATAAAAATAATTTTGAACACTTACTTACAAACTTAAATATATTTTATTTTACGTGGAAGAAATCAAAGTCGACGTATCCGCCAGTCTGTTTCGTAGGGAAATAGAACAGTCCGAAGCGTTGTCCGCAGAAGTCTGGCCAGTCGAATTTCATAGACAGCAGGTCGCCAATCTTCTGCCATTTCTTGCCGTTGAGACTGTAAGCGAAGTCGCCCTTGTCCTTCCTGTCAGTGAAGTCGCCATGCGCACGCAGGTAAACCTTGTTGCCCTTCAGTGGCAATTTCTCTATAACCTCTCCGTTGGAGTCGCCCGCTTTCGTAGCGCGACGCATCACGATAAACTTCTTTCCGCCAGTCATCTCCACGCCAACGTAGCCGTATTGGTTCTGAAACAGTGTCAGGCCTGCGCAGTCACCGTCCTTCATGCCACGAGTGTCGAGTACCGTCTCCGCAGTACATTCAGGTCCGAAGGTACGCTGGGTCAGAGTGTTACGAGCGTCACGAATGTTGTGTGCCATGATGCCCCCCTTCAGTCGCAGCCATCCTTTGCGGTCGGTCAGTGACCAGTAGCGGTTGTCGGGATTATGATTCCATTGCCATTCCTTCTTGAGGATAGAGGAAGTGAGGTCATATTCGCCACCTTTGCCAAGAGAGTTGGCGTAAGTGTCAGAGATAAGGTAACGGTCTTGCTCCCTGCCGTTGTTGAATTCATCGCTCACAACGATAGAGGGCTTCGCGCCATTAATAGCGTTCTTTACTGGCATCTCCATCACAGCGTCAACGGTTTTGCCGTCGTGTCCCATCACAGGCCAACCGTCTTTGTCCCACTTCATGTCGACAAGCACAGGCATTCTGCCCAATGCCCCTTGGTCTTGGAACATCATAGCGTACCATTTACCGTCAGGTGTGTCGACAATGTTGCCCTGCGCTACACCGCTGCTGCGCTGGAACGTGGTGCCGTCAGCGTTCTGCATATGACCGACAAAGACTTTCCTGACCTCCCATTTATCGCCAAAGAGTTTCTTGCTGCGCCAGCAAATTTGCTGTCTCCAGGCGTTGCCGTGACCACCTTCTATCATGAAGATATAGTAGTAGTCGCCAATTTTGTAGCCATGATAGCCCTCAGCACGCAGTCCTTGGCAAGGGTTGTCAGCCTGAGTGTAGTCAAGTAGTGTCTTGCGCTCACCGAGTTTTACACCGCCTTTGCCGTCAGATATAATCTCACAGATGTATGCTTGGTGCTCCTGAAGGCTCGCATTGGGGTGAACAACATACTTCTTACACTCCGTACCCGTGTCTTCAAAGAGAAAACCAGGGTCGTAACACATGCTTACCTCGTTGCGATGCCATGGTCCGTGCTCAATGTCTTTGGTGGTAAAGATGTATGATTTCTGCGTGGTGTTACATGTTACGATGAGGTAAAACTGCTTCTCATATTTGTCATAACGTAGGTTTGCCGCCCATGACCCCTTGGCATAGTCGTTCTTCCCGTTCTTCAGCGCAAAGGCGTCTATCTCCTCTAACTGGTCGTGAGCATAGCCAGCGATGGACCAGTTGACGAGGTCTTTTGACTTCATGATGGTGCATCCTGGTGACATGTGCATGGTGGTGCTGACCATGTAGAAGGTGTCGTCAACACGAATAACACATACGTCGGGCACATCTGCCCAAATAACAGGGTTGTGAAAGGTGCCGTTGCCGAGGTCACGCGATGTCTGTGCGCTGACGCAAAGGGTACAAACACCGAGCAGGAGAGAAATAATAGTTCTTTTCATGTTATGGTTAAGATATTTGTATCGTATCGTTTCTTATCAGTTTATCAGTATTTTTGAAGTATTAAGTTGATTGCAAAGGTACATAAAAATGCTATGATAGATTTTCTCTTTTATGTCAAAAACTTTATTAATAGTACCATAACAATACGGAAAACGCCCCATTTCCAGTGTTGATTGTATGGAAATGGGGCGAGAGTATATACTGTTTGCTAAAAGATGCAGGCTCAGGAGTTGATGACAAGTACTGCGTAGTATGTTATGGCGAGTACTGTGAGCACTGCTCCTTCGGTGCGTGTTAGTGTGTAATATGTCTTTCCGAATTTACAGAATATCCATAGTAGCAGGGCTGAGACAAGCAGAGCCGAAAGGTCGAAGAGAGTGATGCCGCCAGCACCGATGGGCTGTATGGTGGCAGCCGTACCGAGAACGAAGAATACGTTGAACACGTTGCTGCCCACAACATTGCCTAACGCCATGGCGGTATCACCCTTACGTGCTGCCATAATGGATGCTGCCAGTTCGGGAGCGGATGTTCCTGCGCTCACTATTGTCAAGGCAACGACGGCCTGACTGATACCCATCGAGATGGCAATGCCCGATGCTCCCTCTACAAGGAAGTTGCCACCTGCCACTAATAACGCTAAACCTATTACGATGTATAGCACGCTTCGCCATGTGGGTAGGGTGGGGATGTCCTGCTCTTCAGTGGCATTATTGCTGTTACTGTTGCTTTTTTGCGCTATGGAGAGGGTGTAAACCATGAATATAATGAATATACAGAGTAGCAGAAGTCCGTCTGTTCGGCTGATGCTGTTAGTGTAGTCGCTGCCGTTGAAGACGCTGTCGAGTACGGTAATGATAACTGCTACGGCGGCAAGCACGGCGAAGGGTACGTCGTAACGGATGTTACCTCGCTCTACTTTGATAGGCGTTACCATGGCGGTGATGCCCATTATGCCGAGGATGTTGAAGATATTACTGCCTACAATGTTGCCAAGGGCGATGTCGGAGTTGCCATGTATGGCGGACACCACGCTCACAACAAGTTCTGGAGCGGAACTGCCCATGGCGACAATGGTAAGACCTACTACAAGGGTGGGGATGCCAAACTTCTGCGCTATGGCTGCCGCACCGTCGGTAAGCCAGTCTGCTCCTTTAACGATTGCTATCAGTCCACCGATGAAATATGCTATATTTATGATTATATCCATAGATTATTCTTATAGGAAAATAAAAGCCTCCCATCATAATAATAGATGAGAGGCTGTATGATATGAGTGTTAGAACTGCTTAAAGAAGTCGTTACCCTTGTCGTCAACGAGGATGAATGCAGGGAAATTCTCTACACGTATCTTCCATATCGCCTCCATACCGAGTTCTGGATACTCCACACACTCGATGGACTTGATATTGCTTGAAGACAGGAAGGCTGCAGGTCCACCGATAGAACCGAGGTAGAAACCACCGTGCTTCTTACATGCATCGGTAACAACCTGGGTGCGGTTACCCTTGGCTATCATGATGAGTGAACCACCATTGTCTTGGAACTCGTCTGTGTATGGGTCCATACGGTTGGCTGTTGTTGGGCCCATTGAGCCACATGGCATCCCGGCTGGAGTCTTAGCAGGTCCTGCATAGAGTACAGGATGGTCCTTAAAGTACTGTGGCATGCCCTCGCCAGCGTCGAGACGAGCCTTAATCTTGGCGTGAGCGATGTCACGTGCAACGATGATTGTGCCGTTAAGAGATACACGGGTAGATACAGGATACTTGCTAAGTTCCTTACATACCTCGCTGATTGGCTGGTCAAGGTTGATAGATATAGCGTCACCCTCACCTGCCTGGCGCAGTTCTTCTGGTATCAACTCGTATGGTTTGTCGTCCATCTTCTCTATCCAGATACCGTCCTTGTTAATCTTTGCCTTGATGTTACGGTCGGCAGAGCAACTTACACCGAGACCGATAGGACAACTTGCGCCATGACGTGGCAGACGAACTACACGTACATCGTGAGCGAAAGCGGTGCCACCGAACTGTGCTCCGTAGCCAATCTTCTTGGCTTCTTCAAGGAGTTCTTTCTCTAGTTCTATGTCACGGAAGGCGCGTCCTGTCTCATCACCAGTGGTTGGAAGGCTGTCGTAGTACTTCGTTGAGGCGAGTTTTACGGTCAACAGGTTCTTTTCGGCTGACGTTCCGCCCACAACGATAGCGATATGGTATGGAGGACATGCTGCTGTACCAAGGCTCTTCATCTTCTCTACGAGGAAAGGAACGAGAGTACCAGGGTTCTGTATGCGGGCTTTGGTCTCCTGATAGAGGTATGTCTTGTTAGCAGAACCACCGCCTTTTACTACGCATAGGAAGCGATATTCCATGCCTTGGGTTGCCTCTATGTCTATCTGGGCTGGGAGGTTGCATCGAGTGTTGACCTCATCGTACATATTCAGTGGTGCGTTCTGTGAGTAACGCAGGTTGTCGTTGGTGTAAGTGTTGTACACACCCTTTGCCAGTGGCTCTTCATCTTCAAAGCCTGTCCACACTTGTTGACCCTTTTCAGCGTGTACTATGGCAGTACCTGTGTCCTGACAGAAAGGCAACTGTCCCTTGCAGGCTACCTCTGCGTTGCGCAACATGGTAAGGGCTACGTACTTGTCGTTATCAGATGCCTGTGGATCCTTTAGTATTGCCGCTACCTTCTCGTTGTGTTCGCGACGCAACATGAAGTTAACGTCGTGGAAAGCCTGTGTGGTAAGCAACTCAAGAGCCTCTTTTGACACCTTAAGTATTGGTGTTCCTTCAAACTCACTCACTGAGATGCCGTCCTTAGAGATAAGGCGGTACTCTGTCTTGTCTTCGCCAAGTTGGAACATTGGCGCGTACTTGAATTCTGGATTTGCCATTGTTAATAGTTTTGTTTTTTGTCTATTGTGTTTTATTGTCTTTGTTTTCGTGATGGTTTTGCTCTACTTTTATTTGTAGGCTGGGAAGATATCATCTAACGTAAGACGGTGAATGGTGCCGAGTTTACGTAGTGATTGCATATCTAGTTCTTTCTCATCGCCAAGGATAAGGTACTTCATCGGCTTGCCTTTGATGTACTTTTGCTCAAAGTTCGCAAGGTCTTTCAGCGTCAATGTCGGTATCTTCTCGAAGTAAAGGCGGTTGATGTCGTAGTCGATACCTGCATCTTTTGCGGTGTAATATGCGTAGAACACTGCAGCGTTCTTGGTCCTTTGTGCCGCAATACTCTTCATAATGCTGTTCTTTGCGGTGTTGAAGAGAGTCTGAGACTGTGGCAATGTGTCGGTAATCTCTTTGAAAGTATTGATGCAGTCCATCATCTTGTCGTTCTGAGATATGATGTGTTGCAGGTAATACTCACTCTCATTCTTCCTCATTGGTGATACGTATGCGGCGGAAGCGTTGTACGCTAACCCTCTTGCCTCACGCAGTTCCTGGAAGACTATGGCGTTCATTGAGCCGCCAAAGTATTCGTTGAACAGTTTTATTACAGGCTTTTGCTCTATGCTTACAGGCGTCTTGGCGTTGTGAATCATGCGCATATAGATGTTCTTCGCGCTGTAAGGAGCGATGAATATCTCAGTGCTGTCGGTGCGAAGTGTTTCGTATGGCTTGTTCACAGGTACGTCAGCAGGGTGCTTTGACGTGTGGTGACACTTGCTAATGATGCCCTTCAACTGCTTCATGTCGGCAGGTCCCCAGTACAGAATGTCGTGCTTCATGTTGAAAAGACCATTCAACAGTTGCGTGTACACGGCAGGATTGGTGTCGCGAAGCATTGCTGGTGTAGGCTGATTGGTCTTCATATTCTTGGCACCATACAGTCCGTAGGTTACGAGATTGCCGTAACACTGACTTTGGTTGGTACGAATCTCCATGCGACTCTTTTGCACTTGCCCTATGTATTTGCTGTAAACGGCAGTGTCGGGCTGTATGTTATGCATGAAATCGTCAAGTAGTTTGACGGCTTTCTCCATGTTTTCTTGCAGTCCGCTGACTGAAACCGAGAGATTTTTGTCGTTTACGGTGATGTTATAAGAGCATGCTATGTCGTAGAACTCGCGCATAATCTGCTCTGGAGTTTTAGTCTTCGTGCCGAAAAGGTCGGTTAAGTCAGACGCAATGTCGTAGTTGTTGTCTGCCTCATAGCCAAAGTTGAAGCGGTATTCGAGTTTGAAACGCTCATCCGTTTCGTTCTTTTTATAGACTATATCCAGTCCGTTCTTTGTCTTATCGAACGTCAATTCCTTGTTAAAGTCAACGAACTCGGGCTGTATAGGCTCCACTTCCATCTTCTCATAGTCGGCAAGATACTGGCTCTTCAGGTCACGATTGCTTGGAATAGCGGTAATGGCAGGTTTGTCAATCTTCACTATTGTAGTATCTTCTCCTTTGCGTTTGTAGGCGCAGACGTATCCGTTTGTGAGGTGTTCGTTAGCCCATTTCACTATGTCTGCCTTCGTAAGACGGTCTAATCTGTCCAATTTCTCTACCTGTTGTTGCCACGGTCTGCCCAAGATGTAGGCGTCAACCATGGTCGAAACACGTGAACGGTTGTTGTCAAGACTATTCAGTTCTGCTAATTTCTCGTTGAGAACGATGCTGTGAATGAGTTTCTCGTCCCAGTCACCACGCTTTATCTTGTCCACTTCCGCAAGCAGAAGAGCGCGTACTTCCTCCAATGTCTGTCCCTCGTTAGGCGTACCTTCCAGCATGAAGATGCTGTAATCCTTCAAGTCCCAGATGCCAGACGTTGCGCCAAGAACCTTCATTTTAAGGTTTAAATCAAGGTCTATCATGCCTACTTCGCTGTTAGAGAGCAGCAAGTCGACCATGGTTATGGTATCATTCTGTAATGATGCCGCACCATTAAGTCGCCATCCCAGCAGCAAGTGTTCCGTCTCATTGCCGAGAACGGTAGTGTCCTTTGGCTCAGTCAGTACTCTTTGTGGTTCAAAGGTACGTGGTTTGGCGTTCGTTCCAGGCTTCCAAGAGCCGAAATAGCGGTCTATCAGGGCTATTGTTTCATCGGGATTGATGTCGCCAGCCATACAGATAGCCACGTTATTAGGCACATAATACTTCTTAAAGTAGTTGCGAATGTTCACCTGTGATGGGTTCTTCAGGTGCTCCTGAGTGCCTAATGTGGTCTGCGTTCCGTAAGAATGAGTAGGGAAAAGACACTTTAGCAGTGCCTCCGTAGACTTTCTTCCGTCCTTAGTCAGCGAGATATTCTTCTCCTCATACACCGCTTCTAGTTCGGTATGAAAGCCTCTCATCACCATGTTCTGGAACCTGTCGCTCTGCACCATGCACCATCTCTCAATCTCGTTAGCAGGCAAGTCTTCTACGTAACAAGTGACATCGTAAGACGTATAGGCGTTAGTACCCTCGCTACCGATGATAGACATCATCTTGTCATATTCATTCGGTATGTTAAACTGTGCTGCAATCTGCGATACAGAGTCTATTTCGTGGTACTTAGCCTTACGCTCCTGTGGGTCAGTCAGTTTGCGATACTCTTCGTATAGGTTGCTTATTTTGTCGAGATATGGCTTTTCTTTTGCATAATCTGTAGTGCCAAAGCGTTGTGAACCCTTAAACATAAGGTGCTCCAAGTAGTGCGCCAGTCCCGTGGTCTCAGCAGGATCGTTCTTTGAACCAGTGTTAACAGCGATATGAGCCGTAACCCTTGGCTGCTGTTTGTTGACCGATATATACACCTTTAGCCCATTGTTAAGGGTGTAGATACGCGTTTGCATGGGGTCGTTCTTCACGCTTTCGTAACTGTAAGTCTTAGCCTTCACCGTAAAGCAGAGGCAGGACAGACATGCTATATATATAATAAGGTGTAGTTTTTTCATTGTAATCGTTCGTGCAACTCGCTGTAATCATTCGTGCAACTTATTGCGATTCTTAGTGTAACCCTTCGATAAACTCCGTTATTTGCTCGTCGCTCACATCGCCCATGTCATACTCTCGCTCTGCATCCTTGCGTATAGCGTTGAGCCATTCCTCATGTGCTACAGTGCTTTCTGCTTCGTTTTCCGAGAAGCCTTTCCATTGTTCGTAACTCTCGTGAATATCGTTGAAGCGTTCTTCCAGTGTCTTTATGTTACAGATGTCACCGTTAGTGATGTCCTCTTTTAACTGTTCCAGAGCGTCAGTAGGGCTCAATAGTCCAAGAAGGTCAATCCAATTGCTCGTGCTATTGGCGTTTCCGTACATTCGAAGAGCCAAGTCGTAGTACTCAAGACCGTGCTGTAAGGCAGATGCCTTTATGTGGAAACCATCTCCCTCGTACTCTTCAGCGTCATATCCTTGTTCTTCTTCCAGTTTCTCCAGATACTTTATACCATTCTTTACGCGCTCTATAACGTAAGGAGAAAGCCAGTCGAAGGTTATCAGTGATAGTCTTCCGTTCACGGGTCGTTTGTCTCTCTTAGGCCATTTCATAACGTCGCGGTATGTGCCTACTGTGCAAAGGTTGCGTCCGGGGACCACATACGTATCTCTACCATCTGCTATTACGTATGAGAACGGTAACATACTGGTATCAGGGTGCGATTGTATTTTGCCCATGGCCATAGAGAATGCGCCTATTGTTGCTGGCCAAAGTATGTGTGCTCCGCTTGCAGTCTTTGCTCCACGCTCCATTGTTCCGTAGTGAATAGGTCCCATTTTGTAGGCATGGTTAGAGAAGTTCGTAGCCGAACCGGCATTGTAAAACGAGTATTCACCGCCTATTAGTAGTGATGCTTTGTGGTGACTAACGCTGAATGGTCCACAGAAAGCGGCACAACTCTCACCGTTGTCCATGTGTGAGTTGGCGAAAAATAATGAGTTCTCTGCCGTAAAGCCACGTCCGATGTGACATGCTTCTCCCACGAAAGTATCGTAAATGCGTGCGCCATCAATGATAGTAGCCCCTGCTTGAGCCACAACGTTCTCCATTATCACGTCGTCACCGATGTATATAGAAGCCTCAGGTGTTGGTGTTAGGGTGCAATCAATAAGGCGTGAGGCACCGCACAGTTCACATTCATCACCTATCATGACATTTGTCAGTTCGCGACAGTCTGTTATTGTCACGTTATTGCCGATGGTGGTACACTGTGGTTTGTTGGCTTCCGTATAGTCTGTAACCATCTTTCTGATGGCTTTGAAGAGCGGTTCATCGTCCTGTGCCAGCATCATAAGAGCCGCCAACTGTGATGTAAGGCGACTGAACAATACCACGTTGCCATCACCTGCCTCGTTTTTTACGCTGATAAGGTTGTTCTCCCCGTATGTTGCTCCATCGGTAGTACGTATAGTTCCCACGTTCTCCATGCGCACATTCTTTCCTATGCGTATCTCTCCGTCAAAGCGAACGTTGTATATATTATCAGTAACGAACTCTTCGTCTACCAACACTTGCTGCCAGTCAGCGCATCGGCAACCGCTATCTCTGAGTTCGGTAATCTCGTTAATGGTAAGGTTTCTATATGCCATGGTGGTGTATGAATTGTGAATAATGAATTATGAATTAACTTATTCCTCCTCTGGCATTGTCCACAGGAAGTCGTTGTAAGGATATTTCTGCACGTGTAACTCGCGTACTTTCTTATATATAGTATCGCGAAATTCGTCGAGGTTAAGTTTCTCTCGTGCGGAGATAAAGAGGCAATCGCCCTGTAACTTTGCCATCCAGGTGCGTTTAAGATTCTCCAGTGACACTTCGTTTTTCTTTACTGGTGTTAGGTCATCCTCCTCTTTCTCGTCCCAACGGTATGCATCGATTTTGTTAAAGACAATCAATGATGGTTTGTCTGCGCAGCCAAGGTCGGCAAGAGTCTTCTGAACCACGTTGATTTGTTCCTCAAAATCAGGGTGTGAGATGTCGACAACGTGTAGCAATAGGTCTGCCTCTCGCGTTTCGTCGAGTGTAGATTTAAACGAATCAACAAGGTCAGTAGGCAGTTTACGTATAAATCCTACGGTGTCAGCAAGCAGGAAAGGCAGGTTTTCAATCACCACCTTACGTACGGTAGTGTCGAGAGTAGCGAAGAGTTTGTTCTCAGCGAACACCTCGCTCTTTGCAAGAAGGTTCATGATGGTAGACTTGCCAACGTTGGTATAGCCTACGAGAGCCACACGAATCAGTCTGCCGCGGTTCTTTCTTTGCGTTGTTTTCTGTTTGTCAATCTCAGCAAGTCGCTCCTTGAGTAGTGACATTCTGCCGAGGATTATACGGCGGTCCATTTCCAACTGTGTCTCACCAGGACCACGAAGACCCACTGAGCCTTTGCCACCGCCACTACCAGAGCCACCACCCTGACGTTCAAGGTGAGTCCACAAGCGTTGCAGGCGTGGAAGCATATAGCGATATTGTGCCAGTTCCACCTGCGTCTTGGCGTTAGCAGTCTGCGCACGCATGGCGAATATATCAAGTATAAGGCTGGTGCGGTCAAGAATTTTCACCTTCAGTTCAGCCTCAATGTTACGTATTTGTTTAGCAGACAGTTCGTCATCGAAGATTACCATGCCGATAGGTTGCCATGGAGTGCCATCGGGATGAATCTCCTCATTGTCTGCCCTCTCCTCACAGTCCTTGATGTAAGCGGCAATTTCCTCCAACTTACCTTTACCAACGTATGTTACGCTGCTTGGACCATTAACCTTTTGAGTAAATCTCTTAACGGTAACAGCCCCTGCTGTGTCTGCAAGAAACTCCAGTTCGTCGAGGTATTCGTTAGTTTTAGCCTCGCTCTGTTGTGGTGTAATGAGGCCAACGAGTACCGCTGTTTCTATTTTTGCTTCTGATATTACAAATTCCTTCATTCTGTTTTGTTCGTGTATATTATGGTGCTAAGTTACAAAGAAAATCTGAAATGGGCAAAATTAAATTCATAATTCATAATTCAAAATTCATAATGCATAATTAATAAATGAAAACTCGTATAAGGCAAAGCCCGATTATGAGTTATGCATTATGAATTATGCATTAATGAAAAGTCGTATATGGCGTAGCCTGATTATGCATTATGCATTATGAATTATGAATTAACTAATTGCTGCCCAGTCCACGTTTCCTTTGCGTAGTTCGCGCAGTCTGTTCCATAGCATGGCGTTTTGGGGTGCGTCACATGTAGGGTCTGCGTCAATTATCTTCTGCGCTTCGTCGCGTGCCAGTTGCACCAATTGTCCGTCGCGCGCTATATCTGCTATCTTAAGGTCGAAGGCAATGCCGCTCTGTTGCGTTCCTTCCAGGTCGCCAGGTCCTCGCAGTTTCAGGTCAGCCTCGGCTATACGGAAGCCATCGTTCGTCTCACACATTATGTCGAGTCTCTTCCTTGTCTCTGCGCTCAGTTCGTAGCCGCTCACCAATATGCAGTAAGACTGGTCGGCACCTCTACCCACGCGGCCGCGTAACTGGTGTAACTGTGACAGCCCAAAGCGTTGCGCCTCCATTATTACCATTACGCTGGCGTTAGGAACATTTACCCCTACCTCTATCACTGTTGTGGCAACCAGCATCTGCGTCTCTCCCTTTGCGAAACGTTGCATCTCTGCCTCCTTCTCTGCAGGTTTCATTTTGCCGTGTACCTTACTTAGTTTAAAGTCGGGAAACGCCTCCTGCATCTGTTGGAAACCATCCTCCAGGTTTTGTAAATCCATCTTCTCGCTCTCAGAGATTAGAGGGTATACAATGTAAACCTGTCGTCCTTTTGCCACCTCTCGGCGTATGCCGTTGTAGAGTGATGTCTTCTGTGTGTCGTAACGATGAATGGTCTGAATAGGTTTTCGGCCAGGGGGCAGTTCGTCGATAACGCTAACGTCGAGGTCACCGTATATTGTCATGGCGAGAGTTCGCGGTATCGGTGTGGCGGTCATGACGAGAATGTGTGGAGGATTGTCATTCTTCGCCCACAGTTTTGCTCTCTGCGCCACGCCAAAGCGGTGCTGCTCGTCAACGACAGCCAGTCCGAGATTGGCGAACTGCACCGTCTCCTCTATTACGGCATGTGTGCCCACCAGTATCTTTACGTCGCCAGACAGCAGTCCTGCCAGTACTTCCTTGCGACGTTTGCCTTTCACTATACCCGTGAGCAGTTCCACGCGTACGTCTAATCCCTCCAAGAACTCCTTGATGGTGGCAAGATGTTGCTCGGCAAGAATTTCCGTAGGAGCCATCATTACAGCCTGAAAGCCATTGTCCACGGCAATGAGCATCGCCATGAGTGCAACGAGGGTCTTGCCTGAACCTACATCGCCTTGCACCAGACGGTTCATCTGTCGACCAGTGTTCATGTCACGTTTAATCTCGTGCATCACGCGTTTCTGCGCCCCAGTGAGTTCAAACTTCAGGTTGTTGTTATAGAAGTCCATGAATGCCTTGCCCACCTTTGGCAGATAATATCCACGGTATTTTCGACGGTTGTTGGCGGTATATCGAAGAATGTTAAGTTGCACGTAGAAGAGTTCCTCAAACTTTAGCCTCTCCCTTGCGTGCTGCATCTCGTACTGGCTATGCGGATAGTGCACCATGCGTATAGCCTCGTCACGACTTACGAGGTGCAACGGCTTCGTGATGAAGTCGGGAAGCGTCTCGCGCAACGGTGGCAGTTTGCTGACAAGTCCCTTCGTTATGCGTTCCATCGTTCGCGAAGTGATGCCCGCTTTCTTCATGCGCTCCGTGGTGACGTAGTACGGTTGCATGCCCATCTCGTTAAGGTTCAGCGACTCAACATCGTCCATGTCGGGGTGAGTAATCTGAATGCGGTGGTTGAAGATAGTCGGTTTGCCGAAGACTATATACTCCTTACCTACGGGATGATTCTTTATCATGTATTGCACACTACTGAACCATACGAGGTCTATCACCCCAGTGCCGTCAGAGAAATGCCCCACGAGGCGTTTCTTCTTTATGCCCATGTCGAAGATTTCGTATGACAGTATGCGTCCCTTCATTTGCACGAAAGGCATGTCCGCTGTCAGTTCATTGATGCGGTACACCTTGCTGCGGTCAACATACTTGTAGGGGAAGTACTCCAGTAGGTCGCCCACGCTGCTGATACCCAACTCCTTAGTGAGTATCTGCTGCCTCTGAGGTCCAACGCCAGTAACGTATTTTATGTCTTGCTCAAGTATGTCTGCCATGAAGGTGATAAAAGTCAGTTTTGTGGTATAAAATATATCGCTCAGTAATCACTACCTGATTACATTGTAATTAGATAGTGATTACATTGTAATTTGGGCCTGATTACAATGTAATTAGGGCCTAATTACTTTTTGAATGTTTTTGACAATCTTTTCAGCCTACCAACACCTCTGCTATTTTAAGGTCGAAGGGAGTTGTTATCTTGATGTTTTCTCGGTTGCCGTCCACCATCGTTACCGTTGCTCCGATGCCTTCAACAACTGATGCATCGTCAGTGAAAGCCTCGCTGTATTCCTGTCGGTTAGCCTCCTTTAGCAACTGAATGTCGAACGTCTGCGGAGTCTGCACCAGTCGGTAGTCGCTGCGCAACACGTTGCGGTCAGCGCCTTTACCCCCTACGTAGCGCAGTGTCTCAACCACAGGCGTAACGGGAATAACAGCCTTAGCGGTGCGTGCCGTGTCGTAACAGCGCTGTATCACCTCGGTACTCACGAATGGACGAACACCGTCGTGCACGCCAACGACTCCCTGTTCGCTGTCAGGTATCATCGCTAGACCATTCTGTACAGAGTGGAAGCGCGTCTCGCCACCGTTGGCAATGGTGTGCTCAACGGTGAAAGAGTATTCCCTGCATAACTCCTTCCAATAGTCTTGCTGCGCCTTTGGCAAAACAAGAATAATACTGAGGGTAGGGGAGTACTCACGAAAGCGCTCAAGGGTGCGCATCAGTACGGGCTTGCCGCCAACGGGAAGAAACTGTTTAGGGATGTCGCCCCCCATGCGCAGCCCCTTGCCGCCCGCTACAATAATGACGTAATCCATATCTTTAGGAGATTACTTATTCATCAGTTTGTTGAACATCATGCCCTCCTTCAGTCCCTCAGCCGTGTCGTGGTCGGTCAGCATCTCAAGGATAGCGAAAGAGTAAGGCAGTGTAGCGGCAGGACCGCAGCCAGTAATGATGTTGCCGTCAACGGTGAAGATGTCAGCGGTGTACTCTGCACCGTCCATGTATTTCTCAAAGCCAGGATAACACGTAGCCTTCTTGCCGCGCAGCAGGCCGAGGTCACCGAGCACCATAGGAGCGGCACATATTGCGCCAACCTTCTTGCCATCAGTAGCCTGACGCATGATAGCCTCTCTTACGCCCTCGTGCTCTAACAGGTTTGTCGCGCCAGGAAGGCCGCCAGGGAGCAACAGAAAGTCAGCATCGCTTAGGTCAACAGCCTCTATTGTAGTGTCGCACTTTATCGTCACTCCGTGAGAGCACTCTACGTATTCGTTGCCCGTAATGCTGACAGTCTTAGCGTCAACGCCTCCGCGACGCAATACATCAATAACGGTGAGAGCCTCAATTTCCTCAGAGCCATTGGCTATGAATTCATATACTTTTGCCATAATCAATATGTCTTTTATTAGTTACTATAATTATATTAGGTGCGTTTCCGCATTGCAAAAGTACAAAACATTTGTCAAATATCAAATTTTTAAGGTGAGTAAGTGTTCTAAATTATTTTAATATTTTATATTGGCTGTTAAGGAGTAGATGTTTTAGCAGTTTGATGGAGAGGTTTGAATGTTTTTAATGTGAGGACTTAAAATCTTAAACTTTTGTTTGCCTATTTGACGAAAAAAAAGTAAATTTGCATGATAAAAACTATAAGTTATTTGCTGACAGGCAAATTATCCCAGTACATAAAACGTTAAAAACACATGAAAAAAGAGATATTGCGCTTCGCATTCTTTGGTAATCAGTATCAGGCTAAGAAATCACAGGCGGTGTGTAAAATTATTGCTTTCCTGCGACAGAGAGGAGCGGAGATTCTTATAGATAAACCTTTCTGGCAGTTTCTTGTTGAGGGGCAACATCTCGATCTTAATGTAACGAGAGTATTCGAGGAAAGTGACTTCGAGGCAGACTTTGCTGTGTCAATGGGCGGCGACGGTACTTTACTCAAGACAGCGGCAAGGGTAGGGGAGAAGAAAATACCTATCATAGGTGTTAATATCGGTAGGTTAGGTTTTTTAGCAGACGTAAACCCATCGGAGATAGAGAGTGCCTTCGGGGCTGTGATGGAAGGGAAATACCAGGTTTATGAACACTCCGTGATAAAAGTAGAGACACAGGAGGGGGACGAGATAACAGGAACGCCATATGCGCTGAACGATATAGCCCTGCTGAAGAGAGATAATGCCTCGATGATATCTATTAGGACGAGCGTAAATGGCGAATATTTGATGACATATCAGGCTGACGGCGTGATCGTAACAACACCTACAGGCTCTACAGCCTATAACCTTTCAAATGGTGGACCTATCATTGCTCCTGGCACAGGAACGCTGTGTCTAACGGCTGTGGCCCCTCACAGTCTGACGGTGCGACCTATCGTAATTAATGATGACTGCGTGATAACGATGAAGGTGGAGAGTAGAAGCCATAATTTTCTTGTAGCAATTGACGGAAGAAGCGTTAGCCTGCATGACGGAACGGTGCTGAACATTAAGAAGGCACCTTACGTAGCGAAGATAGTAAGAGTGTCAGAGAGAAAGTATTTCTCTACGTTGAGAGAAAAAATGATGTGGGGTCTGGACCAGAGATAATTATCTTTAAGGGTAGTTCTATAAATTACCTTTGTTATATTTTGAGGCTATTGTCGATGGCAAAGTGTAAGTAAGTGAAGAAGTGTAGCGCACTACTCGACTGAGCGCACTTACACTTTTAGCCGAAAAGAACCTGAAAGATGACAAAATGTCTTTACAATAGTTAAGTTTTACATAGCGGTGGCAATTTATAGAACCACCCTTTATTATGAATACGCCTAAACAAGAAAACGACATAATGAATTTTAAGTCGTCGCTCTTTTCTAAAAACGGAAGAGGGGTGCTGACAATAGTTCGGTGGCTGTGGCAATCATCGAGCGATAATCGCTTGCAGGCGATTCTCAATACAGCCATAGGCCTGTTGGGCGTAGTCTTCAGTCTTGCGTCAGTTTGGGCTGTGCAGCGTGCGGTAGATATCGCCTCGCATAATGTGGAGGGCAATGTGGTCGTAGCGGTTATTGTTATGGCGGCATTAGTATTGGGAGGATTTGCTCTTGACGTGGCTGCAGTGTGGGTGAGAAATATCCTTGGAGTGAAGGCACGTAACCGTATGCAGCAACGATTATTAAAACGCATTCTTCATTCAGAGTGGCGGGGGCGTGCAGCAATGCACAGTGGTGACGTCTTAAACCGTTTGGAACAGGATGTAAATAATGTTGTAGATTTCGTAGCAGAGACATTGCCTAATGCAGTGTCTGTTGTCGCTATGTTCATAGGAGCATTCTGTTACCTCTTCTGTATGGACCATACCTTGGCGATACTGATAGTGGTTATGGCTCCAGTATTTATGCTGCTGAGTAAGTTTTATATGAATAAGATGCGTAAACTTACGCGTGATGTGAGACAGTCAGATAGTCTTGTGCAGAGCACATTGCAAGAGTCAGTGCAGCATAGAGTCCTCGTAAAGGCAATGGAGAGTGAGGATGCAGTCGTAGGAAAACTAGAAGGGCAGCAGCAGGAATTGCGACGTAAGATAATAAGACGGACAAAATTTTCGGTTTTCTCTAATCTTACGGTGAGTGTAGGTTTCGCACTTGGTTATTTGGTCGCCTTTGCATGGAGTGCATTACGCTTGTCGGCTGGAACACTGACCTATGGAGGAATGACAGCATTCTTACAACTTGTTAACAGAATACAGAACCCCGCACGCAATATTGCGAGACTGCTTCCGCAGATAGTACAAGCGGTGACAGCAGCAGAACGACTTATGTATTTTGACGATGTACCTTTAGAAAAACAAGGAGAGGTACAACAACTAGATGGCGTGTGTGGAATACGGTTAGAAAATGTTACCTATGCTTATGCTGACGAACCAGACCGTAATGTAATAAATAATTTAAACTTCGACTTCAAACCAGGAACCTGTACGGCAATACTCGGAGAAACAGGAGCAGGAAAAACAACACTTCTGCGTATGCTTTTAGCATTAGTAAAACCATGTTCTGGACATGTATATATATATAATAAGGATAGAACTGTGGAGGTATCAGCGCTCACACGCTGTAATTTTGTCTATGTTCCACAAGGAAATACCATGCTTAGTGGGTCTATACGTGATAATTTGTTGTTAGGAGACAAAAATGCTACAGATGCTCAGATGTATGCAGCCCTTGAAAGTGCCTGTGCTGGATTTGTAAAAGATCTTCCTAATGGTCTAGATACTACCTTTTCTGAATCAGGTGGCGGTATGAGCGAAGGACAGGCTCAGCGTATATGTATTGCGAGGGCGTTGCTACGTCGAAGTCCAGTAATGATACTTGATGAGGCGACAAGTGCCCTTGATGTAAATACCGAGAAGCGACTTCTTGGTAATTTACTTGCAAAATCATCTCGTACCGTAATATTTATCACGCATCGTCCCGCAGTGTTAGAATATTGTGAGTCATCACTCCAATTAAAAAGGTTGTAATTTAATTATAATAAAAAATAGTTACGCCGCCCCTTTCCCTCGCTGCCGGCTTTCCGTTCCCTCCCGTCCTTGTGCGTCGGCGTTTCTACGCCGTCGCTTTTCTCTCCTCCCCCTGCAGCATCATTTCCACACCGCCCCCTTCCCCCAAAATGTACCCTCCCGTCCTTGTGCGTCGGCGTTTCTACGCCGTCGCTTTTCACTCCTCCCTCTGCAGCATCGTTTCCACGCCGCCCCCTTCCCCCAAAATGTACCCTCCCGTCCTTGTGCGTCGGCGTTTCCACGCCGTCGCTTTTCACTCCTCCCCATGCAGCATCATTTCCACGCCCCTCCTTTCCCCAAAAATGTCCCTCCCGTCCCCGTGCGTCGACGTTTCCACGCCGTCGTCCTTCCCATCCTCCAAAAGCCCCATTATAACGCCTCTATCCAGCCAAAACCACCGCTTACAAATCAAAAACCACAGAAAAACACATAAAAAC
>CAKQSF010000027.1 GCA_934272845.1 uncultured Prevotella sp.
TGCAAAAGTACTAGCAATTTTCGAGAAACAAGCATTATCTATCAAAGAATCAAACACAGGGTTTTACTAGTGACCCATGGAAAGGATAAAGTTAACAAAGAGAGAGAAATATATGCTGCTTGCATTAAGAGACGGCAAAGAAGACTATTTCCGTAAGAAGTATGGTGAACACTATTACCAATGTGCTTTATATGGTCTTGCGTCACATCGGTTAATAAGAATAGCCAAAGTAGAAGGCGGTCGTGTAGAGTCTGCAGGTATCAGTGCATACGGTCATTATTATCTACAATCAAACCCATCTTTGAGCAATCCTGTAGACTGGCAACGTATCGGTTTTGTGGTGTTCATGCTGCTATGCAATGTTTTCTGTGTTAGTGCTCTCGTAATAAAAATTTTTATAAAATAACCAAATAAAACAAGGGGTCTAAAATTGCCATAATAATTAAGTCTATTTTTGACTATTTTTGACCACTCAAAATATCGCTTCATAAATAGTATTAGTGCGCAACCATTTTGCTGACGTCAGCAAAATGGTTCTCTACGCCAGTGCGTCCATAATAGCCATGCTTTCCTTATATTTTTTTTGCTTATATTTTTTGCAATTTCAAAATAAATTCGTAATTTTGCAGTGCAACAGAGTGGAAACCTATTTAGGGAGTGCCGTCTGTTGTTCGGTATCGGCAAGAGTAGTGTTATTCTTGCCGATATGTTTTTATAATTTTATCTTTAGACATGAATATAATTTGCGCAAACTTCTTCCATTGACTACCTCCATTTTTTTTGAGTCCTTCATATTTATCTATACCACCAAAAATATCGTATACAGTATTATAATCGGGCATAAAAACTATTGCGACCTCTGTTTCTTTCTTAGAAGCACAATGTTTTAGCGCATTTCGTATATTATTTGCAGTACCAGTTTCTGCTCCTGCAATTTCCATTAACAAGCCATTCCATGTCCCCTCTGTATTTTTTTTATTCTGTACCGTATGGTCTTCTTTTTCTAATACAACAGCATTTCCTGCATTGTAGCCAATTTTTTGTACAGTTGTCTCATACCAACCTTTATTTTTGTCTATATTATGCTCAATGTGAGTTGCCATAAATCCACCACCAACTTCATCAAATATAACATCTTTGTAATTGTTATCATTTTTATACTTGTTATAAAGAGTTCTGCGTGTCTCTATTTTTGCAGCACGCTCAATAATATCCTTGTTATCCTGTAGAAAATACGGCAGGGTCTTTGTTTTTGCTATGCGGTCTTTGTTTCTGTCTACCCATGTGTTAAACTGCTTAGGCAATGCCTCCACAGTGCCTTTGAACCTGTACCCTTTGCGTTCCTCGTCCGTCATGCGTGCCCACTTGTTCACTTCGCTGCGGTCTGCCATTTTAGGAGTAGCGAAGCAACGGCAGAATGGATGCCAACCAACAAACTTAAAGTCTTTTGGGTACACACCAGAGAGTTCATCGCAGATGTCAACGATTGGGTGGTTATTCGACAAACCTATCTCCGTACCAATGACAAACGGCATTTCCTCCCACTGGGCGTAGTCAGCGGAGCGGTACGCCATATTGTTCTCCGTCACAGTCATGCGGAGAGCATTCTTGTATGAGGAACGGTACACACCCTGCCCTGGGTGATACGCTGCCGCTGCCTTGCTCAGGCGAAGAATACCGTCCTTGCCTTCATAAAACATACAGCATGTAAAAAATATAGTTAACAAAAGACGAAAAAATACTTATTCGAGCGTTGCAAGAAGGCGAGACTGATACGCCTCTGCTTACTGATGGTGCAAAATAATAGAAACAATACTTTTTGTCTTTAGTTTTATTAGTTATCTTGAAAAAGTTTTGCTCTTATCAAAATAATAAGTAAGTGTTCAAAATTATTTTTATATTTAATATAGGCTATTTGGATGCAGATGTTTTCTCTGTTTGAGGGAACAATGTAATCATTGTGACTGAAAACAGAGGAAGCAGATGCGCCAAAGAGACTGTATTAAATATAATTTCAGAAATAAAAATGTTCACTTACTGATATATATAAATAATTTTGAATACTTACTTAAGTAAATTTATATCCAAATAAGATACAACTATGGAGACTGTATTAGACCATAACATAACGCCTGAATTAACTCTAAAATGGCGTGGGTTAGTGCCGCATATTGTGAGGTGATAGATGTTGACGAAAATAAACAGGCACAGGAAAGACTAGGCATCCCCGTAGGCTTTAGGGTGGGATGACGCTTCAGAGAGTAATGTGCCTGAGAAGGTAATGCCATTCTCTGAAGGATTGAACGTAAGTTGCATATCTGGAGCATACCAAGGCGTGCGTATGACTATGTCCATTTTCTATTCGGGACTCAGACTTCTTCCGCGCCAACGTTTAGGATAATAAAGGAAGGAGTGCCTTTAGAGGACGCCTCACCTTTACTGACGTGGCAGATAGACCTTAGTGAACGGAACGACATAAAGGAAACTATGGTTGATGTGTTTAAAACACTGATACCCCCAACGTCAGTACCATACAAGATGTTTTAAAATGTAGCATGGGAGAACAATAATATTCCTACCGACGAAGTCTACTTTCTGAGCACTGGGGGGAAGACTTATTCGTTTAGTTATAATCCTGATATGCTCACAGAGTATGTATACCAGATATATACGGTGAAGAAGTAGTGGGGGTGTAAGCGTAAAGGTTATAAAAGTAGTGTTGCGCCATTACTCGTCATGTGTGAAATGGTAGAAGACACGAGAATGTATAGATAGAAAAAAATATCGCCTGGCTTCTCAAAAGAAGTCGGGCGATAATATTTATAAAACTCACATTATCTATTCTGTGCTCCATAGCCTATTCTACGCTTCTGGAAGTCAGCGGCACGGCGTTCAGAGTTAGGCGATAGCTTGCCTGTGAGGTATTTCTCAATCATTAGTCCACCGATAGGAACACCGTATTCGGCACCGAAGCCACCATTTTCTACGTATACCGCAATAGCAATCTTCGGGTTGTCCATTGGTGCGAATCCCATGAACACGGAGTGATCCTGACCACGGTTCTGCGCTGTACCCGTCTTACCACAGACAAGGTAGTCCGCACGGTTAAGGGCTTTACACGTTCCTTTTATTACGGAAGAGCGCATGCCTGCCACAACCCAGTCGTAAGCGGAACGAGACGCCATTGTGTAATGCTTGTTCGTGAACGCAGTATCAAGCGGTTCTCCTTCTACCTTCTTTACTACATGCGGTGTAATGTAATAGCCTCTGTTGGCTATCGTAGCCCCAAGATTGGCTATCTGCAGCGGTGTAAGGTTCACCTCACCCTGTCCTATGGAGATGGAAATGACGGTAAGACCATTCCATGAGCCTTTATAGGCATTGTCATAGTAATCTCCGTTTGGTATCAAGCCACGCTTTTCGCCAGGCAAGTCAATGCCAAGGCGGTAACCGAAGCCCATGGAGACCATGTAGTCACGCCACTTGTTCATTGCGATACGTGGTTTTCCATACTTAGAACGGTTGCCTATCATGTAGTAAAGTCCCCAGCAGAAGTAACCGTTACATGACGTGGAGATGGCGTCGACGAGTGCAAGCGGTGATGCATGACCGTGACATCCCACGTGGAGTCCGCGGTAAGAGAAGCCATGGTTACAGGGGAACATTGTATGTGGGGTGATAATTCCTTCTGTAAGATAGGTCAACGCCTGCGTGGTCTTGAATGTTGAGCCTGGTGGATACTGTCCCATTATACTTCTGTTTAGCAATGGCTTCCACGGATTTTGCTGCAGCGCCAAGTGGTTCTTGCCTCGTCTGCGTCCTGTCATGATGCGAGGGTCGTATGTAGGTGATGACACCATGCACAACACTTCACCCGTAGACGGCTCTATAGCGACGATACTTCCTATCTTTCCCTCTAACAAACGCTCACCCAGAGCCTGAAGACCTATGTCGATTGACAGTGTGAGCGACTTGCCCGCCACTGGTTTCTGGTCCAGTTTGCCATTTTGATAGCGACCTTTTATACGACCACGAGCATCACGAAGCAATATCTGCATTCCCTTAACACCACGCAATTGCTTCTCATAGTATCGCTCTACGCCTAACTTTCCGATATAGTCACCACGGCTGTAGTAATCATCGTCTTCTATATCGCCTTGTGATACCTCGGCCACATCGCCTAAGACATGGGCTGCATAAGGGTATTGGTACTGGCGAATGGTTCGCTTCTGTATGTAGAAACCTGGAAAACGGAAGAGTTTTTCACGAAAAGCCGATGAACCGAGTTCGTCTAATTGAGTCATAAAGACTTGCTGGGTATAGCGGGAATAACCTGGATTTTTATTACGATCTTTTATCTCCGCCATTCGCTTTATAAAGTACTCCTTTGTTATGCCGAGTGCCTCACACATCTCTAGTGTGTCAAGGCCTCCCTCTGTCTCATTCATTACCACCATAAGGTCATACGAAGGCTGGTTATATACGAGCAACTTCTGGTTGCGATCGTATATAACTCCACGCGCTGGATACTCCACTTTCTTCAGAAAAGCATTGGAGTCGGCACTCTTTCTGTAGTCATCGCTCATGATTTGCAGCATGAACAGCCTTATGATATACACCACAACGATGAATATCGCAATGCCACTGATGACGTAACGTCTATTTGAGAGTTCTGATAACATTTACTTATGGGGAGTTCTTTATTTTCTTAATCACTAAGCCTACTTACGCTTTGAACTGGGAAAAAACAGGGAAATGACAATAAGTCTTTACCTACGCAGACTGTCGATTGTAATTATTAACAACAACGTAAGTACCAGACTACCAACTATACTGCCTAACCACATAAGCCAATCTGCAAATGAGAAGACCTCAAGAGTGAAGAATGTGATGCAGTATATCAACGTTAAGAAGAAGGAATATGACAGGAATGTGCCAAACCCCATGTTAGCAATAGATGGGCGAAACGCTGGGTCGTCCTCTTTCTTTAGATAAAGTTCCAACAGATATGGCTGCAAAAAGCCTACGAGGGTGAGGGAAGCACATGCTAAACCTGGCGTGTTAGTGAACATGTCTGCCACTAACCCCATGGCGAAACATAGCAATAACTGCGCCCAACGAGGATAACCACGCTGTATGAGCAACGGAAGATATACGTAAAGCAAGGGCGTAGCCACTCCAAACACATGTATGTGTTCAAGGAATAACGCCTGAGCCAGTCCAAAGACTATTATGAGTATTATGTATTGCATATCGTCGTATGGTTGTTTGTGCTTATGTTACTTCTTGTACTTTGTTAGCGAATCTTGCGCGGCACGTAGCACATTGAGTCTTTCTTGCATTATGGAGTTATCCACTACATATACATCACGCAACTTAGCGAAGTCTGTATACAACTGTACCTGTAGCCTGTAAGAAACTCCGTCTGATGAGTTCAGTACATGAATTATCTTACCTACCGCTACGCCTTCTGGGAAGACTGAGGAATATCCAGACGTTACTACGCGCTCATAGAGTTTGAAGCGTGCGTGTCTTGGTATGTCATCAACGTACGCCATGTTGCTTTTGCCACCATCCCAATACAGATAACCGAAGTAACCGCGACGCTCTATCTTACAACTTATGCTTGACTGACTTGACAACACTGGTATCACCACGGAGTAATGCTCACCAGCAAGGTACACAATACCTACCACACCACAGCCTGACACCACTCCCATGTCCTTGTGAACACCATCGGCTTCACCTTTATCTATCGTGATAAGGTTATCTTTTTTGCTCACACTATTGCTTACAACCTTTGCGCTTATCAGTTTATATGGTACTGGATTCTTCAACGGAGCCAATGCGGCAGAGTCCACGCCGCTATGCTCTAACTGCTCAGACAGGTTTCTTACCTGCTGTTCCAGATAAAGATTGCGACGCGATAACTGATCGTTAATCTTCGTTAGCGAGAAGAACGACTGTACTTTTGCTTCGCCGTCATACACTACCCCCGCCATGGTGTTGGCGGTAGACACCCACACCGAACCTTGGTAACTGTTGTTCCTAACGAGCAATACCATGCTGATTACCTCTAGAATGAGGAAAACAAACCAGTGATAGTGTGACTTTATGAAGTCTAAGAGGTTATGCATAATAGTTCTTTTAGGATGGTTCTATAAATTTACTTTGTTATGTCACTGCAACCGTCCGCTATTTTCTTATGAACGGTTACAAAAAAAGACGCACTGCAATGGTGCGTCTCCTTGTTACTATTTCGTCGTTTCCCTATTGTTATCTCATAAGGAACGAGAACCGTCCGATATTCTTCAGTGCCACACCCGCACCCTTTGCAACGCTGCGTAGCGGATCTTCCGCAATGTGGAATGGTATTCCTATCTTAGCCTGCAGACGTCTGTCAAGACCGCGGAGCAATGCACCACCACCGCTAAGGTATATGCCGTTCTTCACAATGTCGGCATACAACTCTGGTGGAGTATGCTCAAGTGCAGAAAGAACTGCGTTCTCTACCTTTGCAACTGTTTTGTCTATGCAGTGTGCTATTTCCTGATAACATACAGGAACTTCCATTGGCAACGCTGTTATACGGTTAGGACCACGTACGATATAATCCTCTGGAGCCTGATCTCCCAAGTCTGTAAGAGCAGAACCTACGTTTATCTTTATGCGCTCTGCCATGCGTTCAGAAACTTTCACGTTGTGCTGACGAGCCATATACTCCTGAATGTCAGCAGTAAGTTCATCACCTGCCACACGCAAAGACTGGTTGCTAACGATGCCACCGAGTGATATAACAGCGATTTCCGTTGAACCTCCGCCAATATCTACAATCATATTGCCCTCAGGTGCCTCTACATCTATACCTATACCTACGGCTGCTGCCATTGGCTCGAATATCAAATAAACATCGCGTCCATTTGCATGCTCAGCAGAATCACGTACCGCACGCAACTCTACTTCTGTTGAACCTGACGGAACACCGATAACCATACGGAGAGAAGGTGTAAAAAGATGACGTCTCTTCGGTATCATCTTGATGAGACCACGCATCATCATCTCGCATGCAGAGAAGTCTGCTATGACGCCATCACGCAATGGACGCACTGTTTTTATGCGGTCATTGGTCTTCTCATACATATTCTTCGCACGGTCACCAACGGCTATCATCTGGTTGGTGTCACGGTCAATAGCGACTACAGAAGGCTCATCTACAACGATTTTATCATCACACATGATGATGGTATTCGCAGTTCCGAGGTCTATTGCTATTTCCTGTACAAAAGAAAAGAAACCCATGTTTTCTCTATCCTGACGTTAATTGTGATTACTTATTGGTTTTCTCAAACCATGCGTTAATGGCAGTATCATAGTGAGAACTTACTCCGAAAGCGCGTGTAGCAAACTGTCTGCGCTCCTCTATGTCAGTCTCAGCACCCTTTTTGTTAAGAATATCAAGCAGCATGCCGTACTCTGCCTTTGAAGGCACAATGACAACATCCTTGAAGTTCTTTGCTCCAGCACGTATGAGTGATATTCCACCGATATCTATCTTTTCGATAATATCTGCTTCGCTCGCACCGCTTGCTACTGTATCTTCAAATGGATAGAGGTCTACTATTACGAGGTCTATCTCAGGAATCTCATACTTCGCCATCTGATCAAGGTCACCTTGCAGTTCGCGACGTCCCAAGATGCCACCGAATATCTTTGGGTGCAATGTCTTTACACGACCACCTAATATTGAAGGATATGTTGTAACGTTCTCCACAGCCTCGCATTCCAAGCCGAGAGACTCTATAAACTTCTGAGTACCACCAGTAGAAAGGAACTTCACTCCCTCTGCATCCAACTTCTTAAGCAGTTCGTCCAGCCCATCCTTATGGAAGACACTGACGAGCGCTGTCTTGATTTTCTTTGTTTCTGCCATTGTAGTTGATTTACGAATTTGTTTCCGTTTGTCACGTCTCAAGCAAAGAATTACGATAACAACCGCACCAATGCTCGCGACAATTACTTGCTGTAATTGGTTGCAAAGGTAGCAAAAAAACGTATATTAGCCAAATTTTTGTACCTTAATTAATTGTATTTCCGCAAAAGTCGGGCTATTTGTTGTCTGTTATCAAGAAATATATTAACTTTGCAACGATAACAATTCCACTATAAGCCTATGTTAAGACTCCCACCTCTTATCGGGCGAGTGGCTCTAATTACAGCGTTATTACTCCCAATAACGCTGCCGTCACTATGCCAACAGAAAGGAAAAGCATCATACTATTCACGTCGTGCTAATGGTTCACGAACCAGTAGTGGCACACGCCTTAACAATGATTCCCTTGTCTGTGCGCATCGCACACACCCTTTCGGTACGCTTCTCACCGTGCGTAACCCTGCTAACGGGAAGGAAGTGATCGTAAAAGTTATAGACCGCGGACCTCACGCTCGCGGAAGGGTTATCGACTTGTCATACGAAGCGGCAAGAAGACTCGGCATACTTGCCGCTGGCATCGCACTCGTAGAGGTGTCTGTATATGATAATGCACCTATCCCATTCAAGCCCAAAGAACGTGGTATCCCAGAACTCGACATAGATTTGCCGTCTCCTGCCGATGAATATAACTCAAGAATGGAATGGCAACGTGAACACCATAAGGCGACTACGAAAGATAATGGAAAAGTTGTTAAAAAAGAAAACAACGCCACTACTAAAGAAAGTAAGCCTTCACATAATGACAATAAGGATTCGCACATAAAACAAACCACCCCATTAAAGGAACAAAAGCATAGCAACACTGCAAAAGACGCGGAGAAATACACCATAAACAACACACATCACGACAAGAAGGAACAGACTAATCGACCGCAAACAGTGAAAGAAAACAAGAAATAATGAAAGAATATACTGATGCCGAACTGGCACAAATACTCGATAAAGACATCTTCCACAAAATCTCTGCCGCTGCTGATGAGTTGCAGTTAGAGTGTTATGTCGTAGGTGGATACGTTCGCGACATCTTCCTCGAACGCCCATCTGACGACATTGACTGCGTAGTTGTTGGCTCTGGCATAGCCGTAGCAAAACGCCTTGCAAGCATGCTTGGCAGGCGAGCACACCTTTCTGTGTTCAAAAACTTTGGTACTGCGCAGGTTAAATTCTATCCTCCTGGAGTGAAATATAACCCTAACGACCCTGACAAAGGGGCTATAGAGGTTGAATTCGTTGGGGCAAGAAAAGAGAGTTACAGCCATGACTCTCGCAAACCGATCGTTGAAAACGGCACATTAGAGGACGACCAAAACCGTCGTGACTTTACTATCAACGCCATGGCGATATGCTTAAACAAGAACAGGTTTGGCGAATTAGTAGACCCTTTTGGCGGTCTGGATGACCTGTGGGACGGCATTATACGCACACCTCTCGACCCTGACATCACATTCAGCGATGATCCACTGCGCATGTTGCGCTGCATACGGTTCGCTACACGACTCAATTTCTTAATAGAAGACGAGACATTCGAGGCTCTTGAGCGCAACGCCCAACGGCTACACATCATCAGCGCAGAACGAATAAACGAGGAACTGAACAAAATTCTTATGACAAAGACGCCGTCACGAGGCTTTGTCGACCTACAAAGGGCTGGTCTTCTCGAAATTTTCCTACCTGAACTATCCATCATGGACATGGTGGAAACTCGCAATGGCAAAGCACATAAGAACAACTTTTACCACACTCTTGAGGTGCTCGACAACGTGGCACGCCACAGTAGCAACCTGTGGTTGCGTTGGGCGGCACTGCTACACGATATAGGCAAACCTAAGAGTAAGCGCTGGGATCCATTACAGGGATGGACCTTCCATGCTCATAACACCATCGGAGCAAAGATGGTACCTGGTATTTTCCGCAGGTTGAAGTTGCCGTTAGACATAAAGATGAAGTATGTTCAGAAACTTGTTGACATGCACATGCGTCCAATAGCAATAGCAGACAACGAGGTAACGGACAGTGCAGTGCGCCGAATGGTCAATGATGCGGGCGATGACCTGGACGACCTCATGACGCTTTGCGAGGCAGACATAACGAGTAAGAACGAAAACCGTAAACAACGCTTTCTTGATAACTACCAATTGGTGCGAGAGAAGATTGACGACTTAAAGGAGCGTGACTTCAAACGGCTCTTGCAACCCGTAATAGACGGTAACGAGATAATGCAGATCTTCAACCTCAAACCATCACGCGAGGTGGGCGAGTTGAAGCAATACCTAAAGGACGCAGTTCTTGACGACAAGGTTAAGAACGATCGCGAGCCTCTTATGGAGTTGCTCATGCAGAGAGCAAAAGAAATGGGAATAGCGTAAAATTTATTCATAAGTAAGTGTTCAAAATTATTTTAATATTTAATATAGGCTATTTTGGAGCAGATGGTTTCCCTGTTTGAGGTTTTCTGTCCCCTGGTAACGGGGGAACCGAAGGGGGTTAACGTGAACATTGTGACCGAAAACAGGGGAAGCAGATGCCCGAAAGAGACTGTATAACAACATCGATATACATTTACTTATATGTAAATTACATATAAACAAAACAAAAAAGGACTTAGGATTCTTGTTAATCCTAAGTCCTTTTTCTATATTTTCTTATGAAAGGTATTATTTCTTGTTTACCTTTTTAGATAGAAAGTCAATCTCAACAATTCTTAGTTCTGCTTTGGCTTTACTGCCCTTGCCGAGTTTATACTGTTCGTTGGCATTGCCAGCAGCCAGTTCTACCACCTGTCCAAAGGCTTCCTTGTCGCTGGAAGAACCAATCTGACGAATGGTGTAACGCTTTGCCTTTACCGGGTTAGCGATAAACAGCGAAACGTAACCAAGTGATTTGTCGGTGTTTCCCTTCCATACCACCTTGTCATCAGCAAGCACCTCGATAGGGTAAGAACGCTGACGCCAGCCTGCAAGTTTTACGCTAATCTCGTCAATGGCAGTAGGTTCCGCCAGTTCGTAGGTTATCCATGCCGTAGAGAGTGTGCCATCGTTGCGCCATTCGCTCAATTCGTTGTCATCGTAAGATGCTTTTACGTCCGCACCATTGGCACCAGCGGTGGCAGAAACTATTGTTGCAGTAACCTTCTTGTCGGTATATGACGGTGTAGACGGTGTCTCACCGCGTGTTAATACGCACTTAGGCTCAGGCTGATTGCCCTCCGTTGACTGCCACGTCAGCACCGCGTCAGGCAGTCCGTTAGCCTTAGCGGTGAGCGAGATGTTGCCTGGTTTAGTGGTAGAACGAACCAGAACACGGCTCACGCCAGCCTCTACTGGCAGCAGAGTAGAAAGAATATAGTTGTCGCCATCAGGACTCTTGCCTATGCCTCCGCGCCATTCTCCCTCACCGTTGAGGCTCCAATGAATGAAGCGATTGTCAAGAGGGCAACGCTGTCCGGCCTTGTCCACAACCTCAACCTGCACCAGTGCGAGGTCGGCCCCGTCAGCCTTCATGCCCCCTTCAGGGTTCTGCATGAGCGTAAGACGCAGATGGTCTGGAGTTCCAGCGGTGGTATGAGAGGCAGTAGACTCTACTGTCACGCCGTCGGCGGCATAACTTACAGCCTTAACCTCGCCCTTCTCCCACTTCACATTTGGGAAGGTGTGGAGGAAAGAATACCTTGCGCTGTCGCTCTTACCGATGCTTTTACCATTGACAAACAACTCCACCACGGGCGAGGTACTAACAACGTGAACATCCTTTACAGTGCCATCGTCGTAGTTCCAGTGACCAATGATGTGGCTTGCCTTATGCTGTAGGTCTACCCATGAGCCCCACATCACCTGGTGAGCGAAGAAGGCGTCCTTCTCAATGCGCATCGCGTCTACCACGCCACTGGTGCGATAGTTCATCTCGGAGCGTCCGTGCGTGTTGGTATCAGAGAACACAATCTTCGTTCCGCCAGAACTAACGCGACGTCCCATGCCAGGTCTAACGACGTAATAGTCGTGCCAACGCTGTATCAGTTCTATTGCAAGGTCGTCCTGGTTGCGGTTATACACGCTGGCGTCAGCCTTTCGGTAGAGCGGACCAGCACCGTGTTGGTGGAACGGATAAGAGTAATCGTCCCAGTACATACGGTAACCCTCGTCGCGACAGTATTCCATTGACCACATAGGTTTGGCCCCCGACTTGTTGATGTAGAGCATTTCGCCACCATATTCCGCCTCGTCCACGTTCAGCATCTCACGTGAACCCGCTGCACGTCCTCCCTTAGGGTCATACATGTCACGTATGGCTCGCATCTCCTTCATGTGCTCTTGCGACACGGCACGATTGCCACTCTCGTAGAAAAGGATAGAAGGGTTGTTGCGATTGTATATTATAGCGTCGCGCATCAGTTCCTTTCGCTGCTCCCAGTGGCGTCCAGTGACGTCCTTTTCGGCATCACCTGCTGGCATAGCCTGTATCAGTCCCACGCGGTCACACGACTCTATGTCCTGCTTTGAAGGCGTTACGTGCATCCAGCGCACAAGGTTTCCGCCCGACTTAACCATCAAATCGTTGCTGTAGTCAGACAACCACGCGGGCACATCGATGCCAACAGCAGGCCATTCATTACTTGTTCGTTGTGCGTAACCGTGCATCATGATGCAGCGATCGTTAAGAAACACCTTGCCATCCTTAAAGGCAGTCTTCCTGAAACCAGTTCGGATAGCGACAGGCGAGGAGTCTTTCACACCGTTACCGCTGAGCGATGTCTTCACGGTATAGAGGTAACCGTAGCCCCAAGACCAAAAGTGTGCGTTGGCTATGCGGCGTGATGCCGTGAGCGTAACGGTGTCGCCAGCGTTGATAGTCTGCTGTTTTCCCTTGAAGAAAGCCACTCTCTTGCCGTCAGCGTCAAGCAGTTCCACATTGAGCGCAACCTGTTTGGCTGCGTTAGTGCTGTTAATGACCTGCGACTCGATGTTGACAGTCACCTTCTTGCCCTTAATGTCGTAGTCAGAACCATAGACATACGTTCCCGTTGTGCCGAGATTGCTGTACAAAGGCAGCGTTTGGTAGATTCCATCGACCACGTGTAGTTTCACGTTCTTTACCAGTCCGCCCATGTTCATGTTAAAGTTCTTGTTGTTCCATTGGTAAGAATTGGGCGCAAGAGTGTTGTTAGGCAGGTTGTTTCCGTCCTTAGTCGTTGTGGCGTTTGCACTTGTTGGCACCCCTTTCTCTTTGTAGTTCCAGTCGTTGTCGGTAAGAACCTCAAGGTAGTTCTCTTGTCCGAGGCGCATGAAAGGTGTGAGATCGAAGCCGAAAGCCATCACACCGTTTTGGTGAATACCCACATATTGTCCGTTAAGCCATACCTCTGCAGCCTGTCGTGCGCCCTCAAACTCGATAAAGACACGCTTGCCTTTCCATGTAAGAGGGGCGTTAAAGCGTTTCGTGTAGCGGCATGTATCGTCAGGAAGACTTGCTATTCCCACGCGAAACGCCTCGTCTTCATTCCACGCACGGGGCAGAGTGACGCTCTTAACCTCCCCAGAATGTAGCCGAGACGACTTAGGATAGTGCAGGTTCCAGTCGCCATTGAAGTTTATATCTCTCTGTGCCATAGCAGTGATGGCGCAGAGAGACAGTACGGTAGTTAGTATTTTCTTCATTTATTAATAATTATTTTCTTCTTGTTAACGATGTAAACGCCCTTTGATGCGTTATTAATCTTGCGGCCTTGCAGGTCATACACGGCAGTGTTGTCATTCTGTTCAGCGTTGATGCCGTTGATACCTGTAGCCGATGGCTTAATGGTTATGATGCCATCGCTCTCCATTCGTGATGTGTCCCACTCGTAACCAGCCTTCGGTTCGGCAGGTGTTACGGTCACGTTGCCATTGACTGTGCGATTGCCATCGCCCTTAATGACAATAAATTCAGCATTATCAGGCATATAATATCCAGAGGTTTTGTGCATATCTATAACGAGATTATTCAGCACCGCGGTCCCGTTTATGGTCACAGCGTCACACGTTGCCGTAGAAGAAGACGTCTTATAGTTCACCAACAGTTTCGCTATCTGCCACGTTCCCGTGCCCAGCGTACCAGTACCAGTAAGCGTTCCTATCTTATGAGTATAACTTTGTTCAGCGCTATTGCCTGCTTTGAAACCAGCAGCGTATGCCCCTTCGTCCAGTTTTAGCGTGCCATTAGAGAGGTCTATGCCCTTAACGAAGCGGCAGTTGGCAGTTGTTACCTCGTATATGCCCTCAAACTTGCTCATGTCTGTGCTGACATCGCCCCTCACGTAAGGAAAGTTCACTTTGTAAGTACCTTTTCCTGTGAGTGCGCCTTGTATCTGACAGCGGCTGCCTGCATTGAAAGTGAGCGTCTTTCCTTCGTCAATGTCAATGGTATTCTTTATCGTTGGCGCATTACTTGAACTCTTAGTTTCGAACATAGTGATAGTGGAGTTGCCCTTAACGTGAACCGTTGAGAAGGCAGAACCAAACGTAGTGTTGTATGCACCCATAGCGAGCGTACCGCTACTGAGTATTGTTCCGCCCCAAGTGTTATTGCCACTGTATGTAATGTTAAGTTGTCCGTTGCCCGTTTTGCGCAGTATTCCCTTGCCAATGATTTGTCCTTTCAGGGAAGTAGTGCCCGAATTAATCTGCACAGTGGCAGTATCGGTAAGCGTAATGCCGCGGTTTGTGGCGGTATTGGTGTTGTTAACGAGTAGCGTAGCCTTACCAATCTGGAAGTTACTTGCCGCTGCTGTCGCTGCACCTATTGACGAAGCGGTGCCCGCATCAGCCAGTTCCTTGACCACAACAGTACCAGAGTTGATTATGGTCTTGCCCGTATAGTCGCTCTTTGTGGCGTTAAGCGAAACACAACCAGTGCCGTTTACCGTCACGTTAGCATTGCCAGAGATGCCTCCGTTGCCTGTGATGATGATAGTGGTCTTATTGTTTTCAAACGTTACAGAGGCTGCAGGCATCAGTTCGTTGGTAGTGATGGTGCTCACTTTAGCATCATCATTGAACACAATACCATCGCCTTCAGCAAACGAGGTAGCCGTTCCGTCGAGCGAAAAGTTATCCGTTTTGTAATCCCACACGTTGCTATTGGCACCCGTCCAAATAACATTGTCAGCGGCTTCACGCTGGTCTGATACAGCCAGGTATATGGCATTGTCCTTATTTATTATATTACAAGGAATACCGGTAAGCCCCCTTACGCTGAAGTTGTCAATGTTTCCAGAGAACTGTCCCGTGTATTCTATGAGTTTATAGTTACCCGGCTGGATGTTAGAAGCGTTGATAGTGAACACCACAGGGGCAGTAACAGTGATGTCACCGTTAACCTTTACTGCGGTGTTATTGTCGGTATTAATCTCAATATACGTCTTTTTGTTCAACGCGAGTTCACTGTTTACCGTTATAACCTTGCTTGGCATGATGCGGCATCCCTCATAGTTCAGTGCGCCTTCAAGCGTTATCGCCCCCACAGAACCATTGCCTGCGAGTGTGCCACGGGCACGAATGTCCACCGTTCCAGTGATGTCTCCCTGCAAATCAAGCGTGCCTTCTGATATGATAGTATTGCCAGTAGACTCGTTCTTGCCAGAGAAGACAAGCGTACCCTGCTGTGATTTCCACAGAGTAGCGTCGCCTTTCAGACCGTTGAGCGTAAGAGTCTGCTTCTTAACAGGCATCATATAGATGTTCTTCATACCATTTCGTGGTGTGACAGTGGCGTTACCGTCAGTTATGCCGAACACATCGCTCTCGTCATCAGCCTGCATTACCGGTGGCAACTGCGGGCGAGGCATATCGTAACCGAGGTAGAATCCTGGGTTAGGGCTTTGATAATAGCCACGTGTAGTGCAGTCTCCGCGGTAGTGGGGGTCCTGTTGCAGACAGTATATGTTATCAATATTAGTAGTATAGTCAGTAGACAAACCCACAATACCTTGGCAAACGCCGTTCACTTCCCTAATAACCACGAGTTCTTCACGCCAGTCTCCGATGATGTCTCCCCAGAACTTAGCGCGCTTACCGTAACTTGTCTTCAGTTGATAGCCAGACGCTTTCGCAGGTTCTACGAGTCGACCGTTCTTGTAATCCTGTATGTAGAAGTTGTAATGAGAGTCAGACGTCTGCACAATCTCACGGTCCAACTGTCCGTCCCACCATATTCCTTCGGTAGGATAAGTATTCGTCAGTCCCTCAATCTTATTGCCTTTGGCGTCGTAAACGCCCTCCATCGTGGACCACATCTCCCATCCTAAGTGGTCTGGGTCAATGTCCATACACTCTCCTCTGCCCACGTCGCCCACGGCATTGAGGTACCATTTCTTGATAGGTTCGCCCGTAGCAGCGTCGTAAAGTATCTGCCCGAGCATATCAGGAGCATACTGCTGAATGGCGAAACACTCCAAACCAGGACGTTCAGGGTCAATGTCGCTGATGCGATGGCGGTCGCCATGCGAGATGCCAGAGTTGTAAAGAGTAGATCCATCTTGGTCCATTGCGTATGCACCAGATAGCATTTCGTCGCAGCCATCGCCGTCAACGTCGGCTATTCTTATCTGATGGAAGATCTGACCGCCAGGCTTTTCGCTGAACAACAGTTTCCATTCGCCACCTTGGTAGGCAAAAGCCACGTTGCGATAATAATGCTCTCCCTGCTTAGAACGTGTGTGCCACTCGCCCACAATAGCAGGATGCACACCGTCATGATAGAATATTCCCGTGTGTCCCTCGTGCTTATTGTATTCGTCTCCCATAAGAGCCGCCTTGTTATCACGATTATATGCCACATCGTAAGCAAACTCCGCAGTAGCCTTTTCCGCTCCCGTCATACCGTCAATGACCGTCATGTAGCGTGGAGGATTTTTCGTCTCCTGCGTGTCATAGTCAATGATGCCATCGCCATCAGAGTCGCCTGTCTCCTTACCAAAAAGGTATTTGCCCCATGTACCTTTCTCTTTATCCCAGAAGCGAGTGCCGTCAGATGTCTGGACAATCACCTCTCCCTTGCCATCGCAGTCAATATCGTATGCGCAAAGGTTATCGTTCTGTCCGTCACAAGGCTTTTCGTTCACGCCAAGGTCTACGTTCCATAGAAAGGTACCATCGGCAAGGTAGCCTTCAAGGTAAAAGTTCCGAGAGCCATCAGTAGGACATCGATCTACGACATAGTCGTATTCGCCATCGCCATTGAGGTCACAGGGCCACACAAACTTTGTGGTGTAGTTCTCCTTAGTCAGTGGAGACTTGTCGAACCTTATCTCCATGAAGATGTTTCTCAGTCCGTTGTTCTTAAAAAGGAATGGCTTGCTCTTCGCGCTCTCCTTGTCACCGTCGAGCATAGTCACGGCAATATAACTGTTGTAAGGCACCTTTGACAGCGTAGTGGCATAGTTAGTCTTTGATAAAGGCGTACTATTAAATAAAGTATACGACCCATTTTCCGTTGTAGAGACATAGATATTATACTTACAGTTCTCAGGTTCCTGCGCTAATTTTCGCCATGTTAGCGTAACGTTGTTACCATTGTTCACCGCTACGACTCCCCTTCCGAGAGGCTGAACCTTTCGTTGTGCCTGAGCCGTTGCCGTCATGCCGAGCAAGAGTGCGATAGGAATAAATTTTTTAAGCATAGTAGTTTAAGTTAGAATTACTGTGCAAATTTAGTCACTTTCTACGTAAGTTATTAGGTAGAAGGGTACGAATAATATGGATTTTTATACGTTTTTGTACATAAATACATATAAAACGCCATATTTTATTGTCAATATCACCATAAATATATACCTTTGTAGTGCTAAGACCCGAAAGTGATAATGACTCGAAATATACTAAAAAATATACTCTATATGCCTCGATTGGCGTGCGTGATGATGCTTTTCGTGCTGTCGTTAATTGCTGCTTCTCTCAGTGCGAGCACCGAATTCTTCATAGAGCAGTTAACAACAGCCGATGGACTTGCCAACAACACCGTGCGTTACATTATGCGTGACAGTAGAGGCAGAATGTGGTTTGCTACCTCCAACGGTGTAAGTGTGTACCAAGATGGCAAGTTTACAAACCTGTACCCTACGCATGACAAAGGCGTTGTGGGCTTGAGCGACCTGCGAACGCTTATTACTCTTGAGGATAAAAGGGGCTATGTATGGATAGGTACAGCGTCGGGTGTGGATTGTTACAGCATGAAAGAGTCGCGATTGGTAGACTATAAGCGGAGTGGGGTAGTGCCTCCTGTTTTGCCAAGGCCAAATAATACGCAGGCAACAGACAGCCATGGTGCCGTTTGGCGAGTAACAAAAGAAGACGGGCTCTACATAACCAACAAGGATGGAAGCAGAGAACACTTTACAACAGCGTCGAAGAACTGTCCGCTTCCCACCAATAATCTGAAGTGCATATATATAGATGCTGATGGGATAATATGGATAGGAACAGACAATCTTGGCGTTTCTAAACTGTCGGTAACACGTAATGCAGGGGCGGAATACCGCAACGAGGGTGAGAACGTAAGGATGCTGACAACGCTAAGTGGGCGAGATGTTGCTGTGGCTAATAGGCATGGCGACCTCTGGAGGTATGACTCTCTGCTGCAACATGAACAGAGTCAGGCACGCTATGCTAACAACACATACTGTATGTTAGTGGATAAGCACAGCGTAACGTGGCGTGGCACTAAGGGAGGTGGTCTCTACTGTGGTGATAAACACATAGAGGGATTGCCGCATCACGACATCTATTCGCTGTTAGAAGAATCAGGTACCTGTATGTGGATAGCCACTTTTGGTGGAGGACTCGTGGCTTATAACCCGCAAAAGCATAGGGTTGAGGCAACGTTGCTTACGCAAACACAGGGTAGCAAGCACGTCAGGAAATTGGCAATGGACCATAATCACCACCTGTGGGTAGCGACAAGTGACGGTGTTTTCATCATAAACCGCAAGCAAGGTCAAGCAGTCTCTGCGCCAGAGATAAGGCATTTAAGCGTAAAAGGAGGTCAGTTGCGGCACGACGAGGTGCGCACACTGTTTGTTGACAGCAAGAACAGAGTGTATATGGCGGAGTTAGGCAGCGGATTCGCTATGTGGGAGAAGGGTAAGATAACACACTTTACGAAGGCGGACAGTCTTGTCAACGACATGGTGCAGTGCTTCGTAGAGGACCGCCAGGGCTTCATCTGGGTGTCAACAGAGTTGGGCGTCTCACGTTTTAACCCCACCACTAAGAAGATAACCAACTATTTCTTCTCGAAGAATATGCTCAACAACGTGTTCGTAGAGAACTGTGGCGTGCTTCTTGCTGACGGAGTGGTAGCATTCGGCAGTGCTAACGGCATACTGATGCTAACGCCATCCGTTTATAACAAAGGCGAGAAAACCACCGATATAAGTGCTACAGACGTGGCGGTAAATGGATATTCCGCAAAGAAGAACATTATATATATAGTAAAAACATGGTGGAAGTCACCGTGGGCTATAGCCATTCTGCTGCTATTGTTGCTTGCTGCCGTGGCAACATATTACTATAACCGCAACAAAGCCATTCGTTTTCGTGAGCGAATAAGTAAACTAAAGGAGCGTGCCGACCTGCTGTCAACGGACATACAGCGCAAGAGCGCAGAGGAACAAGACGCCAACGACAAGGCTTTCGCGGAGAAAGTAAAGCGGATAGTAGAAGAGAAGATGTCGGACTCAGACTTTAACGTAGATGCTTTCGCAGCCCAAATGGGTATGGGGCGCACCGCCTTCTTCCGCAAGATGAAGCAAGCCACAGGCTGTTCACCAAAGGAATATATAAACAAGAAGCGTGTTCACCATGCCGCTTATCTTATAACTACAACCTCTAAGACTATCTCAGAGATAGCCATGGCAGTAGGATTCAACGACCCACTTTACTTCTCCCGTGCCTTTAAGGGCGAGTATAAGTGCAGCCCAAAGGAGTGGAGGAAATTAAATGAAGAATAAAGTTTCTTTAAGTAAGTGTTCAAAATTATTTTTATATTTAATATAGGCTATTTGGATGCAGATGTTTTCTCTGTTTGAAGGAACAATGTAATCATTGTGACTGAAAACAGAGGAAGCAGATGCGCCAAAGAGACTGTATTAAATATAATTTCAG
>CAKQSF010000028.1 GCA_934272845.1 uncultured Prevotella sp.
ATTGGATTTTCCTTATGCATCCCATCAAGCCTGGAAGGCTATACTTTGAGTAACCGTGGGCACCGCCCACGGATATGATAGTGTGGTGGGGCTGCCTGGAGGGCAGTACATTATACGTCTGCTGTGTACTGGTTTCCTGCCAAGTATCGGATACGCCATGTGGCATCGGGCTTTGTACTGAGCCTACTGCCAAGTATCGATTACGCCATGTGGCATCGCTCTTTGTACTGGGCCTACTGCCTAATTACACTTTCTATAGTCTATGCATCCGATTGGATTTTCCTTATGCATCCCATCAAGCCTGGAAGGCTATACTTTGAGTAACCGTGGGCACCGCCCACGGATATGATAGTGTGGTGGGTCTGCCTGGAAGGCAGTACATTATACATTTGCTGTGTACTGGTTTCCTGCCAAGTATCGGATACGTCTTAGCAACTTGGATTATGGAAATTACGCTTATTATTTTTCATATATAATAACGTATTGACTTTCAACGTGTTGCAATTAAGGCTTAATTACCTTGCGATTTGGGCTCTTTTACCTTGTAATTAGGGCTTAATTACATCCTTATTAAGGCCTTTTCCTTTTTTTCGTTGCCTTGTTGACGTTGTTTCTCTGTCTTTCTCGCCATTATATTTTGAATAATTCATAATGCATAATTCATAATGCATAATTCATAATTCATAATTCATAATGCATAATTCATAATGCACAATCCAAATTAATTATTAATTATTAATTATTAATTGAATTAATTCCGTGTTTAATTTTCAACTCACAATCCATAATGCACAATCCAAATTAATTATGAATTATGCATTATGAATTATGAATTAATTATTTAGTCAGCCAACTTTGCCTTGATGAACTCGCGGTTCAGGCGTGCGATGTTAGCGATTGACTCGTTCTTTGGACATACAGCCTCGCATGCGCGTGTGTTGGTACAGTTACCGAATCCTAGTTCGTCCATCTTTGCTACCATTGCCTTGGCGCGCTTTGCAGCCTCTACGCGTCCCTGTGGGAGGAGTGCGAGTTGTGATACCTTTGATGATACGAAGAGCATTGCTGAACCGTTCTTACATGCTGCTACGCATGCTCCGCAACCGATGCAGGTAGCGCAGTCCATAGCCTCGTCAGCGTTCTCCTTAGGGATAAGGATGGCGTTAGCGTCCTGTGCCTGTCCGGTACGTATTGAGGTGTAACCTCCTGCCTGGATAATCTTATCGAAGGCAGAACGGTCTACCATGCAGTCCTTGATGACAGGGAAGCCTGCTGAACGCCATGGCTCAACGGTGATTACGTCGCCATCGTTGAACTTACGCATATAGAGTTGGCATGTTGTAGCGCCACGCTCTGTCTTACCGTGCGGTGTACCGTTGATATAGAGTGAACACATGCCGCAGATGCCTTCGCGACAGTCATGGTCGAACACGAATGGTTCTTTTCCCTGCTCGATGAGTTGCTCGTTCATCATGTCGAGCATCTCAAGGAATGAGGTATCGTCTGGTACGTTTTTCATCACCTCTTCGTCGAAGTGACCTTTAGCCTTAGGGCCATCCTGTTTCCAGAAACGTACTGTTACTGTTATATTTTTTGCCATAGTTTTTGGTTGTTTGGGGGATTGGTCGTTTAGTCGTTTAGGAAGATTACGTATTTTCCCCGAAAGGCAAATCTTCATAGGACTGTTTTCTTTTCAGTGCGGCTATCAAGGCATTCAGTTGCTTCCAAACGCTTGTTATATTGTCTAGCATAACATTGCGTTCATCTAAGTTCATGTATCCTAAATTATAACTTACCATTACCTTTATAATTCTGATATTGAACCTGAAGATATCCGCAAGAAATGTAACTTTTCCTTGTCTGTACCTCTTGCATATCCTTCTGCTATATTAGAAGGAATGGAAACTACTGCCCTGCGCATCTGCGACACTAAACCAAAGAGTTCTTCTCTCGGATAGTTCTTGGTCAACAGATAAACACTTGTAACTAAGTCTATACTCTGCTGCCATACTCGCAGATCTTTATGAGTTACCATTGTTTTTGCCTCTTATAGTATCTTACACATTGTTGCCTGTATAATGTTAGGAATGTTTGTTTCTACTATATATAACACAGCAAACAACGGTATCTTCCCTAATCTACTAATCTACCAATCTACTAATCTACTAACTATTAATTCTTGTAGTTACGTGTTTGTACCTTTATTATCTCGTACTCAAGTGGTTCCTTAGAGAGTTCTGGTGCTGTCTCATCGTTGTTCTGGTATTCCCAGCAACCTACGTAGAAGAAGTTCTCGTCATCACGCTTTGCCTCGCCTTCTGGAGTCTGGTGCTCCTCGCGGAAGTGTCCACCGCATGACTCCTCACGGTGCAGTGCATCGTATGCTATCAACTCACCCATTACGATGAAGTCGCGAAGGTGGATTGCCTTGTCGAGTTCTACGTTAAGACCGTCCTTCTCGCCTGGTACGAAGAGGTTGGTGTTGAACTCCTTGCGGATTTCCTTCAGCATCTTAAGGCCTTCCTCAAGTCCTTCCTTGGTACGACCCATGCCTACGTGCTCCCACATGATGTGGCCTAACTCCTTATGTATTGAGTCTACGGAACGCTTACCCTTGATGTTCATCAGGCGGTCAATCTCCTTCTGTACGCCTTCTTCTGCCTTTGCGAACTCTGGCAGATCGGTAGAGAGACGTGGCCAGATAGCCTGGTCTGCAAGGTAGTTCTGAATGGTGTAAGGGAGTACGAAGTAACCGTCGGCAAGTCCCTGCATGAGGGCTGATGCACCGAGGCGGTTTGCTCCGTGGTCTGAGAAGTTACACTCACCGATGGCGAAGAGGCCTGGTACGGTGGTCTGCAACTCGTAGTCTACCCAAAGTCCGCCCATGGTGTAGTGGATGGCTGGGAAGATCATCATTGGGTGGTAGTACTCTACGCCGTCTACGGTCTTTGCGAGTTCGCCTGGGTTAACGTCGGTGATTTCCTCGTACATATCAAAGAGGTTACCGTAACGCTGACGTATCTCGTCGATGCCGAGACGCTGTATTGACTCAGAGAAGTCAAGGAACACAGCGAGACCGGTGTTGTTTACACCGAAGCCCTTGTCACAACGCTCCTTGGCTGCACGTGATGCTACGTCACGTGGAACAAGGTTACCGAAGGCTGGATAACGACGCTCGAGGTAGTAGTCACGGTCTTCTTCTGGTATCTCATAACCCTGCTTTGTGCCTGCCTGCAGTGCCTTAGCGTCTTCCAACTTCTTTGGCACCCAGATACGACCATCGTTACGAAGTGACTCTGACATAAGGGTCAACTTTGACTGGTTGGTGCCGTGTACTGGGATACAGGTTGGGTGAATCTGTACGTATGATGGGTTAGCGAACATTGCGCCCTTACGGTATGCCTGGATAGCAGCGGTACAGTTACAACCCATAGCGTTGGTTGAAAGGAAGTATGTGTTACCGTAACCACCGGTAGCGAGTACTACAGCGTTGGCTGTGAAGCGCTCAAGTTTGCCTGTAACGAGGTTCTTAGCAATGATACCACGTGCGCGACCGTCTACGATTACTACGTCTTCCATCTCGTAACGGGTGTAGAGTTTTACCTTACCTGCCTGCACCTGACGTGAGAGTGATGAGTATGCACCGAGGAGCAACTGCTGACCAGTCTGGCCCTTTGCATAGAAGGTACGTGACACCTGCGCACCACCGAATGAACGGTTGGCAAGCATGCCACCGTACTCACGTGCGAATGGTACACCCTGCGCTACGCACTGGTCTATGATATTGTTTGACACCTCTGCAAGGCGATATACGTTTGCCTCACGTGCACGGTAGTCACCGCCCTTTACTGTGTCGTAGAACAGGCGGTACACTGAGTCACCGTCGTTCTGATAGTTCTTCGCTGCATTGATACCACCCTGTGCTGCGATTGAGTGTGCACGACGTGGTGAGTCCTGAATGCAGAAGTTGAGAACGTTGAAGCCCATCTCGCCAAGTGACGCTGCTGCGCTGGCGCCAGCAAGACCGGTACCGATGACGATGACGTCAAGTTTCAGTTTGTTCTTTGGGTTTACCAGACGCTGGTGTGCCTTATAGTTGGCCCACTTCTCGGTTACTGGTCCCTCAGGTATGCGTGAATTTAATGTCTTAGCCATTTTTTTCTTTTTTGTTTTTGTGATGGTTACTCTGGAATCATTTCTGTGGAGGAATAATAATGTTTCATATTCATCGCCCCCCTAGAAGGTAACGCCAGAAGTTAATGGTTTAGCAGCATCCCATTACGCTGCAGAGATAGTAGCATACTACTACTGCCAAGAAACCAAGGCAGAGAAGTGATACGTATGCGATGCCAATGACCTTCCAACGGCAGAACCATGTCTTACCATTGAGGCCCAATGTCTGAAGTGCACTCCAGAAACCATGAGTAAGGTGGAACCACAGAGCAGCAATCCATACGATGTAAAGTGCTACATAACCACCGCATGAGAATGTCTGCTGAATCCAGTAAGCACCGTCGGCTGCATGACCGAGGTCACCACACTGTGCCAACTCTACAAGCATCATCTTTGCCCAGAAGTTGTAAAGGTGAACGAGAAGACCTACAATCACGATGAGTCCGAGAACCAACATGTTCTGACTTGCCCACTCTACCTTGCCCGGCTTGTTCGTTACAGCGTAACGCTCACTGCCACGCGCAGCCTTGTTCTGCATCGTGAGGATAAACGCATAGACGATGTGAATCACCGCAAGAGCGGCAAGACCGAGTGTGGCAACCACTGCGTACCAGTTGGCACCAAGCAACTCGCAAATCATGTTGTAAGCATCGCCTGAGAACAGGGCTACAACATTCATCGCCATGTGGAATGTTAAGAACAGGATAAGGCAGATACCGGTTACGGACATCAACACCTTCTTTCCAATTGATGAATTAAATAACCACATAAGTTTTTTGTTTGTTGTTGATAAAAAAAATTATTGTTTGTAAAATTATTATTTCCGTTCATCCTCACGACCGCCTTAACACCACGGTATAACTCAAACAGGTTTGGCTATGCTCCATGGCTTGACAAAAACGGTCAAGCGTCACCGTGCCTGCGGCTTCACAGTCCCTACAATAACCTTACCGTGCACACACGCTTTAATAAACGCGGGCACACAGTTAAAAGATATTGTTTGGCAAAATTAATATAAAAATGCGAAAGCGCAAAGCAAAAACAAAAGATTTTTAAAGGAAATTGCGTACTTTTGCAAAAGAAACAAAAAACAAATGTAGTTTTAGCAAAAAAATATCGCATATTTACAATGAAGTTACACTATGACGTCATCGTGGTCGGTGGAGGCCACGCTGGATGTGAGGCCGCTCACGCCGCGGCGCGGATGGGCGCAAAGACTTGCCTCGTAACAATGGACATGAACAAAATCGCACAGATGTCATGCAACCCTGCCATCGGAGGCATAGCAAAGGGACAGATTGTGCGAGAGGTGGACGCACTAGGCGGCGGCACTGGTCTCGTCACGGATGCTACAGCAATTCAGTTTCGCATGCTTAACAAATCGAAAGGACCTGCCATGTGGTCACCAAGAGCGCAGTGCGACCGTGGTAAGTTCATCTGGCAATGGCGCACACTACTCGACTCTACCCCGAATCTCGACATATGGCAAGATCAAGTAGAAGAACTAATCTGGGACACAAACCGTAAAGATACCGCCTCTTCTCAAAGCGACAATGCGTCAACCACTGCTTCTCCTCAAAGCAACAATGCGTCAACCACTGCTTCTTCTCAAAGCAATGGTTCCTTGTGCGGTGGCGTTTCTACGTCAACCGTTCCCGCCATCCGCGGCGTCCGCACCATTTGGGGCGTAGAGTTACTCGCTCCTTCTGTAGTCATTACCGCTGGCACCTTCCTCAACGGACTGATGCACATCGGGCGACGCATGGTGCCAGGTGGTCGTTGCGCTGAGCCTGCCGCACTACACCTCACGGAGAGCATCAACGCTCTCGGCATCCGTTCCGACCGCATGAAAACTGGTACACCAGTGCGTATCGACAAACGATCAGTACACTTTGAGGATACCACTATCCAACCTGGCGAGGACGTTTCATCTATGTTCAGTTTCATGAATACTCCGCACTCTGTTTGCGAAGGCGAGAAAACTCTATTGCCGTGCTGGACTTTCGACACCACACCCGAGTGTCACGAGATGTTACGCAGCGGACTGGCAGACTCGCCTCTCTTCAACGGACAGATTAAGTCTATCGGACCTCGATACTGTCCATCCATCGAAACAAAGTTGGTTACATTCGCAGGCAAGGACCATCACCCTTTATTCCTTGAGCCTGAAGGCACGGACACTAACGAGATGTATCTTAACGGATTCTCTTCGTCATTGCCAATGGAAATACAATTAAAGGCTCTTCGTCTCATACCTGCATTGCGCGATGTTCGCATCTACCGACCAGGCTATGCCATCGAGTACGACTTCTTCGATCCTACACAACTCTCCCACTCTCTCATGTCAAAAAAATGCAACGGCCTTTTCTTCGCTGGACAGGTTAACGGAACTACAGGTTACGAAGAGGCCGCAGGACAAGGCATCATTGCCGGCATTAACGCAGCAATATTCGCAGGACGATGTGGCGCAGGAGAAAACAACCTAACAGAAACAGACTTTTTCACTCTGCATCGCGACGAGGCTTACATCGGCGTCCTCATCGACGACCTCGTAACGAAGGGCGTTGACGAACCTTACCGCATGTTCACCTCTCGGGCCGAATACAGAATATTACTACGACAGGACGACGCAGACTCACGACTAACACGTAAAGCACATTCCATCGGACTGGCTTCTACGGAACGACTCAAACGCCTGGAAGAAAAAGAGCATTACGTTCACAACATCATCGACTACTGTTGCACCACTAACGTTAAGCCTAAGCAAGTTAACGCAGCACTCGAATCAATCGGTTCCACTCCGCTCAGTGGCGGATGCAAATTGAGCGAACTCGTCGCCCGACCTGGCGTAACAATACAATGGCTCGGTAACATACTGCCACGTCTTCGCGAACAACTCAACGTCTCACCCGACCGTCATGACGAAATAGCCGAATCCGCCGAAACATTCCTCAAGTACCGAGGCTACATCGAGCGTGAACGCATCACTGCCGAAAAGATGCACCGTCTTGAGAACATCCGCATTAAAGGCCACTTCGATTACGATTCACTACAGAGCCTTTCCACCGAGGCGCGACAGAAATTGAAGGCAATCAACCCAGAGACTCTTGCACAAGCATCTCGCATCCCAGGAATCTCACCTTCAGACATCAACGTTCTCCTCGTGCTAATGGGCAGATAGTTCGCCGGGATTCAGTAGGGAGCCCTAGACAATCTAGTCAAAAAGCCCCTAGAGTCACCAGTTCGCCTTGTCCCCTCTAGCCCTCTAGAATCACTAGTCCATCTAGTCCTCTAGCCCCTCTAGCCCCCTAGAACCACTAGTCCATCTAGTCCATCTAGTTACTCTAGCATCCCTAGCCCCCCCTAGTACCCCTAGCCCCCCTAGAATCCCCATTCCTATCCACCCCAGAAAGGTCCCAGTGTCACGCACACTGCTACTCAAGTTCCACGTGAAACTATTTACTTAAAGTTTTACTTGAGCGAGACGTATAAATCGTTAAAAATCGGAAAATTAACAGTATTTTGTTTCATGTGGAACATTAATGTTACATGCAACTTTTATGACTAAAAAAGAGAACGAACAGAGGCTTGAAAGGCTCAAAAACATAGTACTTAGCATGCCCGAAAAACCCGGCTCTTATCAGTACTATGACGCCGAAGGAACCATCATTTATGTAGGCAAAGCAAAGAACCTTAAGAGGCGTGTTTCTTCTTATTTTCACAAAGAAGTAGACCGCTATAAAACGAAGGTTCTTGTATCTAAAATATGCGACATAACCTACACTATTGTGAACACAGAAGAGGATGCGCTACTGCTCGAAAATGCCCTAATAAAGAAGTATAATCCGCGCTATAACGTTCTACTAAAAGACGGTAAAACCTACCCTTCCATCTGCATTACATACGAGCCTTATCCACGCATTTTCAAAACAAGAACAATAAACAAAAAGGTCGGAATTTACTATGGTCCCTACTCTCATCTAGGGTCTATGTATACTATTCTCGACCTCATAAAGAAACTCTATAAACCACGAACTTGTCGGCTTCCGTTAACGAAACAAAGCGCATTAGACGGGCGTTATAAACCATGTTTAGAATACCACATAAAGAACTGCGGAGCACCATGCATCGGGGCACAAACGTACGAAGAATACCAGGAAAACATCAATATGGCACGCGAAATTCTTAAGGGAAATACGCGTATTTTAAGCGATATTGTGTACAAAAAAATGATGGAAGCAGCGGAGAAATTGCGATTCGAAGAGGCTGAAATACTAAAAAAGCAATACCTTCTTATAGAGCAATTCTGCGCAAAAAGCGAGGTTGTAAGCCACACAATAACGGACATTGATGTCTTCTGCATAGATGATGATGACGCTAAAAATAACGCTTTCATCAACTATATGCACGTCACTAACGGCACCATTAACCAGTCGTTTACATACGAATATAAACGCAAATTGGACGAATCGGACGCGGACCTCTTACTGTCTGCTATCATCGAAATAAGAGACCGTTTTCATAGCACAGCGAAGGAAACGATAGTTCCTTTTGAAATAGATTGGAAACTGGATGAAACCAAGTTTTTCGTACCGCAGAGAGGCGATAAATACCACCTCTTAGAGTTATCACAAATGAACTGTAGACAGTACCGATTCGACCGGTTAAAGCAGGCTGAGAAACTTAATCCTGAACAGAAATACACGCGTCTGATGAAGGAATTACAGGATAAATTGAAGTTAGAAAAGTTGCCCTACACCATCGAATTATTCGACAATTCAAACATCTCGGGCACTGATGCCGTTGCTGGTTGCGTGGTATATAAAGGTATGAAACCATCGAAAAAAGACTACCGTCGTTATAATATTAAAACGGTAGTTGGCCCCGATGATTACGCTAGCATGAAGGAGGTTGTAGGACGTCGCTACCGTCGCTTTACTACTGATTATGTAGGCGAAGAAAAGGATGCAGAACAAGCATTTCCTGACCTTATAATTACCGATGGCGGTATAGGACAAATGAACATCGTTCGTGAGGTTATCGAGGACGAATTAGGGCTAAAAATCCCCATAGCAGGCCTTGCAAAAGACGATAAACACCGCACAAACGAGTTACTTTTTGGATTTCCACCGAAGACGATCCAGTTAAAAACAGAGAGTGAACTATTCCATCTTCTGACTCAAATGCAGGATGAAGTGCACCGATATGCCATCACTTTCCACCGCGAAAAGCGTTCAAAGCATGCTCTTCACAGCGAATTAGACGACATAAAAGGTATCGGCCCGAAGGCTTCTGAAGCGTTATTAAAGGCTTTTAAAAGCGTTAAACGCCTGAAAGAAGCATCACAAGACAGCAACAGACACGATGAAATCGCTACCGTTGTGGGCCCTGCAAAAGCCAAAATCATAATAGAACACTTTAAATAAGGGCCACAAAAAAAGGTCACCCAACTCTCAAGCCCCCACACCCACCCCCCCTCCCTGAGGAGAGAGAAAGTCACGAAACAACAGTTGACGAAATTATATGCTATAAATATCGCTGTAATTACTGGTTAAAAGACAAAATTAATTCCGCCATAATAACAAGCATATTTCACCATAGAAACGAATAAAAAACAATAAAAAGCAACAAAAAACAATGGAAGAACTAAGAAAAATCATTGCCGAAAAGGTAGTACAGAACGACACAGAAGAAGTTAAACGCTTTCTGTTCAGTTCCATGGATTTCACCACACTGAAGTGTACAGACAGCGAACAGTCCGTCATGGCATTCGTAGACCGCGTAAACAAATGGGATGATGAGCGTCCAGACCTTCCACATCCAGCAGCAATATGCGTTTATCCATGTTTTGCAAGCATCGTAAACGAGTGTTTAGAGGTAGACGGAGTTGAAATAGCCTGCGTCAGTGGCTCTTTTCCTTCATCACAAACGTTCCTTGAAGTAAAGACCGTAGAGACCGCATTAGCGATAAAAGACGGTGCCACGGAGATAGATATGGTGATGCCCGTAGGACGTTTTCTTGCTGGCGATGAAGAGGGTGTAACAGACGAAATACGTGAGATGAAAGCCGTTTGCGGTGATGATGTACGCCTAAAAGTAATCCTCGAAACTGGCTGTCTGAAGACTCCAGAGAACATACGCAAGGCATCATTCCTCGCAATGAACGCAGGTGCCGATTTCATAAAGACCAGCACAGGCAAAGAGTCTGTTTCTGCCACTCCCGATGCTGCCTACACCATGTGTCAATGCATTAAAGAATACTATCAGCAGACAGGCAGGAAGGTAGGTTTTAAGCCCGCTGGCGGCATAAATAGTAGTATGGACGCCATCATCTACTATACCATCGTTAAGGAGGTCTTAGGCGAAGACTGGCTCAATCACGACCTCTTCCGCATTGGCACTTCACGACTAGCAGACGTGCTGTTAGGGGAGATTTAAAACAGGCTAGAGGGGCTAGGAAGGACTAGGAAGGGCTAGAAAGGACTAGAAGGACTAGGAGGGGCTAGGAAGACTAGAAGGACTAGAAGACTAGGAAGGACTAGAAAGGGCTAGAAGGGCTAGAAGACTAGGAAGGGCTAGGAAGGACTAGAGGGGCTAGGAAGGACTAGAGGGGCTAGGAAGGACTAGGAAGGACCAGGAAAGGCAAGAAGGACTAGAAGGGCTAGGAAGGACCAGAAGACTAGGAAGGCTAGAAGGACTAGAAGGCTAGAAGGGCTAGGAAGGCTAGAAGGACTTGAAGGGCTAGGAAGGACTAGAAGGACTTGAAGGGCTAGGAAGGACTAGAAGGACTAGTAGGCTAGGAAGGGCTAGAAGGGCTAGGATGGGCTAGAAGGGCTAGGATGGGCTAGAAGACTAGGAAGGACTAGGAAGGACTAGGAAGGCTTAGAAGGCCTTAAGAAATGGCTGGAAAAACTAAGATAAACTTGCCCCTATAATGATAAAAAGCCTGCGCTAATTGCGCAGGCTTTTTGTTATTTTACAACCTTATTTTTTTCTTTCTATCACAAAATCGAGATACGCCGTCAAGGCATCCTTTATCTGTTCATCCTTGACACGTTTTTCAATGAACACAAGGGCATCATTACGCATGCGCTGCATGACCATTTCAGCATACTCAATGCCACCATTTTCCTTTGTAAAAGCCACTAATCTGGCGATTTCTTCGGGCGTTGCAGTAAGTTGTTTAACCTTATGCGCTACGGCTATCATAGCCTCGTCATGCGTAGAGAGTAGGGCGTGAATGGCAGGTAAAGTGAGTTTTCCCTCAGCCATATCGTTGCCCGTAGGCTTTCCTATCTCTGTATTGTCATAATAATCGAATATGTCATCACGAATTTGGAATACAATACCCAGTTGTTGCCCAAACAAACGAGCCGCTTCTTCGTCTTTTTCAGACGCTCCCACCGACATTGCTCCCATCACACAACACGCCTCGAACAGTGCCGCTGTCTTCATCTTTATGACGCTGTAATATGCTTCTTCACTGATGTTTTCCGACCCATTACTCGTCATCTGTAGTATTTCGCCATTAGAGAGCACCTGACCTAACTTTGCGAGATACTCCACTACGGCATTATTATCAGCCTTTGCAACATTAAGCAGAGCCGTAGAAAGTATATAATCTCCTACCAACACCGCTACTCTGTTACCATAAAGAGCATTGACACTCGCCTGCCCCCTGCGCTCCGCCGACTCGTCTACTATGTCGTCATGAACCAATGACGCCGTATGAAGCAGTTCAAGACCCAATGCTGCACGGTATGTCGTCTCTGTCACGTTGCCAAAGTTACGTGCCATAAGCAGTATGAGCATAGGTCGCATACGCTTTCCCGCACGCTGACGTATGTGGTTCAGGGCGATAGAAAGTTGTCCGTCGCTGTGACTTAACGACTCAGCGAACATCTCGTTAAAGACAACAATATTATCCTCTATAGGTCTGCGAATTGTGGATATAAAATCTTTCATAAGTATATTTTCTCATGCAAAATTACAAAAAAAATCTTGGTTTTCATTCACATTATAATCATATTTGAAAAAATATTAGTAATTTTACATCTTAAAAACATTGTCACAACCACAAGTGACATTATAAATACATAATACAATCTCTATCAAATGCCACAGAAACTTTTTCTCATCGATGCCTACGCACTGATTTACCGCAGTTACTACGCCCTCATTCGCGCCCCACGCATCAACTCGAAAGGGCTTAATACAAGTGCCATAATGGGCTTCTGTAACACTCTCCATGAGGTGTTGCAAAAGGAAAAACCTACTCATATCGCTGTGGCATTCGACCACGGCAAAACCTTCCGCCACGATGCTTTCCCCGAATATAAAGCACAACGCGAGGAGACTCCTGAAGACATACGTCTCTCTATCCCCATCATTAAGAATATACTCGAGGCTTACAAGATACCAATACTCCAAGTTGACGGCTACGAGGCTGACGACGTTATCGGCACGGTTGCTGGCATAGGAGAACGCGGTGGTATGGACGTCTATATGCTGACGCCCGATAAAGACTACGCCCAACTCGTCACAGATCACATCAAGATGTACCGCCCCAAACACGGTGGTGGTTATGACATCATGGGGCCCGCAGAGGTATGCGAGAAGTATGGCATAGAGAACACATCACAAGTCATCGACCTCCTCGGCTTAATGGGCGACTCGGCAGACAACTTCCCTGGCTGTCCCGGTGTGGGAGAGAAAACCGCAGCGAAACTCATCGGGCAGTTTGGCAGCATCGATGCGCTCCTCGCCAACACCGCTTCACTCAAGGGCAAGATGAAGGAGAAGGTGGAGAACGCTGTGGAAGATATTAAGATGTCAAAGTATCTCGCCACCATCCGCACCGACGTTCCGATGAACATCACCCTCGACTCCATGGCGGTTCAAGAGCCCGACGAGCAAAAACTCTCTGAAATCTTCGCCGAACTAGAGTTCAAGGCCTTTGCCGACAGAATTCTTAATAAACCTAAGCCAGTACAAAAAAGTGTTAATTTACAACTCGATTTGTTTGCAACACAGCCGACCAACGGTGAAGAAGTGAAAATAAACGAAGAGAAAAAGCATTTTAATTCCAAGGAAGTTAAATACGTGCTCGTTGATAATCAGGAAGATATGCAAAGCCTTTGCGGTCGGTTAGCACATTGCAAAGAATTTGCTTTTGACACAGAAACAACCTCAACGAGTGCTATTGACGCAGAACTCGTAGGACTAAGTTTCGCCATTGAAGAAAAGGAGGCGTTTTACGTTCCGGTGCCTCCTACCCGAGATGAGGCGATGAAGGTTCTAGAAATTTTCCGCACCGCATACGAAAGTGACCAACCTCTGAAGATTGCGCAAAACGCAAAGTATGACATCACGGTGCTCCGCGGTTATGGCATCGAGGTGAAGGGCAAGTTGTGGGACACGATGATCGCCCACTACCTCATCAACCCCGAACTGCGCCACAACATGGACTACATGGCAGAGACACTTCTCAACTATGAGACCATACACATCGAAGAACTCATCGGGCCTAAGGGCAAGAACCAAAAGTGCATGCGCGATGTAGACATTGCGAAGGTAAAGGACTACGCTGCTGAAGACGCTGACATCACGCTCCGCCTGAAACACGCACTCGAACCTTTGTTGAAAGAGAAAGGTGCCGAACAACTCTTCCACGAAGTGGAGATGCCACTCGTCCCCGTACTTGTAGAGATGGAGACCAATGGAGTGGTTCTCGACACGAAAGCCATCGCTGATGTCAACCGACTGCTTACGGAACGCGCCCAGAAAACCGAGCAAGAGATATACGAACTGGCAGGCGAAGAGTTCAACATCGCATCGCCGCGACAGGTGGGCGACATTCTCTTCGGCAAGATGCAGATAGTCGATAAGCCTAAGAAGACAAAGACAGGACAGTACGTCACCAGCGAGGAAGTGCTGCAACAACTGCGTTCCAAGAGCCCTATAGTAGAGAAAATACTTGACTATCGCGGTCTGAAGAAACTCCTCGGCACCTACGTGGAGGCACTGCCGAAACTGATAAATCCACGCACCGGACACATACATACGTCTTTTAATCAATGCGTTACAGCCACAGGGCGCCTATCATCATCCGATCCTAACCTGCAGAACATACCTATACGTACCGAGGACGGCAAAGAGATACGCCGCTGCTTCATACCAGAAGAGGGCGAGATGTTCTTCTCTGCCGACTACAGTCAGGTAGAACTGCGCATCATGGCGAGTCTCTCTGGCGACGAGAACATGATATCCGCCTTCGTCAGCGGACAGGATATCCATGCCGCCACGTCAGCAAAGATATACCATAAGGACATCAGCGAGGTTACTAAAGACGAACGTCGCAAGGCGAAAAGTGCCAACTTCGGCATCATCTACGGCATCTCCGCCTTCGGTCTCGCACAGGGGCTCGACATAGACCGCCGTGAGGCTAAGGAACTGATAGACGGTTACTTCCGCACCTTCCCAAAGGTTATGGACTACATAGAAGAGGCTAAAAAGAAGGCCGCTGAGCGTGGCTATGCCGAGACGCTGATGGGGCGCCGTCGTTACCTGCCCGACATCACTTCGCGCAACGCCACCGTGCGTTCCTTTGCTGAGCGCAACGCTGTCAATGCGCCTATCCAAGGTACTGCTGCCGACATCATGAAGGTGGCTATGATTCGCATACACAACCGCATTAAACGCGAGGGGCTTCATGCCAAGATGATTCTTCAGGTGCACGACGAACTTAACTTCTCCGTGCCCGTAAGCGAGAAGGACAGGCTGCAGCGCCTCGTCATTGAGGAGATGCAAGGGGCAGCACACCTCGCCGTACCTCTCATTGCCGACTGCGGATGGGGAAAGAACTGGCTGGAAGCGCATTAGTTAATTGATAATTAATAATTAATAATTAATAATTAGGCTACGCCAGTTTAATGAATAATGAATAATTAATAATTAATAATTAATAATTAGGCTACGCCAGTTTAATGAACTATGAATTGTGAATTATTCATTATTCATTATTAATTATGAATTGTGAATTGTGAATTATGAATTATGAATTATAAACCTCTCCTTCTCATACTCCTCTCTACCGCCACTAGCGCACAGAATTACACAAAAATGTCGCGCTCACTCTGTCGCATTACACAACAGAAAACTGCAGCGATGAGAGGAAAAAGTTTCACGGGAAACAATCCCAAAATCACCGTTTTCATAAAGGGTGACGAGGGTGCCATAGCCCCATTCTGCCTGCGTCATCAAGGCGACATTCACATTGCTAACGTGCCCGTAAACCTACTCCCTGCTCTATCAGAAGACAGCAGAATAAGGTACATGGAGGCTGGCGTAATGAACCACAACACTAACATGAGCCATGCCCTCACCACCGTGCAAGCCGACAAAGCGCAACAGGGCTTAAGCCTACCACAGGCATTCAACGGCAGGGGCGTGCTCTGCGGCAATATCGACATAGCACACGACTACTCACACCCCACCTTCCGTTCTACCGCTGACGGCAGACTGCGCATAGTTCGTGCATGGGACTGGTTCTGCAACCCTACTGAACTAACTGAAATGCGCGATGGGAACTTCCCTATCGGAACGCTCTACACCGACACTGCAGCGATAAAAAATGCACAGTTCAGCCACGACAGCACCGTGAGTTACCACGGCACACATACCGCTTCTATTACGGCAGGCTCGGGCTGGGGCTCACCCTTCCGGGGGGTGGCGCCAGAGGCCGACATCTACATGACCACCGTCATGATGGGCAATAACAAAACGCTGATGCCTAAGGCACTGCAAGAAAACATAACCACTGCCACGGAGGTCCTCGCCTTCCAAAACATCTTCGACTATGCCGACTCTATTGCCCAGCCCTGTGTCATCAACTACAGCGCAGGCGGCGCACAAGATATTACCGACGAGGACGCACTGCTCAACGAATACTTCTCGCGCATGACGGGACCAGGTAAAATCATCGTAGCATCGGCTGGCAACGAAGGTATTATGCAACATAACATGCTGACAGTCAATAGCACCAACACCAATGGCGGTGGACGCATGAAGTGTGATAACAACGACATGCAACAGTTGGCGATACGAACCCGTGGCAACAACTTCTCGCTTTACATCCTCGATACCACTGAGCCTGACCCCATGGCTACAGCAGTAAAGGTTACACTCGACTGCACAAAAGAGGGCGACAACATCACAAGCGCAAGCGGACTTGTACCTTACGAGCATAACACCATCCAGACTAACAACCGCCTCAACGGCATGACCATCGATGTATATCCTGGCTACGATGGTTTTGACAATGACTACATAGGCTATGACATCTTCCTCTACAAAGGCGCGAAAGACTTCTCTACTAATGATTTCGCCATCATGCTAAAGTCGGAAGACGAAAGCGAAGCACAACTCTTTGCGCCTAACATAGAACTACTCCCTGTCAACATCAGCAGCGAGACCCACCTCACTGGCGGCACACCTGGCAGCACCATACTCAGCCCTGGCTCACTGCCCAGCGTCATTGCAGTGGGAGCCACCACATGGCGCACATCATACACCACCCTCGACGGTGAGAAACCTGTACCTGAGGATTATGGCACACCAGGCACACGAGCATCATTCTCATCCGTAGGACCAACCCTGCACGGCATCACGAAACCTGACGTCATGGCACCCGGAGCATACATCGCATCAGCATACAACCACGTCTACGAGTCACTCTACGGTGACCCATATAACTTCTGCGCAGCAAAGACCGAATTTGACAACACCACGTACTACTACACCAACGACAGCGGCACATCCATGTCAGCCCCAATCGTCTCTGGCGTGATAGCACTATGGTTGCAAGCCGACCCTACACTGACTCCTGAACGCATCATGCAGGTCATAGCCAAGACCTCTCGACAACCCGACCCTACGCTCGCCTACCCCAACAACCTCTATGGCCACGGCGAGATTAACGCCTACGCTGGTCTGCTCGAGGTTCTAGGAATATCGGGCATTCAGGGCATATCCCAGCAACACGCGCATGGCGTCACCATGCTACCCACTGCCGATGGCAACATCAGCATAACCTTTGCAGAGGAAACCACAGCACCACACCACTGCCGACTCTACGCCACCAACGGTACATTACTGCATAGCGTCATCATCCCCACTGGCACCAAGGATTTCATATTGCCTAACAACAGCCGCCAAGGCATCATGGTAGTACAGATAGACGGATGCGGCAGCACCATCGTAAGGACAAAATAGTCCCAACAACCAAACCACAAAACAACCAAACCACAAAACAACCAAAATGACAAGAAAAGAAAAGATAGTATCATTCCTTTGGCAGCACCTTCTGCTGCTCATCTCCCTTTACATCATGACCATGGGCGTAGCCGTCTGCGTACGCTCAGGCGTAGGCTCCAGCGTCATCAGCGTCCTGCCCTACGTCTTCGAGAGTGCAGGTGCAGCCGGAAAAAGCGTCCCCTCATTCACCATCGGACAGTACACCTACATCATGAACGCCATCCTCGTCATCGGACAGATAGCCGTGCTGCGTCGTCAGTTCGAGGCAGTACAACTCTTCCAACTGCTCGTAGGCTTCGTCTTCGGCTACCTCATCGACGTCAACATGTCGCTCACCACATGGCTCCTCCCCACCCTCCTGTGGCAGAAAGCCATCGCACAATTCGCAGGCTGCTGCATACTCGGTTGTGGCATAGCCCTCGAGGTACGCTGCGGCAGTGTCACCATGCCTGGCGAAGGATTCCCCGTAGCCATCAGCAGCGTCACAGGAACACCATTCCCGAAAGTCAAAATATTCGTTGACACCTCGCTCGTTATCCTGGGCATCATAGCCTGCTACGCTTTCTTCAACGCATGGCAGTGGAACATCATAGGCCTTGGCACACTCTTCGCCATGTTCTTCGTGGGCATAGTAGTAAAATCCACCTCACGCCACCTTACATGGTTCGACCACCTGCTGGCATATCAACCTGGCTTCCGCCGATACATCTACGGCCTCGCACGCAAGATATACAAGAGATATTAAACAACCCCCTTTTACCATGTAATCAAGCCCTTTTTACCATGTAATAAGGGCTTTTTTACCTTGTAATCAGGGTCCTTTTACTACACATCTCATAAAACTCTATCAATCAAGCATATAAGACCCCACTTCCTAACATGAAAAAAATAGGCATACTCTCTGACACCCACTCCCATTGGGACGACCGCTTCGCCCACTACTTCGCCGGCTGCGACGAGATATGGCACGCTGGTGACTTCGGCTCACTCTCTATTGCCGACCGCCTGAGAGAGGTTGCACCCCTACGTGGCGTATACGGCAACATCGATGGCACTGACATACGCCGTGAGTTCCCCGAAGTGTTGCGATTTCAGTGTGAAGGCGTCAGCGTACTCATGAAGCACATCGGTGGCTACCCAGGACGCTACGACCGATCCATAGCACGCGAACTGCGCCTTAACCCACCACAACTCTTCATTGCCGGACACTCCCACATCGCAAAAGTTAAGTATGACCACACACTCGGCATACTCCACATAAACCCAGGCGCAGCAGGCCTCTACGGGCAGCAACCCGTAAGAACACTCGTCCGCCTAACAATAGACGGCACCAACATCAAAGACCTCGAAATGATAGAAATTAATTCATAATACGAAATAGAATTATGGTCAGAGGTTCTCGTGCGACGACATTTACACCACAGTCAGAGGTCCTCGTGCGTCGACGTTTCTACGTCGAACGCTTAACCTTAAATAAAAGTAATTGTTCAAAATTATTTTTATATTGAATATAGGCCTATTTGGATGCAGATATTTTCTCTGTTTGAGGGAACAATGTAATCATAATTTTTAATTCATAATTTCATTTTTAGCATGAAAATTTCCGACCCAATGGGGCAAGCCATCATTGATTATCACCGCAACGGCAAAGCAGCACGCCTGAGAGTGTTCTCGCCACAATTTGATGAAGACGAGATGCCCCTTGAAACACTCTTCCGCTCCTACGACAACATGCCACATATAGAACAAACAGCACTACAAATGGCATGCGGAAACATACTCGACGTGGGAGCAGGCGCAGGATGCCACAGCCTAGCGCTGCAACAGATGAACAAGAGCGTCACCGCCATAGATCTCTCGCCACTCTCTGTGCAAGCCATGAAGGAACGAGGAGTAATGAACGCTACCGCATGCGACTTCTATCGCATGCAGGGCAAATACGATACGCTACTCATGCTGATGAACGGAACGGGCATCATAGGCTCTATCAGTAACATGGCGCACTTCTTTGCGCAGGCACGACGACTGCTCAACCCTGGCGGCTCCATACTACTCGACTCTACCGACATACGGTATGTCTTTGAAAACGAAGACGGATCGCTCGACATTAACCTTGCCGACGGCTACTACGGTGAACTGCAATACACCATGCAATATAAGAACATTAAGGGCAACGCATTCCCATGGCTCTACATTGACTTCCCACTGCTGCAACACTATGCCACGCAACAGGGATTCTGCGCCACACTAATAGAGGAAGGCGATGAATACAACTACCTGTGCCAACTAAAGGACTGCCAGCAATAAACACAAACGCTTATCCACACACCTTACATGTATGACTATCTGCCAAAGAAAGTATAACATTGCCATGGAGAGAAAGCATGTACGTAAGTGGATAATCTAGAAAACGGGAAATAACATTTCCATCTCTGCGCTACAGATTCGCCTAAAAGTAGAACACAAGACAGACTCAATCGCAAACTCTCTGTAACGCAGGGATGATACATGTTATATAGAAGCGATAATTTAAGGGTGATTATATGCAAAGTACAGATAGAA
>CAKQSF010000029.1 GCA_934272845.1 uncultured Prevotella sp.
GGATACAATGTAGTAGACAGGTATCTGCCTGGAGGGCAGTACGCTGCAGACTGTGTACTGCCCTCCAGGCAGCAAACTGCTGTGGAGTACCAATATCCGCAGGCTACGCCCACGGTTACTAAAAGTATTGGCTTCTTGCTAAGGCAAGCGGCAAAGCCGAGTTCAGCCAAAGAAAGTCTAACCTTGCCATGGCGAGAAAAGGTGTACGAAAGCGGACCAACACTTTTGTCTTAAAAAAGCACGTATTCTTTGGCTCTTCGAAAAGAAAACAGTACCTTTGCAGCAAACTAACACAACACACTATGATTAATATTCGTACTGCTACGCCTGACGATGCCGAAGCGCTACTTGCTATCTATTCACCTTACGTTATCAAGACTGGCATCACTTTTGAACTGGAGCCTCCTACGGTGGATGAGTTTCGCCAGCGCATTACCAATACCCTAAAGAAGTTTCCATACCTTGTAGCCACAACAGACGAGGACGAGATATTAGGCTACTGCTATGCTGGCACTCTGCGCACACGCCCCGCTTACAACCACTGCGTGGAGATGTCTATCTACATTCGCGAAGACTATCACGGCAAGGGCATCGGCAAGGCTCTCTACACCGAGATAGAGAAGCAACTGAAAGCAATGGGTAAGATAAACCTTTACGCCAGCATAACATGGGTAGACGATGAGAACTGTCACCTAAATCACCTCAGTCCGAAGTTTCATGAGCACATGGGATATAAGAAGGTGGGGCACTTTCACCGCTGCGGATATAAGTTCGGCGAATGGTTTGACATGATTTGGATGGAGAAATTTATATAAAGGTGGTTGGATTTCATCCTTCGTTTTCTCGCCATGGCATAACTCAAGTAAACTTGGTTCTGCACATTTGGCTTAACGAAAACGTTCTATAAATTACCCTTAATTTAGATCGATTCAACCTTCATTTACCATATAATCTATGGAGCAAGAAAACTAACTCATACGTTAACATAAAACAATGAGGCTACTGCCTGTGCTAATAACAGCACATAAGCAGTAGCCTCTTTACACATACTAACTAACTATCTATCAACTAAAATATCTACATCTCCTCTCTCCCACCATCTAATCTACCAACTCCTGCGGTATCTCTGGCATTGCGCCACTCTGCGTACATACGTATGCACTGACGTCAACGGCACGCTGATGTGCCTCTTTCACGCTCATGCCTTTTAGTATGCAGGCGCAGAAAGTACCAGTAAAGGAGTCGCCAGCACCTACGGTGTCAACGACATCTACCTTCGGTGTCTCGCAGAAAGAGAGGTTTCCAGGAGTGAAGACGTAACTGCCGTTGACACCACAGGTAAGGACAAGCATATCTAGATTGTACTTACCGAGGATTAACCAGCACTTGTTCTCTATATCAAGACCTGGATAACCGAACATTCTTCCTATCGTTACCAACTCCTCATCGTTTATCTTCAGCACGTTGCAACGCTTCAGGCTCTCGCAGATTACATCCTTATCATAGAAGTTCTGACGCAGATTAATGTCGAATACCTTTAGACAATCCTCTGGAGTATAGTCAAGGAAGTTGTAAATCATGTTGCGACTCACTTCATTGCGCTGCGCTAACGTACCCCAACATACGGCTCCTGTGCTCATGGCAATCTCGCGAATGTCGTCGGTAAAGGGCACATTGTCCCACGCCACGCCTTGCTTTATATCATACGTTGGCACTCCTTCAGCGTCAAGTGTTACCTGTACTGTGCCCGTTGGATAATCAACTATAGGCATAACATACTTCAGTTTCTTCTCGTCGAGCAAGCGTAATGCCTCAGCACCCAACTCATCGTTGCCCACTGCACTTACCGCTACGGATAGTAATCCATGCTGTCCGGCATGATAAGCGAAGTTTGCCGGTGCGCCACCAAGTTTTGCTCCTGTAGGAAAGACATCGAAAAGTATCTCTCCTAAGCCTACACAATATCTGTTGTTCATGTTAGTAAAAGTTGAATTTCATCCTTCGTTTTCTCGCCATGGCATAACTCAAGTAAACTTGGTTCTGCACATTTGGCTTAATGAAAACGTTGGATTTCATCCTTCGTTTTCTCGCCATGGCATAACTCAAGTAAACTTGCTTCTGCTCATTTGGCTTAACGAAAACGTTCTTTTATTATCGACCCCTCTCCCTACCATCCCCCTAAGGGAAGGGAAGGGAAGAATACTGGTATTTGCGGGTCGTTATAGGGATGATTCTTTATATTATTAATCTATTTGTAATACGACCATTGCACTGTTATTCACATACAATCGTCTTTTTTCTTTTTTAAGTATCTTTCCCTCCCCTCGGGGGGAGGGTTGGGAGAGGGGTTACACCCTCTTTATATACGACAAAAGGTATACCACTCCTGCCGCCATTACTATCACTGCGCCTATCTGTCCTACTGCATCGCTGGCGTAACCCATGATAAGAGGGAAGATAGTACCACCGAAAAGACCCATTATCATCAATCCACTAACCTCATTCTTTTTATCGGGCACCGCAAGCAGAGCCTGTGAAAAGATTATAGAGAAGACGTTAGAGTTTCCGTAACCTACCAGTGCTATCGCTACGTAAAGAGCCCACTGGCTGTGGCACACCATCATCATCACCATGCTGACAGCCATCATCATCACGCTGATAGCAAAGAAATAACGCGGCTTTATAATGCGAAGGAAGAAAGAACCTGTGAAGCATCCTATGGTGCGGAAGATAAAGTAAAGGCTCGTAGCGAATGCTGCCTCGTTAAGAGTCCACCCCAGTCGCTCCATGAGTATCTTAGGAGCGGTGGTGTTAGTACCCACGTCTATGCCCACATGACACATGATACCGATGAACGATAACAGTACGATTGGTGTGCCCAAGAGGCGGAAGCATTCCACGAAGTTTGATGCTTTATCCTCATGGCGCTCCTCTTCAATTGGTGTACCAGCAAGAAGTACCGCAGCGAGTATGCCTATTACCATATATATAGGGAACAGTATGCGCCAGCCATAACCGAAGTGTGGTATCATCTCCATTGCTCCCCACATGGCGATATATGGTGCCATGAATGAGGCAATGGCCTTAACAAACTGTCCGAAGGTAAGCGTAGCAGCGAGGTTTCCCCCTTTAATAACAGTAGAGACAAGCGGATTTAGCGATGTTTGCATTATCGCATTGCCTATGCCGAGGAGCGAGAAAGAGACGAGCATAACACCGAAGTTCTCGCCAAACATTGGCAGAAGCAGCGAGAAGATGGTCACTACGAGCGACACAAGCACCGTGTTTCTGCGCCCTATCTTATTCATCAACATTCCCGTTGGCACGGAGAAGATGAGGAACCAGAAGAAGACTAATGACGGAAACAGATTGGCTGTTGAGTCATTGAGCATAAGGTCTTCCTTCACATAGTTAGAGGCTATGCCCACCATATCTACAAATCCCATGGCGAAGAAACAGAGCATCACCGGGACAAGGGTTAGTTTCATTGACTTTTGCATAGTTTGTTGTTTGTTTGTGGGTTGATTGGTTGTGGGTTGTGTGGTAATTAGTTGTGGGGTGTAGGGTGAGGTTTGCAGTAATCCTAATGACCTAAAACCTAATAACCAACAACCCACAACCTTAAAACTTTATAATCCTAATTTATGTATGCTCACGTTCTTAAACTCTGCCTTTCCGCCCTTGCTGTAAAGTCGTAGGCTGGTATATGGCACAATTGGGAAAACGAGATTGGTCATGGCTATACGTCCTTCGTCAACAAAGAGTTCTACTGATGAGCGATCCACGAAGATGTTGACGTGGTACGATGGCTTTGTGTCACAAAGGCTAAGTGGTGCCCATGTAGCCAGCGCAAAGTCGTTCTTGTAGTTTATAGAGTTCTCTATGCGTGCTGGTTGCTTAGCGTTATCCTCACGCTGCTTGTCCCATGCCAGTTCGATGTCGTGCGGCACAGACTTCTTACCGAAGTCAGTCAGTCCGCTTTCTGTACGATCCATCACCACGCGACCTTTCTTCATGTCGAGATAAATCATAGTGCGCTCGTTCTTATTGTTCGACAGTTCTATGCCTGCAATGCCGTTAGCGTCTGGCGTTACGTCCGCCTCTATCTCGAAAGCACCGTCCATACGTGCCGCGATGTCTTTGTATGTCTTGCTGTTTGCAACGGTTTCATCGCCTAAGTTGTTTGACATCTGGCGCAGGGCAGATACCTCCGGCGCCACGTTCTCAGCCACATAGTACTTGCCGTCCTTTTCAAACAGTTTCAGTTCGCGTGGCAATCCGTTAGCACCACGGCTCTGGCGGAACGGGGTGAGGTTGGCATACTGCCAGTTGCTCATCCATGTCATGGCGAGAACACGGTCGCCTGTGTTTGAGAATGTCACTGTAGCGTAATGGTCTTTGCCATAGTCCAGCCACTTAGCACTTGCAGCATCGTCGCAAATGAAGTTCTTTCCGTCGAAGTCTCCCACAAAATACTCCGTGGCACTACCACCAAACAGGCAACCAGGATTAATGTTCATAATCATCACCCACTTCATGTTCTTCTTGTCACCATTTACTGGTAGTTGGAAGAAGTCAGGGCACTCGTACTGGCATGGCTGCTGTCCCATTCCCTTACCAAAGGCACTTACGTAATCCCACTTTTTTAGATTCTTTGACTTATAGAACCTTATCTCCTTGTCGGCAGATACTATCATGTACCATGACTTGTTCTTTTCATACCAGAACACCTTTGGGTCACGGAAGTCTTTAAGTCCGTCAAACGGTGTCAACACAGGGTTACCCTCATACTTAGTGAATGTACGACCGTTGTCAGTGCTATACGCCATACACTGCACCTCATCGTGGTTCACACTGTTGTTGGTGTAAAGTGCTATGATAGCGTCCTTTCCATAGCCTGCGGTGTTACGCACATCGACCACCGAACTGCCAGAGAAGATGTGTCCCATGGTATCACGTGCTATCGCTGGAGCAAGGTGTTCCCAGTGTAAGAGGTCCTTACTAACGGCGTGTCCCCAGTGCATATTGCCCCATTTTGAACCGTATGGGTTATACTGGAAGTAGAGATGATACTCTCCATCCTTGTAAACCATGCCGTTGGGGTCGTTCATCCAGCCGTAAAGTGGAGAGAAATGGTACGTAGGACGATAGAAATCGGTGTTCGTTGTGTCGAAAGTGTCACTCAGTTTCATAAGGTTTACTGCCAGAGCATCTTTCTTCAGTCCCAGTATTTTCACCGTTGCGCTCTTACCATTGCCAAGAGAGAATGGCACGTAATAGTCCGCTCCAGACTGTGACAGACGTACGTCCATCCACGTATCAGCCTTAGACCCTGTGTCAAGGAGCACCTGTGCCTCTTCTTTCTCTTCCTGAACGGGTAGCAGGAGGTACTTGGTTGGATTAGTAACTGTCACTATTGTGGTGTCACCGCTATGTGTTACGTTCATCTTCTGAGCCATTGCGGAAGTCGTTGCCGTTGCCATCATCATCAGGCTTAGGGCTTTTGCTATTGTTGTTTTCATACTATTACTCAATTAAAAATTAATAATTAAGAATTAAAAATTATGATTACCGAAAATTTCTTAATGCCTTATTAATTATGAATTATGATACATCATTAATTAGATATTATGCATTACGAACTTCACATTATGCTTTCTTAATTATGAATTATGCATTATGCACTATGAATTACTAAAACTTCAGTGAAGCATTAAACTCTACTGTGAATGGTCGCAGATAACTACCGGTCATTATTGCGTTCTTAATGTCCTTCGCTTCTTCCTTTGTTATCAGTTCGGCACCAGCAATACTACCCTTTGCTCCTGTCTGGTTCAGGAAGTTAACAACGGTGCATCCGAGTGCGAGTTTATCGTTAACCTGCCAGTTTACTCCTCCGAACGTCTCCCAATGACCATTGAAATAGTATGCCTCATTGATGTTAGCGTATGTCTTACTGAAGTAACGGAAACTGGTCCAGAGTTTAATATCCTTCGTAATCATGTAACTTGGGTCCAACTCTATCAATACTTGTGGTATCTCAGCCACGGTGTTTCCCGTTGCGTTTATCACTCCAACGTAACCGTCATTGAATGTAACTGATGTCTCAAACTTCTTGTATGTCGGCTTCTGATAGGTGAAAAGGAAGTGGAAGTCGAAGCCCTTGAACGGATGAACCATAGCGTCTGTCGTCCAGCCCCATGTCTGTATGTCGTACGACAGCGGTGCTGCCTTAATCTCACTTCCGTGCTGCAGGTTCAGCGTAGAGTTGTTGTTGGTCTTTGATATGTATGAGAACAGTGATGTAAGGCTAAGCCATGAGTTGTTGTAATAGATGCCTGCACGACCGAGCGGTACTGATATTCTGTCTGTGTTAGGCAATGTTGCTGGTGCGAAAGCCTCAAACTTAGGGTGCTGCACGATGTAAGTGAAGTCGCCAGTGAAGCCAAAGTTCTTCGTGAGTTTATATGACGCAGCCACTGAGAAATCGTAGTTCACCCAGTTATGACTAATGTCTGTAGGGGCGATAAGTGTGCCATTGGCTGAGGTTGCACCGATGTAATAGTCAGCGAAACGACCAACGTAGTTACCGTCCGCGTCCTTCACCGCAAGGTTTTCGCCCTTCAAGCGTTGCCACTCCAAGCGTGCGCCGTAGTAAAGATTAAGTTTATCGGTAACGTCCCAATCGTGAGTGAGGTAGAGAGCCAACTTGTTCTCGCTGCCCTTATAGTACTCTGAAGCGTTCTTGTTATAGTCATAGAAGTAATAGTCGCGCTGGTTAGCATCCCAAAGGCGCAGTGCGTATGAGCCATCAGCAGGCACACTCTGGTCGTACATCGTGGTGTTTGACGCATAGTCAATATGATAGAACCACTCGTTTACGCCCAAACGGAGCGTTGATGTACGGAACTTCTTTGAGAGTTCTGAGGTAAAGAGCACCTCGTCTATCTTACCTGAGTTAAGGCATGACATACGTGTCTGCACGTATTGTCCGTCGTATGCCTTTGCCTGACCGTCGATGTCACGATACATATAGTTGTATACTCCCTGGTTATCGCTGCTCTGCAGGTCTATTATCGCCATTGGAGTCTGGTATACCATAGCACCGCGTGAGTGGTCATAGCGTAACACAGCCTTCCAACTTAGTCCGTTGTCCCAGCGGTAGTTGTTCATTAACGCCACCTCGCTCGACTTGTTCAGACAGGCATCATACAGCGTTGTCTGCTCCAACTGTCCCGTGCGCATATTGCGGTAAGTCATGTTGTTGTCGGTAGGCAGGTAAGACGTGGTGCCAAGTTTGAAGTCTCCGTATTCCTTCACGCTGCCATCGCCCACGTATATGAACGGTGCGCTCTGCGTAGCGTAGTTATATACGTTGTGACTGTTGCTGTATTTATACATAGCAGTGAACTCGCCTCTGCCTCCTCCGTATCTCTTCGTAGCGAGCGCTTTATATATCTGCGTACGGTCTTGATATGGTGACGACTTAATCTTAAACGTTCCTGGGTCGAAGTCCTGATAGATGTTTGCGCTATAGTACCAGTCTTTGCCCATGTCTCCATTAAGATTTACTGAGAATTCCTGTAGTCCGAAGTGGTTAGTCTTATAATTAAAGGTACCATGAAAGCCTTCCTTGCCTAACTGTGTGAACGAGTTTACGGCATAACCTATGTTGCCAGTAGTGATGGCAGTCTCCGCAATCTTCAGCAATCCCTGATGACTCAGACTGGCATCGCCACGCCACATGGTGTTTACCGTGTGCGGATTGGTGGCATAAGTAACGGGGAGTCCATTCTCAAGCACGTTCACGTCAGCGGAAGGCAGACCTATCTGTATCTCGCGCGGACCGTTAGCACTGGCTGCATTGAGCATAACGTTGCGGTTACCTTCTTCCTTAGAACTTGATTTCTCGTCCTGAGCATAAACCGCTGTAACATTAATTAAAGAGAGAGCAAGCAGTGTTGCCGCTGTCTTTTTACTGTCAATTAAGGTGTTCATAACTGTTATCGACGTTTGGTTAATATTGTTTAGATTTCTGCCGCAAAGTTATGCAACTCCCTGTTTATCAACTATAACGTTTGTTCCCTATACAAATAAAATTCGTTCATTGCAACATTTTTGTTACATAATGAACGAATTTTACCAATACTATTTTCCTTCCATGATGTCGCCAGGCAACACACCGTATTCATCCTTAAAGCATTTGGTGAAATATGACGGTGAAGAGAAGCCCACGGTGTATGCCACCTCCGACACACTCATGCCGCGACTCTCTAACAATCGGTGCGCTTTCACCAAACGAGCCTTGCGCAACAGGTCTACAACAGTAGTGCCTGTCATCGCTTTCACTTTGCGATAGAGTTGCACTCGGCTTAGTCCGATACTCTTTCCTATATCCTCCACGCTGAAATCGCTGTCGGAAAGGTGAGCGTGGATTATGTCATGCAGTTGTCGCATGAACTGTTTGTCACGGTCTTCTAGTTGCGATTCCGCTACGGTTTGTTCTACCTCCTTTTTCCCTTGAAAGACATTCTTCAACATTCTGCGCTGCCTCAGCAGGTTATCTATGCGTGACAGCAGCACCTTGCTGTGGAAAGGCTTAGCGATATACGAGTCAGCACCATGCTCATAGCCCTCAGCCCGGTGCTCTTCCTGCGTCTTTGCCGTTAGCATTATTACGGGGATGTGAGACGTCGCCGTAGTGGTCTTCAGTTTTTCAGTAAACTCCAGTCCATCCATCACAGGCATCATGACGTCGCATATCACGAGGTCTGGCACTTCTCTCTGGGCTATCTCCCACCCCTCTTTACCGTCTGCCGCCTCAAGCACTATGTAATCTGTCTGCAGGAGCGTGCGTTCATACTGGCGAATGTCGCTGTTGTCGTCTATTATCAACAACGTCGGCTTCTCTGTTTGCTCGTCAACCAGCCGCTGTATTCCGCCCTTCTTTATATCGTTGTCGTCTATATACTGCCGTGCGTTCTGCTCCGTGTCGGCGTTATCACTTTCTGCCTGCACCGCTACCACTTCACCTTCCTGCTGCCTTGGCAACACAACGATGAAGTCAGCCCCTTCTCCTGGACGGCTCTCCACGGTGGCTTCGCCGTGATGTAGTTCTGCAAACGACTTGACAAGTGCCAGTCCTATGCCCGTTCCGCCAGCCGTTCCCTTGGTCTGGAAGAAGCGTTCGAATACCTTATTCACCTCTTCTGCCGCTATGCCCTTACCTGTATCACGCACGTCTATGCGCATTCTCCCTCCCTCTTCATCACGCAACGCCACATAGATTTCGCCGCCCGCAGGAGTATATTTCAGCGCATTGCTAAGAAGGTTGAACACTATTCGTGACACTTTCTCACGGTCTGCCACCACGTTGTGCGGCTCATTGAAGCGGCTTACGTCAAGATGCAGCCCTATATTCTTACGCTCTGCTGTCAGTCGGAAGTCGTCTGTCCATACCGACAGTGCCTCAACAATGTTGAAACGATTAAGAGTTAGCGACATCTTACCGTTCTGTATCTTGCGGAAGTCGAGTATAGAGCCAACGAGTTGTTGCAGTGCTAGGGCGTTGCGCTGCACCATTCTCAGCAGGTCGTGCGCCTTACCTTTTATATTATTGTCAGCCAAGAGCATCTCCACAGGGTCGGCAATGAGCGTCAACGGCGTGCGTAACTCATGGCTAATGTTAGTAAAGAACGTGAGGCGCGAGTTTGTTAGTTCTATGACTTCCTCGTTAAGTCGTTTCAGTTCGTCGTTTTTGCGTGCCAACTGCTCGTTGAGTCTTGCCTTGACAACATACCCTCGATACATCAGCACAGTGGCAACAACAAACATCATCAGGAATGCCCCAACAGCGATGAGCAGCATCTTCTGCGTGTTATAGTCCGCAAGATAATGGTCTACCTGCCTGTGCAGTGTGTCAAGGTTACGCTTTTGTTGCTCCGCATCCCTTGCCTCCATCAGCGTTATCTCCGCATTGTCGCGCGTTATGATAGTGGCAGGCAACTGGTTCTCTCTGTCATACTGTTCTTTCCTTAGTATCTTCAGGGCAAGGTCAACCAACTCGTTGCCCCTCGTAGGGTAAAGGTATGTAGCGTCGAGCACACCATCGCGCACCAGTTCCAGTCCGCCACCCTCCGTAGCCATAGCGTCCACACCAGTGTAATGGTACTTTCTCTTCACGTTCAACTGTTGAGCCGCCTTATATGCTCCCCATGCCATGCGATCGTTATGGGCATATACGTAGTCAAAGTCCTGCGTTTTCGCCAGTATTCGCTTCATAGCCCTCACCGCACTCTCCTCTTTCCAGTCGCCACTATCTGACGCCACTATCTGAACACCAGGATATTTCTTCATGGTCTCAACAAAACCACGGTGCCTCTCGATAGCAGGCGACGAGCCTTCCAGTCCGCGTATCTCCACCACCCTGCCCTTTCCCTTCAGGCGTTGGGCAATGAATGTCGCCATGGTTTTGCCTATAAGGTAGTTGTTACAGCCCATGTAGGCGGTGTATTTGTCCGAATTGGTTTTGCGGTCATACAGTATCACTGGTATGCCCTTGTCGTAGGCACGATTAACGGCAGGCGATATAGCGTTGAGATCATTAGGCGATACCACGAGTATGTCTACCCCTTCGTCAACAAATCCGTTTATCTGTCGCGCCTGTTTCTCGCTGCTATCATCGGCTGACGCTAACCTCACCTCAATAGAGTCGTTGAGGTATTGCGCAGTGCGTAACTCATCGTTCAGTTTCTCGCGCCACACGTCGGTAGAACATTGCGATACGGCTATGACATATTTCCTCGTCTGTTCCTTACACGAAACAAATGCCAACATGGTCACGGCGACGAGAAGCAGACAGAGAGTCTTGGTTATTCTGTTATTAAAGGCATTCATATCTACTATTACGTTACCTTTTTTATTATTGCGTTACCTTACAATCCTAAGTTGATGTCTTTACCAAAGGGAGCGAGTGACAAACGTGCCATCTTGAAATGTTGGCGTCCCCAAGGGAAGCCTACTATGGTGATGCACAACAACAGGCCGAAGAAGATATGGCAAATGCAAGCCCATAGCCCACCGAAGAGTATCCACACAACGTTGAGGAGCAACGTAAGGCAACCGCCACTGCTCTCACCTTCTTCTACCGTAGAACCGAAGGGCCACAGGCACAACAGCCCTATCTTGAACGTTTGCCACGCAAAAGGCAGACCGATAATGGTGATGGCCAACGCCAAACTGCCTGTAAAATAACCGATGGCGGCTTCAAAGCCACCTAAAATAAGCCAAAGAAAGTTGCCTAATATTCTTAATATTGTCATGGTTTTAGTAGTTCTCTTTATGATTTACGCCACAAAGTTAATAAAAACATCTGATAAAACAATGCTACAGTGGTATATTCTTATGTTTACAAGTGATATACACAAAAAAAACGTTTACTAACAACTTTGTTTGTAACAACTTTGTTAGTAAAAGTTTTTTTTATACCTTTGTACCCGTAATCACATTATCCACACGAAAGAGAAGTATATGAAAGAGATGTCAGAAAGTCCGTTTGTGTTCGGCGTTAAGGTTGAAGGCGACAATTTCACTGATAGAAAATCGGAGACAGAGGCTCTGCTGATGAATTTTACTTACGGTATAAACACTATACTGATATCCCCACGACGCATGGGGAAGACGTCACTCGTAGAAAAGGTATGCACCTTGGTGGACAAGCAGAAGATACGCATCGTGCACATCGACGCCTTCGGAATAAGGGGCGAGATTGACTTTATCAACACTTTCGCTACAGCTGTCGTTAAGGCGACATCGACAGTATGGGAGGAATGGATGGAAAATGCCAAACTGTTCCTCGGACGCTTCGTGCCGAAAATCAGTATAGGTCAGGACCCTCTGACGGATTTTTCTGTATCATTAGAGTATAATGCTTCTAACAACACAACGGAGGAAGTACTGCAACTACCAGAACGGATAGCGAGAGAGAAAGGCTACAAAATAGTGGTGTGCATAGACGAATTCCAGCAGATTGGGGAGTTTGACGATTCTGTACCCTTTCAGAAAAAACTTAGAAGTGTATGGCAATTACAGAAGAATGTTTCTTACTGTCTCTACGGAAGCAAGAAACACATAATGGAAAAGATTTTCCTTAGTCAGAGTCACCCTTTCTACCGCTTTGGCGATATTGTATATCTGAAAAAAATAAGTGAGGCTGATTGGGTGGAGTATATACGTGACAGATTCAACGTTACTGGCAAATCCATATCAGAGGACTACGCTCGACAGATATGCCAACTTACGGATCGCTACTCTTCATACGTTCAACAGTTAGCATGGTTCGTATGGTTGAAGTGTAAAGGTGAGGTGGTTGAAGAGGATATGACGTTCGCCATCAACAGACTTCTCGACTCGCAGGAGTCACTATTCATACAGCAAACGGAGAGTCTCTCTGAATACCAGATGAACTTTCTTCACGCCATTGCCAACGGAATACATACTGGGTTCACCGCCAGTAACGTGCTGTCAAACTACCGACTGGGCACATCTGCCAATATTACGCGATTGAGAAAAGCACTGACAGAAAAGGATATAATAGAGACTATTGCACCAAACACCATTGACTTCTCTGACCCTATACTTAAGATGTGGCTGAAGCGAAGGGTTTGGCGATAGGTTGTCTGCCGGTATCTCCTTACTATTCCGACTTTCGCTTCATCTTCTCCCTCGTCTCTTCTGAATAGAGTTCGAAGAAGTTATAATTGAGTATAACGCTCAAACGTTCAAGTAACACGGTGTCGAGGCTATACTTGTCAAACAGATTGTACACATTGGTGCGATGGCATCCTAACTCACGGGCAAGCCATACAACGCTCTTGCCTTCTTTCCGCAGCCGCTCTCGTAAGATATTCCCAATGTGCATATTCTTTTAAAGTATTTAGGTATTGGTGTAATGGGTCTTTTTAATTATTAAAAAAGGAGGAGGAGTTTTGCAACGATTTCCAAAATTTACCATTTTGGTCATATTATTACACTCAGGAGGATAATTCCTTGTATAACAAATAATTAGACGTACTTTATGGTTATATCATCTTTATCATCGTGCAATCACGCCCTTTTTACCTTGTAATTAGGGCTTGATTGTGATGTAATCAGGGCTTAATTGTAGTTCGATTAAGCCCTGTTTAGGCTATTACCGAAATTTACCATTTTGCCCCACTCGTTCCATGCACCACGCAGGGCAGGGAAACAGGGGGGCAAATAGTATTTAGAGTTATTGGTTTATATATTTCTTTCCGCCATCGGTGATAACTATCCCCTTGGCATCCTTGTCCACCTGCACGCCAGCAGCGTTATAGTATTTCTCCACCTTGACAGGCTTGGTACGAGCGACCTCCTGAACGCCAGTGCCAGAGGGGTTAATGAGGTAAAGGATATGAACATAATAGTATTCACTACCTTCTTTAATAATCACTGATGATTTTATATATTGTTTACCATTTAGGCGATAAAGATCCACATCATCAGAACCTTCAAAATGGACCAAAACATCACCATCCTCATTGACAACATTTATTCCTGCTCCTTCATAGAATCTGTCTTTCACCCCCTTCGTGATAATCAACCTACCATCACTAAAACCTGCTACACTGAGTTTACCTTCTTCACTATATTGCGCAAACATGGTATTGTAATCTGCAGGAGCCGAAGTCTCCTTATATGTATATACGAGGAACTCATATTTATCATCATTGTTAAACACATTCTGTGTAATAGCAGCAGAACTACCTAAGGTTATTCCTCCCAAGTCATAATCCACTACAGGAAGTTTCACAATATACTCCTGGCTGAAACCTTTTTTAAGTTCCTTATCAGTGTCAACCTCCCATGTAGCATTATCTAAATCCAATTTTACAGCAAAACTGCATCCACTCTTGCCATATATCTTTTTACTTGTTTTATCATAATATTTGACATCTTGATATATTACTGGCAAACGCTCACCATCAATCTCCTCTGTTCCAGAGTAATAACCTCCTAATGCATACGCATAATTTCCATCAGCATCAACAAAGAACGCATCATCTACGACATCAGGATAATTCTCTGACATATATTTCTTGAATGCGTCCATTGACTCTAAATCCAACTCTTCCGTATCTGGATACATACTGCGATAACCCTCGCTAACCACTATTCTTTCAAGGATTTTTACAGATGCTTTCATTGGAGTGGTGGTGTACTCAAAGACCTTACCAACATAATCAATGTTTTTCACTTCATTAAAAGCCTCATCATAAATAACGGCACCTAAAGACTTGGGTTGAGATGATGAACGATTATAACTATATGGTACCACTTCACCTGTTGTTGTCAGATTCTTGGGGAGGAAATTGAAACTAACACCACCTCGCTTCACTTCAATCATCTGTGCACTCGCTCCCAGCGTCATTGCCGCCATAGCCGCCATGAGTAATTGTCTTTTCATAGAATTCTCTGTTTTATTGTTAATATTATGTTCACGGTAAACGAAACGCTGAACAACAATAGCATTTCCGCATACACTATTTGCTTGTTTATGTAAAAATACACGGGAAAGTAACCCCTTTATTTACATTTTTTCAAGAAATAAATCTCATTGCAAAGGTAGAAAGAAAATAATATAACAATGCAAAAACCTGTAGCAGACAACAATACATGTAGACGCTTTCACTACACCATTACTGCTTCTACTATTCATTGTAATGGTGTTAGGTAGTTGGTTACAATAAACTATATACGTATTTTTGTTAAATGTTTCAGCAATATTGGTAATATATATATAAGGAAACATTCATAACTTTGCACACAAACAAGAACATCATTCTAGTGATAATTTATAAGAAGAAAGTAAAGCAATGAAAAGAATTGTATTCATGATTGCAGCCGTCATGTCGCTATGTTTCGTCATGACGGCCTGCGCAAAGAAAAAGGAAGGAACAAAGGTTATGGAAAAGAACGAGACCAGTGCTGCCACGGTAAAGGAAGGCGACAAAGTGTTGGTGGCTTATTTCTCGGCTACGGGCACTACGGAACGTGTGGCAAAAATGATTGCCAAGGCTACAGAGGGCGAACTGTATGAGATTCAGCCAAAGGAGGAATACTCTTCCGCTGACCTTGACTGGACGGACAAGTCGTCACGCTGTTGTCGGGAGAACGATAACCCTAAGTCACGCCCTGCCATCGTGATGAACAAGAAGAGTCTTGATGAGTATGACGTGATATACCTTGGTTACCCTAACTGGTGGAACGGTGCTCCGCGTATTATCAACACCTTCATTGAGGCATACGGACTAAAAGGCAAGACGGTAATACCGTTCATGACCTCTGGTGGCAGCCGAATAGAGAACTCGGAAAAACTGCTTAAGGCGGAATATCCTGACGTTAACTGGCAGAAGGGCAAACTGCTCAACGGTGCTTCGCAAAAGGATGTGGACAACTGGGTGAAGTAAAAAGAGAAAAAGGTTGGTTACTTGCTGTTCGCAAGTAACCAACCTTTTTTTTATTTGTTCATACTAACACTACCGTAACGCCTTTAGCGGCTTGCGCTCCGTAGACGAGGGCTTGCTCTATGTCAGCGGTCTTTGATGGACCTGAGATAAAGGAGCCGAACCCGTACTTTGAGGTCTCGCTTTGTCCCTCAATGCCTGAGCCGCGAGTCTTAAGCCATTCGTATGCCTCGTGCATATTGTTGACAATGTTCTTGCGGTGAACTATGATGACAAGGTTTTCGGAGATGAAACAGATAGCTTTCTGCTTCATGTTCATCGGTACCCATACACAGGCGTTCTCTGCACAGGCCACTCCTCCTTCTACTACGCCGACGTCTGTGCCGTCAAGGTCTTGCGCCTCGGCTACTTCATCGGGGTTGCGGTCTGCCTTAACCGCAGGGATATTGCTCGAGATGACTTTCGCATTGGGGTATGCTTTGCGTATGATGTCGTTGATGTCGTCGCCCTCATGCATCTCTATCAGTTGTGCTCCCGCCGTGGTTGTGGTCTGATGTATAAACTCCGCAACAGGGTCTTCAAAGGTAAGTTTAGGGAACGACAGGTCGGGCATATCGTATGTCTCGCGTGTATTCTTACGCAGACGGTTCAGTATATCTTGCTTACTGCTCATTTTACTTTTCCTTTCTTCCAAAGTGTGTGAAACGATTCCTTGGCAAACTCTGGCATGGCGTGATGCTTACACCATGCGTTCACTTTTATGTCGGTAACAAACGACGGCACGTAGTTGGCGAGTGGCGCAAAGCGTAGTGCCGTGGAGTAAAGCGAAGGACGGTCGAAGAGCATCTTCATGCCGTTTGACATCGCCTTCTTTATAGGGTCGGCATGGTGGAAACTGTCAAGTTCTTGTCGCCACTTATATATCTGTGAAGATAGGTCTACCTTAACAGGGCACACGTTATCACATGAACAACACAGCGAACAAGCCGAACAGTTGTGGTAGTTCTTGTCTTTATCCTTCAGCATACCAAGGTTCACACCGATAGGACCAGGGATAAAGTATGTATAAGAATAGCCCCCAGAACGACGATAAACGGGACATGTGTTCATGCAAGCACCGCAGCGCATGCACTTCAATGTCTGCCAATGGTCAGGGTTGGCCAGTATGTCGCTACGACCGTTGTCTACGAGAATGATATGGAACTCACCGTCAGGACGTGGTTTACGGAAATGAGACGTGAAGACAGTAGTAGCCTGTCCCGTTCCGTGGCGTGCGAGAAGACGCTGGAAGACGCCCATAGCGTCGTAGTCAGGGATTACCTTTTCCAGTCCGATGCTGGCAATGTGCAGTTTCGGCACTGAGGTACTCATGTCGGCATTGCCCTCGTTGGTGCAGACAACGATTTCGCCTGTTGACGCTATACCGAAGTTAGCACCCGTCATTCCGCACTCAGCCGTCATGAAGTTGTCGCGCAGGTGGTAACGAGCGCAACGTGTTAGGTACGTAGGGTCTGCCTTTTCCTCCAGTTCGTGGCGGTCCGTTACGCCCATACTCGCTGCCGCGTGCTCACCATTATGCTCAAGGATGCCCTTCTCGCGGAAGTTTTCCTTTACCTGCTCACGGGTGATGTGGATTGCTGGCATAATGATATGGCTCGGTGCGAGGTGCATTAACTGCAAGATACGCTCACCAAGGTCGGTCTCTACGACATCTATGCCCTTAGCAATAAGGTTCTCGTTAAGGTGACACTCCTCCGTAAGCATAGACTTGCCCTTAACAACTTTCTTTACGTTATGCTTACGAAGAATGTCCAGCACTATTTCATTATATTCATCAGCGTCCTTAGCCCAATGAACTATGGCACCGTTCTTTATGGCATTACGCTCAAACTGCTCCAAATAATCGGCAAGATGTGTCACCGTGTGTTTCTTAATCTGGCTTGCCGCTTCGCGCAGTTGCTCCCATTCCTTTAGACCATACGCTTGGTCATCGCGTTTCGCCCTGACGCTCCAGAAGGTCTTGTCATGGCGTGTTACCCACTCAGGGTTGCGGTTTACCTTCTCTGCCGCTATAGAATGTTTAGTGCTCATAGTCCGTTAGCCAATATCTGTACTACATGAATAAACTTTATCTTATCTTCTCCCCCATCCTTCTTCAGCAGTCCTTGCATGTGCATCAGGCACGAAGAGTCTGGGCCTGTGATGAATTCCGCACCTGTGGCGATGTGGCGTTTTATCTTATCGTGACCCATTCTTGCTGATACATCGGGCTCTTCTATTGAGAACATACCGCCGAAACCGCAACATTCGTCTACTCTTTCTGGCTCTACCACCTCTATGCCACTGACCATTTGCAGCAGGTCTTTAATCTTGTTGAAACGCGGCATACTGCGTTCTGATGGTGAAGAGAGCCCCAGTTCGCGCACTCCGTGGCAACTGTTGTGCAGGCTTACCTTATGGGGAAACTTAGCCCACGGCAGTTCCTTGGGTTTAATGACATCGTGAATGAACTCTACTACGTCCATGGTCTTTTGCGCAGTTTTACACTCATGCTTCACTATGTTAGGGTGAAAGAACCTAACGTATGCCGCACACGACGCGCTTGGTGCCACGACATAGTCGTACTTAGCGAAGAGTTTGTCGTAGTCCTCCACCAGTTTCTCCGCCTTTTGTTGGAATCCTGCATTGCCCATCGGTTGTCCGCAGCACGTCTGTTTCTCTGGATATTCCACGTCAAGACCGAGTTTTCGCAACAGTTTGTAGGTGGCTATGCCGACCTCCGGGTACAGTGCGTCCACATAACACGGAATAAATAAACCTATCTTCATTGTGTTATTAAGTTTGTTGTTTATAAAGTCTAATGCCTAATGTTATGAATACAATAATGTGTTTTCGGGGAC
>CAKQSF010000030.1 GCA_934272845.1 uncultured Prevotella sp.
CTCGAAGCGGAGATGCTGGCAGAGCAAGAGGCTAATGAGAGAATGCAAGATGAACTCGAAGCGGAGATGCTGGCAGAACAGGATGAGAGAATGGACATGGAAGAGGAATACGACCCTAGTGATGATTATGAGGAGGAAGAAGACTATGATAACTATGAGGATGACTACAACTCTTATGACGACTATGGCACCTCTGGCGAGAAGTACGGATGGTATAACGGCTATAGCGATGATGTGATTGACGATGCCTTTGAAGGTGACCCCGAGGCTACATGGAACGTTGACTGATAGCAAGAGTGAACCTTCTTAACACAGAAAAAGTGTGGGGATACCCACAAAAGTCCATCATAAAAATGTAGAGAAGTTTTTCCAATACATTGTTTTTCAGTATATTTGCTGTTGTAAATTATCTATTGGGAGCAAGACAACAACCTATAAAAAAAACGACTATGGCACGAAGAAAATCTAACACGGGCATACCTGGACTCTCCTTCTCGTGGAAGAGAGCCTTGGGCATAACGCAGGCTAAGCAACGCCTGGCACGCGAGACGGGCATACCAATGTCACGCGCAGGAGTAGAACGCAAAATTGGAAGCATGATACTCAAAGCACTCTTTGGCAAGAAATAATAAGTATTACCATTGGTTGTTAATAATTTATAGATCGCCCATAACTATGGTGACCATTACATCACCTCAATAAACCTACTTTATGAAAAAGACAACATTCCGCATTATCTTGACGCTTGCTGTCGCTATAATGCTCCTGCTGTGTCTGGCTGATATGCCTTACGGTTATTATGAACTGGTACGCTTAGTGGCAGCGGTAGTCTTCGCCTACTTTGCTTACGAGGGGGTCAGAGCGCATCGTGATGCCCATCTCTTCGTTTTCGGAGCCCTTGCGCTACTCTTCCAACCATTTGTTAAGGTTGCCTTGGGACGCACCATGTGGAACATTGTCGATGTAGTAGTGGCGGTGGGGCTTATCGCCTTGCTTGTCAAAGGATGGGGAGGGAAGAAATAATTGCGGTATGGAATGAAAAGCCTTTAAGTAAGTATTCAAAATTATTTATATATATATATCAGTAAGTGAACATTTTTATTTCTGAAATTATATTTAATACAGTCTCTTTGGCGCATCTGCTTCCTCTGTTTTCAGTCACAATGATTAACATTACCCCCCTTCGGTTCCCCCGTTACCGGGGGACAGAAACCCTCAAACAGAGAAAACATCTGCATCCAAATAGCCTATATTAAATATAAAAATAATTTTGAACACTTACTTATAGAAAAGAATTGTATAAGGGTGGTTCATATCACCATATACGTCCTCCTACTTCCTGGTCGTGGCTGTACTTCAGCCACTCGCCTTTGAGCAGTGCCCATGTGTATAAGCCCTCATAGTACATATAGAACGAAGTTCCTGTGCCTACATGCAGATACACATATCCGGCATTGTATTTCATTCCCTTGAAGTAGTTGCCAGTAAAGGCGGCAGTGGCACTGTTGTAGTTGTCGAACGGCACCACCTCGTCACGCATAGAGTGGAACACAAACATAGGGTGGCGTGGCTGCCACTGCTTGCAGAGGTTGTTCATCTCCAGTGCCTTCACTATTGCCTCGAGCTTTGGCTTGTACTCGTCTGCCACTGTCTCGTTTTTTATATATTTTATCACCTCAGGGCGCATTACCTGGTCTACTGTGCAATACACCGCGCCATTGGCAGTAGCGTCCTGCCAACTGTACTTGTTCTTGTTCTCAGCAGTGTAAGGCATATAGTCGCCATTGCTGGTAAGGCGCATAACGTTAAAGTCGGAGTGTGTGGCAGAGTATTCTACAAGTCTCTTCTGCACCTCGTCGGTGCTGTAGTTCTTGCATGCTATCATGTCGATGATGCCAGTATTGATGAATCCCTCGGTGAAATAGTCGTTAGGAGAGTATTTGCCTGCCACAACAGGATTGCAGTCGCACATACCCTTGATGATGAGACCTGCCGCCACGGGCATGTACACCTTGTCGTTAGCCACATAAGTCTTCAGTGTTGTTAACGGGTCGTATGGACCGTCACCGCACACCGAGCCAGCAAAGTTGAGTTGGTTCTCACCGTCGAGGTCGTTCTGTTCTATGTAGCGATGTACAGCCATAGCCACCGAACCTCCCTGCGAGTAGCCTGCTGCAATGGTCTTGTAGCCTTGGCGCAACTTGCAGACATTATGCTCAAACCAAGCTCTGGCAGCGAGAGTGCCGTCAACCACCTGGCGTGCCGTCAGCGTCTGGTAAAGGTACGGATGAGCGGTAGAACTGGTTGCGCCGTAGCCCTGATAGTCGGGTATTACCACGAGGTTAGAGTAGATGGGATTCTCCAGCAGTCCTTGTATGCTGGGCTGCACCATTGCGTGTGAAGCCAGCATGCCCACGTCGGTTGTTAGCTTTAACTGGGCATAGTTAGACGGACGTTCAAAGTTAGACGTGATGGTGACATGACAACCTATGACGATGTTTCTCACCTCCACACCCATACTGCTGCCTGCCTTATACGGATAGACAATAAGTTCGGAGAGCTTCACGGGCTTGCCGTTCTGGTCTACCGACTCGTAGCATATATTGGTATACTGATAACCAATAAAAGTGTTTTCGCCATCATCACCTTCCTCCACATTATCCTTGAGGCTCTGGTCTACCGAATCTACATAATGCAACTGCTGTCGTGCATACTCGGCAAGCACATTGCCAGCCTCGCTACTGCCGTCCTCACCGTGGCTCTCTTCTACCTCCTTGAGCAGCATGGTGTAGTGGTCGTGCCATGAGCGTTGCCCCGTCTCCACAACCTCAATCTTGCTAAGGTCGGGTTGTGTAACGCCTACGATGTCGACAGTAGATTTACCCTCACTGCCGTTGTCGTCGGAACAGGCAGAGAATACCAATACTCCTACAAGCAGAAGAATGAACATTCTCAGATTTACTGTACTCTTTCTCATAGAATTAATTATATAGTAATGTTAAAAAAATAACTTAATCAATTTTATTATAGCCTGAATAATGTTGTCTTACGCATTTTTTATCTCATCTTGCTGGCTATTTTGGGGATCTGAGGTAAAAACTGCGCAAGTTATTTTTTCAACATTACATAAATTTATTGTTGCTGTTCTACAGATATGCAAAGTTACACAATAATCTATTAAAAACATTATAAATTATACATTATTATTAATACTCCTAACAATACTTAAAAAGTGGAGGAAAAGTACATCTTTCATATCAAAAATGCGTAACTTTGCCGAGAATATGTATATTATGTTAAATACACCCTTAATATATACATAAGCAAGATAAACAAAAACTGAAGGATGATACAAAAACATAACTTTAAAGGTTTGACAGATGCTGAGGTGCAAGAAAGCCGCGCTAGGTATGGGGCTAACATCTTAACACCGCCAAAGAAAGACCCGCTGTGGAGGCAATTCATGGAGAAGTTTAAGGACCCGCTGATTATTATCCTTATGATTGCCGGTGCACTGTCAATAGGTATCTCCTGCTATGAGTACTACGGACTGGATGAGGGCGCAGAGGTGTTCTTTGAGCCTGTGGGCATCTTCGTGGCTATACTGCTCGCCACTGGACTCGCCTTCTACTTTGAACTGCAAGCCGACAAGGAGTTTACCGTGCTCAACCAGGTTAACGACGAGGAGGCGGTGGAGGTGATACGCAACATGAACACTACTATGGTGCCGCGTAAGGACATCGTGGTGGGCGATGTCGTTATCCTCAACACTGGCGAAGAGGTGCCTGCGGACGCCGAACTGCTGGAGGCGGTGCAGATGAACATGGACGAGTCTACACTGACGGGCGAGCCTGTGTGCGCCAAGAGTACTGACGAGAAAGACTTTGACAGCAACGCTACATACCCCACCAATCATGTGCTGAAGGGCACAAAGGTGATAGAGGGACACGGCATATGCCGCGTGCTGGCTGTTGGTGACAATACAGAACAAGGAAAAGTGTTTGAGGCGGTGCAGATAGACGACAGCGTGAAGACACCGCTCGACGAACAGTTGGCGTGGCTCGGCAAGTGGGTCACCTACTTCAGTTATACTGTTGCCGCAGGCGTGGTGGTAGGACGAATAATAATGTACCTGGCAGGCTGCGAAGCGTTTGACCTGCTCTCCTTCATAGCCTACGTATTGCAGACGTTTATGATAGCCGTAACGCTCATTGTGGTGGCTGTGCCCGAGGGACTGCCTATGGCGGTGACGCTGAGTCTGGCTTACAGCATGCGACGTATGCTCAAGACCAATAACCTCGTGCGCAAGATGCACGCCTGTGAGACCATGGGCGCAACTACTGTCATCTGCACCGACAAGACGGGTACGCTGACGCAAAACCTCATGAGCGTGGACGAGATAAAGCAGTATGGCGACATACCCCGCAATGTCTTCGCCGAAGGCATTGCCGTTAACTCCACCGCCTCTATCGACTTCTCTGACAGGCAGAAGCCACAGATACTCGGCAACCCCACCGAGGGGGCACTGCTGCTGTGGCTGAACAGTCAGGGCATGGACTACCGCACACTGCGCGAGAGCGTCAGAACCATAGCCGAGGTGCCGTTCTCTACCGAGCGCAAGTATATGGCGACAGTAGTAGAGTCGGCTGCCACGGAAGGCAAGAAGGTGCTTTACGTAAAAGGTGCACCAGAGATTGTCTACGCCTTGTGCAAGGAGACATCTGTTGGTAAGGAAGACCTCGACAAGCAGTTGGCGGAATATCAAAACCGTGCCATGCGCACACTGGGCTTCGCCTACCAGGTGATGGACGATGATGAAAAGGCAGTAGACAACAACAAGATTATCGCTACACGCCTGCGCTTCATGGGCATTGCCGCCATTGCCGACCCCGTAAGAGCCGACGTGCCAGCAGCGGTAAAGGAATGTCTCGACGCTGGCATCAGCGTGAAGATAGTTACGGGCGACACACCAGGCACTGCCAAGGAGATAGCGCGACAGATAGGACTGTGGGACGATGCACGCGACACGCAGCGTAACATCATCACAGGTCCAGAGTTCGCCGCGCTCTCTGACGAAGAGTTGTCAGAGCGCATACTCGACCTTAAGATAATCTCACGTGCACGACCGATGGACAAGAAACGCCTCGTGGAGACCCTGCAACTGAAGAACCAGGTGGTGGCAGTAACGGGCGACGGCACTAACGACGCCCCAGCCTTGCGTGCCGCCCACGTAGGACTGTCGATGGGCGACGGCACCAGTGTGGCTAAAGAAGCGTCAGACATCACCATCATCGACAACTCCTTCAGCAGCATAGGCAAGGCAGTGATGTGGGGACGCTCGCTGTATCAGAACATACAGCGTTTCCTCCTCTTCCAGTTGACGGTAAACGTCACCGCCTGTTTCCTTGTGCTCTGCGGTGCATTCATGGGCACAGAGTCGCCACTGACCGTAACTCAGATGTTGTGGATAAACCTCATCATGGACACTTTCGCCGCCATGGCACTGGCATCACTGCCACCGTCAGAGAGCGTGATGCGTGACAAGCCGCGCGACCGTAACGCCTTTATTCTCAACGCCCCGATGCTTCGCGAGATAATAGGCGTAGGCGGATTCTTCTTCCTCCTGCTCTTAGGTTTCCTCTACATCTTCCAGCATGCCGACGTGCATGGGCTCACCGACCTCCTTCACCTGCACCTTGGCGAGAAGGGACACGTGACAACCTACGAACTGACGCTGCTCTTCACCATCTTCGTCATGACCCACTTCTTCTACCTCTTCAATGCCCGCGCCTTTGAAACAGGACGCAGTGCGCTCCACTTCAAGGGCTGCAACGGACTACTGACTATTGTCGTGATAATCCTCATAGGTCAGGTAGCGATGGTAGAAGTGCCAGGCCTGCAGCAGTTCTTCAACGTAGAGGGCTTAAAACTGACAGACTGGGTAATAATAACCCTTGGCTCCTCCCTCGTCCTCTGGGTACGTGAGGCGTGGCATTTGGTGGTGAGGAAGTGAGCGTAAGTTTTTAAGTGTTTTCTTTGCCAAATATAAAAAAAAAATACCTTTGTACGAAAAATATACTCGCCCTATGCAAGAACGATACCTTAATCCTCATACCGACTTCGGCTTCAAGCGACTGTTCGGGTCAGAGTTCAACAAGGAACTGCTGATAAGTTTCCTTAACGCCATGTTCCGCGGAGAGCAGAACGTGCAGGAGGTGACGTACCTTAACTCCGAACAATTGGGCGACCGCATAGACGCTCGCCGTGCCGTGTTCGACGTATATTGCGAGAACGACAAGGGCGAGAAGTTCATTGTGGAGATGCAGAACGTGTATCAAGAGTTCTTTAAGGACCGCACCATCTATTACTCCACCTTCCCCATCCGCGAACAGGCGCAGCGCGGTGGTGACTGGGACTTCCACCCCAACTCCGTCTACACCATAGGACTGCTCAACTTCAACTTTGCCGAGGGCTTGCGCGACGCCCGTCGCTGGCACCACGAGGTAAAACTGATGGAGGTAGAGACCAAGGAAGTGTTCTACGACAAATTGACGTACGTCTACGTAGAGATACCTAAGTTCGACAAGACGGAAGCGGAACTCGAGACGATGTACGACAAGTGGATGTACGTCTTAAAGAACCTCTCCCGCCTCATGGAGCGTCCCACCGCCCTTCAGGAGCGAGTCTTCACCCGATTGTTTGAACAAGCAGAGATATCCAAGTTCAACCAGTCAGAGTTGTTGCAGTATGAAGACAGCGTCAACGCCTACCGCGACATCGTCAACGCCATCAAGACAGCCGAGAAGAAGAAGTTTGAGGAAGGCAGAGCAGAGGGATTGGCAGAAGGCAGGGCAGAAACACTACTTGTTGTAGCCAAAGATATGTTACGAATGAATCTTCCTGTTGATTATATAATGAAGATAACAGGAATGACAGAAGAGGAGATAAACGAACTAAAATAGTCTATATGCTCATATTGATGCACAGTTATAACCTTTCAGGTAAAACATCTGCATGAATATGAGCATTTTTCATGCCACGCCCTTTTTCACCTCACTATCTTCACTTCCCCGAAAAGGCTGAAACCAAGAAAAATCACGAATGAACCTAAATGAACTTGCATACCTCTTGCGTAATTAGAAAATAAACGGCGCAGCCGACAAACCCTGTGGGGAAGTTGTGCGGATGCTAACCCAAAAACATGTTGCCAAACGATACATGATTGCCCAAAAGTAAGTATCTTTGCACTATGCATCAGAATGACAATATAAACATGTATGAAGGTCTCGCCTCATATTTCCTACCCGAAGGAGTTCTTGAATATTTCGAGGTGACTCCGCAAAACGTAGGCAAGGAACAAGGCATAGACGAGACCTCCATCCAAGGAGGACTGTATACAATCGTTCACAACAAGGATGCCCATGGCCGCAAGGGGGCGATCATTGCAGTAGTCAAGGGGACCAATCCCGCTGACGTACTGAAGGTTCTCATGCAACTACCTGCAGACAAGCGTGAGATGGTCGAGAATGTCACGATGGATCTCTCAGATTGCATGCGTGCCATAGCCAGAGAGGCATTCCCTAAAGCCACAGTAATACGTGACTGCTTCCATGTCGTAAAACGTGGCGGAGAGGGTTGCGAAGAGATACGCCTGCGCCTGAAACGAGAAGCGGTAAAGGACATGAACAGACAGAAGGCCGAGTTTCGCAAACACCTCGAAAATTTGGCGGCGCAGAGAAAGGCATACCGCGAGCGAATGAGGAAAAAGCATGGGAAGAACTGGAAAAAGAGCAAGCGCGGAAGAAAGCCTAAGAGGCTGAATACTCGCTTTGAGCCCCCAAGGCTTGAAAATGGCGAAACCCTCGTAGAGGCACTGACACGATGTAGCAAGCAACTGTCCATGAGCCGAGAGAAATGGAGCGCAACGCAGGAAAAGCGTGCGAAGATACTGTTCGCGCGCTACCCAAAACTTGAAGAAGCATACAATCTGGTCAACTCCCTCAGAGCCATATTCAAAAACAAGAATCTCACAAAGGAGACTGCCAAACAGAAGTTCAAGGAATGGTATGAGAAAGTGGCTGCATGCACTCTGCGTGAAGTCAAGTCCGTACGCGATACAATCAGATTCTATGAGGATGAAATCCTGAACTACTTCGAAGGAGGTAAGACAAACGCCTCAGTTGAATCGCTGAACTCAAAGATCAAATGCTTTCGTGCACAGGTAAAAGGAGTCGTAGACATACCATTCTTCATGTATCGTTTGGCAACAGTTTTGGGTTAGCATCCGCATAGCTTCCCCACAGGGTTTGTCGGCTGCGCCTGAGTTCTGCCATGGTGAGAAAAGGCGCATGAAAACAAATTTATAGAACCACCATAGAAACAAAATAAAACTTCATATGACGAATAACTATGACCTCTCACGTTTCCTCACTGCGCAAAACCGCATAGCGTACGGGGGACAAACAGAATATGAATGTGCCTATGCCGAGATGGAGGAGGGCTGCAAGCGCAGCCACTGGATATGGTACATCTTTCCGCAACAGAAGGGACTGGGGCGCAGTTACAACTCGGAATACTACGGACTGAACGGCACAGAGGAGGCGCGCGCGTATCTGGAGCACCCCGTGCTGGGACAGCGATTGCGAGACATCTCACGCCTGTTGCTAAAGCATAAGGACACACTCAGCATACGCCAGATAATGGGTAGCGGCATTGACGTGAAGAAGTTGCATACATCGATGAGGCTCTTCGGCTCTGTGTTGCTAGGAGACGTGTTCCATGAAGTGCTGGAGGCATTCTTCAGGGAAAGATGATGATTATCATGTGCCGGGAACCGCGGTGACTACCTTCCACTCTCCGATGGTTCTTAACTCGCTGTCATAGTTTACGCCCACCTTCACTAGTTTCTTGCCGTCGGCAGAGTAGGGAACGAGGTAACCCTTCTCGTCTATCTGCTTCAGGGCATCGTCAGCCGAGCCATCGTATTTCAGTTCGAAGACGTATACTGTGTCGGGGAAATACAATACGGCGTCAGCCCTGCCTGCGGCACTGTCTTCCTCTACGCGTATCAATGCGCCCATGAGGTTAAAGATAAGGTAGAAGACCGTTTGGAAGTCGCGCTCGTTCTTGTTCGACAGACGGTTGGAGATATGTGACAGATACGCCTTCATGATAGTCAGTGCCCCCTCTATGTCCTCATCGTACAGGCTCTGCACAAAGCGGTTTACCATGCCGTTGTTGTCAACCGACACGGGCGAGAGATAGTTAGGCGCAAGGCTCTTTAACATTCCTATCTTAACCTCTTGGTTAGGATAGCCTAACTTATAACTCTTCGTCAGTGGAGTATATTTCTTTATAGTAAGGTATCCGCTCTGGTATAGCAGTGGCAAGGCTGATACCATCTGTTCGGGTGACACGTCGAAGTCGTCCACGCTGACCATGTTGCTCTCTATGTCCGTCACGTTCACGTGGTACTTTTGTAGAGCCTTAATAAGGTATGAGGGTGTGCCGGAACCGAACCAATAGGCGGAGATATCCTGTCCGTTCAACGCTCTTATCAAACTGAACGGGTTATATATATCCTCGGAGTTCTTGCTGAAGTGATATCCGTCGTAATACAGTCGCAGTTCCTCCATGCACTCTTCGTATGTCATGCCGAGAGAGCGCCCGAGTGCCTCTACGTCAGATTGCATCGCCGTCTCGAGTTCCGTCTTGCTGATGCCGCAGATGGCGGAGTACTGGTCAAGCATGCTGATGTTGTCAAGGTTGTTCAGTTCGCTGAATATGCTAAGTTGCGAGAATTTTGTGATACCAGTGATGAACGTGAATTCCAGGTATGGGTCGAGTTTCTTCAGCGGACTGTAGAAGTTCTGCATTGTTTGGCGCAACTCCTTCAAATTCTCCTTCTCATGTATCACGTCAAGCAGCGGAGCGTCATACTCATCGATTATCACCACCACTTTCTTGCCCGTCAGTTTGTTTGCCCGTTTTACTATGCCGTCCAATCGTTCGTTAGCGTCTACCTCCTCCTCGTTTCTGCCGTACAGTTCCTCGTAAGGACGCAGTTGCAGGCTGAGGTAACGCTTCAGTTGTTCCTTGTCCATGTATTTCGCACCACTCATGTCAAAGTGCAGCACGGGGTGCTTCACCCATTCCTTCTCATAGTCGGCAATGGCAAGCCCGTCAAACAGTTCCTTCCTGCCCTCGAAATACGCCTGTAGCGTAGAGACGAAGAGCGACTTGCCGAATCGCCTTGGGCGACTCAGAAAGACGTAATTCATCTTCTTCTTGCGGAAGTCAACAATGTATTTCGTTTTATCAATATAGAGATAATTTCCCTCACGAATTTTCTCAAAGGTCTGTATCCCTACAGGATAAAAGTTAACGATTTCTGTCATAATCCTATATGCTGTTATTTCTTATGCTGCGAAGTTACGAAGAAATGTCGTAATGTACAAATTTTTGCATGAAAAAGAAAGGAGTGTGCTCATAATTTGAAAGTTTTTGTTTAACTTTGCAAAAGTAATAATTTTCTTCCCCCTCCATGTCAGAATCACTCCTATACTCCCTCTGCTGCTATACCTTTATCGTTGCCAGCGTGGTGTGTGCCGTAATACGGTGGTGCCACGTATGCCGACCCTATAGCGAGCAACGGGAATATTATTATCCTGCACGCCGACAGATGACCTTCTTCCTCGCTGCCGTTGTGATACAGGTGCCATACGTGTTGCGCCCTATGGATGCCGATACATGGTTCTTCGCACGCACCTTCGGCATACTGTATTATCCGCTCTTCGTTGCCATGATCTTCAACCGCTACTTCTATAGGCGTGGCATAGCGAACGACTGGACTATGCGCACGTATTTCCTCATGGTCATGACGATACTCATAGGTATGATGCTCACCGCACTCTTCTTTAACACGCATGACGTCTTCATCCTTGTTCAACCGTGGATTAACATCCTCGCAGGCACCGTCAGTCTGCTCCTCTCCATGCGTTACGTCAGGGTGTCGTGCCGCCTCGTAAGGAGCATAGACACATATCATGAGCAAAACTTCTCTAACGTCAGCGACTTCCCCTACGTCTTTGCGCGTCGCATTGTGCTCATGCCCTTTCTGTGGATTATCATGCAGTGGATAGTGTTTATCAGCAACAACCGCGACGTAAAGGCGGTGAGCGATGTCTTCTTCGCCGTGTGTACCGTAGCCTTTCTCTGCGTCATACTCCACCCGCAGCGACAGCAACCAGAGGAAGACACTGAGGGTACGTACCAGCCATTGAGTATTACGGAGGAGGACGATGAGGCTGTGATGGAGTCTGCCTCATGGACTGACGATGTAAGGCGCGAGGTGCTCACAATAATAGAACGTCGCTACCGTGAGCCTAACCTCAAGCGCGCTGAGGTCATTGCCGACGTCTCATACCGCAAGAAGAAGCAAGCCGGAGCCTTCATCACCTCCGTAGGCTTCTATCGGCTGGTAAACATGTTTCGGCTCTACCACCTTGAGGAATACATGCGCCAACACCCCGATATGAGCAGTGAGGGGGCGGCTATGGAGTGTGGCTTCAAGGATCGCTTCGCACTGAGCAACGCACGAAAACGCATAACGGAAATAGACCCTATGGTAATTCATAATTCATAATTCATAATTCATAATTCATAATTGGGCTATCGCCTTGAAAGTATTGAATGAAATCCAACGTTTTCGTTAAGCCAGATGAGCAGAACCAAACTTGTTTGAGTTCTGCCATGGCAAGAAAAGGAGCGCAATAGCGAACGTTTTCGTTAAGCCAAACTATGTATACCTATCAGCCTGGAAGGCTATACTGTTAGTAACCGCGGGCGTAGCCCACGGATACAATGTAGTATCCCTATTAGCCTGGAAGGCTATACTGTTAGTAACCGCGGGCGCAGCCCACGGATACAATGTAGTAGACAGGTATCTGCCTGGAGGGCAGTACGCTGCAGACTGTGTACTGCCCTCCAGGCAGCAAACATCCGCAGGCTACGCCCACGGTTACTAAAAGTATTGGCTTCTTGCTAAGGCAAGCGGCAAAGCCGAGTTCAGCCAAAGAAAGTCTAACCTTGCCATGGCAAGAAAAGTACATGAATATAAACTTAAAATAATGATAAAAGGACGATTCGCACCATCACCCACGGGGCGCATGCACCTCGGCAACGTCTTCAGCGCCCTGCTCTCATGGCTCTCCGCAAAGGCGAGGGGCGGGCAGTGGCTGCTGCGCATAGAGGACATAGACCCGCAACGCTCCCGTCAAGAATATGCCGACCTCCTCATGGACGACCTCCTGTGGCTAGGACTGCCGTGGGACGAGGGACCGTACTATCAAAGCCAGCGTGGCGACATCTATGAGCACTACTTACGCAGGCTAACGCTTCAGGGCATGACATACCCTTGTTACTGCACACGTGCCGACATCCTTGCCACTCAGGCGCCACACGAGAGCGACGGACGCGTGGTATATAAGGGCACATGCCGCAATCTCCCCCCAGGCTCGCGCCATGGAGCGGCTGCTGTGCGCATGAAAGTGCCAGAAGAGGGTAGGGGCATCATAACATTCACCGATGGGCATTACGGCACGCAGACCGTAGACCTCACCACGCAGTGTGGCGACTTCATCGTTAGGCGAAAGGACGGGGCATGGGCATACCAACTCGCCGTGGTCGTTGACGATGCACTCATGGGCGTTACCGAGGTGGTGCGCGGACGTGACCTCCTCCTCTCCTCACCACAACAGATATACCTCGCCCGTCAGTTAGGCTTCCAACCCCCATGTTTCACCCACCTGCCGTTATTATGCAACGAAGCCGGTCAGCGACTGTCCAAGCGCGACCGAAGCCTGGACCTCGGCACATTGCGCCAGCGTTATGCACCTGAAGAGGTAATAGGCATCCTTGCCCGTGCCGCGAACCTGCAACCCACTGCCGCACCCGTAACGCCTGCTGACCTCCTTCCGCAGTTCTCGTGGGACAGGATAAGCCGAGAAAACGTAATAATTCATAATTCATAATTAATAATTCATAATTGGGCTATCGCCTTGAAAGTATTCTCGGCTCCATATAAAACCTCGACTCCATAATGTAACACCTCCACAGTGCGCAAGCATAATTATTAATTATGAATTATGCATTATTAATCATAAGAACCTCCACAGTGCGTAAGCATAATTATGCATTATGCATTATGAATTAATTTGCTTTTGCGACAAAAAAATATTAACTTTGTCGCAAAAAGTGCGACGATATGTCGACAATAACGTCGCACAGACAACATCAACGCATCATGTTTATACACGAAAGAGACAATTGGACGTCATTCAAATGGAATGCATCTGAACTTACAGCCATACTTGAAAAGGTTAGCCGTAAGCAGGGAATGTTATACGGCAGACTCACCTCACTGGGCTTTGACAGCAAGTTGAAGACAATGGCAGAGAATTTGACGTACGACGTAGTATATTCTTCAGAGATAGAAGGCATACACCTTAATGTAGACGAAGTGCGCTCGTCTGTAGCCAGAAAACTTGGTATAGAAAACGTCAAGCAGACGGCACCATCACATTACGTGGATTCCGTTGTCACCGTGATGCTTGATGCCGTGAGAAGTTATGACCAACCGCTGACAAAAGAAAAACTGTGCGCTTGGCAAGCCGCTTTCTTCCCTACAGGTTTCAGTGAAGGCTCGCAGATAGAAGTAGGGAAATACCGCACCAACGAGGAACACATCGTCTCGGGCATGTTCGGCAGAGAAAAGATACATTACGTTGCTCCTGCGCCAGAGTGTGTGGAAGAAGAAATGAAAAAGTTTCTCGATTGGTTCAACCGCGACGAAAACACAAGTTCTGTTATTCGTTCTGCCGTAGCCCACTTGTGGTTTGTAAGTATTCATCCATTTGAAGATGGCAACGGACGTTTGGCGCGCATACTTTCAGATATGCTGTTGGCACGTGCCGATGGCAGCAAGTTCCGTTTCTATAATGTTTCCTCACAGATAAACAAGGATAAGAACCATTACTATGATATTTTAGAAAAGACGCAACATGGTGACGGAGATATTACAGCGTGGATTTTATGGTATGCCAATACCCTATCAATAGCCCTTGATGAAGCCGAGAATATGGTCAGCACCATACTTAACAAAAGTATATTTTGGCAGAGAGTATCATCCGTAGCGTTAAATCAGCGACAGACGGACATCCTCAACCTTTTCCTTGATGGTTACGAGGCTAAGATAACGTCAAAGACATGGGCATCGCTCGGAAAATGTTCAAAGGACACTGCCCTTCGCGACATACAAGACCTTGTGGCGAAGGACATATTGCGTGAGGACGTACCGGGAGCCAAGCGCCCGAGTTACTCCATCATATACGACCCGGAGAACATAGTCGAGTTCTTCTATGACGTCAAGGTAGAAGTTGACAATGGCGTCAGTTACTTGACCGCTATGTATAAAGGCGTAACGCCAGTACGTGAGAAATTGTTGCCCTTGGATGCTGAGCGTTTCAAGAAAGGCGAATTGCCTATAGAGCATTTGCTCGCAAAGTATTGCTCATATATCAGATGGGTAAACGGAACGAGTCAATCATAGTCTGGAGGGATCGTACTATGAGTAACATAGCCTCATTACTCCGTCAGGAGTATGATACGGTAGCCAGCCATGCCAATGGCTGGTAGGGCAGTGAAGAAACATGCACGCCTTTAGGTGTGCAATAAACGAAATCAAGGCTTCACCAGTGTCAATAATGATACGTGGCGAAGCCCTGATTATTAATGAAGCCCTGATTATTAATTATTAATTAATTAAATCTCCTCCTCATCATCGTCAATCCACTGAATAGAGTTGTGGCGACCGAGTGAACTTGAAGCATCGCCTCCGTTATTATCCATTTCGAATTCATTTGAAGCAGCAGCCATTGTTACCTGTATCTGTACAACGTTTATCGCTGGAGAAATATAAGTCTTTTTCATTATTGTGTCGTAAATTTATTTGTTATGTAATGATTTTTAAAAAAGGTTGTGGGCAAAGGCGCATGGTAAAGTCGGTAAGTGAAGGGAAGGGGGCAGTTAACAGTCTGTAATGTAACCAGCCCTCATAATCTAAAAACTATAATCTAAATACCGAAGGATGAAATCCCAGTCTTTTTTAGACCACAGCCTTATAGAACTCCCACAACCATATACCTATTGATGCTTTACTTTACGTATTTCTTGCCATTGATGATGTAGAGACCCTTCACGGCCTTCTCCACCTTCATGCCCTGCAGGTTATATATAGCAGCGTTATGAGCGTCGGCCTGTTCTGTCACACCGCTGATGGCAGTAGCGTTGTTGTCCCCGAATAAGAGTACGCTTGGCTTAGCACCAGCCTCTGCAGAAACACTGAGGTATGCCTTACCAGCCTTCAGCGTACCAGTACCTATCTTCTGGAACTTATATGTGCCGTTATCGTAAACGAGCATATACGCGTTCTTGTCAGACCAGTCGCTGATGTCTTCCGTTGCGCCCACGAGTTTGTTGTCTGCGAGTTGCTCTGCGTCTGTAGTAGTAGGCACTGTTACAGACTCCACCTTGTTCACATTCTTGATAATGATGCCTTCTCCAGCCTTCACCTTACCTTCAACCTTTGTTGTAACAACCTTGTCACCGCTTACCTGTGCCTTGTAAACCTCTACGCCTTCCACGTTAGTGAAGTCGAGGTCAGACTCTGGGCAGTAGGTAGAGTAGGTGTAAGAGGAGTTGAGGGAGATGGTTATCGCTGGTGTTATATATGAGAAACTCTTAATGATAAGGCCGTTAAGACCATTCCAACTGCATTGTTCTCCATTTGGTTTATAGTAGATAGAGAATGTTCCATCCTCATTCTTAACAGCATATGAGGATGCTATGTTGCTTCTACCGTTTAAGAGATTATTGGTAAATGAATTCTCGTCAACGATAAGTTTTACATAACCTTCCGTTGATACATTTTGTGTACCAAAATAGTATGATCCATTATCTTTTAGTCCGTTTGTGGTAGAGGACCATCTTGATGTGTTATATGCATAGAGACCAACATTACCTGACAGTTCTGTGTCACCTATTTTTGTTATAAGTTCATACTGTACATTAGAAAGTGTGAAACTTCCACTGTTTGTTAGTGCTTCTCCACTTGTGAAGTCATCGTTCCAAACTGATAAATATCCATCTGCTTCACGTTTTTCAGGAACAGTATACTGGTTCTTGGCAGTAGTATAACCATCAGCGGAGACTTCTACATATACGGTTCCTCCTGCTGGTATTCTTGTTATATAATTTCCTGATTCTATGTTTAATTTATTGTTGCTATCATCACCATAAAATTTCATTGTTGCTGTTGGGTTCAACAAAACATTTGATTGATCATTATTTACCTTTAATGCGTAGGTTTTTGATTCACTGTCGTAGTATATATTTGAAAATGTTGCTGCGTTTAGACTTACAGTTGTTCCTGCACCTGTTTCTATAGTTAGAACTTCAGAGAATTTTTCGCCTTTCTTGCATACTGCATAGATACTTTCTTTATCTGTCGTTATATTTTCCGTGTATTCATTCCAAGATGCATATGTTTCATTCTCGCTTGGAGCAGTCTCACTCCACAGTATTGTTGCGTCAACTGTGTTAGAAGATAAAGAGAATATTCTTTTTGTATCTTTTACACCTTCTAACTGATATGAAGGTGCCAAGACTGTTCCTGCTTCAATCTCCTTGGTTACAGTTATATTATCAAAATATGCCTTAGAATAAGCCTTAGCCATATTTACAAATATGCCTTTTAGAGTACCATATTCTGTAATATCAATAGAAGAAGAATTTTCGATGAGTGTGTTAGAGTCATCACTTATAGTAATATCGAGAGTACCTTTAGAATCTTTAATATCGTGCATTACTGCTTTACATGTATACCATACACTGTTGGTAAACGAAATGGTTTTATCTAAAGTCTCGCCAGCAACCTCAACGTTCCAAGAGTAGGTCGTTTTCTTGCTATTATATTTTTCAGAAGAAGTAAGGCTTAGAAGAGTTTTTGTTGCTTGTGCAAAAACACTACTCCATGATGATTTCTCTGTATATAATGCCAATTGTTGTGTTAAATTGGTATTTCCTGGCTGTATTTGAAAAGAAAAGGAGATAGTATAATTGTCAGAATCCAAATCAGATTTATAATTGAACTCTAATTTTGAATTGCGATCTGCACCCAAATTATTCGCATCAATTTTTAGATATCCGTTATCACTATTTAATCCTCTTGATGCTTTTGGAACTGATTCTCTTTGATTTATAGTCCATCCTTCAAGATAATTGTTTTCATCATTAAAATCCTGAGAATAAACCGTTACGGTCTCCGTCTCTGCTATAGCATTACCCCCCCCCATTACGGCGGCGAAGAGCAACAAAGCAAATTTAAGTAATTGTTTTTTCATAAAAGTTTAGTTAGTTTTAATGTAAGATTATTGTTTTGCTTATTGTTATTCCCATGGGTTAGTTTTGCGTCTGCAATAACAGACCTTACTCTGGCATTTTAACAAATACTTGCTAAAAATCGTGACAAAGTTACTCTTTTTTTACGAAAACACAAACACAATGCTGTGGTATTAACAATATTTAATAAAACAAGAGGTCTATGTAACTATTCTGCGATTATCAGTATATGGTAATTGCCCCATTAGGGGCTATATACGGTAGCCAGCCATGCCAATGGCTGGTATTATGGTTTTTCGTACATTAACCGCGCCTTTAGGTGCGGTATAAATTATTTATTGCACACCTAAAGGCGTGCCTGCCTATTCACTTGACCTACCAGCCATTGGCATGGCTGGCTACCGTATTTTACTCCTAACGGAGTAGAACAAAGTTACCGAACCATCGCTTCTATATAACATGTATCGTTATTTCCCGTTTGGCTCAGGGGAAGGCCCCTGTGGTGAACTGAATAGTTACGGCAGGAAGCCTACATTTTGAAGCAACGTCAGCAATTCTTTGGCTGAACTCGGCTTTGCCGCTTGCCTTAGCAAGAAG
>CAKQSF010000031.1 GCA_934272845.1 uncultured Prevotella sp.
TCCATTTGTGAATGCTGTCTCATCTATGCTGAGGTTTGACACTATGTTACGAGGAAATATGAGCCACTTCTGTGCATTAAAGGTGTACGTTCTGCTATTGTTATACTGTCAACCACCTTGACTAAATTTACTACTTGTCCTGATGTTCTGATGCACCTTAGTCGCATATTAGTCAGCAGGAAATCTGCAGCAACTATTTTCTCATTGTCTTGCGTTTTTATGTAATGAGTTTTAACGCTATCTGACAGAGTTTTATAATATTGAAAGATGATAACGATAGTATAACTGTTATAATAAGATTTCTATATAACATGATAATTCTAATTTTTGTGCAAATGTATGATAAAAATCCTATTGAACAGTTATCAATTATTATAAAATGATGGTAGTATCTTAAACACATTCAAAATACTACCATCATTTTGCAAGAATATACTATTTTTTTACATCGATGAATAGTAACTATTCAGTTCACCACAGGGGCCTTCCCCTGAGCAAAACAGGAAATAACAACACTAGACAGACTCAATCGCAAGTTCTCTGTAACGCAGGGATGATACATGTTATATAGAAGCGGTAATACAGTAACTTTGTTCTACTCCATTAGGAGTAAAATACGGTAGCCAGCCACGTTAATGGCTGGTAGGTCTTCTTTAAAATCTGAGGCTTAAATTATCCTATCTATTTCCATTTTTACTCTGTAATTCCATGAATAGTTGGTCAGTTGCTTCTTTATCTTTAGAAGAGAGATAGTAAGTTGCACCGTTAGTTCTGACAATACATATAAAATATGAGTCTGAATGAGTGAAAAGCATAATGCCTTCCCCCTTTGTGGTTCGGAAATGTCCTAAGCGAGTCTTAGCCAATGCAAAGCCATTGGTCTTCATACTGATATCATGGACAGACGAACACAGTCTCATTTTTTTTATTTCATTTAGAGGAATGGTTGTACCATATAAACCGCCTATAGATATTTCTTTATCAGAAACAGTAACGTCAAGGCCACTGATGAAAGTATAAAGAACTGGCAGGGACATAATAAGAATAATAACAAGTATAGCAATGATTGCTTTCTTGTTTTTTTTACCATTTTCTCCTTTTTGTTTCAGATACCCTCCCAAAAGCGCAAGGAAGAAATAAGAAGATGTAATATAATACGTTTAGGTCAAGAATTATTGATATAAGTCCACCCGTGAACGTTATGATGTTTGCGATATTAATGTATCTGAATATCTTTTTCAGCCATGTTTCATCAAGGGATCTTTGCTCAGGGTCATTACTTATGTTGAAATCTGAAATTATATCAGGATTAATTTTTGCAAGTTTCATGCAAGTGTAGTTCAATCCTGCTATGAAAAGAAGTACAATTAATAATATTATCTTTGAAATAATAACAGATATGGATTAGTTATAATGAGTTTTCTATATGACATGATGAATTGTTTTTTGTGCAAATATACAAAAAAATCTTGGTAAGCAGTTATTGATTATTATAAGATTATGGTGAAATCTTAAACAAATTTAGAATACTACTACAGATTTGCAAGAATATACCATTTCATAATGTAAAATAATAACAATTCAGAAGAGTAACCAGATGAATGGACATGAAAAGTATTGTTTTGTCATTATTTTTTTGTAACTTTGTCGCTCAAAAAGAATAAGATTGTATATACTACTAACACACAAGAAGAAAAGGTATGAAGATTAAGAAGATTGTAATTTCCTCATTCATTATGGCGATGTGTTTTCCCACATACATCACAGCAGCACCACAGACGGAACCCCAGCAGTACAGCGGATGGAAACTGGTGTGGAACGATGAGTTTAATACCGATGGTAAGTTAGACCCCACAGCATGGAACTTTGAGGAAGGCTTTAAGCGCAACAATGAAGCGCAATGGTATCAATCAGCCAACGCCTACTGTAAGGACGGGAACCTCGTAATAGAGGCGAAGAAAGAGATTAAGCCACGCAAAAATCCTGGTTATATTAAGGGTAGCGACCGATGGCCTGACAACATAGAAAAGATTCAATACACCTCGGCTTCAGCCAACACTGCCGGCAAGAAGGAATTTCTTTACGGCAGAGTAGAAGTACGTGCGAAGATACCCGTTGCCCCTGGAGCATGGCCTGCAATATGGCTGTTGGGCAGAGGCATGGACTGGCCGTCATGCGGAGAGATTGACATGATGGAGTATTATCGCATACAAGGCGTGCCACACATTCTAGCCAATGCCTGTTGGGGAACAGACAAGGCGTGGACTGCGAAATGGAACAGTAAGGCGGTACCGTTCACTCATTTTACCGATCGCGACCCGCAATGGGCGGAGAAGTATCATGTATGGCGCATGGATTGGGACGAGGAAGTGATACGTATCTACCTTGATGATGAGTTGATAAACGAAATAAGACAAGAGGCAGCGTTAAACGGAAAACTCGGCAATGGCGAACAACCATTTAAGAAGCCTCAGTATCTGCTGTTGAACCTTGCATTAGGCGGTGATAACGGTGGAGATATTGACGACAGCGCTCTGCCCATGAAGTATATGATTGATTACGTAAGGGTTTACCAACGTGACAACGCTGCGCAGCAAAAGGCGGAACAGGCATACAGCGGACACCGCGTTACGGAAGAAGGAGCGTGGTGTTGGTTTGCTGACCCACGTGCCATGCACTACGAGAGTAAGGACGGGAAGATTAACATGAGTTATCTAGGCTACATTGATATTCATGGTAACATTAAGGCTATGCAATATGACTTTACAGCGAAGAAGCAGACGGAGGTACTGGTTCGCTCTTACTTCCAGCCTGATGACCATAACAACCCTACCTTCCTCGCCCTGCCTGACGGTAGAATCATGATATTCTATTCACGCCATACCGATGAGCCTTGCTTCTATTACCGTGTTAGTCGGGTACCAGGCGACATCACCACGTTTGGTGAAGAGAAGGTGATTAAGACCAAGAACAATACTACTTACCCTTCGCCCTTCATACTGTCTGACGACCCTACACACTTCTACCTGTGCTGGCGCGGCATTAACTGGCATCCTACCATTGCCAAATACTCCCTACCAGACACCTTGGATGAGGTAAAAACAGAATGGGGACCATACCAGATGGTACAGTCAACAGGAGCACGTCCATACGCAAAATATGCATCGAACGGTAAGGATAAGATTTATCTTACCTACACTACTGGACACCCCGACAACGAGTCGCCAAACTGGTTGTACTTCAATTACGTGGACATCAATAGCCTCCAACTGGAGGATATCAACGGTAAAGTATTGTCAAACATTGCCGATGGTCCACTGAAGGTTACCAAACGTAGCGACTACGCAGAGCAATATCCTGCGAACCTCGTTGATATTACTGACGAAAGAGACTGGGTCTTCCAAGTGGTTTCTGACAAACAGGGCAACCCCGTGATAGGAATGGTTAGAATATCAACCGACAAGCGTTCACACGACTTCTATTACGCTCGCTGGAATGGAAAGAAATGGCATAAGACTTTCATAGGTAACTCTGGCGGACACTACCATCAGTCACCCGATATTGAGCACTGCTACAGCGCAGGTATGGCGATAGACCCATCAGACGTCAACACGGTATATGCCTCTATGCCAGTAAATGGTAAGCACGGAAGGGTGTATGAGATTTTTAAATACACTATTAATGATGATGGAGTGGTAAGCCATACGGAACAGATTACACGCGACTCTGAAAAGAATAACGTAAGGCCTTACATTCTGCCTGGGTCAGAAGACTCTCCTCTGCGACTAATATGGATGCAGGGAGACTACTATGACTGGATTGTTAGCAAACAGCGTCCTAACGGTTATTGTACGGCAGTTAACTCTACCTTCCCTGGCTTTGAACAGGAACAGAAGGCTACTGGCATCACGCAGACAAAGGAATTAAAGAAGTTTGACACTAAGAAAGACTTCAACTTCGTTACTGATATCGACTTAAAGCGACTTAACTATCAAGGTTGTCTGTTCAAAGCAGGCAAACTCTCTTACTGGCTTGATGGTGAGACATTAATTCCTGAGGTAAGATACAAGAAGCAAACATGGAGGAGTACCAACAAAATTGCTACAGCCGACAGTTGGAAGAAGTACAACCGAGGTACTAACGGCAAATGGTACGAACCAGAAAAGATTGACCGCATACGCCTGCAACTAATTTACGCTGGCGGCACATTGTCGGTTTACATTAACGGTCTGTTAGACCAAAAGATAGTCATTGAGTAAAAAACATGAACATACGAGAGATTATTACAGCCATAAAGAATGGCGATAAGGGCAAGGCGCAGTTCGTAAGGTTTATCATCAACGGCTGCATGGCGGCAGGAATACACTACGTAGTATATCTGCTAGCGCTCATGGTGATAGACTCTTACTTCCCTACCATCATACAGTATATGTCGCGTGCCAACGCCACCAGTCTTGCATACGTCATTGGCTACATCGTAAGTTTTGCGGTAAACTTTTATTTTACCTGCATCTTTACGTTCCGCGCTACGCCCACGTGGCATCGCTTCATAGGGTTCTCGGGGAGCCATGCTGTTAACTTTCTACTGCATACCCTACTCTTCTCTGCCTGCATGCACATAGGAATACATCCGCTTATCGCACCATTCATCGTTATGGGTATAGCCATGCTGGTACAGTTCACCATTCTTAGGTTTGTTTTCAAGAAGAAGTGAAGAGTGGTTCTATAAATTATCACCCTGAAAATACACGTCCATACATCGGCAATAAAGGCTGGTCCTGATAGATAAATTCTTTCAGAACCAGCCTTTTTATTACCCCCTTACGCAGGGTCTACATCAAAATACACCGTCACTGCCTTATAACGTTTATCCTTTGCCAAGGCTTCTGTTATCTGGCGTAGGCGTTGCCTCGTCGCTGCTGACACGAGAGCCGGCTCCAACTTCAACACGATCTTACGAATATGCAGCGTCTTTACTCTGGCAACAGAGGGCTTATCAGGTCCCAATACGCGCTCGCCCAAATACTGACGCAAGTGATAACCCAACTCTATGGCAGCCGTGTCCACAGTACGCTCATCCTTGTGCTTCAGGTAAATGTCCACAAGACGAGTAAAGGGAGGATAATGAAACTCTTTACGTTCCGCCATAAGCATGCGGAAGAAGCCTTTATAATCGCCCTCCACCACTTGGCGTATTACGGGCAATCCAGGACTCATCGTCTGCAGAATAACTCGTCCGCGTTTTCCTTTTCTCCCTGCCCTACCCGCTACCTGCGTCATCATCATGAAAGCATGTTCATAGGCTCTAAAGTCTGGTTGGTTCAACATGGTGTCGGCAGAGAGTATGCCTACCACACTAACATTGTCAAAATCCAATCCCTTCGTCACCATCTGCGTTCCTATCAGCAGGTTTGTCTTGCCACTGGAGAAATCTGATATTATTCTTTCGTATGCGTTTCTAGTGTGCGTTGTATCGAGATCCATGCGTGCTATGCGTGCCATTGGGAACTCATCGCTTATCGCGTCCTCAACCTTCTCTGTTCCTGCTCCGCGGTCACGCAGGTCTTTGTTATGGCAGTCGGGGCACTCCCGCGGCATGGGATAGGTGTAACCACAATAGTGACACGTCAAGGCAGACATCAGTTTGTGGTATGTCAATGACACATCACAGTTAGGACACTTTGGTGACCACCCACATTCATGGCACTCTATCACTGGTGAGAATCCGCGACGGTTTTGGAACAGTATCACCTGTTCTCCATTATTCAATGCCTCAGCGATAGCGTTTTTCAACTGAGGCGACAACAGTCCGCGCATAATCTTACGGCGGCGCAAATCTTTTACGTCTACTACCTCTATGTGGGGCAACTGTATGTTCTTATAACGTTGCGTCAGTTCCACGAGGTTATACTTGTGTTGAGAGGCAAGATAATACGTTTCCGCCGCTGGCGTGGCAGTACCTAACACAACTTTCGCCCCACTCCATCGTGCCATCATCAGCGCTACAGAACGTGCATGGTAACGCGGTGCAGGGTCATACTGCTTAAAACTGGATTCATGTTCCTCATCTATTATGACCAATCCAAGCCGTTGGTAAGGCAGAAAAACTGCCGACCGTGCTCCGAGTATGACATCGTATGGAGCATCTGAAAGTTGTTTTTGCCATATCTCCACTCGCTCTGCATCTGAGTACTTAGAATGGTATATGCCCAGTCTGTTACCAAACACTCGCTGAAGGCGGTGGGTTATCTGCACGGTTAGTGCTATTTCTGGCAACAGATACATCACTTGCTCGCCCCGGTCTATGGCTTCCTGTATGAGATGTATGTATATCTCTGTCTTTCCTGACGATGTCACACCGTGCAAGAGTGATATTCCGCCTGTCTCCTTACTGTTCTCTAACGCACTCTTTGCCGTCTGCTGCGCCTCGCTCAGTGGCTTTATGTTCTCCGGATGCGGCTCTCCCCCACTGTTTAGTCTCCCTACTTCTTTATCATACAGGCGCAACATGCCACGGTCTACAAGACTTTTTATCACCGAGGTGTTACAGTTTGCCGAGTTCGATAGTTCCTCACGTGTTATCTCCTTGCTTCCCGCTCCTCCTTGTTCCACCGTTTTGTCCCACTGCGAGAGCGTGATATACGTATTGAACGCCTGCAGTTGCTTGTATGACCTGTTCAGCATACTCTGTGCATTGCGTATAGACTGCGCATTACGATAGTCTTTAGCAAGCGTCACATACGTCTCCGTGCGCGGTTTATACCCGTCTTCTTTCTTCATGCCTTGTGGCAAAGCAGCAACGAGTATGTCACCTATGGGCGCCATGTAATAGTCGGATATCCACGTCCAAAGGCGGTATTGTGACTCGAGCAATATAGGCTTTGCGTCTATTACTGCAATGATGTCCTTGATTACCATATCTCCTTCGGGCTTATCATGGTGTACGCGGGCTACCACTCCAGTATGCGTCTTAGTGATACCAAATGGCACCGTAACCCTTACAAGGGGCATAACACTCCCCTCCATACCAACGGGCACGGAATAAGAGAACAGCGCGTATAGCGGTACTGGCAATATAACGTCAACGTATGTCATAAGCACAAAATTACTACTTTTATTTTGTAATACCAAAAAAAGATTGCCACTTTCAGTTTTTTTTAGTACCTTTGCGGGCAAGTAACTCGCAATACCTCACCTAATTATTAAAAAAATGATGATGCAGATAGGCTACGACGCTAAACGATATTATCATAACAACACGGGATTAGGCAACTATAGTCGTACGTTGGTTCAAGACGTGCAGGAGATGTTTCCTGACATCACACCAGTACTTTACGACTGTAAGAGCATTGAGCGCACCTTCCGACTTGGCAAAAAGGCCGCTAATGACGGTTGCCGACTGTTTCATGGTTTGTCTAACGAACTGCCGCGCGACATTGTAAAAGCCGGAATTCCTTCTATAGTGACCATGCACGACGTGGCATGGCGCACATTTCCTGATATGTACACCATGATTGACCGCCATATCTATGACATGAAGTATGGTTGGTCGGCACGCAACGCTACTCACGTGGTGTGCATCAGCGAGTCAACTAAACGCGATGTTATGCGCTTCTACGGCGTGCCTGAGGAACGCATTTCGGTAATATACCAGCCTGTGCAGCGCACGTTCTATTCGCCCATGGATATTACTGAGGCACAACGTATATGCAACCGCGTGTTGCCTTACGCACAAGGCAGGGAGTTTATCCTCACCGTGGGGTCCATAAATAGTCGTAAGAACCTCCTGGGCATAGTTAAGGCGCTGAACGCTATGCCTGATAATGAGCGTCCGCTGCTGATTGCTGTGGGCAACGGAAGGGAGTACCGCAACAAGGTGGAGAAGTATATTGAGGAGCGAAGACTGCGTAACTACGTACGCATAGAGAGCAACATTCACGATGTTGGCACGCTGCAGGCACTCTACCGACGCGCACGCTGCCTAGTGTACCCATCGTTCTACGAGGGTTTCGGACTGCCCGTTGTGGAGGCTGCACTACAGAAATGCCCTGTGATAACGAGCAACGTATCATCGCTTCCTGAGGCTGCAGGGCCGGCCGCAATACAGGTGGACCCTACAAGGGTTAAACAAATTACGCAGGCTATACACCAACTCATGGCATCGTCTGAGGAATGTAAGGAACGCGGAGAACTGGCATACCAGTATTGCATGGAACGCTTCACACCCGAAAAACTTACCACACAGATGGTGGAACTATACCGTAGCATGACGAAATAAAACAAACCACCAAACCACTAAACCACCAAACCACTAAACCACCAAACCACTAAACCACCAAACCACTAAACCACCAAACCACTAAACCACTAAACCACCAAACCACCAAACCACTAAACCACCAAACCACCAAACCACTAACTAACATGAAACAACTCTTTATGGCTTGCACCATCTGTGCAGCCACACTATTGCCAGCCCAGACGTCGGCAGCGGAGATTTTGACAAAGCGTGCCCCCGTGGCAGTAGCCACAAAGACGGGCATACTCGTAACATGGCGCGCACTGAAGGCAGACAACGATGCCAACGTATCATACAACCTCTACCGTGATGGCGTAGCGGTTGTAAAGGGACTTACCGCTAAAACAAACTATCTTGATAAGGCAGGAAAGCCAGGAGCAACATACCGACTGGAGGAACTACACTCTGGTAGCGTTAAGCAGACGGAGGAAGTGAAAGCATGGGACAATATGTTCACCACGATAAAGGTTAACCGTCCTGCACCTGAGGCTCCTGTTAAAGGAAGCAAAGCATATTACATGCCCGATGATATCAGCGTGGGCGACCTCGATGGCGATGGCAATTACGAACTGGTATTGAAGTGGATGCCAAGCAACCAACAGGACAATGGATACAATGGCTACACTTCACCGTGCATCATTGATGCCTATCGCATGGACGGTACACAACTGTGGCGCATCAACCTCGGACTGAACATACGCTCTGGTAACCACTATACGCAGTTCCTTGTGTACGACTTTGACGGCGACGGCAAGGCGGAGGTTATATGCAAGACTGCTCCGGGCTCAAAGGACGGTAAGGGAAACTACGTTAGCAAGGCTGGCACTGAGGCTGCCGTGACCGATGTTAACAATACAAAGACTTACGTTAACGACAACGGTCGCATCAGCGGCGGCGAGGAGTTCCTCACGGTATTCAACGGAGAGACGGGCGCTGCCATGCACACTATATTCTATTCGCCAAGCCGCTCGGCTGACTCTTTCCCTAAGGCGGCTACCTCTTATAGTTCAAGCGCATGGGGCGACACCAACTACAACCGTGGCAACAGATACAATGCTGCCGTGGCTTACCTCGATGGTGAGGACGGAAAGCCTACTGCCATCATGCAGCGCGGATACTACACACGCTGTTACCTGTGGGCGGTGGACTGGGACGGCCAAAAACTCTCTACACGCTGGCTACATCGCGGCACTGCAGCAAAGAGTTGGAACACCGTGGACGGTGACGGCAAGATTCTTTCATACGGTACCGATAAGTCCAGTTACGGACAGGGAGTACACGGCATTAGCGTGGGCGACGTGAACGGTGACGGATACGATGAGATAGTGACAGGTGGAGCAACGATAGGACATGACGGCTCGCTATTGTGCTCTACAGGTAAGGGGCACGGTGATGCCATACACCTAGCAGACCTCTGCCCAGACCGAAAAGGCCTCGAGATAATGATGCCTCACGAGGAAAGTCCTTATGGATATGACGTGCACGATGCTACAACTGGCGAACTCCTTGTCAGCGCAACTGGCACGGAGGACAACGGACGCGGGTTGGCTGCCGACTTTATCCCAACACACCGTGGTTACGAGTTCTGGTCATCGGCTGACGGTAACATTCGCTCATGCGATACGGGCGACGTGCTCCTCGGCAGTAAGCCTGACACTAACTACCGCATATACTGGACTGGGGACCCATACGACCAAACCTTCGACGGACGCTACGACAGCGGTACCAAAAAGTGTGCACCACGCATACGCACCTATAACACGGCAAGCAAGAAGATTACAACCTTCCAGGAGTTTGCAGCATACGGCAGTCCTGCTACCTGTAACACTACGAAGGGCACACCGTGTCTGCAAGCGGACATCATGGGAGACTGGCGCGAAGAAATCATAATGTATGCCCAAGAGGAAGACCATACCTCTGACCAATGTACGCTGATGATATTCTCTACACCTGAAGAGACCAAGTATAAGGTGCCATGCCTCATGGAAGACCACCTCTACCGCATGGGCATAGCATGGCAAAACTCTTCATATAACCAGCCACCTCACCTCGGATATAGCCTGCCTGACTATCTCGGCATTAACGGAAGCACTTATGTTACTAAGACTGCTAACAATGCTCCTGCCGCTCCTACAATAGATACACCTACCGACCCTACAAACAGCGGTACGGAGGAACTGACAATGCCTGCTGAGGATAAAGGCAAGGTGAACGGCAATTGCTACATTGCTGGCGAGAACCAAGAACTGACAGCGTCTTCTAAGAATGGCTACATTAAGATACGCACTAACAATAATGGTAATACCATCACCTTCAGTGTAGCATCGGGCTACGTGATAACTGGCATAAAACTGGAAGGCTACAGCAACAACAGTTCTACCACTGCCGACCGTTCTATAACGCTGACCGACATCTGCATTGATGGCGCTGAAAACTCTGTGCTGGCTAATGCGGTGAAGTTACCTGGCGGAACTGCAGGCTCTACACCTGTCACGGCAGAGGCAAAGGGATTTTCTGCAACACAGAACATTGTGCTGAAGTTTGATAACTCGCTCATCACCACAAGCGATGTTGACGCTGCAGGAAAGAATAAGCAGATTATGGGCAAGGTGACGTTTACTTATACCAAGGCGACCAACATTGGTGCCGTAGAGTCACAGGCATCTGAACCTAACCACAAGACTGCCATTTATGACCTTAACGGTCGACGCATCGTCGCTCCAAAGAAGGGTATATACATCGTTGGCGACAAGAAAATAAGGTATTAACATGGTGCATCAGAAATAATGGTATTTCCAAAATTTACCATTATGCACACGAAAACGCTGAAAATTTGTAATTCACTAACTCACTGCGAGTTATGAGTTTAACAACAATAATAATAGCAATTACTCAGTAATCAGGCCCTGATTACCAAGTAAAAGCAATGCTTTCACAACGTAAAAGAGCCCAAATCGCAATGCTATTTGGGCTCTTTTAGTCTGTTTCCGAAATTTACCATTTCTTGACACGTCATCTTAGCGACAACACTGAAATTTTAAAAAAAACTGATGAAAGGAAAAGATTTAACACAAGGTAGCATTATAAGTAACGTCATGGCATTCTCGTTGCCATACATGCTCGCCTATTTCTTACAAATTCTCTATGGACTTGCAGACCTCTACGTAATAGGTCAGTACTGCGACGTAGACAGTACCACTGCTGTATCGAATGGAGCACAGGTAATGCACATGATAACCGTGATGCTCATCGGACTTGCCATGGGAACAACCGTGCTTACCGCACTTGCCGTAGGCGCTAAAGACACAACGAGAGCGCGTGCTGTTGTTGGCAACACTATAACTATGTTTGCTGTCATTGCCATTGTGCTGATGGTGGTGCTTCTCTCACTGAGTGGTTGGATTGTAAGCGTGATGGATACCCCCGCAGAGGCTGTCATAGGCATGAAGCATTACCTTACCGTGTGTTTTATTGGCATACCATTCATCATAGCCTATAATATTATCGCCTCCATATTTCGTGGCTTGGGCGACTCACGTAGTCCGATGTACTTCGTTGCCGTGGCATGTGTGGTAAATATAGCACTCGATTATATTTTCATAGGGTTCTTCGGACTGGGAGCAATGGGAGCAGCCCTTGGCACTACATTATCTCAGATGGCGAGTGTGCTGTTCGCCATCTGCGCCATACGTCGCCAGCACGGAGTGCTTGACGTGTCTCGTTCTGACCTACGTCCACGAAAGGATGTCATAAAGCAGATACTTAAGATAGGGATGCCCATCTCTATGCAGGATGGTTTCATACAGATTTCGTTCCTCGCTATCACCGTCATTGCCAACCAACGCGGACTGATTGACGCTGCTGCCGTGGGCATTGTGGAGAAGTTTATCGGACTTGTTTTCATCGTTCCGTCTGCCATGCTCTCTACCGTTTCTGCCGTTTCCGCTCAAAATATTGGCGCAGGAGACATGGAACGGGCCAAAAGAACCATGTTCACCGCAATGATGATAACCACTGCTTATGGCGTGGTATGCTCTGTAGTATTGCAATTCATACCCCAACTGGCAGTAGGAATATTTACTGACAATCCGCAGGTATTAGCACAGGGCTCAGAGTATCTTCGTGGTTACGTATGGGACTGTATCTTTGCTGGTCTGCATTTCTGTTTCAGTGGTTTCTTCACGGCATGTGGTCTCTCTATTATATCGTTCGTTCACAACAGCATATCTATTGTCTGCGCACGCATTCCGCTCGCATGGCTTTCATCATATCTTTATCCCGACACGCTTTACCCCATGGGATTAAGCACCTGCACGGGTTCTGTACTGTCATGCCTGATATGTATTATAGCATACTGGTGGATAAGGAAAAAGAACTTTGTATATCGACAGAAAGAGAAATGAGTAGCGGAATCGGGCATAGCGAAGCATTGACATAGCGTTGCTTTGTTAGAGAAATTGATTTCTTCTGCATAACATATATTGCCCGCAACATCTGCTGCCCCCTACTTTCTGGGGCAGCGGATGTTCGGGGCAGCGGATTTCCCCCACCCTATCTACTTCGAACTCCATGAGTTCTGAACACAAAAAAAGGTTGAACATCGTGTGATGATCAACCTTTAAGTATTGTTGGGATACCCGGATTCGAACCAGGAAAGGCAGGACCAGAATCTGCAGTGTTACCATTACACCATATCCCAATTTTTATGTCTATGTAACTTAGAAATCGTTGTTTCTTGATTACGAGTGCAAAATTACTACTTTTATTTGATACCGCCAAATATTTCTGCAACTTTTTTATGAGAAAAATGAAGAATATACGTTTTTGGCATAATTATCTTGCTTTTTTACTTATTATTATGCCATAATGTCACTTCTGTCACATCTAAGTCATATTAATGAGGCATGGCACAGGCATTGCTATAAATAGAGTGTTGCATGGCGAAGACAATGGCTAAAAACATTGACAGAGCAGCAATAAACTCAATAGCGTATGCCATTATATATTATATAAGGTATACAGCAGAGAGAGAGAAAAAAAATAAAATAGCAATAACAAAAAATTAAAAAGAATACAACTATGGGAAAGATTATTGGTATCGACCTTGGTACAACAAACTCATGTGTTGCCGTTTTCGAAGGCAACGAACCAGTGGTAATTGCAAACTCTGAGGGTAAGCGTACCACTCCATCAGTAATAGGTTTCGTAAAGGATGGCGAGCGCAAGGTGGGCGATCCTGCTAAACGTCAGGCTATCACTAACCCTAAGAACACAGTCTTCTCTATTAAGCGTTTCATGGGTGAGACATACGACCAGTGCTCTAAGGAGGTTACACGTGTGCCTTACACCGTAGTAAACGAGAATGGTTACCCACGTGTAGACATCGACGGACGTAAGTACACTCCACAGGAAATCTCTGCTATGGTATTGCAGAAGATGAAGAAGACTGCTGAAGACTATCTTGGTCAGGAAGTGACAGACGCTGTCATCACCGTTCCTGCTTACTTCTCTGACTCACAGCGTCAGGCTACTAAGGAGGCTGGACAGATTGCTGGACTTAACGTACAGCGTATCGTGAATGAGCCAACAGCCGCTGCACTGGCTTACGGTGTGGATAAGGCTAACAAGGATATGAAGATTGCCGTATTCGACCTTGGTGGTGGTACGTTTGATATTTCTATCCTTGAGTTCGGTGGCGGTGTATTCGAAGTATTGTCAACAAACGGTGATACACACCTTGGTGGTGATGACTTCGACCAGGTTATCATTGACTGGCTTGCTAACGGCTTTAAGGCTGACGAGGGCATAGACCTTACAAAGGATCCTATGGCTATGCAGCGCTTGAAGGAGGCTGCCGAGAAGGCTAAGATAGAACTCTCTAGTTCTACTTCTACAGAAATCAACCTGCCTTACATCTCTGCTGAGGGCGGAGTGCCAAAGCACCTCGTAAAGACTCTTACACGTGCACAGTTCGAGCAGTTGGCTCATAACCTGATACAGGCATGTCTCGTACCTTGCCAAAACGCTATGCGTGACGCAGGTCTTTCTGCATCAGACATTGATGAGGTAATCCTCGTAGGTGGTTCAAGCCGTATCCCTGCAGTTCAGACACTCGTTAAGAACTACTTCGGCAAGGAACCTTCAAAGGGCGTTAACCCTGATGAGGTAGTAGCAGTAGGTGCATCTATTCAGGGTGCCATCCTTAACAAGGAGTCAGGTGTTGGTGACATCGTGCTTCTTGATGTAACACCACTTACCCTTGGTATTGAGACAATGGGGGGCGTAATGACAAAGTTGATTGACGCTAACTCTACTATCCCTTGCAAGAAGTCAGAGACATTCTCAACAGCCGTTGACAACCAGACTGCCGTAACTATTCACGTACTGCAGGGTGAGCGCCCAATGGCAGCACAGAACAAGTCTATTGGTCAGTTCAACCTTGAAGGCATTGCACCAGCACGCCGTGGTGTTCCACAGATTGAGGTAACTTTCGATATTGACGCTAACGGTATCCTTAACGTATCAGCAAAGGATAAGGCTACAGGCAAGGAGCAGAAGATTCGCATCGAGGCTTCATCAGGTTTGTCAGAGGAAGAAATCAACCGCATGAAGGCTGAGGCTGAGGCTAACGCTGCTGCTGATAAGGCTGAGCGTGAGAAGATAGACAAACTCAACCAGGCTGACTCTATGATATTCTCTACCGAGAACTTCATGAAGGACAATGCTGACAAGATTCCTGCAGAGGACAAACCTGCAATAGAGGCTGCCATCCAAAAGTTGAAGGATGCTCATAAGGCTCAGGACATTGCTGCAGTAGACGCTGCAACTGCTGAACTCAACAACGTAATGCAGGCTGCATCACAGAAGATGTATCAGGCAGGTGCGCAGCCAGGCGCAGGTGCTCAGGCAGGTCCTGACATGAATGGTGCTGGCAGCAACGGTGCACAGGGCGGTAGTTCAAGTGCCCAGAATGATGCTCAGGACGCAGACTTCGAGGAGGTTAAGTAAGTATAGATAACTACCGAAAGGTATAGATAGATAAATCCGCATAGCTCAATGAGTTATGCGGATTTTCTTTTTAGTTAAACTTTGTATTTCTTTCGTTGGAAACGAGTTATATTCTTTTTCTTTCACAACTTTGCAATATACAAAGAACGCTTCGATTACGTGTGCAAAGATAAATCTAAAATCTGAGAAACAATGTATTTTGCTCTAAATTTATAAAATCTTAAGACTTTACTCCTACCCGAAAGCAAGAGAACTGCCACTTATACACAGTGGCAGTTTATATTAGTTGCTGCTTATCTCCAAATTGGATTTTCCTCCCATCCTCTTGTGAAGCCAATCATGAAAATAGGGATGTTAGGGTATGAAGCAAAAAGATTCTTTATATCCTGCTTGACAGTATTGTTTGGATAAATCGCATTGTACAAATATAGAAGACATGATCTTACGCCAAAAGCACGTTTACGCTGGTGTTCAGTTAAGTCTGAAAGCATCCAATCATCCCTATGGCGGTTGATATTGGTCGGTTTCTTGGAAAATATCTTATACCATTTTCTTGAATGGTGTGCAATAATATTTCGTAAGACCGAAATTACTTCTAACCAACTTGAAAGTTCTCGGGCTGAATACAAACCAAAGTCATTTGCGATACTCGACTTTAACGGAGATTGATTCAAAAGGTTTTTGTACATTTTGGAAAGAGTTCCAAATGTGGCTGTTTCAAAAATCAACCATGCATCAGGATTGTCTCCATCCAAGGTGTTCTTGTATTGTTATTGGTCTCTGATTCATTGTCTATATATAAAAAATGACTCGCTTGCAGTTCTGATGGGATGCAAACGAGTTCTGTTGCTAAAAAGATACAAATAAATATTTGATAATACATACTTTTTGGTAGAAAATCAGCTAAAAATAAAATTTTCATACATATTTATGTCTGTTTTTTTAGATTCTGCCAACTAACATATAGTCCTTCAAAACATTTTTCTTGGTTAATGCTGCAATCTACACAATAAATTCAAATGCCTATCGTTCTTTGGCTATAACATAAAAATAGAAACATATGAAAGTATCAACAAAACAAGGCTATAAACCGCCTTAAAATTCTCCGCAGGGGTTATCAGAGGATAGCTTCCCTTACATCTTTGAAATATTTATCATGCCTACGAGTATGATGCCAACGGAAACCTCGTTTATGTCAATACAAGCCGTACAAAGAAGGACGGTGTGGCTGACGAAAAGACCGCAGAGCGCAAACTCAAATGGGACGAGGAGAACCGTCTCCTTGCTTCTGACGATAACGGCTTTGTTACCAACTACTGGTATGATGCTGACGGTGAGCGCACAGTGAAAACTTCTGGCGAGAGCGACCAAGTTTATGTGAACTCTGAGTTTGCTGGAGGTCGCACGAATACAGCCAAGTTCTCATTGTATGTAAGTCCATATTTGGTAGCCAACCAAGGCGGACGCTACACCAAGCACATCTATATAGGTAGTCAGCGTGTCGTTTCCAAGATTGGCGACTTCGACTCATACGGCTCCGATCCACGCCGCATCCAGTATGCAGGTAGCGAGACGGATGGTCTTTCTATTGATTATAAGGAAAAATATGCCGGGCAGTTGCAGGTTATCAAGGATAATTATGCTACCTTTGCAGTGCCGTACAATGGCGAGGACAACAACGACTATGTCGATGGCAAGGGCTTCTGCTGCAATGACGGCA
>CAKQSF010000032.1 GCA_934272845.1 uncultured Prevotella sp.
TCTGCACCGCTCAAAACCTGTTGGCCAAGGGGCTTGTTCTCAAAAGCGAGTGCAAAGGTAGTGAGTTTTTGCGATACTGCCAAATGTTTTTGGAATTATTTTTCGTTTTTATGCGTTTTTCTGCGGTTTTTGATTGATAAGCGGTGGTTTTGACTGAACAGAGGCGTTATAATGGGACTTTGGGGGGATGGGAAAGACGACGGCGTGGAAACGCCAACACACGGGGAGGAGAGGTACATTTTTGGGGGAGGTGGCGGTGTGGAAACGATGCTGCACGGGGAGGAGTGAAAAGCGACGGCGTGGAAACGCCGACGCACAAGGACGGGAGGGAACCTTTTTGGGGGGGAGGGAGGGGGACGGGAGGGAACGGAAAGGCGGCAGCAAGGGGGACGGGACCGCCATTTGTAAATCAAACGGTATCATCACTCCCATCAAAATTATAATGCACTCTGGCTACAGGAAATATACCTGTACTACGTCTTGTTGTTTCACATGCATCTATTTTGCTTACTATATCAATGAGGATTTCTTTCATATCTTCAATAGTTTTCTGGGCGACAAAAAGAATTTATACATGACTCTTTACAATACTGATTTCTATCTATTCTTATAGATTCTTGATCTTAGGATTCATAAATACTTTGTCGTTATGTTATATCTTGCTGTTAGTAAAAAATTATACTTGTCATACATGGCATTATACCACATAGTTACATATTTTCTCTTTTATATTCAAATTTTTTATTAGTTTTTTTAGGTTTGCGTCCGCATTTGCTTTGAGGGTGGCTCTTATTAGCGAGGTGCAGGTAAATCGGGAGTTGTATTGGGCGTTCTTCACCGTGTAATTTGGGCTTGATTGCTGGGTAAAGGGGGCTTGATTATGGGGTAATTTGATACATTTTCGTATTCTACTGTATTTCAACATGTTAAATGGCACAAAAAAAGCAGGCACGTGTATGCCTGCTTTTTTGGATGGTTGTTACCCTACCCTTTCATCGTGACTCGACACTGCGGAAGGGCGTAAGTACATATTATTGTGCGGTGAGACTCTACACCTATTTAATTATATTATTGTGCGGTGAGACACTGCACCTACTACATCTTAGAAGTCCCACTTGGCGCCAAGGCATGGACGGCACTTGAAGCCTGGGGTTGAACCGAAGTTGTTGCTGAGTTCTATCTCTGTACCGAGGCTGAGGTTGTCTACGCCTATGTGGCGGCCTACGTTGTACCACAACTGTGGCTCGGTGATGAAGATGGTGTGGCGCTGCTCTTCTGTGCCGTCATCGGCGTAGCAGGCATGGTTCTCCCACCAGAAGTCTGCGAAGCCGTCGAACTTCAGGCCTTTCAGTCCGAAGATATCGTTGCAGGTCCATACTGCTGTCAACTGCATTGGTACTCGGCTGGTGCGCTTCTTGATGTCTTTGTAGAGGGCTTTGAGGTTAAGGGTGTTCTTGTAGGTGTTGTCGTGCATGAAGTAGTCTACGCCTATGAGCATGGCGCTGTTGATTGGGTATGCGCGGGTTATGCCTCCGTTGTATTCTACGTGGAAACTGAATGCTTTCATGGCTGTGTTCTGCCATAGGTTGATGCAGCGTGCTATCTCGAGGTATGTGCCGCCAGGGGCTACTCCTACTTCGCCTTCTCCGAGTTTGTCGTAGTTGAAGTCGTGGTCGATGAAGAAATAGGTGTTACCCCATTTGTCGCCTTTGAACATCTCGAGTGTAAGGGTTGTGAACTTGCGGTCTGAGCCGAAGTCATAGAAGAACTGTGCGTTGACCTGAGCGTCGGCTTTTGATACTGTTGCCAAGAGGATGGCAAGAAGTGTAAAGAGTTTTTTCATTGTTAATTAGTATGTTTTTGCGGGTAATTATTGACAATGGCGTAGAAACGCCATTGCACGAGGATATTGTCTTTGTATAAACAATCATGCACAATCCATAATCATGAATTATGAATTATGAATTGTGCATTATGAATTTTATATTGTTTATCCTCCGAAGTTATCGAAACTTATCATGTCGTCTTCCACTCCGAGTGAGTGGAGCAGGTCGAGGACGGTCTTTGACATCATCGGTGGTCCGCAGAGGTAGTACTCTATGTCCTCTGGTGCTTCGTGCTGCTTGAGGTATGTGTCGCCCATTACTGGTGCGATGAATCCTGGTGTGTACTTCACGCCGAGGCTGTCTGCCTTAGGGTCAGGACGGTCGAGGGCGAGGTGGAAGTGGAAGTTAGGATATTCTTTCTCGAGTTCTAGGAAGTCTTCCATGAAGAACACTTCGTCGATGGCTCGCGCTCCGTAGAAGTAGTGCATCTCGCGGTCACGCACATGAAGTGTCTTTAGCAAGTGCATTATCTGCGCGCGCAGCGGTGCCATACCTGCTCCACCGCCTACCCATATCATCTCTCTGCCAGTGCCATAGTGTGGGTGGAATTCTCCGTAAGGTCCGCTCATTCGTACCTTGTCGCCTGGTTTGAGTGAGAAGATGTATGTAGATGCTATGCCGCAAGGCACGTTTTGGAATCCAGGTCCTTGGTCTTTTGGTTTGAACGGTGGTGTGGCGATACGCACGGTGAGGGTGATGATGTCGCCCTCGTCAGGGTAGTTGGCCATGGAGTATGCGCGTATGGTTGGTGTATCGTTCTTCTGTTTGAGTCCGAAGAGTCCGAACTTTTTCCATGCTGGCACGTAGAGGTCTCCGATGAGTTCCTTGTCCATGTCGCGGTCGTAGTCGATGTCGTATGCTGGGATTGCAATCTGAGCGTATGAGCCAGGTTCAAAGTGCATGTGCTCGCCAGGAGGTAACTGTACCTTGAACTCCTTGATGAAGGTAGCGACGTTTTTGTTTGAGATGACGGTGCATTCCCATTCTTTTACTCCCATGACGCTTTCAGGCACCTTGAGTTCCATGTCGCCTTTTACCTTAGCCTGGCATCCTAGGCGCCAGTGGTCTTTTATCTCCTTACGTGTGAAGTGTGGTTTCTCTGAGTCGAGGATTTCGCCGCCTCCCTTGAGAATTTGGAGTTTACACTGTCCGCAACTTGCTTTACCGCCACAGGCAGAAGGCAGGTAGATACCGTTCTCGTTAAGGGTGTTCATGACGCTTCCACCCTGTTCCACCTCCAGTTTAGTGTCGCCATTGATTGTCAGCGTCACCTTACCGCTGGGGCTGAGGTATTTCTTAGCCACAAGCAGTACTACTACCAGCACGAGTATGACGGCAAGGAATACGCCGATGCTTGATATGATGTATGTTATGTCCATAGTTGTTGTTTTGTTATATCTTCAGTCCTGAGAAACACATCATTGCCATTGCCATGAGTCCTACGACGATAAAACTGATGCCGAGTCCTTGCAGTGGCTTTGGCACATCGCTGTATGCCATTTTCTCGCGTATGGCTCCCATTGCCACGATGGCGAGTGTCCAACCGATACCGCTACCTATGGCGTAGACTATAGCGTCGACGATGTTGCCGATATACTGTGAACTTGATGGGTCCATATTGATACGCTGTTGCATGAAGAGCGATGCTCCCATGATGGCGCAGTTTACGGCTATCAATGGCAGGAAGATGCCTAGTGATGCATAGAGTGATGGTGAGAAACGTTCTACTATCATCTCCACTAACTGCACGATGCCTGCAATGACGGCAATGAACAGTATGAAGGCGAGGTAACTGAGGTCAACGCCAGGGAAGAGACAGTCAGGACCGAGCACCTTGGTCTGCAACAGGTAGTTGGCAGGAACGGTGATGAACAGTACGAAGGTCACGGCAACACCGAGACCGAGAGAGGTCTTCACGTTCTTAGACACGGCAAGGAATGAACACATGCCGAGGAAGAAGGCGAAGATCATGTTGTCAACGAAGATTGACCTGAAGAAAAGGTTTATGATATGTTCCATAGTTTACTTGTCCTCCTCTTTATAGAAAAATGCACGGTGTATCCATATCACGCATCCTATCATGATGAGTGCCATGGCTGGCATAGCCATTGTGCCGTTGTTTAGATAGCCTAGGTCGTATGCACCGTCAGGGATTATCTGGAATCCAAGGAGTGAACCACGACCGAAGAACTCGCGAAGGGCTCCGACGATGACGAGAATGAGACCGTAACCTAAGCCGTTGGCGAAACCGTCTACGAAGGAGTGCCATGGCTTGTTTTGCATGGCGAAGGCTTCAAGGCGACCCATAAGGATACAGTTGGTGATGATAAGTCCTACGTAGACTGACAACTGTACGCTGACGTCGTAAGCATAGGCCTTAAGCACCTGGCTCACAATGGTTACAAGGGCTGCTACTACTACCAACTGTACTACAATACGTATACGTGTAGGTATGGTATTGCGTATTACTGAGATGATGAGGTTGCTGAAAGCCGTTATGACGGTTACGGCAAGACCCATCACTATTGCTGGCTTTAACTGCGATGTCACCGCAAGGGCGGAGCAGATACCCAGCACCTGCACAAGGACAGGATTGAGGATGTTCAGCGGACTGAGAAACACCTCTTTCAGTTTATTGCTTGACATAGTTTGTTATGTTATTTTATTGGATTGAAAGGTTGGTGGTTGGTTGCTTCGTTGTTTGGCTGGTTGTTTTGTTGTTGGGTATTGTAAATAGATTTACCATCAACTAAACCACTAAACGACTAAACGACTAAACCACTAACGTAATACTTTCTTATATTTGGCGAAGCCCTCTTGGAGCATTGCGCTGACACCGTTACAGGTCAGTGTGGCACCCGTTACAGCGTCTACCTCCGTGCTCTTGTCTTTCACCTCGCTCGACTTCAGCACCTTCAGCACCGGTGTGCCGTCAGCACCATAGATGGTCTTGCCAGGGAACTGGTCTTGCCACTTCTTGCTGTCCTTGATTTCAGCACCCAGTCCGGCAGTCTCGCCTTCATGGTTAAAGTATGCTCCGAAAACGGTATTGCCGTCCTCGTTTACTGCGATGTAACCCCAGATAGGTCCCCAAAGTCCCATGCCGTAAACTGGCACTACGTATTTCTTCTCGCCATTGACGTTGCAGATATACAGGGCGAGTTTGCCTGCCTTATAGTCAGCGCTACCAAGTTTGAAACCTGCGTTCTCGCCACCTTTCTCGCCTGCTTCCACGGTATTGCCATCAGCATCTACCACAGCATCTGCCTCTACTACCTCCGCATACTTAGCGGCTGCCTCCTCGTTGCCGAGGTCGCGGATGTTAAGAGCGGCAAGCACCTGCTTTTTCTTGTCAAGTGCCACGTTGACGTCCTGAGTAGGCTTCAGCGAAGAACTGACGAAAGCGAGCAGGAACGCTACTATCACTACCATCAGGCAACTGTACAGTATGATATATACGTTGCTATTAGTGTTTAACTTCTTCATTTCTTTCTGTGTTGTTTTTATTGATTTAGTAATGTTGAAAAAATAACTTGCGCAGTTTTTACCTCAGATTGCAGAGATATTTTGGGGATATGAAGATGAAGTGATGCGAGCATCGTGACTGATGAATAGCCACAAAATAGCCAGCAAGATGAGATAAAAAAATGCGTAACACAACATTACTCTAACAATAAGAAAATTGATTAAGTTATTTTTTTAACATTACTTAGTGTCTTAGCCTCTCTTAAGACGCTTGTTGATGTTTGCCTGAACAACGAAGTAGTCTATCGTTGGTGCCATCATGTTGCCGAAGAGGATGGCGAGCATCATGCCCTCAGGGAAACCTGGGTTCATAACACGTATTATCACTGCCAGCGCACCGATGATGACGCCGTAGATATACTTACCTGTCTCTGTGCGTGCTGAGGTTACAGGATCGGTGGCCATGAAGACTGCACCGAAGCAGAAACCGCCAAGCACAAGGTGCTCATACCACTCTACTGGGGTCATGCCGGCTGCCTGGAAAATGATTGCCATAACGCCACCACCTACGAAAACGCTGAGCATGGTCTTCCATGAGGCGATGCCTGCCCATAGCAGTATCACTGCACCTATGGCTATGGCTATAACGCTGGTCTCACCGATAGAACCTGGTATGAGTCCGAGGAAACTGTCCATGCATGAGGCGGTAGGCATCTTGCCCTGTGCCATCTCTCCGAGAGGAGTTGCCATGGTGAATGTGTCGGGCAGGGTGTTGCCTAGACCGAAGATGCTGTCCTTGCTTACCCACACACTGTCGCCACTCATCTTTGTAGGATAGGCAAAGAAGAGGAAGGCACGCGCAAGGAGTGCCACGTTGAAGATATTCATGCCCGTGCCGCCGAATATCTCTTTACCGAAGATTACGGCGAAGGCTACGGCAATGACGATTACCCACAGTGGGCAACCTACAGGCAATATCATTGGTATGATAATACCACTGACAAGGTAGCCTTCTTGTATCTCTTCGCCCTTCCACTGTGCCCAGGCAAACTCTATGCCGAGACCAACGATGTAACTGACGAGTATCTTGGGTATCACCGCAAGGGCACCGTAGATAAAGAGTTCGAGGAAGGTGCCGTCAACACCGGCTGCCTTATAGTTCTGATAACCTATGTTATACATACCGAAGAGCAGTGCAGGGATGAGGGCTATAACCACCATACTCATGATGCGCTTCGAATCAATGGAGTCGTGGATGCTCGCGCCACTCCTTGACGTGGTGTTAGGCACGTAAAGGAATGTCTCGAAACCATCGAACACGCTGCGGAAAGCATGCAACTTACCGCCCGGCTCAAAGTCCGGCCTTATCTTGTCGATATAATTCTTTATGAAAGACATTGTTTCTTTGTTATTTTGTTGTTACGTTGTTGGGGGGACTTAGTTGTTTCGGTGGCTTAGTTGTTTGTCCTGTAGTCTACTAAACGACCAATCTGCCAATCTACTAAACGACCAATCTGCCAATCTGCCAATCTACTAAACGACCAATCTGCCAATCTACTAAACGACCCAACAACTATTTACGCATTCTCTTTTCTCAACATGTTGAGTCCCTCGCGCACAATGCGCTGCAGTTCCAACTTACTGCTGTCAACAAACTCCGCCAGAGCAAAGTCCTCAGGGCTTACCTCATAAATGCCGAGTTGCTCCATCTTGTCGATGTCGCCAGCAATAATAGCCTTGATAAGGTACTCACCGTATATGTCCATAGGCAATACACTATCGTACTCACCGCTCATGATGATATGACGCTCACCGCCCTTCACACGTGCATCGAGTCTGTACTCCTTCTTGCCTAATAGCCATGAGAAATAACTGCGGCTTACGGAGAACTGCTTGAGGCGAGGAAGTATCCAACCTAACATCTCGTCGGCATTGTCACCTTCAGGTATTACGGTCACCTCACTGGTGTGAGCACCAAGGAAACCCTGAGCAGTAGTAACAACACCCGTAAGAGGGTTACCGTTGATGATACGCACCTTCTCAGCAGACTTTACTCTACCGTCAAGCAGCGCAGCAAGAGATTCACCAACCTTCATCTTAGCATAAGCAGGCTCTGAAACCTCACTGCCACCAAGGGCAACAACGCGAGAAAGGTCTACACGTCCCGTATTAAACAGGCGACCTATGAAAAGAACCACCGTAGGCTCTACTGTCCACACCGTCTCACCCTTGTTTACAGGACTGATATGGTTTACCTGAACGCCAACGTTACCGGCAGGGCATTTACCCTTGAACACTACTACCTCTACGTCCTTAGCCTCTGTCAGAGCCTTGGCTGACTGATTGTAGCCCACGCCAAGATAGGTCTTCGCCATACGCGAGAGAGCAGTAAGACCCGTCTGGAAGTCTGCCTCCTGACCATTCAACTCATACTCAAAGTCACCCGCCAAAGGCATGTCACGCAGTGCAGAAACGAAAATTGCCTTAGGCTCAGTCTTCGGATTAGTAGACACAGCATAAGGCAACTGATTGATGTAACCAAAGAGACCTGCCTCCAACAAAGCGGTCTTCACCTGTTCACCATCCATTGAGGCAAGATTCTTCTTACCGAAGTCAGCATACACCTGCTCTGCATCGGCAGCAACACGCACGCTGAGTACCTTACGGCGCTCACCACGCTCCACCATGCTAACAGTACCACTGACAGGAGAAGCAAACTTCACCTCTGGGTAGTCCTTGTTCACGAACAGCGCATCGCCAGCCTTGACCACATCACCTTCCTTTACAACGACCTTTGGCTTAACACCCTCAAAACAATCTGGCTGAAGGGCATAAGTGCCGCCAAGGGCAACGTCAAGCATCTTCTGCTCAGCCTTACCCTCAAGGTTAATGTCAAGACCACGATTTAATTTAATGATTCTTGTCATAAAACTGTTAGATATATAAACTTTAATGTTTCTTATACTAATACGTTTCAAGAAAAAAAACTGCTGATGCTCTCCGCATATTTAAGTAACGTTACGTCACCTTGCCCTCCTTTTCTCGAATACATAAGTAATGGTAAAAAATCCTTTCTGCTTACAAAGTTAACAATATTTTTTGAAAAGCAAGCAAAAAAATGTTATCGCAGCATGCATTTGTCACGATTATGCAATAAAATCCTAATTATGCAATATCCAAATTACATTTTTTAATAATCTGCATAGTTCTCTAATTTTTATTTACCAAAAACAGGGCATAACCGCATTGCGATTATGCCCTGTAATCTTTTTATCATCTTTCTCGTTCTTTGTTCTTATTATGTTGGCAGTATTTAGAACATATAACCTATTCCTACATAGAAGTTAGAGTTCTTGGCACCATTGTTGACGTCCCAGATTTTGGTAACACCGAAGTCATATCCAGCCTTTACCTGAACCTTAGAGAATTCTATACCGACGGCACCACCAAGTCCAAACTCAAAGCGGTTATATTTACAGCCCATGAAGTTTTCTACCCAATCGTCATACAGTCCGACACTTCCTCCGTAACTGTCTTCTATGCTTCCAGAAACCGCATATGCAAAGTAAGGTCCGAACTCAGCGAAGCCTTTGAAAGAGTCTGAGAACGCATAGCGATAACCCGCATGTATTGGCATCTCGATGTAACCAGGATTCCATTTCAGTTTATCTGTATAGACATCATAACCGTCGGTATATGCTACTGAGACGTCTTTTACACCACGCTGTGAGTACTTCAGCCCTGCGTTGACGAATACGTTCTCCGTGATGTTATACTCACCTATGACGCCAGCGTTAAAGCCAACTTTTGAAGAATGGTCCGCATCAAGATTTGCGGAACTGATGTTCATGCCCGCGTTGATACCAAAGCGAAACTCGCCAGCCTCTTGTGCTGACACTGATGTAGCGAGCATTAATGCCGCTGCAGCAAAGAATAGTTTTTTCATAACAATTGTTGTTTTAGCGGTAACGAAACGGAATAGTCACTTATCGTTACCAAGGTTAATAATAGTTTCAGTGGCTGCTGTCATGTGTGTGGCAGTATGTAACTGCCCTCCCTTTACTTCAGCCACATAAGGTTAGTCGTAGTAGGTTTCTGCCCGTTGCCGTAGGCTACGCCAATGGCGCGCATGGCTGCTATGCGGTCAGACTCAAGCTTTATCTCGTCGTTATACTTCACCCTCATGTCGAGGTCAATATCACTGCGTACCTGCGCCTTTACTTCCTTCATAAGCTTAGCCGCTTCCTCGTAACACGCCGCATCAGGGTCTATCTTAGCGAGCATGGCACATACCTCCAGCGCAGTGTCTTTATCCTGTCCTGCCGCCCATGTAGCCTTAGTCTGATTGAGCAGATATAGGTTCATGCGGTCAAGGTAGGTAGTGTATAGTTGCAAACCGTACTTCATAGCCTCGTCACCGCCCTTGGAGCATGAAGGAATAGAGAGTACCATAGCCAGTGCCTCCTCATAGTTCTTTAATGAAGCGAGACGCTTCGCCTCTTTTATGATATCCTTGTATTGAGAGTCGTAATACGCCATCATCTTGTTCTTGCCCTCGTTAATGAGCGACTTTATCTCGCTGCTGCCAGCGTTAATGCCTTTGAAGGCGTTGATATAACTTTTCACCTCTCCGGTGCCAACACCGTTGAGTGGTAGGTATGCCGTAGAGAACATCTTGCGTGTATAGGTGTCGGCAATGTAAAATGTCAGCCCGAGGTTATACACCGTCTGTACGGGAGGACCAGGCAGGTTGCTCTTGTCCATCACGTCGCAGTGCACGGTGAGGACGAAAGGCGTAGTAGGCGAGTCGGTAGTCAATCCGTTGCTTACCGCAATTCTGTTAAGCGACTGTCGTAGCACATTAACGGCAGCCACCGGTACGTTGGTGAAATCGTTGTCTAACTGTATCGTTACCGGCATATCACATTCCTGCGCATTGCCATTCAGCGTTGCCAGTACAACAGCGGCAACGGTAAGTATCCTTTTCATTTTCATAGTGGTGTTCCTCCATGATTATTTTTCTCCGAAGATAAGCAAGCATCGTCCCAGTCCTTGGTTGATGGTCTTTACAGGAATGTTGTATGGTGCCGCTGCGAGATAGCGTGCCAGTTCGCGTGCGAAGCCGTAAGTGTCTTGCGCCATACCGTTTGCCTTATACAGCGGTATACGCACCTGTTCATACAGAATCATAGATTCCGTAGCGTCCGATTTGCTGAAGCGGTGCTGCACGCAGTTATCGCTCAGCCAGTTGTCTATAACCTCGTTCAGTTCATTGCCGTTATACTCCTTCTCAAAGTCAACGTTAGCGCCGTCAAACACTCTCATGTCGAGCGTCACCTCTCTGCCATTCTCCTGTAGGTCGTTGAAGTGCGCCATGAGTTGTTCGTTAAACTCGTCCATGTTGTCTTGCACCGCCTCCGCGAGCAGTGTAGGCAGGTCAGCAGAGAATGACTCCATGCCGTTGCTTTGACTTCCGGCTATCTGCTTGTTAGTATACGCGTCAAGCCCTCTGAGGCTATATGACACTCTGCTCTTAGGTCCTGTGGTATATACAGTCCAGTCAATCTCCAGTATGATGTCCGCCTTTGCAGTGCGGCGCAGCCTGTCGAGAGGGCTTTCGTAGATGTTAGCCCCGCTCTTCTTACTTGTCACGAGTCGCATCTCCGTAGCCGAGTTGTTAATACTCTTTATGGTCTGCTGCATGTCCTTCAGTGGGAATCCCCTCTCAGCCATCAGCGTGTTCAACCTGGCTATTACGCCATTTAGTTGCTTGTCGGTTGCAACGGCAGTCTTATAGTCAGGTATTTCCTCCACGGTGCCCTGATTATCATATTTCTGCATATATCCATGCTCTTTGCACCATGCTTCGCTTGGCATGACCATCAAGGTAGGTTTCTTTACCTGTGCGTTGATTATCAACGTAAAGAGCATTAGCGTTATTACCGTTAATATTCTCTTCATATTACTATATATATTAGTTGTATTTTATTCTATTACGTTGTCCGCCTTTAGTCGTGCTTTCAGTTCAGAACGCAGCACACGGATAGTGAGTTGGTATGAATATCCAATCTTATCCTTCTCCTTTGTGGCTGAGCGTTTCTTGGTGTCGCGCAGCGAGACGTATTTCTTGTACTCTCCATTGTCGGCGAAGAATATGTTGAAATATTCCTCATAGCGTTCGCGTGCGTTGACCTCAGTGACAAGAGGCTTAGTGTTACATCCCCCCGTGCCTTCTGTTATGCCTTTGAAGATTACGGCATCCACGGCGTTCTTCATAGCCTGCTCCTTAGCATCGGCACGGTTACGTCCGTAGCCTACCACGCGAAGCGTTTGCGAGCCATCGAGTTCTACACCGAGACACATGATGGAAGTGCGTGGATACACCGCTGACTTCTGTGCGTAGCTATCGGTTATTGTCAACAAAGCGGCGACAACTATCAGTAATATCTTTTTCATAACGCATGAAAGTTTTTATTGTCAGAACTCATAAATTATCAGAACTCATATCCTACTTTTACACCGAAGCTGCTGTAAGCGCGGTTTTCGTCAGAGCAGTCCTTGAAGGTTGTCAGCGTGTAGCACAATCCCACCTGGAAGTTGTTGCGCAATCCTCCAAAGCTGTAGCCTATGGTAGGACTGGCGAAGAATCCCTCTTGTGTTATACCGCCTATGTTTACCGACCAGAAAGGCACTCCGTCCCTGTCGTAGGCAGACATAAAGTTGCCGCGTGCATTGGCGAAGATAGGCACACCGAACTTATTGTCGGTGTTGCGCACCTCGTGGTTGTTCACGTACATTCTTACTCCTAATCCTGCGCCAGCCCGTAGAAACTCGCTGAACCTGTAGCCGCCCGTGTAAGCGAGGTTCACATACTGAGTGTTTGGCAACGAGTTCATCACGCTGCTGCCGCCGTCGAACTCTACTGCGCACCAGAAGCCTTTAGCCTTATGCTCAAAGTCTGTGTACTTGGTCTGCGTAGGCTTCTCAGGCAGTTTCACGTCGCGATATTGCGCACTGGCACTAAGTGAGGCGATAGCCATCAACGCCAGAAAATACATCTTTCTCATAATGGTAAATCGTTAAAAAGTTTAGAACCCAGCCGACAAAGAGCGCACCACGCCCGCTTTCTCCATAGCCTTGCGCAGAGCCTTCTTGTTAACCTGTATTATGGCACCAACCTTGTAGCCTTTGCTTGTCTTCACCCGGTCGTAAGAACCGTTAACGATGCTGGCATAGTTTTGGCACTCGCCATCTGCTGAGAAGAACTCCGCGCAGAATGTCTCGTTGTCCTTCTCTGCCGTAGGCGACGCCATGGCAGGCTGTGGGGTGCCGCTGTTGTTGCCTACAATGCCGCGAAACACCACACCGTGAGTAGCGGCGCACTTCAGTTCTTCGTCCGTAGCCTTGTTTTGGTATACGTAGACCTTCACCAATACGGTGCCTGATACTCCTGAGCCAGCACCGCTGATGTCATACTTTGGCATCTTGTCGCCTTTAGCCATGGCGAAGACAGCCACGCATAGTAACATGATAACGCTAAGTACTCTTTTCATATTTTCTCCTTCATTACCTATTTGTTGGACATTTCTTTTATCAACATACCCTTGGCAAAGTCCTTGCCGCTAACCACCTTAAAGGTAGTGTAGCCCAGTGTTGCGCCTACGGCACCTTCCTCTTCCGCCATATATCGGTTGTCCCATATAAGGTTAGGTACAGGCTCTATGATGCCTACGCGGTTGTATTTGCGGCTGCCGTCTTCCATCTCCACCGTCTCAAGCACTTCAAACTTAGACGTGGTGCTTACGCCTTCCTTCATGCCTATATATGCCGTCAGGGGTTCTACAGACATTAATGGTGTCTTAGTGCGGAATCCCTCGTAGTTGCGCTGAAGGTCCACCACGTTCTCGTCGATGGCACGCTGGCACGCCTTTCTTACCATGCTGACGGGGTCTTCCTCGTTAATGCCGAGGAAAGAGGTGGTGCCGCCCTTGCTCTCTACCTTGCCAACATACTTCAACTTGTAGTTGCCGCGAGCATTTTCGAAATTCAGTCTCTTTGAATCATCATTACCAACACCATATTGCTCCTGATAGAAGAGGCGTGCCTGTTCGGGCGTCCACTCTAACTGGTAGAGGAAGGTGTTGATGCGAACGGTGAAACCTTTTATCGTCTCTACCATATCACCGATATTGTCAGTCAGATTGTCTATACTCATGCCTGTATATGCAGCAGCAATCTTACCTAATCCCTTAAATATCACACTCGCTGTCTTGGCACCTTTGTTTTTGTCAACGTAACGTATGTCATTGACGAGGACGTAGGTATTACCTATCAGTTCTTCGCCAGCATCCTGCAACATTGCCATTCCTCTTGCAGAACGCATGGCGAGTTGTTTGTCAAACTCGGTAGCGTTGTACAGACCGCGTTCCTTTACCAAATTCATATCACACTGACCAGTATAATAATCTCTGTCAAACCAACGCGCCACAAGGCGACTCGCCACTTTGTTGTCTTGCAAGAAGGTAGTAATATCAGCGTTCTCTTTATCACTGCTCGCGCCAGAGAGTTTCTTGTCAAGGTTTAACACCTTCACACTAAGGTTATGGTCGTTAAACTTATCTGGCACAGGTATCTGCAGGAACGCCTCCTTTATCTCAGTTGCAAACTGCTGGTCGGTGTGGTTTACTAAAACAGAATATATAGAACTGCGGCGGTAGCCAGTTTCATCATTGTTCTGCGCAGAAACGCCTATTACGGAGCATACTAATATATAGATAGATAAATAGATTTTCTTCATGACTTACATTATATTTAAAAGGTTTTACAATAAAAAACTACTACACCCACTAACATTGTTCTGGGCTTAATAATTCCATTCTTCTTCTCCTATAGTAGACTTAAGATCATAACTTCTGTTTCCTCTTGTTACTTCAAGAAGTACATCTTTCGTCTCACTCTCAGTAAGTTTTCTACAGCCTAACTCATTAATTTTCTTTAGCACAGCATCCTTATAAAGAGTTGAGACAGGCTTGTCTATTAATACCGTATCGTCTGATTTTACAAGAATGCCAAACGCACCCAGAACTTGCTTCCAATCTAATGCCGTAATAATGTTCTTCGCAGTATTGGGCACAAAACATTGGGCACGATTTATTGGAGTATCCTCTACAACTTGATTTTGAGGAGCAACAAACGCTACTCCATTCGTAAAATTGGTAACTAATTTATATGCGTTACCAGATACACTTCTTTTTTCCACATTATAATGATAGTAAAGAGAATCACTCTTCATTACCCAATAATCCATTGCGTTACTTTCCTGAGGTAAAACTACACCTGCATATTCCATTGGTATTATAGGCTCATTCTTAATAGAAACAAGCCCCCACTTACCTGTCTTCATCACTGGAATAACATTATGAATGCAGGCACTCGCTGCATCATACTCAAATGGTACCATCGTTTCACCTGAACGATTTACTGCACCATACAACAAATCTTTTTGAACAACATAAACTTCCATATCATTGGAAACTGTTGACAATTTTATATCTTTATATCCAGATAAAGTCGGGATATCTGTGTTTTGGCCATCAAAGACATCATACACACCATTTGCATTCTTACCACACCATACATTCGCTATCGCACTGTGTTGTACTTGCGAATATCCTGTTCTTAATGCTTGACCATTTTTGTCTATCAAAGACCAAGCACCTCCAATTCTCACCTGAGCCAAATCACCATGAAAATCTCCGTGGGTCCACATTTTCAGCGTATCAATACTACCTTTTATTGTTGTCGCTATAAAACCTTTATTAGCATTTATATTATGATAACCACAAACAACCTGTTTTTTGGAAACATTGTAGTATCTTGCCATTCCATTTTCAGGCTGCATTACAAAATCATACTGTTTCATTGGTACTAACTCTTTACCCTCCGAATCCATAATACCTGCCTTTATTATATTCCAAGGAGTCTTATTGAAACCTATATAGGAACAATCCGTAACAAGGGTATCTGTAGTATAATGAAAACTAAAATTAAGGCGCTTTCCTTCTGTATAAACAGCAGAAGATGCTCCATCATACGAAAATTCATAGAACCCATTATACGTCGGAGTTATTATCATACGACCATGGTTATCTATTATACCATATTTCGCTCCAAACATATATGTTTTCTTCTCATTCACGGTAGCCTTACCGCCTACAGATATCAGCGCCTTCCCATAACAGTTTGGTTTACTAATATTAGAATATATCGGATCAAGAACTAACTTACCACTTTGGTCTACTAATCCTACCTTCTTGCCATCTTTTACAAGATACAGTTCATCATTCCACTTCGTTATACCTGAATATTTCAAGGGAAGAAGCACATCACCTGAAGTATTTATGATTCCGTACTTCTCTGACTTAGAAACAATAGATACACCATTTCTGAAAGGTTGAGCATTATCATATATGCACTTCACAACCTCATTTCCATTTTTATCAGTAAAACCTACTTTTCCTTTGTCGTTAACACAAATTGTCAAATCTTGAGCACAAATACTACTGGTAAAACAAATACCAATAATAGTTAATAGTTTGGTTAGAGTCATTTTTGAGGATAGTATTATCGCCTTACGTCTCCAATCAAGGCATAGGTAAATAATATTTATTTAATTGACCATAACACATACAAAAAAAGACGTGGAGACTGTATCCGTTACCCGCTCCACAATCTGAGGCCCTAGGAATTTGCCCTTTGCAGTCGAAACGAGCAACCTAAGACCCCACGCCGATATGGATACGTTAGTACATGATACGTATCAGTAATGGCGTATAGCATACGTAAATATACTATACACTCATGATACAATCATGCCTTTGCACGATTCATACCCATGGGCATCTACCGTTGCATAGTTCCTTGACTGCATTTAAAGTTTCCTAGGCTTTCAGATTGTCAAGAACCAAGCGCGTGATAAACGCCTTTCCATATATGGTATTCCCACTTATAACTCATTCAGCAATACCGAATGAAATATTCCCCGACATCAAATAGACATCATCGGCGTAGGAATACTGCAAATATAACACTTTTTTCTATGAATTTGCTAAACACCCATCAATATATAACAACTATTAACAATACTCACAAAACGTTTACTATTTTTAAACTTTCCTTCTTCAACCATAATGCATAAATCATAATTGCGCTTACGACCTGAGAAATTATAACATAGCGGCAAAACTAATTAAGCATTATGAATTTAGCACTATAAATTTCGGATGGTTACCAAAGTTCGCATGTTTCTGGGGTATATGCAAGACGGCTGATTTAGGATGGTTACGTTAGGTCAGATGTTTGCCGCCGGCTTCTTTCAGATTTCGCTTCA
>CAKQSF010000033.1 GCA_934272845.1 uncultured Prevotella sp.
TTTGGCTGAACTCGGCTTTGCCGCTTGCCTTAGCAAGAAGCCTACATTTTGAAGCAACGTCAGCAATTCTTTGGCTGGAAGCCAATACTATGAGTAACCGTGGGCATCGCCCACGGATTTAAGATACTCTCGCTATTCTCAGCCTGGAAGGCTGTACATTATTGGTAGTGTACAGCCCTCCAGGCTGATATTTCCCTACCTATGCCAAATCCGTAGGCTTCGCCCACGGTTACTCATAGTATAGCCTTCCAGGCTAATTCCATCTGTACTTTGCATATAATCACCCTTAAATTATCGCTGAATAGTTGACCTCACATAAAAAAGCGTGTACCAAAAGTAACATAACCCATGGTACACGCTTTGTCGTTTTTAATAAAAAGAAAGTTTATAGAACCGCCCTTATATGTTCTTGCCCAGTTCGTAGGCTTCCTGAAGTTTGTTGTTACCAGTAATGGTACGTGGCGCATCAACCCCTCCACAGAAAAGAGTTCCTGCAAGGCGGCTCTTAGGATAACAGTCTATCCAACCCGTAAGCCCAGCCTCTGCACGCTTTGGAACCTCAGGTTCGTCTTCTGCTGCGGTAGACAGCATGTAGATGTCACGGAACTTATAGTCAAGTCTGTACATAGCATTCATGCGGTCAATGAGAACCTTCATCTGTCCACTCATCTCGTAATAATATATAGGTGTAGCCCAGCATACAACGTCGGCTTCAAGTACCTTCGGCATGATGATAGCATTGACATCATCATTGATAGCACATTTGCCTAACTTCTGGCAGGCAAGGCATCCTTTACAGAAGGCAATGTTCTTACCAGAAAGCGAAATCTTCTCAACGTCGTGCCCAGCGGCTTTAGCACCTTCAATAAACTTGTCGGCAAGCATGTCACTGTTAGACCCTTGGCGAAGGCTGGTAGATATAACGATAACTTTTTTCATAATGTTTTTGTAGTCGTTTTTTTGTCTTATTTCAATTTGTCATACTCAGCATCGCTGACAGGCTCCAGCCATTCGTTAGAACTGTTCTCGCCAGGAACTTCGAATGCAAGGTGAGCAAACCAACAGTCTTTTGCTGCACCGTGCCAATGTTTTACGTTAGCAGGTATGTTGATGACAGTACCAGGCAGAATTTCCTGTGCAGGTTTCCCTTCCTCTTGATACCAACCACGTCCGGCAACGCCAACAAGCATCTGACCTCCACCTTTCGTAGCGTGGTGTATGTGCCAGTTGTTACGGCAGCCAGGTTCGAATGTGACGTTAGCGAAAGGAATCTGTTCCGTTGAAACACGTGCCAAGTAACTGTTGCCCTTAAAATATTTAGCGTAAGCCACGTTAGGTTCACCAATAGGGAATATCATCTCGCGTTGGAAAGCGGCTTTTGCGTCTTCACCCTTAACGTCCTCGTTCCATACCTCTTTGGCGAGGTTGAAGGCAGCCCATGCCTTAGGCCATCCAGCGTAGAAGGCAATGTGGGTAATGATTTCAGCCACCTCTGTGCGAGTGATTCCGTTGTTCTTGGCAGATTGCAGGTGATACTTCAAAGAACTGTCTGTTATGCCCTGACTGATGAGAGATGTTATTGTTACCAAACTACGGTCTCTTAATGAGAGAAGGTCATTTCTACTCCATACCTCTCCAAAGAGAATATCGTCATTAAGATGTGCAAACTCAGGAGCGAACTCGCCAAGTTGGGTGCGTCCGGCTGTCTGTACTATTTTCTTTTGTGCCATAATGTTAAGTGATAATGTTGCTAAAGCAAGAGATAATATAATTTTTTTCATAGGGGTTATGCTGATTTCCTGTATTCAGAAGGAGTTTTTCCCGTTTGTGTTTTGAAGAAGCGGACGAAATGTTGCGGATATTCAAAGCCTAGTTGTTGACTAACCTGAGTAATGCTGAGAGTATCGTCGTCAAGAAGTATCTTAGCAGAGCGCAACAAACGCTCGTTGATAAAATCCTTTGCCGTTCGCCCAGTCTCAGTCTTTACAAGTTCGCCAAAATATTTGGCAGAGTAACAGCATTTGTCTGCAAAGTAAGCCACTGTTGGTAGTCCCTCATGAAAAGCCTTGTCGTCAATATATTGATCGAGTAGGGAAGCGAATTTCTTTACCACCGAATGGTTTATCTCCTCGCGTGTAACGAATTGTCTGTCGTAGAATCTAAGACAATAATTCAACAATAGTTCTATGTTGCTGACGATAAGTTCACGTGAGTGCTTGTCTATGCTGCGGTGCAGTTCCTGTTTTATCATGTCGAGCACACTGCGGAATATTTCTATTTCTCCGCAAGAGAGGTGAAGGGCTTCGTTAGACGTGTAGTCAAAGAATTCGTATCGATTTATGTTCTTGCCTAATTGTGTGCGGTTAAGCAAGTCGGGATGGAATACCAAGGCTGTCCATTTAGGTGTTTTAACTTTAGGATTAGGTTCTACATGTACCACTTGCCCAGGTGCAAAACTTGTGACGGTCATCTCATCGAAGTCATACTCCGTTCTACCATATGATAGTTTGCAGCCTTTGTTCTCTTTTAAGAACAGGGCGTAGAGGCCATAGTGGTAAAGTGCTTCTTCAATATTTGATGTACTGTCAGAGCGCACAACGCTCACCAACGGATGAAGTGTTTCAAATCCGTTGTGATCGTTGAACTCTTGTACGGTGTTATAATATATATCTTTCATTACTTTGTAATCTTCAGTATGTCCTCTACAATTTGCTCATCGAGCAAACGGTTGTCAGACAGCAGTTGTTGAAGGTCAAAGCGATCGTAAAGGTCTTTCTTTACACCCCCGACGAGTACCTTCATGTCTGATGTGCCGTAGTAAGATGCTATGCGCTCACCGAAGCCCCCGTCCTTGCAACCGTCTTCAAGTGTTACTACAAGTTGGTGATTCTTCTTCAGAGAGTCAAGTGTCTCAGCGTCTACAGCGTTAAGATATCTAGGGTTAATCAGTGTGGCGTCAATGCCCTTGTCGGCAAGCAGACGTACAACGTTTTCGCCTTTCTGATAGAAAGAACCTGCAGCGATGATGGCAACCTTAGAACCTTGGTGCATAACCTTGTACTTAGGTTCAAAACCATACTCCGTGTCAACGGTCTCCGTGGTGTGGTTAACGCCATTACTTGGTACGCGCAAGGCTACAGGTTTCTTGGTTTGCTTTATCGCCCAACGCAGCATGGCAAAGTATTCCTCGCAGGTTGTCGGAGCAAGATAAATAAGGTTAGGGATGCTGCAGAGCATAGGAATGTCGAAAAGACATATATGCGTAATGTCGTTCATAGAACCAGTACCACCCCATGCTACGTTAATAACAGCAGGGTTAGAGTTAATGCAGAGGTCTTGCGCTATCTGGTCGTAAGTGCGCTGCACAAAGGTACTGTACACAGTCCATACAGGGCGCAGTCCGCCCTTAGCCATACCAGAAATCATAGCCACAGCCTGCTCCTCAGCAATGCCCATATCAATGTGTTGCTTTCCTGCCTCTTGGCGCTTGGCTAAGTTGAAGCCAGCCGCTGCCGGTGTGCCTGCTGTAACAGCGATGAGTGTCTTGTCCTGTTTCATCTCATTGAGCATCCAGTCGCTATAGAGTTGTTCGTAGGTCTCGCAGGCAGGTGCCTCTGGACGACTTCCGTCCTTGATGTTGAACGGCATGCCCCAGTGCCATGTCTCTTTATCCTTCACGGCAGGAGCAAAGCCATGTCCTTTCTCCGTGTGAATATGAACAACGGTAGGCTTATCTGTTCCCTTTACGCTTTGGAATACCTCGATAAGTTTCTCGATATCGTTGCCTTCTTCTAGGTATTTGTATTCAAAGCCCCATGCCTTGAACCAGTTGTGTTCGCATGTACCATGGCTTTCGCGAAGTGCACGGAGGTTCTTGTATATGCCGCCATGGTTCTCGGCTATTGACATCTCGTTATCGTTTACCACGATAATGATACCTGTGCCGAGTTCAGAAGCCTCGTCCAGTCCCTCGAAAGCCTCGCCGCCAGAGAGTGAACCGTCACCGATGATGGCGATAATGTTCTCGTCAGTACCCTTAATGTCGCGCGCCTTCTGAAGACCAGTGGCAAGACTGACAGAAGTGGAGGTATGTCCTACCTCAAAGTTATCATATTCAGGGCACTCGGCAGGCGAAGAGTAACCGCTGATAGCGTTCATGTCGTCTACATTGCCAAGGAAGCCAGAGACACGTCCTGTCAATACCTTGTGTGGGTAACACTGGTGGCTTACGTCAAACACAAACTTATCTTTTGGAGCATCGAACACGTAATGCAACGCCACGGTAGCCTCCACGAATCCCAGGTTAGGACCAACGTGACCACCATGCTTGCTTACGCGGTTCAATACTGCCTGACGAGTCTCATCGGCTACGGTCTGCAGTTCCTGTAGGTTCAGTTTCTTCAAGTCGGCTGGCGACTGTATTTTCTCTATGTACATGTGTATTATTATTTATTATTATTTACTGTTGCAAAGGTAGGGATTTTATCGCTATTGCAATGTACCCAGATTACGGAAAGCATTACCAATTTTCTATATTTTAACCAAACCGCCTTTAAAAGTAACTATTCTGCGATAATTAAATGGTAACTACGTGCAAAGTATAGTAATGGTAATTATGTGCAATGGATAGAATCAGCCTGGAAGGCTATACTTTGAGTAACCGTGGGCGAAGCCTACGGATTATGATAACGTGGAGGGACATCTGCCTGGAAGGCAGTACATAATCTGCAGTGTACTGCCTTCCAGGCAGCAGATAGTGTTCTTTTTCAATATCCGTAGGCTTTGCCCACGGTTACTCATAGTATTGGCTTCTTGCTAAGGCAAGCGGCAAAGCCGAGTTCAGCCAAAGAAGGTTTAACTGTAACATAGTGAGAAAGCGCACACGTAAATAAAGGCTTTGGTTAATGCGACTATCGCTGAATAGTTACCTTTAAAACAAAAAAGGGTATGAACCCAACATTGCTGAGTCAATACCCTTTTTATACGAATTTATACGAAGTATGGTCTATCACTTCTTAATTAGGTATGGTTCCCAATTTATCCTTCAATCTCAGACAACTCCAACCATCGCATCTCCTTCTCATCCAGTTCATCACCCAATACGGGGAGACGTTTGCTCAGTTCCGTTATCTTCTCAACGCTTATAGTGCCAGAACTCAGTTGTTGCTCAATCTGTTCCTTCTCTGCGGTGAGTGCTTCTATATCTTTTTCCAACTGCTGAAACTCAAGACGTTCCTTGTAAGTCATGCGGCGCCGAGTGTCGTTACGGTATGCTGCAGCCTTACTCTTGTTGGCGTTAGTATCCTTCTGTTGTACTTTACGTTCCGCTTCCTCTTTTGATTGCAGTTTACTCCATTCACGGTACTGCGTGTAGTTTCCTGGAAAATCCTTTATCTCTCCTTCGCCTTTAAAGACTAACAGGTGGTCCACTACTTTGTCCATGAAATAACGGTCGTGACTTACAACAATCACACAGCCAGGGAAGTCTTGTAAGTATTCCTCAAGTACCTGCAGTGTCTTGATGTCAAGGTCATTAGTAGGCTCGTCAAGCACAAGGAAATTCGGATTACGCATAAGTACCGTGCAAAGGTACAGTTTACGTTTCTCTCCGCCTGATAGTTTATAAACGTAGTTGTATTGTTGGTCTGGAGTAAAGAGAAAATGCTGCAGGAACTGTGATGCACTATAGTGTCGTCCCCCTCCCAGGTCAATGTACTCAGCAATATCGCGTACCACGTCAATAACCTTCTGCTGTTCATCAAACTGTAATCCTTCTTGGGAGAAGTAACCGAACTTCACCGTTTCTCCAATATCGAATTTTCCAGAGTCAGGTTGCACAAGTCCAAGGAGTAGTTTTATGAATGTAGACTTACCAGCGCCATTGTTACCCACAATGCCCATCTTCTCATAGCGTGCAAAGTTATAGTAAAAGTCTTTAAGAATTACCTTCCCATTACCTTCACTACCATCACGTGGTGGGAATGTCTTAGAAACGTATTGACACTCGAAAATCTTAGAGCCGATATATACGTTAGATGACTTTAGTCGTACCTGACGTTCTTCTATCCTTTGTTTTGCAACCTTCTCCAGTTCATAGAAAGCCTCCTCACGGTATCGAGCCTTATGACCACGTGCTTGTGGCTGTCGTCGCATCCATTCTAGTTCACGGCGGTAGAGATTGTTAGCGTGTTGTATGTTAGCGATAGTTGCATCTATGCGCTGTTGTCTCTTCTCAAGATAATAAGAGTATGAGCCGCGGTATGAATATATAGTCCTGTTGTCAAGTTCCAGGATTACGGAGCACACATCATCAAGAAAGAATCGGTCGTGCGTAACCATCAGCAGACTCTTGTTACCACGCTGCAGATATCCCTCGAGCCATTCTACCATTTCAAGGTCAAGATGGTTTGTAGGTTCATCGAGAATGAAAAGGTCAGGGTTAGAGATAAGAGTCTGTGCCAATGCCACGCGTTTTTGTTGTCCGCCACTGAGTTGGTTGATAGGTTGCTCCATGTCAGTGATACGTAGTTGCGTCAGAATCTGTTTAGCCTTTAGTTTGGCTTCTTCTACATTCTCCATGCCGTGGAAACAAGCCTCAATTACGGTTGCTCCTTCAGGGAACTGTGGCTCCTGGCGAAGGTAGCCCACCTTAATGTCATTACGGTAAATAATCTTTCCAGAGTCAATAGGTTCATCCCCCGTAAGCATTGAAAGCAGTGTAGACTTTCCTGTGCCGTTCTGCGCAATGAGACCGACACGCTGTCCCTCGGCAATAGAGAAAGAAATGTCTTCAAACAAGACTCTTTCGCCGAAGCGTTTTGATATGGATTGTACGTCAAGTAGTGGTGTAGGCATTTGTTGTTAAAGTATAGATTCTATGTAGTCAAGCAGTTCGTCTCTTCCCTGTCGTTTCTCAGAACTCGTTATGAAGTGAGGTGGTAATTCCTCCCATGTGTCGAGCAGTGAGTTTAGATACTTCTCTGCGTTCATGCGTGCTTTTACAGGACCGAGTTTATCGGCTTTTGTGAAAACAATAGAGAAAGGAACTCCGTTTTCTCCCAACCATTGCATGAACTCAAGGTCTATCTTTTGTGGGTCGTGACGTACATCAATGAGAAGGAAAACATTAACAAGTTGTTCTCTGTTCAGGATATATGATGAAATCATCTTGTTGATATCCTCCTGCACTTTCTTTGACCTTTTGGCAAAGCCATATCCAGGCAGGTCTACTATGTACCATTCATCGTTAATATTGAAGTGGTTTATGAGTAGGGTCTTACCAGGTGTGGCACTTGTCTTAGCCAGTGCCTTGCGGCCAGTCAACATATTTATAAGACTAGACTTGCCAACGTTGCTTCGTCCGATGAATGCAAACTCCGCCTTAGTGTCGTTCGGACACTGTGAGAGTTTCGCTGAACTTATAGTGAATTCTGCTTTTTTAATTTCCATTGTCGCTTAGTTGTTTTGTTGTTTAGTCGTTTAGTTGTTTGGTTGTTTGGTTGTTTGGTCGTTTAGTTGTTTGGTTGTTTAGTTGTTTGGTTGTTTAGTTGTTTGGTTGTTTAGTCGTTTAGTTGTTTGGTTGTTTAGTTGTTTAGTTGTTTGGTCGTTTAGTTGTTTGGTTGTTTGGTCGTTTAGTTGTTTGGTTGTTTGGTTGTTTAGTTGTTTGGTTCGTTGCTAGTGGAGTTTATGATAAATCTATCTATTATTTATCATATCGCCAATCTCCCAATTTACCAATTTACCAATCTCCCAATTTACCAATTTACCAATTTACCAATTTACCAATCTCCCAATTTACCAATTTACCAATTTACCAATCTCCCAATTTACCAATTTACCAATCTCCCAATTTACCAACCACTACTTATCATACGTAGCAAGGAATGCGTCCGCCTGTTTGTAGCCCAGTGCTTTGGCGCGTTTTAGTTCCGCTATGCCAGTAGGTTTGTTACCAGTGCGGCACAAGGCAAGGCCGAGAAGTCCGTGACCTTCAGCGTATTGCGGTGCAACCTCAATGGCTTGCTGTGCTACTTTAATTGCGTCCTCAGCGCGGTTCATCTTCATCAGCAGCAATGCCCTTTCTGATAGGTATAGCAACTGCTTCGGTGCCACGACAGAAGCACTGTCAAGCATAGCCAATTGCTGTGCCTTGTCAGCCTTCATCAGTTTAAGACACTGATATGCGTAGTAATACACTTCATCGTTGCGTGGTTCAGTTTTGTTAGACTCAACAAACTCATCATACGCCTCCTTGTATTTCTTTTGGGAGAAAAGCACCTGTCCTTTCATAACACGGTAGAGTGGGAGGGGGTTAATAGCGATAGCCGTCTCCGCTTCTTGTAAAGCCTTATCGAGAGACCATGCCGTGTAAGTAGAGTCTCCCATTATGATGTTCTTGTTATATATGAGTTTAGCATATTGGTAATGCGCATTGTCCTTTAATGTGCTTACCTCTATAGCCTTGTTCATGGCAGCCTCCGCAGCAGTGAAGTCCTTACGGTCAGTCAGCATAGTCGCTTTATATTCATAGCCATCTTCCTTATCAGGGAAAGTTTTAATGAAGTCTTCTATTGTAGCAGGATAGTTTATGCTATCGTTGCGCTGTGCTGCAATCATGAGTGCCAGTAGCGCCTGATTGTATTCCTGTGGCAATGCGGTGCGCACGTTAGTATAACGCAAAGTATTGTCATTGCCAGCAAGAGCCGAAGGCTGTAGTGTCAAAGCGTAGCGTGCACTTGCTATGTAGAGATCCGTTCGTGTACTGCTCGTCTTTATCAGTCCCATAAGGTTACCTTGCGCATTGAAGACAGGGCTGCCCTCCATCGTGTCGGTTATGGTTCCGTTCTCTTGTTCAATGATGTAGTATGGAAGGTCGTTCATGAACGGTTCAACCTTCGTTATAGGCAACTTGCTGAACTGTGGTGCTTTAACATCATAACCAATAAACCATGATTCCGCTCCAGTAGTCTGTTGCCCTTGTTCTATCTCAGTGTTGATTATGCGACTTTTAGTTTCAGTCTTTACTTTTAGGCGTGCCACGTTGTAAATGTCACTTGCACCGTATATGCAATCAACATCATATCTTTTTCCTTGTCCATCAATTACCGTTGCAGACGAAGCCCCCTTGAATGGAGTCCATGCCGTCAGTGCGGTTCCGTCTTCACTGATGAAAACACCATAGCCAGTGGCGTTGATGGTGCCGTCAGCCTTGAACGTAGTTAGTTTTAGTACGCTCTTAGCAGCCTTTTTAACCGCAGAAGGTTGTGCCGCCATTGTAAGGGCAATGGCACAAATACATAATAAGGAGAAAAATCTTTTCATTACCAGTCTTTAAGTTCTTTCAAAATCATCTATTTCTGTCGTGTTACATTTTTAGCAGTGCCCTTGCGTTAGTACGTGCTGCTTCAGTAATGTCCGACCCACTTAGCATCTGTGCAATCTCGTCAATACGTTCCTCATTGTTAAGCATGCGCATTACAGAGGTAGTGCCCTCAGCCGTCTCGTGCTTCTCTACCTTATAGTGTGTGGTGCCTATAGCAGCAATCTGTGGTAGGTGGGTTATGCTAATTACCTGTCTGTCAGCATTGCCCATTTGTAGCATTATGTCTGCCATTTTCTCTGCCACGCGTCCGCTTACGCCAGTGTCAATCTCATCAAATATAATAGTGGGCAGTTTCACCGCACCGCTTATTAAAGCCTTCAGTGACAGCATTAAACGTGCAATCTCACCGCCTGATGCTACTTGTGCTATTGGTCGCAACGCCATTCCCTTGTTGGCAGAGAATAGGAATGCTACGCGGTCCTGTCCTTTTGCTGATAACTCGTCCTTAGTAACCTCTATAGAGAATACTACACTTGGCATACCCAATGCAGCAAGACTACCACATACCGCTTTCTCAACCTTCGTGACAGCCTTCCTTCTCGACTCCGTCAGTTTGTCTGCTTTCTCTCTCGCAGTCTCCAACAGTCTTGCAACCTTTGCCTCCTGCTCCGTAAGTGAGTTATCGCTATTGTCGATACCGTCGATGGCGTTCTGCAGTTTTTCCTGTTCTTCCAGTAGTTCTGCGACAGAGTCTTTGTGAAACTTACGTTGCAGTGAGTAAATAGTGTCCAACCGTTCGTTTATAAAATTTAACCGTTCAGGGTCGAAATCAATGCTCTCTGCCGTGTTATCCGTTTCCTGTGCAATATCCTTCAGTTCTATGTATGCCGATTCAATGCGTCCTGCTAAGTCTTCAATCTTAGGGTAAATCCTTGCGGCGTTCTCCAGTTTCTGGTTCGCCAGTCGCAATGAGGCGAGTATTCCCCCTTCATCGTCATTGAGTAAAGAGTTCGCTTCAAACAATACAGTCTTAATCTCCTCCGTGTGTGTAGCAGCCTCCTGTTCCAGTTCCAGTTCCTCCTGTTCACCGTCTTTCAGTGCTGCGCCCGAGAGTTCGTTCAGTTGAAAGCGCATAAACTCCTCGTTCTCCCTTGTCTGCGCTATCTGTTCCTTCAGAGTTTGTAGTGCGTTTTCCGCTTCCTTATACAGTTTAAACGCCTTAGCGTAAGCCTCTCTCTGTTTGTTGTTGGCAGCAATGATGTCGAGCACACTCATCTGGAAATCCTCCTTCTGCAGCAGTAGGTTTTGGTGTTGCGAGTGTACGTCAACCAACATCTCACCCAGTTCTCTCATCACCTGCAGTGGGATAGGTGTATCGTTAATGAAAGCGCGGCTTTTGCCCGTAGCCGTCAGTTCGCGTCTTATGATACATTCCTCGTCACAGTCAAGGTCGTGAGCCTCAAACCACGGTTCCATGCCGTAGCGAGAGATGTCGAAATGCGCCTCTATGGTACACTTCTGTGTATTAGTCTTGACAGCCTTCGAGTCAGCCCTCTGTCCCAGTAGCAGTCCTATGGCACCGAGAATGATACTCTTTCCCGCGCCCGTCTCACCAGTAATGACAGAGAAGCCCGACTTAAAATCGATGTCAAGCACGTCGATCAGCGCATAATTCTTTATGTAAAGGTGTTTAAGCATGTATTCTTTAATCTTATTCTTTTATCTTGTTCCAGGCGTTACTTTGCGATGGATTAATAGAGAACAGCACATTATACACCGCCTCTTTCTCTTTCTGCGTACCCTTACCTTTATATATATTGCTCAGTTCGTCTTTCTTATAATCCGTCCATAGTTGCGGCAGCATGCTCATAGGTCTATCCTTGTGTGCCTTATCCAGGTTCTGCTCTATGGCGGTAGTAATTTCCGTTCTACCCCTTTCCGCGTTGTTCGCCATTTCGTCCAGTCCCTTTCGGTAGTAGTTGTACTGCAGTGTGCGGAACGGTTCCATGGCCCCTTCGAGATAATCATTGATGATAGCGAAACGATTCTTGCTACTGTCGTATGCGCTCCATCCAGGGTAGTTAAGGTTTTGCGCGTTGTTAGTAAGGTTCATGCACCTCTGCAGGATATCCTCCCCACCTTTAAGCGAGAAAGAGTCAAGGTTCATACCGATGATAAGGTAGGCATAATAGGCAAAGAGTGCAGTCAACTGATTGTCTATCATGTCAGGGTTAAACTCTATTTGGTCAAACTGATTGTAGGTAAAAGTAAAGTCCGCATCCTGGTTCTGAAACAATACAGAGGTGTATGAAGCATTGTACACAGGTCTGTTTGCTTGCACCATACATGTGCATCCCCATGTACCCTCATCACGTTTATATTCCTTCACCGTTATATTGAAACTGCACGGAATGCGTTCCTGCTCCATGAACTGCAGTGAGGTCCAGTGCTGGTTGTTCACGAACTCCTCCAGTTTGTCTTTCAATTCTGTGAAGACCGATTCCTCCGTGCCCTGTATCTGTTGGTGATTGATGTTCACCTTAGCCTGTAGTTCCTGTGCGTAAGAATGTGAAACTGTTGTCCATGACATGAGAGTCATGAACAACAGTGAACGGATATGCTTTTTATAAAAGGTCATAATGTACTCATTCTTATTCTTGTCAGAGCCTGCTTCGTATCAAGTGCAAAGTCGCCCGTCATCATCCAACTGAAGTATCCAGGGTCTCTGCGCAATACATTCTTCACAGCCCATCCCTTGTATTTACCAAAGTTGAAAACTTCTTGCTTGCGTTCAGTGCCGTCAGCGTTCAGCAGTGGCTTGCCGTCAGGTCCTGGTACAGGTCCCCATATAATCTTTCCAGCAAAGTCCACGTTGTTGTTACGTTTACAGAAAGCGTTGATGAAGTCCATGTCGTTAGGCAATTGTCTGTCCTCCTCCTCCTGTTTACCTGGAGCATACATATCAAGTTGGCCCTGTAAAACGCGGTATGTAGCCTCCGTGTCCTCATTGGCAAGGTGTGCCTGGAAGTCCTCTTCCATTTTTCTTCCGCAGTAGAACTTATAGGCAGCGGCAAGGTTACGACGCTCCATCTTCATGAAAATGGTGCAGGCATCAATTAGTCGTGACTGCGAGAAGTCGAAAGCGATGCCAGCCCTCAGAAACTCCTCTGCCAGCATAGGCACATCGAAGCCGTTAGAGTTAAAGCCAGCGAAATCACATCCAGCGAAATCCTCAGCCAGTTTCGTTGCAATCTCCTTAAAGAACGGTGCATCCTTCACCATGTCGTCAGTAATATGTGTCAGTTCCACAACCTCGTGTGGGATAGACCTGCCAGGATTCACGAACAGGTTCTGCCTGTCTTCCGTACCGTCAGGAGACACCTTAATATAACTAATCTGTATTATACTGTCTTTGGCAATGTCGAGACCAGTCGTCTCAAGGTCAAAGATTATCAGTGGTTTTGTAATATTGAGTTTCATATTCGTTTGGTTGTTTTGTTGTTTTGTTGTTTAGTGGTTTAGTTGTATGTTATCAAGGCAGAATAACTTTGCCATTAACCAAACCACTAAACAACTAAATCACCAAACAACTTGTAATTAGTCATTCAGCAGCATAGGCATGATGAGCATCAGCACATCCTCGCCCTCAGGTTGCTCTGCAGGTCTGATAACGCCAGCGCGGCTTGGGTCAGCCAATTCAATAACAACCTCGTCACTCTCAAGGTTGTTGAGAATCTCAAACAGCGTAGAACCCTTAAAGCCAATGCTCATGGCAGCACCAGAGTATTCGCACATTACGTCCTCAGATGCACTTGTAGCGAAGTCCACGTCCTCAGAACTCAACTCAATATTGTTCATCCCCATGCGCAACTTAATTAATTGCGTACTCTCGCTTGCAAACGGAATAACGCGTCGCAGTGCACCCATCAGTGCCTTGCGGTCAACAGTCATCACGTTAGGATTGTCCGTAGGAATTACGGAAGCGTAATTAGGGTAGCGTCCTTCAATGAGGCGGCATGAAATCATGCCCCCAGTGAATGTAATCTCAGCGTTGTTAGCGTTAAACTTAATGTTCACGTCTTCCTCACTGTCATTTGAAAGGATAGTCCTCAAAAGACCCGCTGGCTTCTTAGGCAGTATGAACGCTGCAGGCTCAGTGGCGCTGCATGCAAGAACCACGTTGCGCACCATCTTATGACCGTCACTGGCAACAATATTGAGGCAATCCTGTTTTAAGTCGAAGTAAATACCATTCATAATCATGCGCAACTCATCGTTGGCAGTAGCAAACAGTGTGCGCTGAATATTCTTTGACAGAGTGCCCTCCTTAATAGTAGTCTCCGTAAACTGTCCCGTCATAGCCTGTTGTACGGGATATTCGTCCGCACTCTGGCATGCTATCTTGTAGTTACCGTTTTGGTACACCATGCGTATGTTGTTCGTCGTAGTGTCAACCTCAAATGTAAGTGGCTGCTCAGGCAATTCCTTAACAGAAGTAAGAATGATGCGGTTAGAAACGCAGAAGGCGCCTTCGCCGTCACATTCGTTAAGTTCAACACTGCATTGCATCATGTTAGCATTGTCACTTGCGGTAAGGGTAAGTATACCGTCTTTTACCTCAAAGAGAAAGCAGTCAAGGATAGACAGCGAGTTCTTAGAGTTAATAACTTTTGCAAGAATGCTCAGTCTGCTGCTGAGCGCGGTAGAAGAAAGCGTGAATCTCATTATTGTAATTTAGTTGTTTTGTCGTTTAGTCGTTTAGTGGTTTGGTTGTTTAGTGGTTTGGTTGTTTAGTGGTTTGGTCGTTTAGTGGTTTGGTGGTTTTGTCGTTTAGTCGTTTGGTGGTTTGGTTGTTTGAACCATTATCCCTTTAAAACCTTTTATCCCTTTAAGACCTTTAGTTGTTCGAACATTGTAATGCTCCTAACCAAAAACAGCCAAAGATTATGCAAAAATACAAAAAAGTTATGTGGTAAACAAAAAAAACATGGAAAAGTTTTCCAATACGCCTTTTTTTTAGTAATTTCGCATTTGAAATTAGAAAATAAGTAAAAATACCAAATATCAACAATGGAATTACAAGGAAGAGTAATCGCCGCACTGCCAGAGCGTAGCGGTACAAGTGCCCGTGGTGATTGGAAGTCACAGGAGTTCGTTATCGAGACTGCAAATACAGCATATCCTCGTAAGATGGTATTCACCGTGTTCGGTGCAGATCGTCTGCAGCGCTTCGGCATACAGGTAGGGCAGGATGTTAACGTATCATTCGATATTGATGCCCATGAGTGGAACGGTCGTTGGTTCAACAATATTACAGCGTTCGATGTACGTCAGGTTTCAGCCGTACAGCCAATGGCTACAGAACAGCCTGCTTATGTAGCGCCACAGCCTGCACCAGCGCAACCAGCAGCACCAGCGCAACCAGCAGGTGACAGTGCAGAAGACCTTCCATTCTAAAAAAAATATTACGGTGCTGTAACTGCACAACAGTAACTACCATATATTCCTCCACCACCTTTCATGATAACTGTATGAAAGAATACTCATCATACAAGCAACAGTTACGCCCCGCTATACTGGCGGAGGCGCAGCGTAGTTTCGCACTCTATGGTATTCGTGCGGTCAAGATGGACGATATAGCGCATAATCTTGGTATCTCAAAACGTACGGTCTACGAACTGTATGCCACGAAAGAAGATTTGCTATGTGAGGTAGTGACATCCCGACAGCAGGAACATTCAAAGCGAATGGAAGAACTGGTGCGCAACAGTGAGAATACTATGGACGTGCTGACGGGCTTTCTGAGTATGCAACTGGAGTCTGTGGCTAATACCAACTTCAACTTCTATAAGGATATGGTAAAATATCCTAAGGTGGCGCAGGTGGTGAATGAATATCACAGTCGTCAGCATGCCGCCTCAGCGCAGTTTTTTGCCAAGGGGGTAGAGGAGGGGTTCTTCCTGCCAAGTGTAGACTATGCTGTGTTCAACCGCATAGGCAATGGCGTAATGGACATGTTGTGTGCGGACGATACGTATGAAGACTTAACGTTCAGCGAACTGTTCGATAGTTATATGTACGTTTTGTTGCGCGGAATATGCACGGCAAAGGGGCTTGAGCAGATAGACCGTTTTGTTAAGGAAAAACAGCAGCAGAGACAACCCATCATTTCCTAAATTTACCATTTCAGCGGACGAAAGGAGTTAAATGCGCAAATGGTTAGAAATGAGATGATTACAATATCGTATAATGATGTTACCCCAATCACTCTGTAATCAGGGCTTGATTACAGAGTGATTGGGGCTTAATTACCACGTAAAAGGGGCTTAATCGCACAGCGATTAAGCCCCTTTCGCGTTATTTCCCAAATTTACCATTTTGGCGTGTAATCGTAACTATTCAGTAATGGTTACGTCAATTAATGTCTTTACTTATATGCACGCTTTCTCGGCATAGAAGAGTTAGACATCCTTTGGCTGGAAGCCTACATTTTGAAGCAACGTTAGCAAATTTTTGGCTGGAAGCCAATACTATGAGTAACCGTGGGCATCGCCCACGGATTTTAGGTACTCTCCCTATTCTCAGCCTG
>CAKQSF010000034.1 GCA_934272845.1 uncultured Prevotella sp.
GCAGCAAACAATGTTTGTACCTAAAATCCGTAGGCTTCGCCCACGGTTACTCATAGTATAGCCTTCCAGGCTAATTCCATCTCTTTGGCTGAACTCGGCTTGCCGCTTGCCTTAGCAAGAAGCCAATACTTTGAGTAACCGGGGGACATCGCCACGGATTTTAGGTACTCTCCCTATTTCTCAGCCTTTCAGGCTAATTCTGTTATGCTTTGCACATAATCACCCTTAAATTACTGCATAATAGTAACACCAGCAAAAAAGAAAGTAAAAAACCATTAAAGCATTGCATGGAAAAATAAATTCACGTTAAGATGTCGTTTTTAATTTATAAAAAAGATAAAAAGAGAGCATAAAAATTTTTTTATCACATTATTTGCTTATAAATTTGCAAACGAAACACGGGCGAATTAACAAAAAAAACACGACTTGTGTATAGAAAAAGTAATTCAACATGATAATTTAATAATTAAACAATAATAGAAAGATGAAGAAAGTATCAAAGTATTTGTTATCATCACTTTGCGTGGTATCACTGGCTTTCTCTACGGGAGCCTTCATCTCTGTAAAGGCAGCGCAGCCTGTTGCAGCAGTGGCAGGACAGCCTGTAGATCTTACTTATGCTGCAGAGAAGGCATTGCCTGCAGTTGTACACATTAGGTATGTTCAGAATTCGAAGGTGAAGACTGTAGAGGTAGAGAATGATCCTTTTGGAGATTTCTTTGATCCATTTGGCTTCTTCGGAAACCCTAACGGTCGTGGCGGAAAGCGTCAGCAGCAGGTACAAACTCCTAAAAAGGAGGCAACAGGCTCTGGTGTAATAATATCCGAGGATGGCTACATCGTAACAAACAACCACGTGGTAGAAGGTGCTGATGAACTCACCGTAACACTTAACGATAATCGTGAGTTCTCTGCAACGATAGTAGGCACGGACAAGACCACAGACCTTGCACTTATAAAAGTAAACGCTAAGAACCTGCCAACGCTACCTATTGGCGATTCTGACAAACTGAAGGTAGGCGAGTGGGTACTCGCAGTGGGCAATCCGTTCAACCTCAACTCTACCGTAACAGCCGGTATCGTTAGTGCAAAGGCACGTTCACTCGGTGCTAATGGCGTAGAGTCATTCATACAAACTGATGCTGCTATCAATGCAGGAAACTCAGGTGGTGCCCTTGTTAACACTAAGGGCGAACTGATTGGCATCAACGCTATGCTTTACAGCCAAACAGGTTCATACAGTGGTTATGGCTTTGCTATCCCTACAACCATAATGAATAAGGTGGTGGCCGACATTAAGAAGTATGGTCAGGTACAACGTGCATACCTTGGTATCACAGGTTCTGACGCACGTAAGTGGATAGACTCACAGAAGGCGCAAGACAAGGAAGTTGACCTTGGCGTGAACGATGGCGTATACGTAAACAGTGTAGATGCAGAAGGAGCAGGAGCAGCAGCCGGACTGGAGGAAGGTGACGTTATCACCGCAATAGATGGCAAGAAAGTAACCACAATGGCAATGCTTCAAGAGACAATGGCAACAAAACGTCCTGGCGACAAGGTATCTATAACCTTCGTACACAAGAAGAAGTCAAAGACCAGCAATGTTACGCTAAAGAATGCTCAGGGCAATGTGGGTGTAATAAAACAGGCAGACCTTGATGTATTAGGAGCAAACTTCCGTGAAGTTACAGACGCACAGAAGGAGCAGTTGAAGATAGCCAACGGTATAGAGGTAATGAAAGTAAACAAAGGTGTTCTTTCTACTGCTGGTATTCCTAAGGGCTTCATCATCCAGAAGGCTAACGATGCCTCAATCAAGACTATAGATGACTTGCAGAAGGCCGTGAAGGAGGCTTCAACGTCAAAAGATCCTGTACTCTATATACAAGGCGTTTATCCTACTGGTAAGAAGGGCTACTTCGCTGTGCCACTGAATAACGAATAGAAAATGCTGTTGATTTAATCATTTTAAGTAAGTGTTCAAAATATTCCAAATAATACAAGAACATTAACTTACTTATTTATAAAAATAATTTTGAATACTTACTTAGTATAAGATACACAAAAAAGATTACCAATGATTAGTTTTACTATCGTTGGTAATCTTTTTTTTAGTGACGGTGAAAAAATAAATTATACCAAGTTATTTTTTTTACCGTCACTTATGTAAAAACAAAACAAAAAGTATTCTACATTACATAAAAACGTGCCACCAATCGTCGGGAATATTGCTGATAACACGTACAAGTTCATTCATTACAATGCATCTATCTCGCCTAAGTCGTGGTCCTCTAGGAATCCTACTATCCCAAGGCGATATCTGAACAAGTTTGCCTTCAAGACACATTTCATAATCTCTTCCATAAGGATGATAACCATCTGTTATTCCTATGCCCAGTACTTCTATGAAAGGCAGTCTCTCGTTAATCAGAAAATGCCTAATCTCCTTCTCTTTAGGATTGATAAAGGCAGAGACAACAACGCTGCCTCTTTGCGCTACATCGCATATAGCCTTCATCTGGTCTGCGAAGTATTGCTCGTCGTTGTGATGGCATATCAAACTAACTTTGTCTGACCTCTGTAGTAAATCAGTGTTTCCTACATAGTCAAGTACCAGATTATAGCCATTGCTTTTGTCATCGTTATCAAAACGGAGCGCATTGATAATATTGATGGATGCTCGTTTACAAACCCCTTTGTCAGTAGAATAGTATTTGTCAGCAAGCAGTGCGTCCGTGATTTTTTCGCTGTTCCAAGAAGCACTTGACAGTCCGTAGTAATGAGTTAGATATTTTCTATCATCATTATACATACAATACTTATTTTGTTACTTTGTGACGGTGGGGGAAAAAATAAATTGGTATAATCTATGTCATAGATTTTAGAGAAAGTTTGGAGACATTAAGAAGGAGAACTCCGTGAAACGCCTGAGCCTAGCGAAGAATGCGAGCATTATGACAGATGAATGGCTTCAAAATATCCAAAAAGAAATGACAAGGCAATAAATATCATTTATGTAATCCACTCCGCTAAATTGTACCAAGTTTTTTTTACCGTCCCATTGTTATAGTTTTACATAATAGGGTGTTAATTTATTGAACTCCCCCTATAACATAGGTCTGATAACCCATATACCAATCTGCGATGGGTGTTCACTCATATATTGCTTCATGGTCTTTGGCTCCAATACAACCTTCTTATGAATGGAAGAAGCATTAAGAAGGTGTAGTTTTCCGTCTTTGCCCCATGATGCAATGCCTATGTGCGAAGTGTCAAGTCCTTTAAGTTTTGTCGCTATGGCTAGAATGTCGCCATCCTTTACGTAGTGTAACTGGTCATAAGACATCCCCATTTTGTCCTTAGGAATATATATCATCACCTTTCCTTGTGACTCCACCTCATGTTCGGCAATAGTTTTGATGTCTGCCTTGTTTCCTTTAAGCATCTTATATGAGGCAGTATGCGTGCTCATATAGTTTATATTTATGTGCTGTCTCTTTGTGTAAGTGAATGCAGTAGTGCGCTCTTTCTTAAGAAGTTCCTGCAATGGTAGTGTTACTAATCCCTGCCTTTCGTTGCTCTCGCACCACCAAAGGAAATAGTGGTTACGACTAACATAGCCGTTGCGCTTGCCTTCGTTGTAACGTATCTTCTCTAACCAGTGGCAATAATCAGCCCACCTTACTGATCCATTCTTACTTGTTAGCGACAGAGCAAAGACTGTCTCCACAAAAGTAGTGCAATCTAACTGACGGAGATTTACTACCAGTTTCTCCTTTTTGTTCACTTCGAGCGTGTGAGCAACATATGGTATTCCGCATAGTTTCTTGCCATAGTAGAGCATCATGTTAGTGCCCTTTGGTTGTTTCCTTCCTTCTTTTAACAGTGTTACCACTTTTATGCTGTCCGCCTTAGTGTACGTTATGTTATCAGCAAGGACACTGCATACACATGAAAAAATCCCAATAATGGTTAGTAGTAATCTATTCTTCATAATAAAATATAACCTAAAAAATAAGTCCTCCATGAACAAATAACGTCATGGAGGACTGTGTGTTTATAATACGAATATCGCTTTTATTTTTCTTATTTCAAGAATGAGATAAGCACGCCGGCAGCGACCGCAGAACCAATGACACCAGAGATGTTAGAAGCCATACAGTAGTTCAATACGTGGTTCTTAGGGTCATACTTGGTAGAAATCTCGTTAGCCACGCGTGATGCCATAGGCACAGCAGAGAGTCCTGTAGCACCAACAAGTGGGTTAACCTTCTTCTTGGTAAAGAGGTTGAATATCTTTACCATGCAGATGCCAGCGGCAATAGAGAGTGCGAAGGCAAGGAAGCCACCGATAACGATGCCGATAGTCTGCATATTAAGGAATGCCTCGCTTGTCATTGTTGCGCCAACAGAAAGACCGAGGAAGATAGTAGCCGTGTTCATTATAGCGTTACTAGCAGTATCAAACAGACGGCCTGTCATGCTGCCTAACTCCTTGATAAGGTTACCGAACATCAACATTCCTACAAGGCTCACAGCCGTAGGCACGAGCAGTGCCACGATGATAGTAACGCATATAGGGAACAATATCTTCAGTACACGCAGATTCTTTATCTGCATTGTGTCAGGGTAAAGTTTGTCCTGCTCCTTCATGTTAATCATGAGTTCCTTCTTTGTGCAGAGCAAACGCACTACGAGCGGAATGATAACAGGTACCAAAGCCATGTAAGAGTATGCGGCAATGGCTATAGGACCAAGCAACTGTGGTGCCAACTGAATGGTAGTGAAGATAGCGGTAGGACCGTCAGCACCACCGATGATACCAAGTGAAGCAGCCTCCTGAGGAGTGAAGCCCATGAAGAGGGCAGCCAACAACACTGCAAAGATACCGAACTGTGCACCAGCACCGAAGATAGACAAACGGAGGTTACGCAGCATAGGGCCGAAGTCTGTCAATGCGCCTACACCCATAAAGATTATTGGTGGAATGAAACCTGTCTTTATACACATATAATATATAAAGTTCATCAGTCCGAGGTCGTGCGCAATCTTGTGGAGAGGCATATCCCAGATAATCTCTTTCGTTCCGTCAGCCAGTGTTACGTAGCCTGCAGAGTCAGCCTGTGCTACACCCATACCGCCACCAGGGAAGTTAGCAAGCAGCACGCCCATGCCGATAGGAATCAGTAGCAGTGGCTCATACTTCTTCACTATTCCGAGATAGAGAATGATACACGCAATGGCTATCATGATAAGGAACGACCAGTCGCCACCCGTCTGGGCAAAGGCTGTCATATCCCATATTTTACTTAATATTTCCATCTTTTCAAAGTTTTATTATCGAAGAATGTGTGTTTGTATCAATGAAGATTATCTTAAAGAATAATGTATCAATGAAGACTATTAACACGCCAAAAAAATGTTACCTTCATTTTTCATTCTTTATTCATAATTCTTCATTTTTTTTCTACATTCTTCTCTCTTCATTTATTAAGCAATCGTCATCAATACGTCGTCTTCTTCAACAGAGTCTCCTGACGTAAAGTTGATAGACGTGATAGTGCCAGCCTTGTCAGCCTTGATACGGTTAAACACCTTCATTGCCTCAATGTAGCACAGTATGTCTCCAGCCTCCACGTGGTCGCCCACTTTCTTAGGAGTCTCGTTAGAAGAACTTACCATGTAAGCCTTACCCTCCAGTGGAGCAAGTACAGGTTCTCCGCTTCCTGCAGCGGCAGCAGGCTGAGCAGACTGTGTAGCGGCAGCAGCGGCAGGCTGTGCGCCGTAAGCGATGTCAACCTTATATGACTGTCCGTTCACTGTTACAGTAATCTGCTTAGGCTCGGCTCCAGCAGCAGGAGCATTTTTCTTAGCCTTACGTTCAGCGAGGTCTTTCTCAAAGGCAGCCTTAGTAGCACCACTCTTGTATGCCTCATACTGCTGTGGGTGCATAGCGTATTCGAAGAGTTCCTCGTCGTCTTGTCCGAGTTCCCAACCCTTCTCCTGCATCTTCTTACGATAAGTGTCAAGGTCGTCGGGGAAGTTCTCCTGTGGGTCAGAAGAAAGGAACTCACGTCCCTCAGCCTTTGCCATTTCAACAAAGATAGGGTCTACCTTACCAGGCAGTTGACCAGCCTTACCAAGAATCATGTCCCAGATATTATCGGCAATCATGCTCCAACGCTCCTTACCCTTCTCCATCTGCATCACGTTCATCAACGCAAGGTTCTTAACGTACTGTGAGAACGGTGTAACGAGGCAAGGATAACCTACCTTAGGCCATACATACGCTACCTCATCAAAGAGTTTGATGAGCAACTGGTCGGTGGTCAACTCTGGCTGATTGTTCTTCTTCTTCCACTTGTTGAGTGACTTCAAGTTATCCTCAAGGTCAGTCATCAGTGAGCCCATCATGCCACCTGGCAAGCCTGGCTTGATAAGAAGAGAGTTGTTAAGATGGTTAAGTGCTGGGATATAATACCCCAAGAAGTCGTCCATCATCTCTTGTACCTGAGTGCGCACCTCCATGTAAGCCTCCATGTTGATGTCCTTCACCTTGAAGCCTGCGTCCTTCAGCATCTCCTGTACGGCGATGATGTCAGCGTGACCAGTACCCCATGACAATGGAGAAACACCTGTGTCGATGTAGTCACAACCTCCGCGTGCAACCTCAAGAATGCTTGCCATGTTGAAGCCAGGACCAGCATGAGAGTGGTACTGTATTACGATGTCATTCTTATATTCCTTAATGCCCTTACAAATTTTGCCGAGGCTCTCAGGGCGGCCTATACCAGCCATATCCTTCAAGCATATCTCGTCGGCACCAGCATCAATAAATTTCTTTGCAAGATTGATGTAGTACTCTACAGTATGAATAGGAGAGTGAGTGATGCAGAGAGATGCCTGTGCTATCATTCCTGCTTCCTTAGCATATTGTATTGAAGGGATAACGTTGCGAGGGTCGTTCAGTCCGCAGAAGATACGTGTGATGTCTGTGCCCTGTGCTTTCTTAACCTTGTAGAAAAGTTTACGAAGATCCTTAGGACATGGACTCATGCGCAGTCCGTTAAGAGCACGGTCAAGCATGTGTGTCTGAATACCAGCCTCATGGAAAGGCTTTGTCCATTCGCGGACAGCCTTGTTAGGATTCTCTCCATACAGAAGGTTTACTTGCTCAAAGCCACCACCGTTTGTCTCTACACGGTCAAAGCAACCCATCTTAATGATTGCTGGTGCTACCTTCACTAACTGGTCTACGCGTGGCTGGTACTTACCTGCACTCTGCCACATATCGCGGAAGACTAAACTGAATTTAATCTCTTTACCCATTGTTTTTTATCGTAAATATTGTTTATGTTGTAAAATCTTGTGTTTTAAGTGACGCTGTCCTTAATGCGCCATTAAAGTTTCTCCACGTTGGCAACAGTGCCTTTTCCTCCCGTCACCTGACTAACAGCCTGCTGTATTACCTGCATTATCTCTGGAGAGATAGCCTGCTTTGCTACGGCAGCAGTCTTGTGTTTCACTTCTTCCTCGGGGGCGATTCTGTTTACCAAAGCGATAAGCCCCTTGCTAAGGTTAATAATGATAAGCAGTACGGCAAATACCGTCACCATGCCTACCAACATGAGTGTTAATCCAATTTCCATATTTGTAAATAATAAAACCACTCAGCCCATCTCACAACCCCTTCCCAGATTTCCTCCCCAGGGAGTGGAGAAAATACTGTTGCTGGGTATTAAGTTATGGAAGTTTGAGTTGTATTTAATTGTTACTATTAACTGTTAATTATATTAACCTGTCCCAATCCCACTTCAAACTGTTTGGAGTATTCTTTCCCCTCGCCAGGGGGGGAGGGAATTAAGTGGGGGATTGTTTTGTTATTTAATTCATCGTAGGTTTCTCTTCCTCGTCAAGTCTTCCGCCCCATAAGTACTTATTGGTATCATCCACAAGCACCTTGCTCAGCAACAACAGGGCGAAGAGGTTAGGAATAGCCATCAGGCCGTTAGAGATGTCGGCGATAGTCCATACGGTGTTAAGGTTAATAACAGAACCTGCAAAGACTGCTACGAGGTGAATCCATACCCACACCTTCACGCCTTTGTAGCCAAAGAGATACTCCACGGCTCTCGCAGAATAAAGACTCCAACCGAGAATGGTAGTGATAGCGAAAGTAAAGAGTCCGAACATCAGTACAGGACGGCCTACGTATGGTATCTTGCTGAACGCCATTGTTGTCAGTGTACCACCGTCCATGTGCTGCGCTTTTAGTTCAAGTATCTTACCAAACATAGAGCCAAGGGCGGTGTCGTCCATGCAAGAGGTGTCAGTAAAACTCAATACGCTGCTGACAATCACGATACCTGTTATGGCACAGATAATAACCGTGTCCCAGAACGTACCCGTAGAACTTACCAATGCCTGGCGCACAGGGTTCTTAGTCTTGGCAGATGCAGCCACGATAGGAGCGGAACCCATACCAGACTCGTTAGAGAACAGACCGCGGGCAATACCGTAGCGTGCTGCAATGAGCACCGTGCTGCCTACAAAGCCACCGCCAGCAGCCTCAGGAGTGAACGCTGCAGTGCATATTAACTTGATAGCAGGCCATACAAACTGCCAGTTCATTGCAAGGATAACGAAGCAACCAAGCACGTAAAGCACCGCCATAATAGGCACGAGTGCTGTGCAAACCTTTGCTATGCTCTTTATGCCGCCAACTATAACGAGTCCTACAAGCACCGTAACCACTACGCCAGATATCCATGGCGTTACGTCCATCATGTCGTGTGCAAGTGTTGTAATGGCGTTGGCCTGAACGGTACTGCCTATGCCGAATGTAGCGAAGCAAGTGAAGATACAGAAGAGAACGGCAGCCCACTTAGCGTGCAGACCATACTCTAGGGCGTACATAGGACCACCGAGCATGTGCCCCTGTTCAGACACACGGCGATACTTCACTGCAAGCAGACCCTCGCCATATTTTGTTGCTATGCCGAGTACACCTGTCAACCAGCACCAGAATACTGCACCAGGACCACCTAAAGCGATTGCTGTGCCCACACCCACGATGTTACCAGTACCTATAGTACCTGCAAGTGCTGTGGCAAGTGCGCCAAACTGCGTTACGTCGCCGTCACCGTCCTTGTCTTTCGTTACAGACAGTTTGATAGCGGTAAAAATCTTACGCTGTGGAAATTTTAATCGAATGGTAAGGAAGAGATGAGTGCCCACCAAAAGGATTATCAGAGGATAACCCCACAACAATGAACTAAACTCATCAAGAATGGTGCTAATAAATTCCATTGCTTTCTCTTTTTGTTATGTTTATTATCTGTAAAAATACAATTTGCTTGCAAAATTACAAAAATTAACAACAACATGCAACACTTTTTCTTATTATTTTTTATTTCTGTTAAGATATTAACACTCTTACGACTATAACGCCTTGCTACGAGAAAAGGAGGCGTGCGTCACCTCCTTTTAGTAGAAGTGTCACCCGTCTCCTTGTTTTTGTGTGTGTCTTTACCCCTCAGTAATGGCGAGGTCGTATCCTATCTCCACGATGTTTCTTGCAGGTACGTATCCAGCGCACTCCACGTAGCACATGGCAGAGATAATGGAGCACAATGCCGTTCGGTTATACTTGCTAACCTTCTGTTTGCGGTCAATTCTAGTTTTCTTACATACATAGGTTATGTAAGCCTCTGTATTATTTTCCGTCTGCGGTGCCCATGCGTTAATCATTTTCTCTATAGTGTCATTGCCTCGTTCGATGTATTTAAACAGTATTTTCGCGGTGGCTCTGAACGCCCATGTCTTTGTAGAGAATACGCAGAAGCCTTTTCTCTGTCCAGTTTGTCCCTGCCACTTGTTGAGCACGGAGTGGCGAATGTTTGTAGGGTTGTTGTTGATAAACCCTAGAGTGGTGGTGTATCTTACTCTTGGCATAATATTAATTCATAATTCATAGTTCATAATTCATAATTTGGCTACGCCATTTTAATTCATAATTCATAATTCATAATTCATAATTGGGCTACGCCATGGTAATTCATAATTCATAATTCATAATTCATAATTGGGCTACGCCATTTTAATTCATAATTCATAATTCATAATTCATAATTCATAGTTCATAATTAAAAATGACTTAATGACTAATGACTAATGACTTAATGACTTAATGACTTAATGACTAATGACTTAATGACTAATGACTTAATGACTAATGACTAATGACTTAATGACTAATTATATAGTGTGTAGTTTTTGATATTTAGCATTGTTGCTAACGCAGATAAGTCCCTGTCCCTTCCAGTTTTTTAGCATCTGTAGCACAGCGTTGCGAGTAGTATTTGTTCCTTTTATGGCAATGCTCTGTTGCAGTGCCTGCTCAAGAGTGAACACCGAGTCGAGCCTTTCATATATAGAGTCATTCTTGCCTTTTCTTATGCGTTCAGCATGTATTGCTCCAGTGTAGTCCTTTGAGTTAAAAGCCTCCTCTATTCTTTCTCGGAAGAAGTAGAGTGCGTTCTCCATCTGATAGTCCGCCAGCGTGTTAAACACGTCCAGCATGGCCGGCGTTTGCGTCTTGACGATCATCTCCTTCCATCTGTTAGGGTCCTGCTTTAGTATTTTCTCTGCTCCAGCACATCCGTTTTTCGTAATCAGTTGTTCCGCCACTCTGCAAAGCATAATGCATGTCATCATTCTCATAGTGGTAGGACAGGTACGAAATCTCTGTCTCGCCTTCACCTTGTCATCATTTTTCATTGTCTCCAGTCTTACCTGTTCCAGCCATTCCCTTCCTTTTCTTTCCAGTTTCGGCAGTACGATGTCTCCTTGCATTAGTGGCAGCAGGTGTGCTATCTGCTTTATGCGCTCTCGCTGTTTGTCAGTCATGGTGTAGATGTTGCCTGTCAGTGGAGTGAAGGTATTGTCAGGAGTGCGTGCTATTGCTATTCTGCTTTGGAAGCCGTCGGTGTAGTTAGAGACCACTCTGTAGAGTGCGTCAGGTGTGCCACACATCACCACGTTCCACAGTAGCCGCTCAATGTGTACGTTCACCGCTTCTGCCGACCTTGCTTCCCTTTCGTAACCTGTCCCGTCGTATGCCTGTCTCAGCATAACAGAGAAGTCGCTCATTGCCGACCTCCATTTCTGCGCCACGGTGTCGGCTTCTGGCGTAAACGAGAAAGCGTGTTTGCCGTCGGTGTTAGCCAGTCTTTCCGCCAGGTTCGCCACAGTATTGTTCAGTGTAAGGCATCTCACAGGCAGTTTTGGTTCCTCTGGCTGTTCCTTCTTGTTCTTAGCCGCTCGTTTTCTTGCTCTCCATTCCTCCTCCGTCTGTTGGTACATGCGGTCAGTCTGCTTCACCTCCTCCATCCATGCGTCCACCACGGGGTCAATACTTCCCTTGCCCGATGCGAAGGCTCCAGCGATGTAGGCGATGAGGTTAAGAGAGTTCATTTTTCCGTGCACGTCCAGTCTCACTCCCGTTGCGAGTGTACCGATGGCGGGGCAGATGGCTATCAGCACAGGCATAGAGAGTGCTGGGCCTACCGCATCTATGGAGTCTTTCACTCCTTGCGGCATTTTGGGCAGTGCGGCTGATGAGTATTGGTCGTCAAAGTCAGTGTCCGTGTCGGTGGTGGCATCGTCATTTGCGCTGTTGGTCGTTGCATTTTCCTGTCTCAGTACGGTGAGCACATCCTTCAGTCGCTTCGGCATCTGCGTCAGTTTCTCTGCCAAGGCAGAGTTAATGCACGCCTGTTTCTCTGCTTCAGGAAATCCATCGTAACAGGGTATTACACCGTCGAGCACGTTAGGGTCAAAGCCGCAGATGTGGCGCAGGTTTACTGCCAGTTCAAAGGTCAGCGTGTTACGGTTGCTGCGCACAGGTTCTTGTCCACCATAATACATCTCCCACCATTTCTTTATTATCTCAGAGTAGGGTATGCCGAGGTAGGTGGTTTGGGGGGTTGGTAGATTGGTAGATTGGGAGATTAGTGGTTTGGTCGTTTGGTCGTTTAGTGGTTTGGTTGTTTGGTCGTTTAGTGGTTTGGTCGTTTGGTCGTTTAGTGGTTTGGTCGTTTGGTCGTTTAGTCGTTTAGTGGTTTGGTCGTTTGGTCGTTTAGTGGTTTGGTTGTTTGGTCGTTTAGTGGTTTGGTCGTTTAGTGGTTTGGTCGTTTGGTCGTTTAGTGGGTTGGTGGATGGGTTGTTTAGTGGGTAGGTAGTTTGGTCAAACACCTCTTTGTCGAGGAAGATTATGTGTGAAGTTGGTGGAGTGTAGAACACTCTTGTAATGTCTTTCGCTCCCTTGTCGTACTCCACGCCCAGGAGGCGTGACGCCCACTGCAGGTTTTCTTCCTGCGAAAGTCCGTCCCTACGTCTGAAGACGATGTGGTAGCCCTTCGTGGCAGAGCGTTCCATCATCAGCAGTCCCAGTTCTTCCTTATGACTCAGTATAAGGTTGGGTGCTGTCTTCATCCTCTCTTCGTAGTCGGGGCAGTTGGGGTCAAAGTCGATGTCCATGCCCACAGAGCGGCTCATGGTGGTAGAGCCCTTCAGCGTACCATCCTTGTTAGGCAGGCACGAATAATTCATCTGCACCATTTGCCTTTTCTCCGCCCTCAGGTTCAGTTCAGAGTCGCGCAGGGTGCGATACTCCTCTTCCGTCTGAACGGGGCGCATCATCTTCGCCCCGTTCTTATAATATATAAAGTGTACACTCATCAGTTTTATCCCCTTCGTGTTATCTCTTTAGTTGAAAATCCATTACCGCCTGTGCTGCGTCAAAAGCCTCGCTTCTTAGCGTGTCAGAAATATTCACCCCTTCGTGTGCAAACACCTTTAGCGTTAGTTGTATCGCTCCGTCCTTAGTCTCGCTTACCCGTCCGTGTGCCAGTTTGTGTATCAGTTTTGACTGGCTTCTGGGAAGGGGACGCTCCGTAAAGTCGAACGATCCATCAGACATCTGTTGTGCCACTCCGTTTCTGCGAAACTTTGGTGTGCTGCCCGGTACTGGGACATCAGGTGCGAAGAAGAAATACTTGCCTTCATCATAGAAAGCCAATCCGCCAATCTGCATGTGGTGCTGAGCACCATAGTTGTTATTTGTATGTTTGTTCATAATCATTTATTAATCTTTAAAATGTCTGTTACGATAATGTCTTGATACTGTGCTCCGTTATACTCGCGTGTGGTAAACCTGAGCGTCACGCAGACCACGTCGCCAGGATAAAGGTTCAGCGCAGCCAACTGTCCGAACATTGCCGCTACATACTGGTTTTCGTACTTGCCGCCCATCTCCTGCAACACGATGTTGCGCTTCATGGTCTGTCCGCTTTCTTCTCTCTGACTCTGTACTGCGAAGGCCTCGCCCTGCTGTACTACTCGCATTGTTCTTTCCTGCATTGTTGTTGGTTTGTTTGGTTATTTATTGTTGGTGGCCGAGGCAACTAAAACCCCTTAACCGATGGCAAAGATACAACTTTCGTGAAACCCCCGCAATAGTTTTTTGGTGGGTCTGTCAGTTAAGGCCTCTAAGTGTAAGACAACCTCTCTTCGTCAATGGGCAACCCGAGGTGAATTAGCAAAATGTTACGTTCTGTCCGTAATATTTCCCTTGCCCCCTCCGAGTCCCTTTGCCTATACATCTCCTGACGGTAAAGGCAGTCAATCTCCTCTACGAAGGCACGCAAGAACTTGTCGCGTTGCCTCTTCACAATATCGCCACGCGCTATATTCCCCAGCGTACCCTCACGCAGGGAGTATTTCTTTGCTATTTTTCCGTTGGTTACTCCGAGTTCGTTTAGTTTTTTAAGAGCATAGACCAGTGCGTCATGCTTAGTAATGTTCTTTTTCATTTTCAATATGAAGCGTTTAGAACATTACCTCTATCCTCGGCTTTCAGGTGCACCATTAACGACGTCGTTTCACCAAGAGCGTCGAGGATAATGTTGGGTTAATAATATGTTGTTTTTAGTTGCATGCAAAGGTACGATGTGTTGTCATGAAACTTTGTTCGTTTTGATTCGCACATAATTCATAATTCATAATGCATAATGAATTATGCATTACCATGGCGTAGCCAATTATGAATTATGCATTATGAATTATGCATTATGCATTACCATGGCGTAGCCAATTATGAATTATGCATTATGAATTATGCATTATGCATTACCATGGTTGTTTTGCCAGTTGGGACCTATTCCCAAGGTAAATCATAGTTAACAATGACAGAACAAGAATGTAGGTTTGATGTTTGCATAAAAAAAAAGCCTCAACATTCGTGTTGAGGCATAATAATCCTTCCCCACAAACTATTGACGTTCGTGGGGAGACAAAAACATTAATTCATAATTATGAATTATGCATTATAGATAGAGTTAGCCTGGAAGGCTGTACAGTTAGTAACCGTGGGCGCAGCCCACGGATTAGATGGGTTAAATGAGCATCTGCCTGAAAGGCAGTACATTATTGGTAGTGTACAGCCCTCCAGGCTGATATTTCCATACCTATGCCAATCCGTAGGCTTCGCCC
>CAKQSF010000035.1 GCA_934272845.1 uncultured Prevotella sp.
TAACCTTATATCTTTACATTTATTTTCCCCTACTCTATTAAAGGTTTTCAGGATTCCCCTTTTATTTTAACTTTCTGCTGCAAATGTATGTATTTATCTTATAACTACCAAATATTTGGAAGAAAAAAATGCGTTTTTGGTATATATTTACGTTTCAGTCACATAAAAAACGGTACACAAACGACGTTTCTTTCGCTTGTATACCGTTTACGTTGTATATCTATCTGTGCCCTACTCCTCTGTCAATTCTAACTTTCGATTGCTGTTATCGGCAAGCACTTGGTTTACTATAGAGGTTATCTGCGCCTTCAGTTCATTGATAAACTGTCCTGCATCATACTTCTTATGCTCTATGTCGCGCAGTTTCTTCTCCCATATTCCGGTCAGTTCTGGGCTTTTCAGCAGGTCTTCTCTTATCAAGCCTATCAGTTCCTTGCCTGTGGTGGTGGCTACGATACGCTTGCGTTCGCGACGGATATAATGGCGTTTGAAGAGTGTTTCTATGATTGCCGCACGACTTGAAGGGCGTCCTATGCCGTTCTCTTTCATGGCAGCGCGCAACTCATCGTTGTCTACAAACTTACCAGCAGTCTCCATTGCTCGCAAGAGTGTTGCCTCTGTATAATACGGTGGCGGCGTGGTGTGCTTCTCGGTCAGCGTTGGTTTGTGTGGACCAGACTCGCCTTTTACGAACGTTGGCAACAAGCCCTCGGTGGGTTCTGGGTTGTCTGACGGTTGTTTCGTGCCGTCATTGGCGGCTGACTGTTCGTCTGGCTCATCGCGTTTTTGTTTCTCAAACACCACACGGTAGCCTGGTTCTAGTATCTCTTTGCCCGTTACCTTAAACTTAACGTCGCCTGCCTTGCCCTCTACTGTAGTGGTAGAAAACTTACAGTCGGGATAGAACACGGCGATAAAGCGACGCGCAACGAGGTCGTACACGTTGCGTTCCATGTCTGTCAATCCCACGGGTGTGACGTTGGTGGGTATTATGGCGTGGTGATCCGTTACCTTTGAGTTATCAAACACTTTCTTGCTTTTTAGCAATGCCTTGCCTCCAAGCGGACGAACGAGGTCTGCATACGGTGCCACTCCTGCCACTTTCACCTGAAAGACGCTGTTGAGTATGCCTGGACATTTAGGGTAAATGTCGTCAGTAAGAAACTGTGTGTCCACACGTGGATACGTGGTTACCTTCTTCTCATACAGCGATTGTATCAGCGAGAGGGTTGTCTCGGCACTGTAACTGAACTTTTTGTTACACTCTACCTGTAGTGTCGTAAGGTCAAAGAGTTGCGGTGGTTTCTCCGTACCATTCTTTTTGCTTACAGATGTAATCTCAAATGGCTTATCTTGTATCTCTGCGAAGGCAGCCTCTCCTTCTTCCTTCTTCATGTATTTGCCCTTAGTGGCGGTGAAGAGTGTATCGCGATAGATGGTAGACAATACCCAATATGGCTCTGGTTTGAAGTTGTCTATCTCGTTCTGACGGTTTACTATCATGGCGAGTGTAGGCGTTTGCACTCTTCCAATGGAGAGAACGGAGCCCGCCCCCACCTGTCTGTTGTTCTGATTGCGATACTTCAGCGTGTAGAGACGGGTAGCATTCATGCCGAGAAGCCAATCACCGATGGCACGAGAGAGTCCAGCCATATACAGCGGTTCATACTCTTTTTGGTCTTTAAGGTTCTGGAATCCCTCACGAATAGACTCTTCTGTCAATGAGGAAATCCACAGACGCTTTACAGGACACTTTGCTTTCGCCTTCTGCATCACCCAGCGTTGTATCAGTTCTCCTTCCTGACCAGCATCACCGCAGTTTATTATCTCGTCGGCATTCTGCATCAGTTTCTCTATTACGGCAAACTGTTTCTTTACGCTTTCTTGGTCAATGAGTTTTATACCGAAACGTTGTGGTATCATGGGTAAAGCCCCTAAGCCCCAGCGTTTCCACATCTCCGTGTAGTCGTTAGGTTCCTTTAGTGTACACAGGTGTCCGAAAGTCCACGTCACCTGATACCCGTTTCCCTCTATGTAGCCTTGCTTTGCCGATGTGGCTCCTATGACATGGGCAATGTCACGCGCCACGCTCGGTTTCTCTGCTATACAAACTATCATTGCTTTTCAGACAAGTTAAGCCTCTGAAGCCTTATTGAATTTATCCATTATCCACTCGTTTTGCTCGGCTATCGTCATGTTGCTGTTATCGAGATACAATGCATCGTCAGCCTTGCGGAGTGGTGATACCTCGCGGTGTGAGTCTATGTAGTCACGCTCTTGCACGTTTTTTAGTATGTCCTCATAGTCTGCCGGCATTCCTTTTGCCTTCAATTCGTCGTAGCGGCGCTGTGCCCTTACTTCCGCTGAAGCGGTAACAAATATCTTCAACTCTGCGTCAGGGAACACTGTTGTGCCTATGTCTCTGCCGTCCATGACTATTCCTTTCTCCTTGCCCATTGCTCTCTGCTGCTCTACCATGGCCTCTCTGACGAAAGGAATGGCAGCAACCTTGCTCACGTTGTTTGACACTTCAATGGAGCGTATGATGTCTTCTACACGCTCATTGTTAAGGTAGGTGTCTGGTCTTCCTGTCTCTTCATTGAGACGGAACGATACTTTTATCTGCGGCATGGCATCTTTCAGAGCGTCAGTGAGCACATTTCCTGCTGCATCAAGGAGGTTATTACGCATGGCATAGAGCGTAACGGCTCTGTACATCGCGCCTGTATCTACATATATATACCCTACTTTCTTGGCAAGTTCCTTTGCCATTGTGCTCTTGCCACATGATGAGTGGCCGTCTATTGCTATCGTAATCTTCTTCATAAGTTTATTTCTCGTTCTCTTTTTCTAACAGTTTCGTTATCTTTCTGCGGCACTCTTCCATCAGCCATTTGGGTGTACTGGTGGCTCCGCAGATACCTATACTGTTTATATTTTGCAACCATTGTGGCTGTATTTCCTTTGGTCCTTCTATCAAATGGGTGTTTGCGTTATGCTCAAGGCAGGCATCATGCAGTATCTTTCCATTGCTACTCTTGCGTCCGCACACAAAGAGTATCATGTCATGGCGTGTAGCGAACTTGCAGATATTGGGCAAACGGTTTGCCACCTGGCGGCATATCGTGTCGAAAGACTCAAACGTTGCGCCTGGCACTATGTGCTCCTTGCAGTACTGTATGATTCTGTTAAACTCCTCAAGCGACTTCGTTGTCTGTGAATAGAGGTATATATCGCGTGTAAAGTCCAGTTTCGCTGCGTCTTCAGCGTGCTCTAACACTATGGCATTTCCTTCCGTCTGACCAACGAGTCCGAGTACTTCCGCATGACCATTCTTACCGAATATAACGATGGTTCCCTTCGTTTTGTCCATCGTTTCATACTTTCTCTTTATGCGTTTCTGTAGTGCTAACACCACAGGACAAGTGGCATCGATGATACTTATGCGGTTTTTGCGTGCCACTTCGTATGTCTCTGGCGGCTCACCATGCGCTCTTAGCAGCACGGTAGCGTCATGAAGTGTGGCAAACTCATCGTGGCCAATGGTATTAAGTCCCATTGTTCGCAGTCGTTCACACTCCATTCCGTTGTGTACTATGTCTCCTAAGCAACTGAGTTCTCGACCTTCTTTCAGTGTTTCCTCAGCCTTTTCTATCGCTGTTGTCACTCCGAAACAGAAGCCGGAGCCTTGGTCTATCTCGATTATCATTGTCGGTTGTTTGGTCGTTGGTATTCGGTTTGCAGGTTGGTGGTCATTGTTTTAGATGTTTAACTGGTTCTGACCTTAAACCTCACCCCCAAAAACCTATTACCCATTTAATTTCTTATACATCTCAATCAAATCGTGAGCAGCCATAAAACTGGTTTTCTCTCCCTGCTGAACGTTCTGCTCCATCGCCTTTAGAGCGTCCTTAATGGTCGGGTTATTGTAGAAGTTTCCGCGCAGAATGTTATCTATTGTCTCATACATCCAGTACTTATTCTGTTGCCTTCTGCGGTAGTCGAAGTAGCCATTCTGCTTCACAAAGTCTACGTATTCAAAGATCATGTCCCACACTTCCTTAATACCGTAACCGTAAAAGCCTGAATATGTCAGCACTTTCCTGTCCCAACCACTCTCTGGCATTGGGAAGAAATGAAGGGCATTACGAAAGTTTTGCGCCGCCATCTCACAGCGTTTAACATTGTCACCGTCACATTTATTGATGACGATGCCATCTGAAATCTCCATTATACCACGCTTAATGCCTTGCAGTTCATCGCCTGTTCCTGCCACTTGTATTAGCAAAAAGAAGTCCACCATGGAATGACACGCAGTCTCACTCTGCCCCACTCCCACTGTCTCTATGAAGATTTTGTCGAATCCCGCAGCCTCACACAGAATAACAGTCTCACGTGTTTTGCGTGCCACACCGCCCAAACTCCCCGCTGATGGGCTAGGGCGAATGAATGTATCTGGGTGTACCGCCAGTTTCTCCATGCGTGTTTTGTCGCCCAATATGGAGCCTTTTGAGCGTTCAGAAGATGGGTCTATCGCCAAGACTGCGAGTTTTCCGCCACAGCGGTTGAGCACATGCAGACCGAATTCGTCTATTGATGTTGACTTTCCTGCTCCTGGAACACCACTGATACCTATACGGATCGACTTGCCACTGTAAGGCAAACACTTCTCAATCACTTCCTGAGCCTTCTGCTGATGTTCTGGTATAACGCTCTCAACAAGCGTTACTGCCTGTGAGAGCATGGTGACATTGCCCTTCAATATGCCGTCTACCATCTCGTCAACAGTATACTGTCGGCGTGCGTAACGCTTGCGGTTAAGGTACGGATTGACTATTGACGGTTGGGCAACACCATCATTTACTGTCAAGCCCTTATACTCTTTGCTGTTCTCTGGGTGCTCCATAGTAACGTTCGTTTATTGTTTGTGTAACGCTTGCTGATTGTTTTTACTTCTTGATATATACTACAACCTTCTGCTTGTCGGGGTCGTTTGTTATCATAAGGATACGCGGACGGCGCTTTACCTTTTTCATTTCCTTGGCTCGTGCCGTCACTTTCAGTTTCGTACTCTCGCCTGGTTGCAGCACCGCTTTGCCGAGTTTCACCTCCAAACCAGTAGTGAACATCTGCATTTTCCTTATCTCTAACGTAGATTTTCCTGTATTTGATATTACAATCTCACCCTTTACCTTCGACTTTTTAGCCAATGCCGTCATGTCAAGTTCTTCTGCTGACATTGTTAGTACTGGCGCATTCTGTCTCTGTGGAGAGTCTGCTGCCACTGCAGGCGGCAACAACACGGCAGACACCGTTATCTCCTTCTCTGGCGTTACGGGGTCAGACGGTTTACAACCGAGATAGAACGATGTTTGGTTCAAGCCGTAGTCACGCAACTCTCGTGACTTTAACGTTACCGTCATCAGTCCCTTTTGCTTAGGTCCGAGCACCTCTGGGTACATTGTCACAGAGAGATACGGGGGCAAACGCAACGCTGAAGGACGCATATTTTGTCCCGTTGGGTTCATTATATTTATCTCTTGTGACAGTCGTTGACCACTGTTCACGTCATCAAACTCTATATTGTCTACGTCAGTAAGCAACAATCCGAGTTTGTTTGGATACTCACCAGAGTAGTTTATCAACTTTGTCACCACCTGACCATTGACGGTAAACTCTGCAGGAACATCAGAAGAGGAGTCTGTTACACGCACTGTTCTGTTGAAATATCCCAACTGTTTGCAGTCGAACAGTAGTTTTATCTTTGCCGATGCGCCTGGCATTATCTCGCCTTTGTAATACTCCGCCACCGTACATCCGCAGCCTGTCTCAACCTCTTTCACCGTTACAGGCTGAGCAGTAGTATTCCTTAACTCTACGGTTACAGTGGTAGCGTTACGAAACAACATCTGTCCGCAGTCCACATTCTTGAATACGGGCTTCAGACTCTGTGCCGATGCCGTTGCGAATACGCCACACAGCAAAGCCGCTAATATATTTTTCTTTCTCATACTTACATCTTTTCTTTATCATTTTTTTATGCTCATGCCGTACGCTGTCGTCGTTCCTCGGAACTCATTAGCGTATGCACATGCCACCGTTGCAGTGCCAGCGAGATAGTCTCCCTTACGGTCTACATAGTAATCCATCTGCACCGTGTGAGTGCCTTTCGCCATTTTGTCGAAGTGGAGCAACGTCTTCGTATCCTTAACCTCTTGATAATAGCCGTAACGATAACCTGATAGCGTTGCCACTGGCTCTAAGCACGCCGCGCGGTTGTCCTCTACCGTAACGAAATCATAGTCACGGTCGGCTGTAATCGTTAGGCGAACCTGCACACGGTCGCCCACTCTTACTGTATTTTCGTTTACTGGCACACCATTGACAAACACCTCACGCTTTACCGACAGCCCCGTTGTCGCAGCCTCTACATTACTTGTTTTCTGCCTAAATGTAACGTAAGCGGCTGCCCATGATTCACAGTCTGTCTGCTTCTTTACCTTTACCGTGGCGTCCTTGCGTGTCACCTGCTTGTCGGCAAGGGGCACCCTGCCTTTGTCTGGGGTCAATACTGACATATCACCACCGAAGAATGCATGTACGGCATTTACCGTATTATAGGCATTGTCCCACTCCTGCGTGCGCTTACTTGACAGCAACCAGCGTTGCATCTCGCTGATAGTCTTCTTGTCTTGCGGTGTTATCATGCGCAGAGCCTCTATCGCCAACGTCTGTGTCGGTATGCGATAGTCACACCATGAGTACTCGGCACGATAGGAATCGAAGTATCGTCCCACGTCTTTCCTGTACACTGTGTGCTGCTTTATCGCCTCAACGAATGTGCGTGCGGCAGTCTTCTTACCGTTAACATTTAGCACAATGGCGGCTACAGCCTTCGTTGCCATATCTTCATTCTTCGTATTTTGCTCCAGATACTTCAAGAGATAGCCGGCTGACGCCCCACCCTTTCTTCCGTCAAGGGCAAGCGAATAAAGCCAAGAAAGGTGTTCATCGCCTATCCATGGCGTCACCTTCGGACTACGTTCCTTCATCTTTGCCACATCCTTGTCTACTTCTCGTTGCATGAAGGCAAACGCCTTGTCGAGCAATGGCTTCGTGTCCTGCTGATTACCGCACAGCAAGTTCAGGCGGACGAGAGTCTTTATTACTGCCGAAGTCATATAGGTACTGCCACTCATGCCTTCCCACCAAGAGAAGGAACCGTCCTTGTTCTGCAACTTCTTCAACTGACTGACGAGGGTATCTGTTGTCTCTTCCGACCATTTCATGCTCTGCGCCACTCTCGTTGCATAGATAGCGTTAGACAATGACACAGCGTTCTTGCTGCAACCCTTTACCATCTTCGGCAGAGTCTCTATCATCAGCCATGCAGGATTGTCTACATAGTCAACCTTTAGGTGTGCCTTCTGCACTTCCTTTGGCATCATATCAGCAAACTGAAGTAACGTGTCTGTAGGCTCAAGGAATGAGTATGCCACGGTCTTCGTTACCTCTTCTTCGTCTGAAAGCACATTAAGGTAATGCTGTTCGCCATCGGTATGCCCTGCGCTTTGTGCCGTTATGCGACAGATATACGTTCCTTCCGCCAACTTCTTTGCGTCAACGGGGAATGTCACCGCTACCGATTCACCTGCCGCTACCCTCACCTTCTGCACAGAGGTCAGCAGTTTTTTCTCCGTCGCAGCATCGAGAATGGTCAGCATTGTCTTTACGTCCGCAGCCTTATCAGACAGGTTTGCCACCGTAGCCTGCACCGTAGCGTTATCGCCTGAGCGCAAGAAGCGTGGCATATTAGGCTGCACCATGAGTTCTTTCTGTGCCACTGCCTCTGCCGTTAGCGTTGCGTTACGCATCGCTTCGTCATGTGCCAACGCCATAAATCGCCATGTAGTGACGCTCTCTGGCAGTGTGAACGACATGGTGGCATTACCTTTCTCGTCGGTCATCACGGCAGGCAGGAACATCGCTGTGTCTGCGAAGTCACTACGAACAGGCTCGTTCTGCACCACTTCGTCATCGCCTTCGTCTGGCGAACTGAGTTCTGCTATCCTTCCCGCTAACGCCATAGCCGTTGGTGTAACGGCATTTTCCTGTAGAGATGAAAGTTCTGTTGCCACCATTTGGGCACTACCTACACGGCTCCCCTTATACTTTCTGGTGCGTGGAGCAGCCTCGCTCACTGAATCCATAGCCCTAAATACCTCTCCACGTGCGCCAATTACATCGTATCGATAGTATGCATTTCCAAAGATAAAGTCGGTAAAGTCAAGACCTTTCACGGTGGCATAGCGTATGTCTTGCTCCGTCCATGCACTCTGACCTCCATGTGTTCTCATGCGCCATGCAGCGTAAGGGGTATAGACATAGCGTATATCTGGCATCTCCCAGTTATGCTTTCTCAACTGGTCGAGGGCATGGTCGTAGAGTACTGCCATCACTCTCGCCCTCGCTGGCAGTCCGTCTGGCGTGGTGACATTAACTGTCCACTGCTCCTTTTGCCCTGGAACGAGACGGTCACGGAATGTCACCCATTGCATCTTTAGTGTGTTTGAAGGCAACGGACGCTTTATCTTTATCACATCATCGTACATTACTCCGTCTTTTATCCACGCCAAAGAGATGCTTATTCCGTCTCCATACTCTGGCTTATAAGATAACGTACGTGTAATGTTCTCATTGTTTAAGAGTGTCACTCCCTGCGCTATCACGCTATCGTTGGCTATAACTGAGTAATAGGCATTGACGTCTTTGTCTGACGTTCCTATCTGTACCCACACGCTATCGCCATTCTCAGGGAACTGCATAGCAGACTGATACACCCATTTATGAGTGTATTTCATAGGGCGTACATCACTTCTTCTGAACGCCACAAAGGTGTTCTTCACGGTGTCTCCCTCGCATATTGACATCAGGGTATGTTCTCCTGACGTTATATTAGGAGCAAGAACGTATGGCTTATTTGCCTCCGCGTCACTCTGCTTTACGCCATCGAGCAACATCTCTACCTTTCCTTCTATCGGCGTTCCGGCAATGTTGCGACGCGACACCGTTACTGTTATGGCAGAGTCAGCAAGTATCTTATCCGCCATCTGGCAACTAAGGTACGCCTTTCTGTTGCTAACAGGCATCGTCAGTTCTGCGCTATGGCTCTCGCCAGCAGCGTTTGTCACATCGACAGTGGCTGTTATGTCATAGAAATACGGTACTTCCTTGTTTGCCTTATCAGGCAACTGCATCGGCATACGCACGGTAAACGCGCCGCTGGCATCTGTTGTCAGCGTATCTTTCAATAGTTCTCGGTTGGCGTTATCAATGTTCATGCGCCACCACTTCATGCGTCTGTTTACGCTATACGTTACCTTTGCGTCAGCAACAGGCATCCCACTGTATGTGCGTACCGTTCCCTTTACCGTCAGGGTGTCGCCTGCCTTATACGCTGTTTCGGGCTTTTCTAATGTCACCTCAAACTGCGGTCGGCGGTAGTTTTCTACCATAATGGTTGTGCGGTGACTGCTATACTTTGTGGCATCTGTATCCACCTCTACGCTCCAGCGTCCGTTCTTTGCCTCCGTTGGCAATGCGAACTCTGCTGATGCCGCTCCGTAATGGTCTGTAACGACTTTCTTTCGTTCTACTACTTTATACTCTGCATTGCGCAAAACGAACTCTATAGAGTCGTTCTCCTTCGCCTTTACTTCTTTATTGTCATCGACAGTAAACGCTGCAAGTGTCGCCTTCACGGTATTACCAGGGCGATATATGGCTCTGTCCGTATAGACTTCGTAACACGTATGCGACCCTTCTGGCCTACGTTTGTTATAGCGTCCGTACCAGTCTAACGGTAACATTGCTGTATCATCGCCATTCGTTGCATACAATGAGAACCACATTTTTTGCGACTCTCGCACGTATTCACCGTTGGCATCGGTTTTTACCTCCTGCCATTTATTGTCGTCATTGGCATCCCTGATGTGCAGTACGGCTCCTGGAACGGGTTTACCTGTTATAGCGTTCACCGCCACAAGGCGCACCTTATCTTTCGGTAGCATAATGCCAAGAACCTGGAGGTCTGAAACGACTAACGAAATCTGCTCTGACTTTACCTTGCCCTCCGTATCACGAATAACGCACTGCCAACATCCGAGTGGCAGTCTGCCGAGGTTTAAGGAGTCTTCTGTCACGTCATAGTCCGTAGCCAGCGTTATCGCCTTGCTGTACTTACGTTCCATGTCGTAACCGCCCTTAGCCTTCTTGTTTACACGCCTCAGCGTCACATTGACATCCTTTATGTTACGCAGGTCACGCAGATGCAGCATTACGTCTGTATCTGTCGTCACCATTCCATTGTCCATCACAGCGTTTATTTGTGGCTGTGTCAGTCTCAAACGGTTATTGCGCAGTCTGTCATTCTCCTTCCACTTTGGCCAGCGTCGCAACGCATCGTCTATCCATTCTATGCGCATCTGTGCGCTGTCTGGTGGCAGATAGTCGAACTTACGCACTGCCAAGGCTCCACACTCTGGCAGGTCTCGGTATATGTTTATCAACGAATCAGCCAACTGTCGGGTGCCTTCTCTCTCCAGCCACATTGCCGCTGCAAGACAAGCAGCGGTTCTGTCGCCTTTCGATACATAGTATTCATGAAGCGCACGCCACTGATTGGTGTGGCAGGCTATGGCTGCTAACAATGTATTGTCGAAGTAACGACTGTCCACTCCTTCCTGTACAAGCGGCTTATACGCCATTGCCCCGTTAGGCTTTAGGTATGCCGCCACGTCTTTTGACGCCACAAGCGAGTCTACCTTCGGTGCGTTCTGCCAAGGCTGCATTAGCGTCTGGTACAGTGTTGCCATCACTCCGTCGGTCTCTCTCCAACCTTGCCCCCTTTCTTCCAATCGCTTCTCTGCCGCGTCTACAGAGTCTGGCGACAGTTGTCCGAGCGTATTGCGTTCCTCAAGCAACGCGCTGAGGAGGTTGCCATAACTCTTCTGCTGCTCCGCCTTACGCTGTATGCGTTGCAATACCGCCAACGCTGTGCGAGGTTGGTCTTTCTCTATAGCGGCGTTATACTCCTTCCACATTCCGCTGAAGGGGTCTGCCATTACTGGAGCGGTACCGAGCGACAATGCCAATGCACCGCAAAGGAATTTCTTTTCGATATGAAGCATATTGGAATTGATAGAAAAGTGGTCGTTATTTCAACGTTAATATCTCAGTTTCTGATTTGGGTAATGTTTTCACCTCTAACTTCTGAGCCATCTCAGAGATTTGGCTGGAAGGCTGTACGATGAGTAACCGTGGGCAACGCCTACGGATATTGATACTCAAATGAGTTTGCTGCCTGGAAGGCAGTACGCTGCAGACTATGTACTGCCTTCCAGGCAGATATTCTTCTACATCATTATATCCGTAGGCTTCGCCCACGGTTACTCATAGTACAGCCTTCCAGACTGGATGAGTTGGGCTTTCAGCCCATCCATACCTAAATTAATTACTCTTTCACCTGCACTCTCTGCGTCTTTGCCTTCTCAGCATTGCGTCTGTTGGTTACTGTCACTACGCTTTGTGCTAATGCAAGGAACGCTTGTCCTACCGGAGACTCAACATCGAGGGCAGCAGGAGTACCGTTATCACCATTCTCACAGATGCTCTGCACCACTGGTATCTGTGCGAGTAGAGGCACGTTCATCTCCTTGGCAAGATTCTTACAGCCTTCCTTACCAAAGATGTAGTACTTATTCTCTGGCAGTTCGGCAGGTGTAAACCACGCCATGTTCTCCACAAGTCCGAGTATAGGCACATTAACCTTGTCGTTAGTGTACATATCTATACCTTTGCGAGCGTCGGCAAGTGCCACCTGCTGCGGTGTGCTGACGATGACGGCACCCGTTATGGCAAGTGTCTGAAGGAGCGAAAGGTGTATGTCTGACGTTCCTGGCGGTGTGTCAAGGATAAGATAATCTAACGCTCCCCAGTCGGCATCGGCTATCAACTGCTTCAATGCGCTGCATGCCATGCCACCACGCCACAGCGTAGCGGTGTCTTTATTGACAAAGAATCCTATTGACAATAGTTTTACGCCATACTGCTCTACTGGCTCTATCAACTGTCTGCCGTCTTTCTCTATAGCGTAAGGACGTGCGTCTTCCAACTGAAACATCTTCGGCATTGATGGTCCAAAGATGTCGGTATCGAGCAATCCTACAGAGTAACCGAGGCGTGCGAGGGAGATGGCGAGGTTAGCACTGACGGTGCTCTTGCCCACTCCGCCCTTGCCAGAACTAACGGCTATGATGTTCTTCACATCAGGAAGAAGTTTGTCGTCAGCAGGTCTTGGAGCCGACTTAAACTCTGTCTTTATTGTCACCTCTACGTCTTTTGACACATGATAGTGTATGGCAGCCTCAGCAGCCTTCAGTGTTGACTTCAAGAAAGGGTCGGTCTCTCGTGGGAACACAAGGATAATCTCTACCTTCATGCCGTCAATCTTTGGTTGGTCGGCGAGCATCTCGCTCTCTATAAGATTCTTCTTCGTTCCTGCATACGTTACCGTTGCCAACGCGTCAGTTATCAGTCTTGGATATAATGTCATTTTCTTTTTTTGCTTATTTTTTATGTACGTTTATGGTTAATGGGTGGTTCTATAAATTAACTTTGTTATATTAATTATTTTTTACATAACGGTGGTAATTTATAGAACCACCCTAATAGTAAACCACGCAAATAATGTTTTCTTTATTCTAAGTAAGTATGCCTACGCATTACCGTCGGCTAGGATTTTCTTTATCTCCTCGTCCGTCTTCAATAGTTTCTCTCGACACAGTTTTATCAGCCCCTGTGCCTTTTTCAGTTCTGTCGTCATGGCGTCAACGTTCAGTTCGCCACTCTCCATCTTTGCAACGATGGTCTCCAGTTCTTTCATCGCCGCCTCGTATTTTTTTCCTTCCATTTGCAGGACTGTTATTTAATTTAGACCATTTATTTACAAAATTACGAAGAACTTTCCAAGTCGCCAAATTTTTAACATATTATAAGTGGTTACACACAAAACGTAACTACTCAGCGATGATTACGTCAATTAATGTCTTTACTTATATGCACGCTTTCTCGGCATAGAAGAGTTAGACTTTCTTAGGCTGAACTCGGCTTTGCCGCTTGCCTTAGCAAGAAGCCAACACTTTGAAGCAATATTAGTCTTTCTTTGGCTGAACTCGGCTTTGCCGCTTGCCTTAGCAAGAAGCCAATACTATGAGTAACCGTGGGCATCGCCCACG
>CAKQSF010000036.1 GCA_934272845.1 uncultured Prevotella sp.
GAAACGAACTGTGTACCCTTCTCATACTTGTCGAAGTTTACGCCGCAAACGAACATAGGAGTAGCGTCCTTTGAAGGTGCAGACATAACAACGTACTTAGCACCAGCCTGGATGTGAGCCTGTGCCTTCTCCTGAGTCAGGAAGAGACCTGTAGACTCAACTACATACTCTGCGCCAACTTCGTCCCACTTAAGGTCTGCTGGGTTACGCTCTGCAGTTACGCGAATCTCCTTACCGTTAACGATGAGCTTAGAGTTCTCAACGTCAGCCTCGATTGTGCCCTGGAATGCACCGTGCATTGTGTCGTACTTGAGCATGTAAGCGAGATAATCAACTGGGCAGAGGTCATTGATACCTACTACCTCGATGTCGTCGCGGTTCTGAGAAGCGCGGAAAACGAAACGACCGATACGGCCAAATCCGTTAATACCAACTTTTGTTGCCATTTTTGTTTTGTTTGTTTAAATAAGTGAATAAATCTCTTTTCAAGAATATTTATTTTGCGTTACCCAACGTCATTATTTATAATGTAAATAAGATATTATGTCATGTTTTTCACTCCACAATCTATCTTTTTTACTTTTTCAAGTGCAAAGTTACGATTTTTTTTTTAATTTTGCACAAGAAATCAGTATTATTTTTTACTCAACAGAAAAAAATATGGGAAAGTTCGTACAAGAATTTAAGGAATTTGCCGTTAAAGGCAATGCTATTGACATGGCTGTAGGTGTTATCATTGGCGGTGCATTCGGCAAGATTGTCACCAGTATTGTTAACGACATCATCATGCCTCCTATTGGTTGGATTATCGGAGGTGTTAACTTCAGCGACCTGAAAGTTACGCTACCGAAGGAAGTTATCGGTGGTGTGGAGTTGGCTCCGGCTACTATTAATTATGGTAACTTTATCCAGACTATCATTGATTTCACCATTATCGCCTTCTGCGTATTTATGCTTGTTAAGGGCATCAATTCTCTTAAAAGAAAGAAAAACGAAGCGCCAGCAGAACCAGAAAAGGAACCAGAGCCTTCTAACGAGGAGAAACTGCTTGCTGAAATACGCGACCTGCTAAAGAAACAGTAAGGAGAAAATTGGGCCATTGGGCACAGACAGACTGTTTATCGCTCTGTCTCCTAAACCTCTCCCACCCCAAGTCCAAAGAGAGCGAAGTCTCCTTTCAATGGGTCTTCTGGGAATATCTTACGCAAACGCTCTGTCAACTTAATGGCAGACGACATACTTGTCGCCTTGGACTGCATCAGTCCGAGGCGATTTGCTTCTTGTACTACATGGGTATCCATTGGCATTATTAGGGTCTTCTTATCTATTATATCACTCCATAAACCTAAGTCTACAGGGGAATTGTCGCGCACCATCCACCGCAGGAACATACATATACGCTTGCATGACGACTTTGTATTCTTCGGAATAATACCCTCTATTCCTCTCGACGCACAATAATCCACTATGAGTTGTAATGCTTCTATTGCCGCCATCTTATCACATTGTGCTGATGCCAACAGATAATTCTTTATTGTTCCGTACTCTTCAAGCATCTCTTTTAGCACGTTTAGCATCATGTACATAGTATGAAAGGTATAGAGCCGATAGAAACAACGACCGCTATCATCAGGCACATCTTCTGCAAAGAGACCTCTATTTACCCATTCATAGAATGTTACCTTTCTCTTAATACTACTATCAAGCAGATATTGTATCTTGGGAAGGAACTGCTTTCGACTACCATAACTGAGGCTTGCTGCTACAAATGCAAGTGTCTCACGACTACAATCATCTTCCACTTGATGCATAAACCATGAAGGGTCGCCATCAAGAAACTTCGCTGTTTCATACCTATCAGCCAACATTCTCAACTGTTCTTCTATCATATCAATGTGCCTTTTGTAATTAAACCATATGCCTTCCATAACAAAACGTTGCGCCTTCTGTAACAAAACGATGTGCTTTCCGTAATGATACGATGCACCTTTTGTAATAAAAAACAGGAACATAGCGACATATTATGCACACTATATTCCTGTATATTTATACCTTCTACTATAAATAGTATAGGTCTCTTACCATTTTTACATTAGAGGATTGTCTTAACAGCCTCGTACATACCCTTCTCCTGAATGAGGTTGAGGTATTCAGTAACGAGATCTGTGAGACCAGCAACCTCGTTAATGTTGCCCTGTTCCTTCCAGATGAGGTCAACAGCACCAAGTACTCCCTCTGCGACCTTACGTGTATCGCCAGTAGCCCAAAGTTCTGTAAGGAGATCCATTATCTTCTGATCATCGTTTGGCTGGATAGGAGCACCGTCAGCACGTGTACCACCCTTGTAGTAAGTGATGATGGCAGCGAGACCAAATACGAGTCCCTTTGGCAACTCACCCTTACGCTCAAGGTATGTCTTCACTCCAGGAAGGTCACGAGCCTGGAACTTAGGGAATGAGTTAAGCATAATGCTTGTTACCTGATGGTCAACGTATGGGTTGTCGAAACGCTCAAGTACGTCAGCAGCAAACTTCTGCAATTCATCCATTGGCAGGTTGAGGGTCTGCATGAGTTCATCATACTGTACCTTCTTAATATACTTACCTACGACCTCATCATGAAGTGCATCACGTACGATATTGATGCCAGAGAGGTATGCGACAGGTGAAAGTACTGTGTGAGGGCCATTCAGCAATGTTACCTTACGCTCGTGATAAGGAGCCTCAGACTCTGCTATGAGGACGTTAAGACCAGCCTTCTCTGCAGGGAACTCCGCACGAAGTTCGTCGCAAGTCATATTCTCTGCCTTCTCGATAACCCAGAGATGGAAGATTTCTGCCTGTACAACGAGGTTGTCAGCGTATCCAACCTTTTCCTGAATGTCAGCGATTTCCTTACGTGGGAATCCTGGTACGATACGGTCAACGAGTGTTGCACATACGTAGTTATACTTCTCAAACCACTCTTTGAAGCCTGCATAGTCAGCGCCGAAGTCATCCTTCCACAGTTCGATGTACTGCTGTATGCACTCCTTCAGGTGGTGACCATTGAGGAAGATAAGCTCACAAGGCATGATGATAAGACCCTTCTTAGGATCGCCATCAAATGCTTTATAACGATAATACAGCAACTGTGTCAACTTACCAGGGTATGATGAAGCAGGAGCATCAGAGAGTTTACAAGTATCATCAAACGCGATACCAGCCTCTGTTGTGTTAGAGATAACGAAACGAATCTCAGGCTGCTCAGCGAGTGCTTTGTAAGCCCAGTTCTGAGAGTATGGGTTGATAGCACGGCTGATAGTATCAATACGTGTCAATGAATTAACAGGCTCACCGTTCAGACGTCCCTGAAGGTTTACGTGATAGAGGCAGTCCTGACCATTGAGCCAGTCTACCATACCGCGTTCGATAGGCTGTACGACAACAACAGAACCGTTGAAGTTGGTCTTCTGATTCATGTTCCATACAATCCAATCAACGAAAGCGCGGAGGAAGTTTCCTTCACCAAACTGGATAATCTTTTCTGGCATTACGCTCTTTGGCGCAGTGCGAGCATTAAGTGCTGGTAATTTTGCCATTTTTATGTACGTTTTATAATTAGTTAGTTCTTTACGTATTTGGTATTTTTATCAAATAGGTTTTGTTTTTCTGTTACAAAATCAGTTGTCAGTTAACAAATAACTATTGCAAAGTTAACAAAAAACCATGTAAATCTATAAATGAGCGTCCCTTTTCTTTACTTATTTATGATTTTTTAATTTTTCAACCAATGGCACATTACAATGCGCCTTTGGTTGATGGGAGTTGATAATGGTATATATCGCGCTTTACCGCCATACGTATGCTACGAGCGAAAGCCTTGAATATACCTTCTATCTTATGATGTTCGTTTGTTCCTTCTGCCTTTATATTAAGGTTCATCTTGGCGGCATCGCTAACACTTTTAAAGAAATGCTGGAACATTTCGGTTGGCATCTCCCCTATTTTCTCACGATGGAACTCCGCGTCCCATATCAACCACGGTCTTCCTCCGAAGTCAAGGCACACCTGAGCAAGGCAATCATCCATTGGCAAAGAATAGCCATAGCGTTCTATTCCACGTTTGTCACCAAGGGCTTGGAGTATACATTCGCCTATCACTATACCCGTATCTTCTATGGTATGATGTTCGTCGACGTTCAAATCTCCGTTACAGCGCACGTAAAGATCCATCATACCGTGGCGACCTATCTGTTCAAGCATATGGTCAAAGAATCCCAGTCCCGTTTCAATATCGCACTTACCTGTGCCATCAAGGTTCAGCCTTACGGTAATGTCCGTCTCCTTTGTTGTGCGAACAATCTCCGCTGTACGTTCTCCCGCAAAGAGAAGTTCCGCTATTTTCTCCCATGTCATGCCGTCCTTACCGAGGATGAGCGACTTGCATCCAAGGTTTTCTGCCAACTGTGCGTCTGTCTCACGGTCACCAATGACGTATGATCCCGCAAGGTCATACTCCGGATTGTTAATATATTGTGTCAACATTCCCGTTCCTGGTTTACGACATGGGTGATTATCCTCGGGGAAATGACGGTCTATAAGGATATTATCAAACTCTATTCCCTCTCCTTTCAAGGTCTGAAGTATAAAGTTATGTACTGGCCAAAAGGTATCTTCTGGGAATGAGTCTGTTCCCAGTCCGTCCTGATTGGACACCATAACAAACTCAAAGTCGAGGTTCTTACGTATAAACGAAAGGTTGCGGAACACACCTTCCACAAATACTAATTTCTCAAACGAGTCTATCTGTTCGTCTTCTGGCTCCTTTATAAGTGTGCCATCACGGTCTATAAATAATACTTTTTTCATTTCTCTTACTTTGAGTTATCTTTTATTTTCTTTACTTCTTCTTTTGTATATACATCTCCAAATAGATACATCAACGACGCATAATATGCTACACTCATTATAGCACAAAACGTCAATGCCAATGTTCCCACAAAGATTATCAACACGTATCCCCAGGTTGGTATTAAATCATAAGCCCCATAGTTTACTGTTTCTTCTACATTACTAAGGTATGCTTCCGTGGCCACTACTCCTGGCAGCAGTAATACCACGCACGTTAGTCCCCAAAGGAATCCTCCCCACAATGTCAGACTTAATATCTTTACTTTGCTATGGAACGCTTTTTTATATGCTTTACGAAAGGCAAACTGCTCTACTGATACGTTTTTTTCATCTATCATTCCACTTGGTTTCATCATTCTGCAATAGAACGTATACACCAATGGCGTAGCAAACACTGCCACAATCATCATCAATACAATGATTCCCAATACTATCAATCCCTGATATTCCAGTGACAACCCTTTCATTTTATCCAATAAGGGTTGTATTACAGGAAATCCTGGCATATTAAAGATTAGTATCCATATCGTATATGGCAGACTGCGTACTGCTAACTGTAACGTCCTTTTGAACGTTCTACCATGACCACCGTCTTTCTTTGCCTGCACGAGGTCACCATTCTGCGCCATCTCCATTGCCGTAAGGCGACGAAAGAGCAGAAACATACGCGATAGTGCCACCACTAAGGTTGCCCATGCCACCGTATATAGTGCCATATCCGTAACAACTTTGCCCAATGACGCTATGCCATTAACCTCTACCTCTACGTTAACCTTGATGTTATATGCAAGGAATATAGCATTAAAGAATGCCGCCACCGTATAATAAGGTAGCATCACTCTTGACACCAACGGTAGTTGCTTTGCAAGGAACGCATAGCCCTTACTGACGCATGACGCGAATGAATGTCTCGCAAACAAAGATATCTTATCCATAGTAACTCTATTATACTGTTTAAAACGCAAATTAGTTGCCTGCCGACAAAGCACAGGCCTCATCTTACAGGCAACTAACTCACACCTTATAATATATATATTACTTTTGTTTCTTCAAATCGGCAATTGTCTGCTCCAACGCAGCAATCTTCTCCAAAGAGTCTTTTTCTTTCTTACGCTCAAGCGCAACGACTGCCTCTGGTGCATTAGCCACAAAGCGTTCGTTAGAGAGTTTCTTCTGCACTCCTGCAACAAAGCCCTTTAAGTGCTTCAGTTCTGCCTCTGCCTTTGCTATCTCTGCCTCAACATCGATAAGGTCGCCGAGCGGTATAGCAAACTCACGTGTGCCTATCATGAAGGTACTTGAGCCTTCACTCTTCTGTGCTACGTAAGCTATCTCTGACAGACCTGCCATCTTTTCAACAAGGGCGCCAAGTGAAGGACATTTCGTTACAACATCATCACCATCGCCTGCAACTACAACCTCCAGTTTCAGTGGCTCACGAGGAGCGATATTCTTACTCTGTCTTACGCCACGAACGCCTGAGATTACCTGCTTCATTTCTTCTATCTTAGCAAGCACCTTCTTCTCTTCCTCTGTAGGAGCATCAAGGCTGAATACTGACACCATGAGTGACTCACCTTCCTTACGCTCTGCGATGTGCTGCCACAGTTCTTCCGTAATAAACGGCATGAATGGATGTATGATATGCAACAGTTTGTCGAAGATGTCGAGTGTTGCCTCTAATGTAGCCTTGTCGATAGGAGCCTGATATGCTGGCTTTATCATTTCGAGATACCAACCAGAGAACTCATCGGTAAAGAGTTTGAACGCAGCCATCAATGCCTCGTTAAGACGATACTTTGAGTAATCGTCGTTTATCTCTGCGTAACAAGCCTTTATCTTAGCGTTCATCCACACTATGCTCTTCTTGTTTGCCTCAGGCTGCTCTATATCTGCTACCTGCCATCCCTGTACGAGGCGGAAAGCATTCCATATCTTGTTACAGAACGCCATGCCCTGCTGACATAGTGACTCATCAAAGAGGATATCATTACCTGCTGGTGCTGCAAGGAGCATACCCATACGCACGCCATCAGCGCCATACTTATCGATCAGTCCGATTGGGTCTGGTGAGTTACCAAGCTGCTTTGACATCTTGCGTCCGAGGTTATCACGCACAATACCTGTAAAGTATACATTGCGGAATGGTACATTCTTCATGTACTCCTCGCCTGCCATAATCATACGTGCCACCCAGAAGAAGATGATATCTGGACCTGTTACGAGGTCACAAGTTGGGTAATAGTAGTTTATCTCCTCATTACCTGGGTTGTTTATTCCATCGAACAATGACACTGGCCACAGCCATGAAGAGAACCATGTGTCAAGGGCGTCTTCGTCGTGACGAAGGTCGTCAATGGTCAACTCTGGCATATTGTACTTAGCGCGCGCCTTCTCGAGTGCCTCTTCCTTTGACAACGCAACGACAAAACGCTCTTCCTCGCCTTCTACTGTTGGCAGATAGTAGGCTGGTATGCGATGTCCCCACCACAACTGACGTGAGATACACCAATCCTGTATATTCTCCAGCCAGTTCTTGTATGTAGTAACATACTTTGAAGGATAGAACTTTATCTCGCCATTGAGTACTGGTGGCAATGCTATGTCAGCGAAATGCTGCATTGACAGGAACCACTGCATGCAGAGGCGTGGCTCTACTGCAGTATCGGGGTTACGCTCTGAGTAACCTACCTTATTGTCATAGTCTTCTATCTTCTCCAACAACTGTGCTGCATCGAGGTCTTTCGCTATCTGCTTACGCACGTCCATACGGTCCATACCTACGTACATTCCTGCTGCTTCTGAGATAGTACCGTTAGCATTAAAGATGTCGATAGTCTCCAGATTGTGTATCTTGCCGAGGTTATAGTCGTTTACGTCATGTGCTGGCGTCACCTTCAAACAGCCTGTACCAAACTCGATGTCAACGTAACGGTCTTCTATTACAGGTATCTCTCTGCCTACCAATGGCACGATTACCTTGTGTCCCTTCAGCCACTGGTTCTTTGGGTCCTTAGGGTTGATACACATTGCGGTATCGCCCATTATCGTCTCCGGACGTGTTGTAGCAACTACTGCATAATATCCCTTCTCGTCCTTATGCAGCACCTCGCCTTCTTCGCCTGTTGGCTTTACGGCTTCTTGGTCTACTACATAATACTTCAGATAATAGAGTTTTGACTTTTCCTCGCGATATACTACCTCCTCTGTTGAGAGTGCGGTCTGCGCCTTTGGATCCCAGTTTATCATGCGGAGTCCACGGTATATCAAGCCCTTATCATAGAGGTCTACGAACACCTTGAGTACTGACTCTGAGCGCTTCTCGTCCATGGTGAACGCTGTACGGTCCCAATCGCATGACGCACCGAGACGACGCAGTTGCTTCAATATTATGCCGCCATGCTCGTGTGTCCAGTCCCATGCGTGCTTCAAGAACTCGTCGCGTGTAAGGTCAAGTTTGCGTATTCCCTGGTCAGCAAGTCTCTTCACTACTTTTGCTTCTGTAGCGATAGAGGCATGGTCTGTACCTGGCACCCAACAAGCATTCTTACCATCAAGACGTGCCTTACGCACCAGAATGTCCTGAATGGTCTCATTAAGCATGTGTCCCATGTGCAACACACCTGTCACATTTGGTGGAGGTATAACCACCGTGAAAGGCTCTCTGCCGTCGGGTTTACTTGAAAAGAGTTTGTTGTCTACCCAATATTGGTACCACTTTGTCTCTACATTCTGTGGTGAATATTTACTTGCAAGTTCCATATTTTATCTTATATACTTATATTCTATATATTTCTTCGCATTTTCGCTTATAAGTCGCAAAGTTACTATATTTTTTTTACACTTACAAATTTTTGGTTATTTGTTTGGCATATTTCCTAAATTTACCATTATGAACCATTTTAACACACAGGTCACATAACTACCTCTATATAAGCCTAATACATTTTTTCTACATCTCAACAATCAAAACACCTGGTAATCACGCCCAAATTGCCTCGTAATCACATAGTGTTCGTAACGCAAATAAGCCCTAATCGCACTACAATTAGGGCTTATTTACATCGTTTCCGAAATTTACCATTTTTACGCCTTTACGGTTACGCCCCACTAATACACCTTAAGGCGGTCTCCAACCCTCGGCGTATAGTCTGGCGAAAGTTTATTTTTCTTATATAAATTCTTTAATCTTATGCCATATTTCTGCGCTATGCTATACATGCTCTCTCCCGCCATTATCACATGAGGTTTACGCTTATATACCTTTTCCGCACTACTACGTTTTTTCTTTAGATATACAATATCGCCACTTTCCAAACGGTCTTTCTTTCCTCTTTCATTATAACGCGCCAGTTTTCGTGCACTCACTCCGAACTCCTTACCTATCGAAGCAAAAGTATCTCCATCGCGCGCCACCACAAAATAGTTTTTATTTCGATAATCTATCCTGTGTCCACCTACAGCATCTGCCAACGTTCCCTCATGCCGTGCAAGGAAGCGATCGTATTTTTTTTCCCTGTCATAATTATACAGTTTATACGTCTCTATAATATCTATCAGTCTGCTGGCATACTGAGGATTTGTAGCATAGCCACAGGCTTTCAGTCCTCTTGCCCAACCTTTATAGTCAGTACGCTTCAACTGAAACAAAGATGAATATCGGGGTCTTTTCAAAAAAACGCTATGGTCCTCATAACTACCTCGCGCATTATCATATACACGGAAGCACTCATTCTTCGCGTCATCATCCCTACGCATTGACGCCCCAGTCCAGTCATGACACTTTATTCCGAAATGATTATTTCCCCTCGTAGCAAGCGTACTCCGCCCTGCCCCACTTTCTAACAGCCCCTGAGCCAGGGTAACGGAAGCAGGTATATCATGTTTCAGCATCTGCTCTATGGCTATATCCTTATATTTATAAATATAATCCCAATAGACAGCATTCTGTCTTAGTTGCGAAAACGCATTCTGCCCTAAGACCACCAGAAAAAAAATGATATATAGAAGTCTCACCATATTGTTCAGAAAAGAATAAAGGCGATGTTCGTATATTGAACATCGCCTTGTCTTTTTGTAGTGGATAGGGGATTCGAACCCCTATGGCAAGATTGAGAATCTTGAATCCTAACCCTTAGATGAATCCACCCTACTGGTTATTTACCTTTCTCTCTTTTCTTTTGGTAGTGGATAGGGGATTCGAACCCCTATGGCAAGATTGAGAATCTTGAATCCTAACCCTTAGATGAATCCACCGCAGAGAGTTTATTTATGATTACCGAGAAAAGAAAGGTGCGGAAGGTGGGGGATTCGAACCCCCGGTACGGTAACCCGCACGTCAGTTTAGCAAACTGGTGGTTTCAGCCACTC
>CAKQSF010000037.1 GCA_934272845.1 uncultured Prevotella sp.
CAACGCCGAAAGCCCCACGCAAGTGTAAACATATAGAATACCAATACTAACAACGTATTAAAAACTATACGAAGTTAATATGGCAATATACAATACACCCCATAGGGCGTTCTCGTTGCTTTGTTTTTGACAAATTGTTATGAACTGCCAGATTCCTACACGTCAAAACCAAAGCGTACAAAAACGCCTTTAATTAATATGTATGTCAGCCCAACCGCTGCCCATTGGGACTTTCGGTATAGGTATGACACCACAAAGTTAATATTTTTCTTAAAATAAAAAAGCATAAAATTGCAAATAACTTTTTTATTTGCAATTTTATAGAAAACATTTGGTAGTATCAACTTTTAATCGTAACTTTGCAACATTAGTTCCAGCCGAGCCTCTTTACAATGCTTAAATAGGCTGGGCTTTTTTCTTTTATAATCTATGAAAAGAATAAACTTTAGTAAGGAATACAAAAGCCCTAAAGAACTTGTATCTCTTTTAGAAACACGCGGTTTAATAATTAATGACAGCATTAAAGCACAACACTATATAGAAAACATAGGCTATTATAGGCTATCAGCATATATGTATCCTTTGCTGAGAAGTCCCAAATCGCAGCATCAATACAAAGAAGGTGCGTCCTTTTCTAAAGTCATGAGGCTCTACCGCTTTGACAAAAAGTTACGTATGCTACTCTTTAACGAAATTGAAAAAATAGAAATAGCCGTTAAAGAGGCAATAATGAACATTGTATCGAAAGAAACCAACGATAAATATTGGCTTACAAACTCTGACCATTTCCACAACATAGATATATTCAACAGCAGTTTGACCATGCTATCAAGGGAATACGAGCGTTCTACTGAGGATTTCATAGAACACTTCAAGAAAACATACAAAGAATCATTCCCACCTGCATGGATATTAGGAGAACTTATCCCTATGGGTAGTGTCAATATGTATTACAGAAATTTAAAGAACAAAACGCTAAAGAAACAAATAGCAAAACGGTTCTTCTTACACGCTCCAGTATTCGAATCATGGCTTTCTGTACTTGCGCTCACTCGTAATGCGTGCTGTCATCATGCACGTGTTTGGAATAAAGTAAACAAAATTATTCCCAACGATATGAAGCAGATGACACGTCCATGGATTAGTATTCCTTCAAACAAGCAAAGGGTATACTATAATATTTGCATTATCAAGTACTTTATTGACATTATCTCTCCTAACAACGATATGCTTGATAAGATAACGAAACTGTTTTATACATTCCCTGAAATTGACAAAAAGGCTCTTGGTTTCCCTATCGGTTGGGAGCAAGAACCTTTGTGGCAATAACATATATAGAAACAACAATGGCTCTACATGGATTAGTTCTTTGATGCACGAATGTCATGTAGAGCCATTTTTTATGGCTTATTCCACAGCTATATCACGGTTTATACTTCGCCTTCACCGCGTCTTTCGCCAACGTATTTGCGAACTCCTTTGGCGAAACGGTCACTGGTTCCTTCATAAACTCTGGGCGATTGAAGGAGCGATAGAGCAAGGTGTAACGCTCTGGGGCACGTTGTGGCACTTCGAAGGCTTTGTGGCACCTGCCCTGTTGGTCGAAATAAGCGATGTAAGGGCGTGTAAAATTGCCGTCATCACGACGCGATTCGGTCATTATCCACCTGCCATTGCTGGAGAACGTGGGGTAACTCTCTGCCAGAGGGCTATTGAGTGACGTCAATGGACACACCTGTCCGTCTGCCAAACTGAGCATATATATGTCCGCCTCCTTATGCCATATATGGAAGCAGCCATAGTTGCCAATGGCGAAAACAATGTATTTCCCATCGGGAGAGACACGTGGCAAGGTTGCGCTTTTGCCCAATGCGGCAGCGTCGAACACCATACGTGGTGCACTAAAACGGTGCGTCGAGACATCGAAGTCACGGGCATAGATGCTGTATTTTATCTCTTTATAGCGTTGAGACATCTCGTGTTCCTGTGCCTTTGCCGTATCATTAAGCACGAAATCTGCCACGCAGTAGTAGAGAGTCCTACCGTCTGGGCTCCACGTAGGGAACACTTCGAGTTGTGTTGAGGAATTGCTGATGTTGCTAACCTCACACTTATCCACATCGTAGAGTATCAGGTCGGAAGCGAAGTCCATTACTTCTATCTTGCCATTGTCCTTGGTCAAGAACATCTGACGGGTGGTATTGGTTGAGAAAGCGATAAGGTTTGCGGTAGGATGCCATGCAGGATAGACGCCAGAGGAGATGGTACTGTCGGTCTTCATGTCTACCTTCATCAGTTTACCATTGTTTACTATCACCGTGCCACCATGCGCTTGACGAGCATGGAAGAGCATACTCGACGTCTTATAGTTTTGATATGAGTGGCAGTTTATGCACTGTCCCTCTTTCTCTTTCTGCATAAGACGGTTGTTATATATGTCGCTCTCGGTGTAGTTAGTTAGGTTTCGTTGCACTATGGCGAGGTCTTCATAGGCCACATACGATGGTTGTATCAGTCGATATGAGAGGTATGGGTCTATGGTATCTTGCGCTACGCTTATCGTAAAGGGCTTCCACGCTGTCCAATCACCATTCTTTTGAGTGTAGACTTCTACCTGTATGCTTTTCCCTATGGCAGCGTTGCGCAGTTCGCCCCACTCTTCTTCGTCTATCATGACCTTCTTTCCGTCACCGTATGTGAACGATAGACTGCCACAGGTGAGCCTTGCCACTATCTCATCACAGTCTTTCACCATGAAATTTAGTGGGCAAATGTTGGCTGGTACGGTTACATTCGTATAGTCAGGAAATATGTTTGGCAGCGTGTTCTTGCTCTTTGCATTGTCGGGCACTGATGGATGGCCGCACGAAAAGAGCATTATTGTGAACACGAACAGTATTGTTCTTATTATATTTTTCATCATATTGAGTTTTTTACCGTGGGTAATGATGGTTTAATAACACTGTAATGATGGATTAATAGTACAGTAATGATAGATTAGTAATACTGTGATGAGCGGTTGAAGTAGTACACCCACCAGAACGTATCGCCATACTCTGAAAGCAAATTTGCGCCTATCGACTCTTCAGAAAGACCTGAGGAAGCGAGTTGTTGTGTCTGCTTATAAAATGCATCATAGCGTTGCAAGACCTTCTCTTGGTCGAAATGCATGCCATATTGCTGTGGGTTAGGTGCCGATTGTGGTTCTAAACAGCCATACATATACGCTGCTTGCTGATAGCATATGGGGACTTCCTGCCCCTTATGTGTTGACATATAGGCAAGGTATTGCGGCCAAAAGCGTTGTATGTCTTTTGACATCATTGCGTATGCCAACGCCACTTCTCTTACGTATGGTGTGCCTTGTGCCTGCAATGTGCTATAATATCCCAGTATAAACTTCTCGCATAGTCCCTCGTCTGTGCCTGCGGTGGGCTGCATATAGGTGTATAACTCACGGCATTTCTTTAGTTCTAGATAGGTAGAGATGAGTTTATGGTTGCGTAATACGGGGCTGTATCGCTCCGCCCAATCAGCATAATACATTGTGCGTGAGAGCATATCGATGTACTTTTCTGCCGCTTTATATTCACCCATGCAGAGTGATACCTGCACGAGTATCTTCATAAAGGCCACCTTCATGCCCTCTTCTACCATGTTTTCTGTACACCATCGGTGGGCGAAGTTCATCATTCCGTGGTGCATATATATCAACGGTCCAGCGGTATTCACTATATGTACACGCAGTGAATCATCGGTATTGGGCGTCACTCCGGTATCATCATAGTCGTACATGCTATTGCCTATGTCGCCAGTATTGAAGAGAGCGATGTTCTTCAGCATTATCATCTCACGGGTAAGTGGACCGTTTACCTGCCGCGCTGCGGAGAGAACATCATCCCATCGTGACTCGTCTGCAGCACGATATGCCTTGCACTCCGCATGGAAGTTCTCGTCTTTGAAGTCGCTTTTCTCTAACACCGTAACGGCGAAGACCGCCAGTAGCAGGTATGCAGCAGCCATTCCGCCAAGCCATTTGCCTTTAGGCTCTTTCAGTCTGCGGAACAATGGCATGATGAGCAGGGAGGCACAGGCTACGTATAACGGCCATTCACGCTCTGAAGACACTGCCTCGCCCAACTGAAAGACGGAAAATCCTACGGTGAAGACTTCGTCGGCACGGAGTGTTGTATACAGTTTACTGAATAATAATGGTGACAATATCGCTCCTGCTGCGGCTATAGCAACGGCTACCCATCGACGAGTGACGATGGCAACGATAAGTATACAGAGCAGGGCTAAGGGGGAATAGAAGCCTATCAACGGATAAGCGGCGGCGGCAAGAAGGCTGCCCACGAGCGAATAACGGTCTACTCGTGACGCTAAAAGTAGCAGCGAAACGCACAATATGCCGAGTGTTTCGCGGAAATAATAACCTGGTTGCTTCAGATAATACATCCAATAACCAAGGTCTATGTCACTCACTAACAATGCGATGAGGGGCACAAGGAGCAATGGTGACAATGCGTTTGCTACGCTGTAAGCCTTTTTTAACGTGAAGAATATGGCTATCCACAACAGCGTTAGCATAGTGATTCCAAGCCAAGGTACATAGAATAATTGCGTGAACCAGCGTCCGCCCCATTCTAATAGCCCACCAGGACGTGACATACAGTCACCAAAGAACTGTGTGCCACTCATGAAAAAGGAATAGAGTTGCGCCATGAAAAGCACATCATCGTTACGCAACTGCAAATAATAAACTGCCGTTGCCAACAGGAATATCAGCGACAACAGCGGGAAATACCAATGACTATGCTTTGTAGTTTCTTTCTCTTCGTTCATAGTTTTAGTAAGTTTTCTGACTAACTTTCTACGAATGAGTAAGTCAATCTTTAGGTTTTTATGACTAACTTTCTACGAATGAGTAAGTCAATCTTTAGGTTTTTATGACTAACTTTCTACGAATGAGTAAGTCAATCT
>CAKQSF010000038.1 GCA_934272845.1 uncultured Prevotella sp.
GGATTCGAACCCCCGGTACGGTAACCCGCACGTCAGTTTAGCAAACTGGTGGTTTCAGCCACTCACCCAACCTTCCAAAGTTACTCGGTTTTGTTGCCAACCCGACACCTCTTGTCTCAATAAACTCGACGCTATTAAAAGCATCGTTCGCTACCGGATAATTGCGATTGCATTACAGTCGTTTCCGAATTGCGAGTGCAAAGGTAGTGTTTTTTTTTGACACCACCAAACATTTGCTAATATTTTTAACACTTTTCTACATTATTCCAACATAAACAGAATTAATATTTGGCAGTTCTGTAGTTTTAACCTGCATTTTCTTTATTCTAACTCAGCCCAATATATGTCATCTACATTACATTACCACAAGCGTGTAGTCATCTATATCCACTACCCCACTGCCATACAGTTCCTTCATATATTCCGTGAATGTTTCTGGTGATTCCATTTTACTAAATAATGTATCTATCACGTTATTTTTGAAGTCTATCTTCTGTTTCTCCGCCGTCATCAGCAGTTGCGTGTTTAATGACAATTGGTCTCGTAATTCTTTTAGTTCTTTGTGATACTCATTGCATTTTGACAGTTCATACATCATCAATATATAATGTGACAAGGCATCACTGGCAGCAAAGACTATGGAGTCTTTGTCTGTTGTGAACACGCCTCCACGAAAGCCCACTTCTTCTAATGGCACATTGGTACTGATAAGATATGGTGGCTTACTAAAGTCGGTTAGGTGCGTGGTACAACTATGTTCTAATATACGTGTTACATTATTATAATGGAATACTACGCTGTCTCCATACGCTATCCAGCAACACTCCGTGTCACTTTTCTTCCACGCTGCCGCCATTGTTGCACACGAGCCTTCGTCGTAGAATTTATTGAGCAACATACTGTCGCCTTCTTTCGCTTTTGCTTCATGCTCTTTATAGAATGGTTCCCAGATGCCGTCTATCCATTCGTCTAACTCTGCAAAGGTTTTTATTGGTAGGTCTTTGGGGAGTTTGTCTACCAAGTATCGTGACCACTCATCGGCAAAGAGTCCGCAGCCTCCTGCACCGTCTGACACCGCTATACAAGTGCCTGACGTGTAACAGGAGTCTTCGTTCACCACGTGGTCATTAAACTTCGCTATGCTTACGCTTTTACTCATAGTCCTTACATTATTGTACCGCCAACATACTTGACAGTGTACCGATTCTCATCATCTTCACCAAGCGTTCCATACCCGTGTTCACGCCCATAGCATGATAACGTATGTCTGCCTTCTTATCATCGCCAAACATGGAGCGTATCTGTTCATTATAGTTTAGTGGCAAGAGGCTTGACATATTATATAGACGCTCGCCATAGCCATTGCCGCTAAGTTCTGTTGTGCTTGCTGGGAATGCTATTGCCTCAACGTTGCCTGGCACTATATGTATGTTAAACAACAATACATTACCATCATTTGTAAACATTGACTTCAACTGATTGGCGAGTTGCTGCATCTCGCTATGTGTCGTCCCATTATACTCTCCATCGGTTATATTGATAATGGTTGGTGGATAACAGTCTTTGCCTTCATGTTCTTTTAGCCACGTCACCAACAGTCCTTCTGCCCTCTTGAATGCCTTATTCATTCTGGTACAGTGCCCGTCATGGCGTGCTTCCATCCATTGTTTCTTCTCTACTTCTTTTGTCACCAACCCCTTTCTCGTTCGTTTCTCTTCCCTTACTGTAATTACCTTATAGGCATTGTTACGTATCTCTTCTGGCGACACGAAGTCCCTACCTTCTAACGCACCGTTCCATGCGCTGTACGCCTCATCGCCATATCCTATCATGGCGATGTCGAAGTAATGGCGTGTCTCGTTGCTCTTCACACAACGCTCTACCAGTTCGTTTATCTGCGCATTGACAATACGTGCCACAGCCTCTGATAATGTCATATCCTCACCGTTGAATGTTGTTAGTCTACGCATAGAGACGCTTTGGTCTACAAGGAACACGAAGGCTGTAGGGTGCTCACGGTCTACTCGTGCGGTATAAGCGTTCTTACTCTGCAACTGCTGTGGCTGACTTGGTATAGGAATACCAAAGTTGCCTATATTCTTTATATACTGCAACGGTATATGGTTCTTCACCAACACCTCCGCCTGATAGTACGGCTGTTCGTCTGCGTTAAGGTCAAAATGATTACGTGCCTTTACGGTATTGAAGTGTATCTGTTGGAAGTCAGACAAGCCTCCTCCTACATTTGCGCCATTACGTGTAGCGTTCATATCGGCATATCGGGTATTTTCGTCATATATCACCTCTGGGTCTATTTCTAATATTACAGGATTAGAAATTCGGTCCTCATTCATCGCCACATACATCATAGGGTGTTGGCGTGTGAAACTGAGACGCACATACCTCTCCAGTCCGTCACGTTCATCAAGCGACCACGACGTTGAACCTTGTCCGCCTCCTCCTGGTTTGGGTATCATGATGCCACGCTCCTCACAATCTTTCCATGAGTAAAGACCGCCATTCTTTATTATATTCTCAAGGTTGTCACGATCTGTAAAATGATACAACGTCGTGATGTTATGCTGTTCAAGGAGTTGCTTAAACTCCTCCCAATTACTTCTTTTATTCATTGTCTCTATGTTTTTTATATGTGGTTCTATTTTTCATAAGGGTACAATCCCTCTGCGTATGCCTTAACGAGATAAGCGTGCGATAATGGTTTATTCGGATTATCCACGTCACAGTTTGTCTCATAGTCTAACAAGACTATCGTCTTTGTCTTGCTAGCCTCTCTTAGACGTTCTATTATGTGCTGCACCTTATTCTCTAACACCCACCTATACGTTGGCAGATATATCTGTTTCCGCGCCTCTATATACCCTAACAGTTCCGTGCCGTTAACTCCTTTACGGTGCCCTAAGGGTTTACCGAATCGCCTAACGGTTCGCTTTAGGTTCTTCATTGTCCCGTTCCGAAACATCTCCACGTCCACGTCTGCCATTTCAAACACTTTTAGTCCTTGCCATACCGCTTCCACACACATTGCAGTAACGCCATCACTAAACGGCACAGGTATTCCCCCATGCGGATAGAACGGACTGAGTTTCACAAGCCCATCTTTCGCTTGACTTGTTACATCTGCTATTATAGCGTCAGGATATTCCTTTAGAATATTCTCAGGCTTCCTTCGCTTGGATTGAATTATGATCATCTGAATATATCCTTACCAAAACGCTTGATTAATTTCTCTCTTACTGCTGGTGACAAAGAATCACATCCCAAAAACGGAAAATCTCCGATACTTGTAACACTATCAGGAATATCTATTGAGGTCAAAGATTTACAATACTTGTATTTACAACCGATTATTACTCAATATTTTATAGATAATAAGTCAGAAATATGGTTGTTATTTTTAA
>CAKQSF010000039.1 GCA_934272845.1 uncultured Prevotella sp.
TCAATATCTACGTTTTGAACTTTTTCCAGAGCTTCGTTTACCTGACTTACGGCATCGTTGGCTTTTTTTACGGCTTCATCTGTCTTACTTACCGCATCATCAACCTTTCCTAACGCCTCATTTGTGTCTGAAATGAGGTCTGACAATTCCACGGTAGGAGGGAGGATGACCATAGCGGTATCCATCTCCACGCTGTTGTCGCCCTCATCGGTAGTTCCAAACTCAGTATCAGCATCGGCGTTGTTTGACACGATGGCAAACTGAGGGTATTCGTTGCTTCGCCAGTCGTTGCCAAAGATTTTGCCCTTGACCTCGATAGCATACGTACCGAGGCTCATCTTATCACCCTCTACTTTTGCAAGGAGAACATTATCCTCCTTGACATCAATCTCAAACGCAAGAGGGATGCGCTTGAATTGATTACATACCTGCACCACTACATCGGTACAGGCTGGCAAGGGGAAAGCCTTCGCTTGCCCCTCCACCATCTTCATCACTGGAATTCGCAGCGTGAAGTCATTACCTTTAACGATTTTCTTCATATAGCTATACTATTTTGATTAATATTAATCCTGCAAATTAATAATTCTTGCGATATACGGCTGCTCGAAAATACCAGCTTTATAGTTCTTGTTGGGGTCATACGTCAGTAAGAACTCACAAGAATCACCTTCCGCCATGTTGAAATCAGAGGCGTAGTTTCCGTTCCAGTTAAACATAAGCGGAAAATCAGCATGATTCCATTGCGCCACACCAGCTTGGTCTTTAGCCAAACATCTTCCTCTTAGATTGATACTCGTACTGCCAACATCCATGATGATAGTCAGCCTTACGCAGAACTTACTCCGTGCAGAATATACGCCAAACAACATCTGTTCTATCGTCCCTAACGTTGGCAGTGTTAGTGCAAGTCCGTTCTGCGAGTTTACCAGCAGTGTAAGCGAATCTATCGTTTGCGGTTCGTTATAGGTAGTCACTCCTATTGATCCTGTGTTGTCGAGGAACACGTTCTTCGTCTTTAGGTTTACCATCGTCGCCTTATATGCGTACACACCGCCATTAAGGGATATATCTCCGCTTCCGTATAGGGCGTAATTTTGCAAACCATTTTTTGCATTTGCGTAATAGCAGACGTTACTTATATTAGATAGCTTGCCTGCCGCGTCTACTCTCACTTTTGCTTTAAGGAGACTACCCAAACCAGACGCAGGAAGCGTGTCACCATGCGAATCGAGAAATATAGCGTCGTTCGACAATTTTTCATTGTTGCCTTTTTGCTTTATCAGATGAAACCGTGTGTCCGTGAGCGACATGGAGTCTTCTTTGAACACTTCTCCTGTTTCTATTCCGTTTGCCGTTATCTCAAAACGTCCGTATGCCCTCTGCTCTCCGCTCTCTTCGTCCTCGAAGTATCGTATGCCAAAAGCGCCTTTTTCCGCATACATATAGCCGTCCTTACTAACACGGAATGGCGAACTTGATGCAGTGGAAGAGCCTACCCACAATGGGCACGACCTACCTTTCTCATCTTTTGCTTCATCAATACCGTAGTTACCAAAGTGCGCAAGGGTGTTTTGGTTATTTTCATCCTTTGCCCATACATGGTGCACATTGATAGTATCTGCATCTATCAAGTCGGCATTGAGCTTTCCGTCTGTGAACATTGCGGCCGTCTTGCCGTTGTTCTTCACCTTCACCTTGTCGCCATACAGCTCCACACCATCTGCCGTGATTTCCAGTCCTGCGGCCTTGGCTGTCGACTTATCTATGAGGTCGGTCTTTTTCTCTGTGTACTCCGTCATTAGCGCACCTTCCTCCAACTTCGGCTTAGCCACCCAAGCCTCACAGCCGTCAACAGCTCGCAGCAGTACCGACTGAGGTAACACAGTTTCGCCATCACCCGTATAAGGGTCTATACGCCAGTGTACCCAGTATCGCTTCCATTCGCTCGTCAGTGTGAAGTTCGATGCTCCGTCGGCCACGTTCTCTCTCACGCTCCCTTGGCAGTTCTCTGCATAGATGTTCACGTGAACGCTGTC